>NZ_CP096408.1:3955000-4128071 GCF_054161355.1 Bacillus sp. PK3-037 | reverse complement strand
CAGGGTCGTTGCTTATTCATCTTTAATTAATAAAGATATTAATGCCGATCTGGCCGCTGAGGCATTGAAAGATATTATTCCTTCCTCAAAACCGAAAGTGATTACAATAAAAGAAATTCAGAGAGTAGTAGGCCAGCAATTCAATATTAAGCTGGAGGATTTCAAAGCAAAAAAACGGACAAAATCGGTAGCATTCCCGCGTCAAATCGCTATGTACTTATCGAGAGAAATGACTGACTCCTCTCTCCCAAAAATCGGAGAGGAATTCGGAGGACGTGACCATACAACCGTTATTCATGCGCATGAAAAAATTTCAAAACTGCTGGCAGATGATGAACAGCTTCAGCAGCATGTAAAAGAAATTAAGGAACAGCTTAAATAATAGGGCCGGGGATAAATCGGGAGAAGTGTGAATAACTTTTCTAAAGTCATGCACAGTCTGTCCACATGTGGATAGGCTGTGTTTCCTGTCTTTTTCACAACTTATCCACAAATCCACAAGCCCTACTATTACTTCTACTACTTTTTTTTAAAAAAATATATATATTAAACATTATCCGTTAGGAGGATAAAAATGAAATTTACGATTCAAAAAGATCGTCTTGTTGAAAGTGTCCAAGATGTATTAAAAGCAGTTTCATCCAGAACTACAATTCCGATTTTGACCGGTATTAAGATCGTTGCCTCAGATGAAGGGGTATCTTTTACTGGAAGCGATTCAGATATTTCCATCGAGTCTTTTATTCCAAAAGAAGAAGGAGATAAAGAAATCGTTACGATTGAACAGCCAGGCAGCATTGTATTACAAGCCCGCTTCTTTAGTGAGATTGTAAAAAAACTCCCGATGGCAACTGTAGAAATCGAAGTGCAAAATCAATATCTGACGATTATCCGCTCTGGAAAAGCCGAATTTAACCTAAATGGGCTTGATGCCGATGAGTATCCGCACTTGCCGCAGATTGAAGAGCATCATGCGATTCAGATCCCTACGGATTTATTAAAAAACCTAATTAGACAAACAGTGTTTGCGGTGTCCACCTCAGAAACACGTCCTATCTTGACAGGTGTAAACTGGAAAGTGGAGAAAAGTGAATTATTATGCACTGCAACGGATAGCCACCGTTTAGCTTTAAGAAAAGCGAAACTTGATATTTCAGAAGACAGATCCTATAACGTCGTGATTCCGGGTAAGAGCTTAACTGAACTCAGCAAGATTTTGGATGACAACCAAGAACTTGTAGATATCGTCATTACAGAAACCCAGGTTCTGTTTAAAGCAAAAAACGTCTTGTTCTTCTCACGCCTGCTGGATGGAAATTATCCGGATACAACCAGCCTTATTCCGCAAGAGAGCAAGACAGAAATCATTGTGAACACAAAAGAATTCCTTCAGGCGATTGATCGTGCATCTCTATTAGCCAGAGAAGGACGCAATAACGTGGTGAAGCTTTCTGCAAAACCTGCTGAATCAATTGAGATTTCTTCTAATTCACCTGAAATCGGAAAAGTGGTGGAAGCGGTTCTTGCAGATCAAATCGAGGGTGAGGAATTAAATATCTCATTTAGTCCAAAATATATGCTGGATGCATTAAAGGTGCTTGAAGGAGCAGAGATACGTGTAAGCTTTACAGGAGCGATGAGACCTTTCTTAATTCGCACGCCGAATGATGAAACAATCGTACAGCTTATCCTCCCTGTCAGAACCTATTAATCCGATATACGGCTGCCGACCTGCTCGGCAGCTTTTCTATTCGTAATCTGCTCCGTCAAGTTTTCCCTTTCCCTAATTCGTTTTTTTTTAGTACAATTAGATATTAGTGATATTTGAAAGAGGTCGATATAATGGCAAATCCGATTTCTATTGATACAGAGATGATTACACTCGGGCAATTTCTGAAATTAGCCGATGTGATTCAGTCAGGCGGCATGGCAAAGTGGTTTTTGAGCGAGCATGAAGTGCTTGTGAACAATGAGCCGGACAATCGCCGCGGCAGAAAGCTGTATGTTGGAGATGTGGTAGAGATTGAAGGATTTGGTTCATTTCAAGTCGTCAATTAAAGCGGGTGACACTGATTGTATATCCAGAACTTAGAACTGACATCTTACCGCAACTATGAACATGCTGAACTTCAATTTGAAAATAAAGTAAATGTGATCATTGGAGAAAATGCTCAGGGGAAAACAAACCTCATGGAAGCGATCTATGTCTTGTCCATGGCAAAATCGCATCGGACTTCAAATGACAAAGAACTTATCCGGTGGGACAAAGACTATGCTAAAATAGAGGGAAGAGTGATGAAGCAAAACGGAGCGATCCCGATGCAGCTCGTCATCTCCAAAAAGGGTAAAAAGGGCAAGGTCAATCATATCGAACAGCAAAAGCTCAGCCAGTATGTCGGCGCCCTCAACACCATCATGTTTGCGCCGGAAGATTTAAACCTTGTAAAGGGAAGCCCTCAAGTGAGACGGAGATTTCTTGACATGGAAATCGGCCAAGTTTCTCCCGTCTACCTGTATGACCTTTCTCTTTACCAGAAAATTCTTTCCCAGCGAAATCATTTTTTGAAACAGCTGCAAACAAGAAAACAAACTGACAGAACAATGCTTGATGTTCTGACTGATCAGCTTATTGAAGTTGCCGCAAAAGTCGTCGTAAAACGTCTGCAGTTCACGGCGCAGCTCGAAAAATGGGCGCAGCCTATCCATTCGGGCATCTCAAGAGGGCTTGAGGAATTGACGCTGAAGTACCATACAGCTCTTGAGGTATCAGATCCTGAAGACTTGTCGAAAATAGGAGATAGCTATCAAGAAGCGTTTTCTAAATTAAGAGAAAAAGAAATCGAGCGCGGCGTCACGCTGTCTGGACCTCATCGGGATGATGTTCTTTTCTATGTGAACGGACGCGATGTGCAGACGTATGGGTCTCAAGGACAGCAGCGGACGACGGCATTATCCCTTAAGCTGGCTGAGATTGACCTGATCCATGAAGAAATCGGAGAATATCCCATTTTACTATTGGATGATGTACTGAGTGAGCTGGATGATTATCGCCAGTCGCACTTGCTTCATACCATCCAGGGCCGTGTACAAACGTTTGTCACAACGACAAGCGTTGATGGCATTGATCACGAAACCTTACGGCAAGCAGGAATGTTCCGTGTGCAAAACGGTACGTTAGTGAAGTGAAGAAATGAGGTGGGCAATTGTATATTCATTTAGGTGATGATTTTGTGGTTTCAACACGCGATATTATTGGCATTTTTGATTTTAAAGCCAACATGTCGCCAATTGTTGGAGAATTTCTGGAAAAACAGAAACACAAGCTGGTGCCTTCCGTAAACGGCACACCCAAATCTATCGTAGTCACGGTTCAGAATATATATTACTCTCCCTTATCTTCCAGCACATTAAAAAAACGTGCGCAATTTATGGTTGAAATAGATTCTTAGTGATTTTTTATAACGAATATATTGTTTAAGAAAAGTGTAGGTGAATAACGTGGCTATGGAACAGCAGCAAAATAGTTATGATGAAAATCAGATACAGGTACTAGAAGGATTGGAAGCTGTTCGTAAAAGACCGGGGATGTACATCGGTTCAACTAACAGTAAAGGCCTTCACCATCTGGTATGGGAAATTGTCGACAATAGTATTGACGAAGCCCTGGCCGGTTATTGTACAGATATCAATATTCAAATTGAACAAGACAACAGCATCACGGTAATTGATAATGGCCGCGGGATTCCAGTCGGTATTCATGAGAAAATGGGTCGTCCTGCGGTTGAAGTCATTATGACTGTGCTTCACGCCGGCGGAAAATTTGACGGAAGCGGATATAAAGTGTCCGGAGGTTTGCACGGTGTAGGTGCCTCGGTCGTTAACGCGTTATCAACAGAGCTTGATGTGACTGTTCACCGTGACGGAAAAATCCATCGCCAAGTCTATAACCGCGGTGTCCCGGTTTCTGATCTTGAGGTTATTGGCGAAACGGATCATACAGGAACGACTACACACTTTGTTCCAGATCCTGAAATCTTCACGGAAACAACTGAGTATGAATATGATTTGCTTGCTAACCGTGTTCGTGAACTAGCCTTTTTGACAAAAGGCGTAAACATCACGATTGAAGATAAACGTGAAGGCCAAGAGCGCAAAAATGAGTATCATTACGAAGGCGGAATTAAAAGCTATGTAGAGTATTTAAACCGCTCCAAAGAAGTTGTCCATGAAGAGCCGATTTATATTGAAGGCGAAAAGGACGGCATTACGGTTGAAGTCGCTCTGCAATACAATGACAGCTACACAAGCAATATTTACTCATTTACAAACAATATCAACACGTACGAAGGCGGTACCCACGAAGCCGGTTTTAAAACGGGGCTGACTCGTGTCATCAATGATTACGCCAGAAAAAAAGGACTCATAAAAGAAAATGATCCAAACTTAAGCGGAGATGATGTGAGAGAAGGGCTTACCGCGATTATCTCGATCAAACACCCGGATCCGCAGTTCGAAGGCCAAACGAAAACAAAACTAGGCAACTCAGAGGCGCGGACGATCACAGATACGTTATTTTCTGCGGCGTTGGAAACATTTATGCTGGAAAATCCAGATGCGGCAAAAAAAATCGTTGACAAAGGTTTAATGGCAGCAAGAGCAAGAATGGCTGCGAAAAAAGCGCGTGAATTAACGCGCCGCAAAAGCGCTTTGGAGATTTCAAACCTTCCCGGTAAATTAGCGGACTGCTCTTCGAAAGACCCGAGCATCTCCGAGTTATATATCGTAGAGGGTGACTCTGCCGGAGGATCTGCAAAACAGGGACGTGACAGGCATTTCCAAGCCATTTTGCCGCTAAGAGGTAAAATCCTAAACGTTGAAAAAGCAAGGCTTGATAAAATTCTTTCTAACAACGAAGTTCGTTCTATGATTACTGCACTCGGCACAGGTATCGGGGAAGATTTCAACTTGGAAAAAGCCCGTTATCACAAAGTCGTCATTATGACAGATGCCGACGTTGACGGCGCGCACATCAGAACATTGCTGTTGACGTTCTTTTACAGATATATGCGTCAGATTATCGAAAACGGCTACGTGTACATCGCGCAGCCGCCGCTCTACAAAGTCCAGCAGGGTAAACGTGTTGAATATGCATACAATGACAAGCAGCTTGAGGAATTGTTGCAAACTCTTCCTCAAACGCCTAAGCCTGGATTGCAGCGTTACAAAGGTCTCGGTGAAATGAATGCCACCCAGCTTTGGGAGACAACAATGGACCCGAGCTCAAGAACACTTCTGCAGGTGACTCTAGAGGATGCAATGGATGCGGATGAAACGTTCGAAATGCTGATGGGAGACAAAGTAGAACCGCGCAGAAATTTCATAGAAGCAAATGCGAGATACGTAAAAAATCTCGATATCTAATAATACAAAGCCTTATTTCCAATAAGAAATAAGGCTTTTTTCTGAACAGGACAGGACGCAGGAATTCTTGTGAAGCCTATATATTCTAGTAATTTAATGTGTATAAGTATAAGTTTATTGATATAATGGAGAATAGTGAAATCGTATTGAAGATCATAATGGACAATCTACTCCCACATAATTTCATGTGATACTTCAGGGAGGTTTTTTAATGAGTGAACAAAACACACCAAAAGTTCGTGAAATAAATATCAGTCAGGAAATGCGCACGTCCTTTTTGGATTATGCGATGAGCGTTATCGTATCCCGGGCACTGCCGGATGTGCGTGACGGTTTAAAACCGGTTCACAGACGGATTTTATACGCGATGAATGATTTAGGCATGACGAGTGACAAGCCGTATAAAAAATCGGCTCGTATCGTCGGAGAAGTTATCGGGAAATACCACCCTCACGGTGATTCAGCGGTATATGAATCTATGGTCAGAATGGCGCAGGATTTCAACTACCGTTATATGCTGGTGGACGGTCACGGAAACTTTGGTTCTGTAGACGGAGACTCAGCCGCTGCGATGCGGTACACCGAAGCCAGAATGTCTAAGATCGCCATGGAAATTCTGCGAGACATTACAAAAGACACGATTGATTATCAAGATAACTATGATGGTTCAGAGAGAGAACCTGTTGTCATGCCGTCAAGATTCCCGAACCTGCTTGTAAACGGAGCAGCCGGTATTGCAGTCGGAATGGCTACAAATATACCGCCGCACCAGCTTGGAGAAATTATTGACGGAGTGCTTGCCGTAAGTGAGAACAAGGACATAACAATCCAAGAACTGATGGAATTCATTCCTGGACCGGATTTCCCGACTGCCGGACAAATTTTAGGCAGAAGCGGAATTCGCAAGGCATATGAATCCGGAAGAGGTTCTATTACGATTCGGGCAAAAGCAGAAATTGAAGAAACTTCGTCAGGGAAAGAAAGAATTTTAGTAACAGAACTCCCTTATCAGGTGAATAAGGCGCGTCTAATTGAGAAGATTGCTGATCTTGTCAGAGATAAGAAAATTGAAGGAATAACTGATTTGCGTGATGAATCTGACCGGAACGGTATGCGGATTGTCATTGAAATCAGACGGGATGCAAATGCGCATGTTATCCTGAACAATCTTTACAAACAAACGGCCCTGCAAACTTCCTTCGGGATTAACATGCTGGCGCTTGTTGACGGTGAGCCGAAAGTATTAAATTTAAAGCAATGCCTCGTGCATTATCTAGATCACCAAAAAGTCGTTATCAGACGCCGTACTGCTTATGAATTGCGTAAAGCGGAGGCGAGAGCGCATATCTTGGAAGGGTTAAGGATTGCTCTTGATCATCTTGATGCAGTTATTTCCCTTATCCGCAACTCTCAAACGGCTGAAATTGCGAGAACAGGGTTAATTGAACAATTCTCGCTGACCGAAAAACAAGCCCAAGCTATTCTAGACATGAGGCTCCAGCGTTTAACAGGGTTGGAACGAGAAAAGATTGAAGAAGAATACCAATCCCTTATTAAATTAATTGCAGAGCTTAAAGAAATCTTGGCCAATGAAGAAAAAGTGCTTGAGATCATCCGTGAAGAGCTCACAGAAATTAAAGAGCGTTTCAACGATGTAAGACGCACTGAGATTGTTACTGCCGGCCTTGAAACAATTGAAGATGAAGATCTCATCGAAAGAGAAAACATCGTTGTCACTCTGACGCATAACGGATATATCAAACGTCTGCCTGCTTCGACTTACCGCAGTCAAAAGCGCGGAGGAAAAGGCGTTCAGGGAATGGGGACAAACGAAGATGATTTCGTTGAACATCTGATTTCTACTTCAACACATGACACGATTCTCTTCTTCTCCAACAAAGGGAAAGTCTATCGTTCAAAAGGGTATGAAATTCCTGAATACGGTAGAACCGCTAAGGGAATTCCGATTATCAATCTGTTGGAGGTAGAAAAAGGTGAATGGATTAATGCAATAATCCCAGTCACCGCATTCGAAGAAGATCTCTATCTCTTCTTCACAACAAAACATGGGGTTTCAAAACGCACTTCACTGTCTCAGTTTGCTAATATCCGTAACAACGGCTTAATTGCGCTGAGTCTGCGTGAAGATGATGAATTAATGGGTGTCCGGCTTACTGACGGCACAAAACAAATCATCATCGGAACGAAAAACGGCCTGCTGATTCGTTTCTCTGAAACAGATGTTAGGGAAATGGGAAGAACAGCGGCAGGCGTAAAAGGCATCACCCTTACTGACGACGATATTGTCGTCGGCATGGAAATATTAGAGGAAGAATCTGATGTCCTTATCGTGACCGAGAAAGGTTACGGCAAACGAACTCCGGCTGAAGAATACAGAACTCAAAGCCGAGGCGGAAAAGGACTGAAAACATGTAAAATCACGGAGAACAACGGCCATTTAGTAGCGGTGAAAGCTACCAAAGGTGAAGAGGATCTGATGATTATTACTGCCAGTGGTGTACTGATCAGAATGGATATCAATGATATCTCAACTACCGGACGCGTAACTCAAGGTGTACGCCTCATCAGAATGGCGGAACAAGAGCATGTGGCCACAGTCGCATTAGTTGAGAAAAACGATGATAATGAAGAAAATGAGCAAGAAGAGACAGAAGAAAGTTAAGAAAAAGCGCAGCCATACCAGCTGCGCTTTTTTATATCAAAAACTCTTTACAGTGAGAAGATTTATGGTATAATCATTTCTGTTGTCTTTTAAAAGACATAGACATTACTAGATGAAAACATTTTTAAAAAAAGTGTTGACCTAGTTAACTAAAAATGTTACTATTAAGTAGTCGCTTCGAGAGATGCGCACAAAGTTCTTTGAAAACTAAACAAGACAAAACGTACCTGTTAATTCAAGTTTTATTATAAAATCGCACAGCGATGTGCGTAGTCAGTCAAACTACTTTATCGGAGAGTTTGATCCTGGCTCAGGACGAACGCTGGCGGCGTGCCTAATACATGCAAGTCGAGCGGACAGATGGGAGCTTGCTCCCTGATGTTAGCGGCGGACGGGTGAGTAACACGTGGGTAACCTGCCTGTAAGACTGGGATAACTCCGGGAAACCGGGGCTAATACCGGATGTTTGTTTGAACCGCATGGTTCAAACATAAAAGGTGGCTTCGGCTACCACTTACAGATGGACCCGCGGCGCATTAGCTAGTTGGTGAGGTAACGGCTCACCAAGGCAACGATGCGTAGCCGACCTGAGAGGGTGATCGGCCACACTGGGACTGAGACACGGCCCAGACTCCTACGGGAGGCAGCAGTAGGGAATCTTCCGCAATGGACGAAAGTCTGACGGAGCAACGCCGCGTGAGTGATGAAGGTTTTCGGATCGTAAAGCTCTGTTGTTAGGGAAGAACAAGTACCGTTCGAATAGGGCGGTGCCTTGACGGTACCTAACCAGAAAGCCACGGCTAACTACGTGCCAGCAGCCGCGGTAATACGTAGGTGGCAAGCGTTGTCCGGAATTATTGGGCGTAAAGGGCTCGCAGGCGGTTCCTTAAGTCTGATGTGAAAGCCCCCGGCTCAACCGGGGAGGGTCATTGGAAACTGGGGAACTTGAGTGCAGAAGAGGAGAGTGGAATTCCACGTGTAGCGGTGAAATGCGTAGAGATGTGGAGGAACACCAGTGGCGAAGGCGACTCTCTGGTCTGTAACTGACGCTGAGGAGCGAAAGCGTGGGGAGCGAACAGGATTAGATACCCTGGTAGTCCACGCCGTAAACGATGAGTGCTAAGTGTTAGGGGGTTTCCGCCCCTTAGTGCTGCAGCTAACGCATTAAGCACTCCGCCTGGGGAGTACGGTCGCAAGACTGAAACTCAAAGGAATTGACGGGGGCCCGCACAAGCGGTGGAGCATGTGGTTTAATTCGAAGCAACGCGAAGAACCTTACCAGGTCTTGACATCCTCTGACAATCCTAGAGATAGGACGTCCCCTTCGGGGGCAGAGTGACAGGTGGTGCATGGTTGTCGTCAGCTCGTGTCGTGAGATGTTGGGTTAAGTCCCGCAACGAGCGCAACCCTTGATCTTAGTTGCCAGCATTCAGTTGGGCACTCTAAGGTGACTGCCGGTGACAAACCGGAGGAAGGTGGGGATGACGTCAAATCATCATGCCCCTTATGACCTGGGCTACACACGTGCTACAATGGACAGAACAAAGGGTAGCGAAACCGCGAGGTTAAGCCAATCCCACAAATCTGTTCTCAGTTCGGATCGCAGTCTGCAACTCGACTGCGTGAAGCTGGAATCGCTAGTAATCGCGGATCAGCATGCCGCGGTGAATACGTTCCCGGGCCTTGTACACACCGCCCGTCACACCACGAGAGTTTGTAACACCCGAAGTCGGTGAGGTAACCTTTATGGAGCCAGCCGCCGAAGGTGGGACAGATGATTGGGGTGAAGTCGTAACAAGGTAGCCGTATCGGAAGGTGCGGCTGGATCACCTCCTTTCTAAGGATATTTACGGAATATAAGACCTTGGGTCTTATAAACAGAACGTTCCTTGTCTTGTTTAGTTTTGAAGGAACTTTGTTCCTTGAATAAGTTAAGATGGGCCTGTAGCTCAGCTGGTTAGAGCGCACGCCTGATAAGCGTGAGGTCGGTGGTTCGAGTCCACTCAGGCCCACCATCTTATACAAATGGGGCCTTAGCTCAGCTGGGAGAGCGCCTGCTTTGCACGCAGGAGGTCAGCGGTTCGATCCCGCTAGGCTCCACCAACGTGTTCTTTGAAAACTAGATAACAGTAGACATCACATTCAATTAGTAACACAAGATATCACATAGTGATTCTTTTTTAACGGTTAAGTTAGAAAGGGCGCACGGTGGATGCCTTGGCACTAGGAGCCGATGAAGGACGGGACGAACACCGATATGCTTCGGGGAGCTGTAAGCAAGCTTTGATCCGGAGATTTCCGAATGGGGAAACCCACCACTCGTAATGGAGTGGTATCCATATCTGAATTCATAGGATATGAGAAGGCAGACCCGGGGAACTGAAACATCTAAGTACCCGGAGGAAGAGAAAGCAAATGCGATTCCCTGAGTAGCGGCGAGCGAAACGGGATTAGCCCAAACCAAGAGGCTTGCCTCTTGGGGTTGTAGGACACTCTATACGGAGTTACAAAGGAACGAGGTAGATGAAGAGGTCTGGAAAGGCCCGCCATAGGAGGTAACAGCCCTGTAGTCAAAACTTCGTTCTCTCCAGAGTGGATCCTGAGTACGGCGGAACACGTGAAATTCCGTCGGAATCCGGGAGGACCATCTCCCAAGGCTAAATACTCCCTAGTGACCGATAGTGAACCAGTACCGTGAGGGAAAGGTGAAAAGCACCCCGGAAGGGGAGTGAAAGAGATCCTGAAACCGTGTGCCTACAAGTAGTCAGAGCCCGTTAACGGGTGATGGCGTGCCTTTTGTAGAATGAACCGGCGAGTTACGATCCCGTGCAAGGTTAAGCAGAAGATGCGGAGCCGCAGCGAAAGCGAGTCTGAATAGGGCGCATGAGTACGTGGTCGTAGACCCGAAACCAGGTGATCTACCCATGTCCAGGGTGAAGTTCAGGTAACACTGAATGGAGGCCCGAACCCACGCACGTTGAAAAGTGCGGGGATGAGGTGTGGGTAGGGGTGAAATGCCAATCGAACCTGGAGATAGCTGGTTCTCTCCGAAATAGCTTTAGGGCTAGCCTCAAGGTAAGAGTCTTGGAGGTAGAGCACTGATTGGACTAGGGGCCCCTACCGGGTTACCGAATTCAGTCAAACTCCGAATGCCAATGACTTATCCTTGGGAGTCAGACTGCGAGTGATAAGATCCGTAGTCGAAAGGGAAACAGCCCAGACCGCCAGCTAAGGTCCCAAAGTATACGTTAAGTGGAAAAGGATGTGGAGTTGCTTAGACAACCAGGATGTTGGCTTAGAAGCAGCCACCATTTAAAGAGTGCGTAATAGCTCACTGGTCGAGTGACTCTGCGCCGAAAATGTACCGGGGCTAAACGTATCACCGAAGCTGCGGACTGTTCTTCGAACAGTGGTAGGAGAGCGTTCTAAGGGCTGTGAAGCCAGACCGGAAGGACTGGTGGAGCGCTTAGAAGTGAGAATGCCGGTATGAGTAGCGAAAGAGGGGTGAGAATCCCCTCCACCGAATGCCTAAGGTTTCCTGAGGAAGGCTCGTCCGCTCAGGGTTAGTCGGGACCTAAGCCGAGGCCGAAAGGCGTAGGCGATGGACAACAGGTTGATATTCCTGTACCACCTCCTCACCATTTGAGCAATGGGGGGACGCAGGAGGATAGGGTAAGCGCGGTATTGGATATCCGCGTCCAAGCAGTTAGGCTGGGAAATAGGCAAATCCGTTTCCCGTAAGGCTGAGCTGTGATGGCGAGCGAAATATAGTAGCGAAGTTCCTGATTCCACACTGCCAAGAAAAGCCTCTAGCGAGGTGAGAGGTGCCCGTACCGCAAACCGACACAGGTAGGCGAGGAGAGAATCCTAAGGTGATCGAGAGAACTCTCGTTAAGGAACTCGGCAAAATGACCCCGTAACTTCGGGAGAAGGGGTGCTCTGTTAGGGTGCAAGCCCGAGAGAGCCGCAGTGAATAGGCCCAGGCGACTGTTTAGCAAAAACACAGGTCTCTGCGAAGCCGTAAGGCGAAGTATAGGGGCTGACGCCTGCCCGGTGCTGGAAGGTTAAGAGGAGCGCTTAGCGTAAGCGAAGGTGCGAATTGAAGCCCCAGTAAACGGCGGCCGTAACTATAACGGTCCTAAGGTAGCGAAATTCCTTGTCGGGTAAGTTCCGACCCGCACGAAAGGCGCAACGATCTGGGCACTGTCTCAACGAGAGACTCGGTGAAATTATAGTACCTGTGAAGATGCAGGTTACCCGCGACAGGACGGAAAGACCCCGTGGAGCTTTACTGCAGCCTGATATTGAATGTTGGTACAGCTTGTACAGGATAGGTAGGAGCCTTGGAAACCGGAGCGCCAGCTTCGGTGGAGGCATCGGTGGGATACTACCCTGGCTGTATTGACCTTCTAACCCGCCGCCCTTATCGGGCGGGGAGACAGTGTCAGGTGGGCAGTTTGACTGGGGCGGTCGCCTCCTAAAAGGTAACGGAGGCGCCCAAAGGTTCCCTCAGAATGGTTGGAAATCATTCGCAGAGTGTAAAGGCACAAGGGAGCTTGACTGCGAGACCTACAAGTCGAGCAGGGACGAAAGTCGGGCTTAGTGATCCGGTGGTTCCGCATGGAAGGGCCATCGCTCAACGGATAAAAGCTACCCCGGGGATAACAGGCTTATCTCCCCCAAGAGTCCACATCGACGGGGAGGTTTGGCACCTCGATGTCGGCTCATCGCATCCTGGGGCTGTAGTCGGTCCCAAGGGTTGGGCTGTTCGCCCATTAAAGCGGTACGCGAGCTGGGTTCAGAACGTCGTGAGACAGTTCGGTCCCTATCCGTCGCGGGCGCAGGAAATTTGAGAGGAGCTGTCCTTAGTACGAGAGGACCGGGATGGACGCACCGCTGGTGTACCAGTTGTTCTGCCAAGGGCATCGCTGGGTAGCTATGTGCGGACGGGATAAGTGCTGAAAGCATCTAAGCATGAAGCCCCCCTCAAGATGAGATTTCCCATTCCGCAAGGAAGTAAGATCCCTGAAAGATGATCAGGTTGATAGGTCTGAGGTGGAAGTGTGGCGACACATGGAGCTGACAGATACTAATCGATCGAGGACTTAACCTAATATCTAATGATGTTACACCTGTTATCTAGTTTTGAGAGAACACTCTCAATTGTTTGGTGGCGATAGCGAAGAGGTCACACCCGTTCCCATGCCGAACACGGAAGTTAAGCTCTTCAGCGCCGATGGTAGTCGGGGGTTTCCCCCTGTGAGAGTAGGACGCCGCCAAGCAAAAGGGTAAAACCCAGCTCAACGAGCTGGGTTTTTTGTTTATATATATTGTTGCAGGAATTTCAAAACGTATTTAGGAAATTTGTTTTCCGTCACCATTAAAAACTGCTGAATTAACACGTAATCATCACTGACATGCTGCGTTAACAGCTCATACCACCATTCTGTTTCATACCTCGCAATCATTCCTATGTTGTACAAAATTAAATAATGGATTGTTATTTCCGGAAGTTTAAGAAACTGATCTCGTTTAGAAGGAATATAATATTGCCTTTTGTCCATATCAAATAATAAGCTGGTTGACGTCCATGGGTTTATGTCTTGCCGCGAAAGATGGAACAGCAGGCCATCTTTATTTTTTTTCGAAAAGGTCCATTTAAAATGATGAGACATATATTCAACAAATCGTGAATCGGACATCTTATAATCAATCACGATATCCTCTGGTATAGAAACCATGTCTTTTTCCTTCTCAACCTTTGTAATAAAGCATTCCTTTTTCTGAAATTGAAAAATATCACTTAATTCTGGGATAACGGCTAATAACTTTTTCATAGTATACCGTTCATCTTCTATACCTGATTGACCAAATAAGTGTTTCATGAAGTGCATACATAAACCGTTGCGTTGTATTTTCACTTCATCATCACTAAAACAATAATTTTGCTTCTTTCTTTTACGCGCTGTGACGCCATGTGCGAGAACGGATGTATGGCTTGGGTAGTGAGGATCCTGTGTGATGAGACATGCTTTGATCAGCTGTGACATCCCGTAGAATAAAAGAATGGGTTTAATTTCTAAAGGCGAGCAAGAGGCTTGCTTATAAAATGATTCAGCATGCTTCAAGAAGAAAATAAACCGCTCGCTGTTTTTAAAAGAGTTCTGTTTCGCCTCATCTGCACCATTTAAGACATAGACTTTTTCTAGAAATTTCTGGGTTGATTCTACGGAGTAAAATAGCGCTAAGTCTTTCCAATCATGATATGTCATATGTATTTCTAATTCCTTTCCGTTATCTAAATATTTCAACTCTTTTTCGGTTCCTTGACATGCTCTTGGCTTGTTGATAATCTACATATAATATTTTGCCGAAAAGAGGGGGATTTACTAATGTGGGAAAGTAAATTTTCAAAAGAAGGCTTAACGTTCGACGATGTGCTGCTTGTACCAGCTAAGTCAGAGGTACTTCCGCGTGATGTGGATTTATCTGTTGAACTTACAAAGACGTTAAAGCTGAATATTCCTGTCATCAGCGCAGGTATGGACACTGTAACAGAATCAGCAATGGCGATTGCAATGGCTAGACAGGGCGGCTTGGGCATCATTCATAAAAATATGTCGATCGAGCAGCAGGCTGAACAAGTTGATAAAGTAAAACGCTCTGAACGAGGCGTTATTACAAATCCCTTCTTTTTAACTCCTGATCACCAAGTTTTTGATGCGGAGCATTTGATGGGGAAATACAGAATTTCCGGTGTTCCGATTGTAGATAACAAAGAAGACCAAAAGCTTGTCGGTATTATCACTAACCGCGACCTTCGTTTTATTTCTGATTACTCAATGAAAATCAGCGATGTCATGA
The DNA here is from genome assembly GCF_054161355.1 of Bacillus sp. PK3-037. Lineage (NCBI taxonomy): Bacteria > Bacillati > Bacillota > Bacilli > Caryophanales > Bacillaceae > Bacillus > Bacillus sp. PK3-037. The sequence continues at coordinate 4,113,103 of NZ_CP096408.1, read as the reverse complement.
CAAAAGAAGAACTTGTCACTGCACCGGTTGGAACGACTTTAGACGAAGCTGAAAAGATTTTGCAGAAACATAAAATTGAAAAGCTTCCACTCGTTGATGATCAAAATAAATTAAAAGGTCTTATCACGATTAAAGACATTGAAAAAGTTATCGAGTTCCCTAACTCATCTAAAGACATTCACGGACGTTTGATCGTTGGCGCGGCAGTTGGTGTAACTGGTGACACGATGACACGCGTGAAAAAGCTTGTAGAAGCCAATGTGGATGTCATTGTTATCGATACAGCACACGGGCATTCTCAAGGCGTGTTAAACACAGTGACAAAAATCCGTGAAACGTATCCTGATTTAAATATTATCGCTGGAAACGTAGCAACAGCTGAAGCGACAAAAGCACTCTACGAAGCTGGTGCTGATGTTGTCAAAGTAGGAATCGGACCTGGTTCAATTTGTACTACTCGTGTGGTAGCTGGTGTTGGTGTGCCTCAAATCACAGCGATTTATGACTGTGCGACTGAAGCAAGAAAACATGGCAAAACAATTATCGCAGACGGCGGAATTAAATTCTCAGGCGATATTGCAAAAGCATTGGCAGCCGGCGGACATGCTGTTATGCTTGGAAGCTTGCTGGCAGGTACGTCAGAAAGCCCTGGTGAAACTGAAATCTACCAAGGCAGAAGATTCAAAGTTTACCGCGGTATGGGATCTGTGGCTGCAATGGAAAAAGGAAGTAAAGACCGTTACTTCCAAGAAGAAAATAAAAAATTCGTTCCAGAAGGTATTGAAGGACGCACACCTTACAAAGGACCGGTTGAAGAAACTGTTTATCAGCTAGTTGGAGGCCTTCGTTCCGGTATGGGATATTGCGGATCCAAAGATCTTCGCGCTTTAAGAGAAGAAGCCCAGTTCATTCGTATGACTGGTGCAGGCCTTCGTGAAAGCCATCCGCATGATGTACAGATTACAAAAGAATCACCGAACTATACAATTTCATAAATAATTTGTTACAAATTAAAAACTTTTGACAGGGTCTCTGACTCTGTCTATTTTTTTTATACCGATTATGATAAAATTTATACTGTTGTGCATTGAAAATGTCCTTAACGGCTTAATTATAGATGAAGAAAAATGAAATACGGAGGTCGTACGATTGAACATCAAGAAATGTAAACAGCTATTGATGTCATTGGTTGTTTTAACACTGGCCGTAACTTGCCTGACTCCAATGTCAAAAGCAAAGGCTGCCAGCGATCCAATTGATATCAACGCATCAGCTGCCATTATGATCGAAGCTTCTTCAGGTAAAATTCTTTACAGCAAAAATGCAGAGAAAAGACTGCCAATTGCAAGTATGACAAAGATGATGACAGAGTATCTGTTATTAGAAGCAATTGATGAAGGCAAAGTAAAATGGGATCAAACCTATACGCCTGATGACTATGTGTATGAGATTTCCCAAGATAACAGTTTATCAAACGTTCCTCTTCGGAAAGACGGAAAATACACAGTAAAAGAACTTTATCAAGCGACAGCAATCTATTCTGCAAACGCGGCAGCAATTGCCATTGCAGAAGTTATTGCAGGCTCTGAAACAAAGTTCGTTGAAAAAATGAATGCAAAAGCAAAAAAACTGGGATTAACAAATTACAAATTTGTTAATGCAACAGGTCTTGAAAACAAAGATCTTCACGGGAAGCAGCCTGAAGGGACAAGCGTAGATGAAGAAAGTGAAGTTTCTGCTAAGGATATGGCTATTCTTGCAGATCACCTGATTACTGACTACCCTGAGATTTTAGAAACTTCCAGCATCTCAAAAATGAAGTTCAGAAAAGGCACAGATGATGAAATGGACATGCCGAACTGGAACTTTATGCTGAAGGGTCTAGTCAGCGAGTACAAAGGTGCAACTGTAGATGGACTGAAAACAGGTTCTACTGATTCTGCGGGTTCATGTTTCACAGGAACTGCTGAAAGAAACGGAATGCGTGTCATCACTGTGGTGTTAAACGCAAAAGGCAACATTCACACTGGCCGTTTCGATGAAACGAAAAAAATGTTTGATTATGCTTTCAACAATTTCTCTATGAAAGAAATTTATGCTGAAGGCGATCAGGTAAAAGGCCATAAAACCATTTCTGTAGATAAAGGTAAAGAGAAAGAAGTAGGCATTGCCACAAGCAAGGCATTTTCTCTTCCTGTCAAAAATGGTGAAGAAAAGAATTACAAAGCAAAAGTCACTTTAAACAAAGATACTTTGACTGCCCCTGTGAAAAAAGGGACGAAGGTTGGGAAACTGACTGCGGAATATACAGGTGATGAAAAGGACTACGGATTCCTTAACAGCAGCCTGGCAGGTGTAGACCTTGTGACGAAAGAAAATGTAGATAAAGCAAACTGGTTTGTTTTAACAATGCGCAGCATCGGCGGATTTTTCGCTGGTATCTGGGGAAGCATTGTTGATACAGTAACTGGCTAGTTTTAATGAATTGATAGAGCTCTGATTGATGTTAGGGCTCTTTCGCTTAATATACTGAAAAAACCCAATTTTTAATAAAAAATGATTTTCAAAGTCCTAAAAACCGAATAAAATAAGTTATATCCATATGAATTATTGGATTTCTAGGATACAATAAGAAATAGAAATCATATACTATACCTTGATTAGGGGGACCAAGAAATGGCTCAAACAGGTACTGAACGTGTAAAACGCGGAATGGCAGAAATGCAAAAAGGCGGCGTCATCATGGACGTCATCAATGCGGAACAAGCGAAAATTGCTGAAGAGGCTGGAGCTGTCGCTGTAATGGCGCTAGAACGTGTACCAGCTGATATTCGTGCGGCTGGAGGAGTTGCCCGTATGGCAGACCCTACAATCGTGGAAGAAGTAATGAATGCTGTATCCATCCCTGTAATGGCAAAAGCGCGTATCGGACATATTGTTGAAGCGCGTGTGCTAGAAGCTATGGGTGTTGACTATATTGATGAAAGTGAAGTTCTGACTCCGGCTGACGAAGAATTTCATTTGAATAAAAATGAATATACAGTTCCTTTCGTGTGCGGCTGCCGTGACCTCGGCGAAGCAACACGCCGTATTGCTGAAGGCGCTTCTATGCTTCGTACAAAAGGGGAGCCTGGAACTGGTAATATCGTCGAAGCTGTTCGCCATATGCGCAAGGTAAACGCTCAAGTGCGCAAAGTAGTTGCAATGAGCGATGACGAGCTGATGACTGAAGCGAAAAATTTGGGAGCGCCTTATGAGCTGCTTCAACAAATTAAAAGAGACGGTAAACTTCCTGTCGTTAACTTTGCGGCTGGCGGCGTAGCGACTCCTGCTGATGCGGCACTTATGATGCAGCTTGGAGCTGACGGTGTGTTTGTTGGTTCTGGTATCTTCAAATCAGACAATCCTGCAAAATTCGCAAAAGCAATTGTGGAAGCGACAACTCACTTCACTGATTATAAATTGATTGCAGAGCTTTCAAAAGAGCTTGGAACTGCAATGAAAGGGATCGAAATCTCAAATTTACTTCCAGAACAGCGTATGCAAGAACGCGGCTGGTAAGAATATAGGAGAGCTGCGACATGTTAACAATAGGTGTACTAGGACTTCAAGGAGCAGTAAGAGAGCATATCCATGCAATTGAAGCATGCGGTGCAGCTGGACTTGTTATTAAACGCCCAGAGCAGCTAAACGAAATTGATGGTTTAATTTTGCCGGGCGGAGAAAGCACGACAATGCGCCGTTTAATTGATACGTATCAATTCATGGAGCCATTGCGTGAGTTTGCTGCTCAGGGAAAACCGATGTTTGGGACATGTGCCGGTTTAATTATTTTAGCAAAGGAAATTGCCGGTTCAGATAACGCTCATTTAGGTTTGCTGAATGTAGTTGTTGAACGGAATTCGTTTGGCCGGCAGGTTGACAGCTTTGAAGCTGATTTAACAATAAAAGGGCTGGACGAACCTTTCACTGGTGTATTCATCCGTGCGCCGCATATCTTGGAAGCCGGTGAAAATGTTGAAGTGCTTTCTGAGCATAATGGACGCATTGTTGCGGCTAAACAGGGTAATTTCTTGGGCTGTTCGTTCCATCCGGAGCTGACAGAGGATCATCGAGTGACAAAGCTGTTCGTTCAAATGGTCGAGGAATACAAGCAGAAAGCCCTTGTATAAAACAGTTGAAAGCTGTGGAAACTTATAGTACATTATAAACACAAATAAAGATCGAAAAGCGTTGATAGGAACTAGTAGGAAGCCTCTCTTTCTAAGAGAGCCGATGGTTGGTGCGAATCGGTGAAAGATGCTGTCTGAATCCATCCTTGAGCGAAATGCTGAATGAAGTAGGCATTTACGGGATAACCGTTATGTGTGAAAGCGGAAAACAAGGTCTATGGCTTGTTTTCAATCAGGGTGGCAACGCGAGAGCTCTCGTCCCTTTCATGGGGATGAGGGCTCTTTTTATTTTCGATAATTCAATGAATTTAATGAAAAAAGGAGTGTTTCGCATGCTTGATACGAAAATGCTGAGAGCAAATTTTCAAGAAATTAAAGCAAAGCTTGTACACAAAGGCGAAGACTTAACGGATTTTGATAAGTTCGAGGAGCTTGATGATAAAAGAAGAGAGCTTATCGGAAAAGTAGAAGAGCTAAAGGGAAAACGGAATGAAGTATCCCAGCAGGTAGCTGTTTTGAAACGCGAGAAAAAAGACGCGGATCACATCATTAAAGAAATGCGTGAAGTCGGCGAGGAAATTAAAAAACTTGATGAAGAATTAAGAACAGTAGAATCTGCGCTTGAGACCATTCTTCTTTCCATCCCGAATATTCCGCATGAATCAGTGCCAGTCGGTGAAACGGAAGATGATAACGTAGAAATCCGGAAATGGGGCGAAACACCTTCATTTGCATACGAGCCAAAACCGCATTGGGATATTGCTGATGAGCTTGGCATTCTTGATTTTGAACGTGCTGCGAAGGTAACAGGAAGCCGCTTCGTATTTTATAAAGGCTTAGGTGCTCGTTTGGAGCGTGCCCTTTATAACTTTATGCTTGACCTTCATGTGGATGAGTATAACTATACTGAGGTCATCCCGCCTTATATGGTAAACCGCACAAGCATGACGGGAACAGGACAGCTTCCAAAGTTTGAAGAGGATGCGTTTAAGATCAGAGAAGAGGATTACTTCTTGATTCCGACTGCTGAAGTGCCGATCACAAATATGCATCGGGATGAAATTCTGTCAGGCGACAGCCTGCCGATGAATTATGCGGCATTCAGTGCCTGCTTCCGTTCAGAAGCTGGTTCAGCAGGGCGCGATACACGCGGATTAATCCGTCAGCACCAGTTTAATAAAGTGGAGCTTGTGAAGTTTGTAAAGCCGGAAGATTCTTATGATGAGTTAGAAAAACTAACAAACCAGGCTGAGCGTGTGCTCCAGCTGTTGGAACTTCCATACCGTGTAATGAGCATGTGTACGGGTGATTTAGGATTTACGGCTGCGAAAAAATACGATATAGAAGTTTGGATTCCGAGCCAAGACACATATCGTGAAATTTCTTCTTGCAGCAACTTCGAAGCGTTCCAAGCCAGACGTGCGAACATTCGTTTTAGACGTGAAGCGAAAGGCAAACCAGAGCATGTACACACATTGAACGGCTCAGGTTTGGCAGTCGGAAGAACAGTTGCCGCTATTTTAGAAAATTATCAGCAGGAAGACGGAAGCGTCATTATACCAAAAGTGCTTCGTCCTTATATGGGAAATAGAGAAGTCATCAAAGCGTAATGCGGAAAAGGTGTGCCTGATAAGGCGCGCCTTTTCGCTATTTGAATTAAACACTTTCATAAAAACAAAAAAAGTTTTTAAAAATGCTTGACCATCATAAAACATTCATGATATAGTAAGTCTTGTCGATACGGAGGAATACCCAAGTCCGGCTGAAGGGATCGGTCTTGAAAACCGACAGGGGTGTCAAAGCCCGCGGGGGTTCGAATCCCTCTTCCTCCGCCATATTGATTTTAATTCTAATGAAACTCAAGCATATATTGGAGATTGTTTTGTCCGTTGCATCGTTTGCAACGGATTTTTTAATATCATAAAAAAGTGAATCTCAGGTCATGAGATTCACTTTTTTTTCGTTTCATGAATGACAGTTGCGATTTGATCAACAATGTTTTCGATAGAACTTTCATCATTCTTCAAGTCATAATCCTCAATACGGATTTTCAGGACAGGACAAGCGTTAAAACCGCTGATCCAGTTTTCGTAACGCGTGTGCATTTCTTCCCAATAAGACCGGTCTGTTTGAAGCTCCATTTCACGTCCGCGTTCTTCAATCCGGGCTAATATGTTTTCCAGATCACCTTCTAAATAAATCAGCACATCAGGATGCGGGAAATACGGTGTCATGACCATTGCTTCAAACAGGCTTGTATAGGTTTTATAATCAATCTTGGACATCGTCCCTTTGTCAGCGTGCATTTTTGCAAAAATCCCAGTATCCTCATAAATAGAACGATCCTGTACAAACCCTCCGCCGGCTTCAAAAATATTTTTCTGTTCTTTGAATCGTTCAGCTAAGAAGTAGATTTGCAGATGGAAGCTCCAGCGTTCAAAATCATGATAGAATTTTTCTAAGTATGGGTTATGATCGACTTCCTCTAGAGAGGTTTTAAAGCCAAGCCGTTTAGCCAATGCTCTTGTCAAAGTAGATTTTCCGACACCTACTGTTCCTGCTACTGTAATGATTGAATTCTCAGGGATATGATGTTCCTTCATTTTATAAGCTCCTTTACATGGGCGGAAATACGTTCAAAATCGCTCTTATTCAAAACGAAATCCTCTGAATCGCCATCTATTGTTAACACCGTAAGGTCTGGGTCTGCTTCCTGCAGCTGCTTGATGGCGATGTCATAATCTGCGATCAGCTGCTCCAAATAGCTTGTTTCAATTTTTTTCTCAAAGGGACGCCCGCGTTTTTCAATGCGGTGTAACAATGTGGGCAGACTTGCCTTTATGTAAATGATGAAATTTGGCTTTGGAAGATCATCGGTAAGAAGATGAAAAATCTTTCTGTATTTGTTGAGCTGATGTTCAGACAGCGTTCGTTCCGCAAAAATCACATTTTTATAAATGTGGTAATCAGCTATCACAGGCTGTCCTTCATTTAAAAAGTGATGGCTGGTATCCTCAAGCTGTTTGTACCTGTGACAAAGAAAAAACATCTCAAGCTGGAAGCTCCATTCCTCTATGTTGTCATAAAACTTATCAAGGTATGGGTTATCCTCAACAATCTCACTGATCATAGGGAATCCAAGCTCTTGTGAAAGCATCGTCGCGAGCGTTGTTTTTCCTGCCCCGATAGGACCTTCAACTGCGATAAAAGGGGCTGTATTCATTGGAATCCTCCTTATTTCTAAAAAACGTCCGTCAATTGCTGACCTTCATATTGTATCACAACCCTTGGATTCCCCTATGAAAAAAAGACGTTTCCAAATTAACGGAACGTCTTTTTGATGACTTGAAATTGATCAGAAAGCAGCAGCCAGTTTTGAGGAAAGGAAAGCCCCAGCTTCCAGTAGCTGATCCCTCTTAAATGAAGCTCTTTAATCAGATTGAATTTGGCCTGAATCGAACGGGCGTCTTCAAACCACACCTCGTGCCTTTTGTTTTCCGCATCAGTATAGCGGAAGAAAGGGGCTTGGGCGGTTTGGTCATACTGGATGTCGGCATTGTTTTGATCTGCTATGACAATGGCTTGCTGAGGACTTATTGCTCTTGCCGGAGTTCCGCCAGCTGTAAATGGCAGCGTCCAATCATACCCATATAAATTCTGCCCCATGACAATTTTATTCGCAGGCATTTCTGTCAAAGCATATTCGATGACATCCCGAACAGGACCAATTGGAGAAACAGCTTGAGGAGGTCCGCCGCTGTAGCCCCATTCATAAGTCATGAGAACAACGAAGTCGACAATTTGGCCATGTGCTCTGTAATCATGGGCTTCGTACCATCTGCCCTGCTGTGTTGCGCTTGTTTTAGGGGCAAGCGCCGTAGAAATTTCTAAGCCTTCTTGATGAAAAAGATCCCTTGCCTCGCGGAGAAATTGATTATATGCCTCCCTGTCCTGGGGCCGTAAGTATTCAAAGTCAAAATGAATAGCACGGAAGCCATATCTTCTGGCGTTCTCAACTATTTCATTCAAAAGTCTTCTTTTCACAGTATCGTCGTTCAAAAGGATCCGGCCAAGCTCATCGCTGAATGCCTGGTTTTCTAGGTTCGTTATAATCATCATCAGTGTCGTGCCTTGATTCTCTGCAATGCTTCTTAAATTCGTTAAAGGCGGTGCGACTAAGGTTCCATCACGCTGTGCCTGGAAACTGAATGCCCCAAGGTACGTTAAGTAGGGCGATGCTTCTCTGGCCGCCTGCTGGAGATTTTCGCTGACTTGATTTCCGCGAGGCTCCAAATAAGCGCTTGATTCAATGTCTCTTTTTGGAACTGGAGGAAGGTATAAACGGAAACCAATCTGCAGTACGGTATTTAACTGGATGCGGTTCACCCTGGCAAGCTCAGCTGCTGTTGTATTAAATTGCTGTGCGATGGATGTCAGGGTATCACCTTGTTGAACATCATAAAACTGGCCAGCTATTGGAATGACAATGGTTTGTCCGACAACAAGGCTGTCGGGATTCGGTATTTCATTCGTTTCTGTGATTTCATTTACAGTTGTTCTGTATTGTGAAGCGATAGCAGAAAGAGTGTCGCCTTGTTTCACCACATAAATTTGAATGAAAAACGCCTCCTTTCATATCGCTACAATGTATGAAAGGAAAGCGCTAATCATGTTTGTTTTTCTGTAATTTGTTCTTCCGTAGTAATTTCTGCGAAAAGAACATTTTCCATCATGGTTAGAGCGAATTCATTATCCTTATCGCTGTTAGAAGCAATGCAGTCCTTGGGTATTGTAATGCTGTATTCTCTCATGTAAGCATCATTAGCGGTAAACAGCACGCATATATTTCCCGCTATCCCTGTTAAGACAATGCGTTTCACCTGTAATTCAGTCAGGAGGGTATGGAGGGCTGTTTCATAAAAAGCGGAGTGTTTCGGCTTGATTAAAAAATAGTCGTCATCCTCGGGCGATATCTTTTCGATAATGGCCTTGCTTTTCTCGTTTTCACATTCTTGCTGGATATTTTGGATATCCGCTTGCCATAGCCCGTAATGATCATTAATGTATATAATCGGCCAGTCATTTTGTCTTGCGTGCTTTTTTAATGATAAAATGTGAGGAACGATTTTTTCTGTTTTGTTGGCGAGGCTTTCTCCCATATCAAATTCAAAATTATTGATCATGTCTACAATGAGAAGAGCTGTGTCTGCTTTAGACATTGACAGTCTCCTTTCTGTTTAAGTTATAGTTAATATGTAGCCTTTTTAGGTAAGGAAAAAACTTTGAAAAGAGAGCTAATCTAATGAATCAAGATGAACTTTATATGAAAGAAGCAATAAAAGAAGCGAAAAAAGCTGAAGCGAAAGGCGAGGTGCCGATCGGAGCCGTGCTTGTCGTGAATGATGAAATTGTGGCACGCGCGCACAATTTAAGAGAAACAGAGCAGAGGTCTATCGCTCATGCGGAAATGCTTGTGATTGATGAAGCGTGCAAGTCACTTGGAACATGGAGACTGGAAGGCGCAACACTTTACGTTACCCTTGAGCCTTGTCCGATGTGCGCCGGAGCCGTCGTGCTTTCACGCGTGGAGAAAGTGGTATTTGGCGCATTTGATCCAAAAGGAGGCTGTTCAGGCACGTTAATGAACCTTCTTCAGGAAGAACGCTTTAATCATCAGGCTGAAGTGGTGAGCGGTGTGCTGGAGGAAGAATGCGGGGGAATGCTCAGTGCGTTTTTCAGAGATCTGAGAAAAAAGAAGAAAGCTTCTAGGAAAAACTTGTCTGAGTAGTAAGGTTGCAATTTTTAGGGGAAAAGGATATACTTATGTGTGCATCGTCATAGATGCGACATAAAATTTGATATTTATTTTGCCGTGCTAAGCGGGGAGGTAGCGGTGCCCTGTACCCGCAATCCGCTCTAGCGGGGCCGAATCCCTTCTCGAGGTTCGTTTACTTTAAGGTCTGCCTTAAGTAAGTGGTGTTGACGTTTGGGTCCTGCGCAATGGGAATTCATGAACCATGTCAGGTCCGGAAGGAAGCAGCATTAAGTGAAACCTCTCATGTGCCGCAGGGTTGCCTGGGCCGAGCTAACTGCTTAAGTAACGCTTAGGGTAGCGAATCGACAGAAGGTGCACGGTAAATCAATCATCAAATTTTCAAACTCACCTAATATTAGGTGAGTTTTTTGTTATGTAAAAGAGCTTTTGGAATCGATACACGGTTCATGTATAATGGGAATGATGAATAACGGAGGAGGGCGCACCCGTGAGTTACCAAGCTTTATATCGAGTATTCAGGCCTCAGCGCTTTGAAGATGTGGTCGGACAAGAGCACATTACAAAAACGCTTCAAAATGCCCTTTTGCAAAAGAAATTTTCTCATGCTTATCTGTTTTCCGGGCCAAGGGGTACGGGAAAAACCAGTGCGGCCAAAATATTTGCCAAAGCTGTCAACTGTGAACACGCTCCTGTTGATGAGCCATGTAACGAATGTGCAGCCTGTAAAGGGATAACAAACGGGTCCATATCCGATGTCATAGAAATTGACGCCGCTTCTAACAACGGTGTTGATGAAATTCGTGACATCCGCGACAAAGTGAAGTTTGCCCCATCGGCCGTCACATATAAGGTATATATCATAGATGAGGTGCATATGCTTTCTATCGGCGCCTTCAATGCGTTATTAAAAACATTAGAAGAGCCGCCTGAGCATTGTATTTTCATTTTAGCAACGACAGAACCGCACAAAATTCCTTTAACCATTATCTCCAGATGTCAGCGTTTTGACTTCAAGCGAATTACATCCCAAGCGATTGTCGGACGTATGAACAAAATAGTTGATGCTGAAGAGCTGCAGGTTGAAGAAGGGGCGCTCGACATTATCGCGAGTGCTGCAGATGGCGGTATGAGGGATGCTTTGAGCCTTCTTGATCAGGCAGTCTCATTCAGCGGCGACGAGCTAAAAGTTGATGATACGCTTCTGATTACCGGAGCAGTTTCTCAATTGTATATAGGAAAGCTTGCGCAATCTCTGCATGAAAAACATGTTTCTGAAGCTTTGGAAACATTGAATGAGCTGCTTCAGCAAGGGAAAGACCCGGCGAAGCTGATAGAGGATATGATTTTCTATTTCAGGGACATGCTGCTGTTCAAAACAGCTCCTGGCTTAGAGGGTGTACTGGAAAAAGTAAAAGTCGATGAAACGTTCCGTGAATTGAGTGAACAAATTCCGACCCGGGCGATATATGAAATGATTGATATCCTGAACAAGAGCCACCAAGAAATGAAATGGACGAACCATCCCCGCATCTTCTTTGAAGTGGCTGTGGTGAAGATTTGCCAAACGTCTCATCAACCAGCTGCTACAGACCTGCCTGAAGTTGATATGCTGATGAAAAAGATCCAGCAGCTTGAGCAGGAAGTAGAACGGCTCAAAACAACCGGCGTTAAAGCAGCGGCGGAAAGTCCGAAAAAAGAGGCGCCGCGTGCGCCAAAAGGCGGGAAATCCAATTACAAAGCGCCGGTAGGCAGAATTCATGAAATTTTGAAGGAAGCAACGAGGACGGACCTTGATCAGCTCAGAAGCAGCTGGGGCAAGCTTCTGGCTCATCTGAAGCAGCAAAACAAAGTATCACATGCTGCGCTGCTGAATGACAGTGAACCTGTGGCTGCAGCTTCCTCGGCATTTGTGCTGAAATTCAAATATGAAATACATTGTAAAATGGTCGCCGAGGATAACAACGGTGTCCGGACTAATCTTGAACAGATTTTGGAATCCATGCTCGGAAAAAGAATGGATTTGATTGGCGTTCCAGAAGCACAATGGGGTAAAATAAGAGAAGAATTTTTAGTAGATCATCAGCAGGAAAATGAAGGATCAAATGAGCCGGCTGAAGAAGACCCGCTTATTGCAGAAGCGAAAAAGCTTGTCGGAGCGGATTTAATTGAAATAAAAGACTAACAAAATGAAAGAGAGTGGATAATATGCGTGGCGGAATGGGAAATATGCAAAAAATGATGAAACAAATGCAAAAAATGCAAAAGGATATGGCCAAGGCTCAAGAAGAGCTTGCAGAACAGGTAGTTGAAGGAACTGCAGGCGGCGGTATGGTAACAGTTAAAGCAAACGGCCAAAAAGAAATTCTGGATGTCATCATTAAAGAAGATGTAGTTGACCCGGAAGATATCGAAATGCTCCAGGACTTAGTGCTTGCTGCAACGAATGAAGCCTTGAAAAAAGTTGACGAGATCACAAACGAAACAATGGGTCAATTTACAAAAGGAATGAACATGCCAGGTTTGTTCTAGGGGGATAAAAGAAAATGCAATATCCTGAACCAATATCAAAGCTGATCGACAGCTTTATGAAATTGCCAGGGATCGGACCGAAAACAGCGGTCCGTCTGGCTTTTTTTGTTCTAGGTATGAAAGAAGATGTGGTATTAGATTTTGCGAAAGCGTTGGTAAATGCGAAACGCAATCTGACATATTGCTCAGTTTGCGGGCATATTACAGATCAGGACCCTTGTTATATATGTGAAGATTCACGAAGAGATAAGTCCATTATCTGTGTTGTGCAAGACCCTAAGGATGTTATTGCTATGGAGAAAATGAAAGAATACAACGGCCAGTATCATGTTCTCCACGGCGCCATTTCTCCAATGGACGGCATCGGACCAGAGGATATAAAAATACCAGAATTGTTAAAACGATTACAGGATGATCAAGTGACAGAAGTGATTCTCGCAACAAACCCTAATATAGAAGGGGAAGCAACAGCGATGTATATATCAAGGCTCTTGAAGCCATCTGGTATTAAGCTCTCCCGTATTGCCCACGGACTGCCCGTCGGCGGTGACTTGGAATATGCTGATGAGGTCACTCTTTCTAAAGCACTTGAAGGAAGACGTGAATTGTAAGGGAGGAAAAAGCGATCCATGGGTTTTCTTCGCAAGAAAACATTGAGAAGAGAGTTTGATGAAAAACTAATCGAGCAGCTTTTTAAGCAAAAGGAAGAGTGGAACAGGCAAAAGAAGCTGGTTGAAAAAAGCCTTGAACCCTCAGCTGAGGTTTTATGCGAGCTGAAGGTAGCTGAAGCAAAGTATTTTTTTTACTTGAGGGAAGCGAAGCGGCGGAATTTGAAAATCAGCCGGTGGAAGTAAGTGGTCTAAACTCCTGAATCTTCTCATAAGCTTGTACTAGAACAAGTGAAGGGGATGAGAAGATTCATGGAGCCTATTTTTATTATAGGGATTATTTTAGGACTAGTTGTTCTTCTATTTTTATCAGGTTCGCCTGCAAAGCCTTTAAAGTGGATTGGTATAACTGCTGTTAAATGTGTAGCGGGTGCTTTGCTGTTGGTGTGTGTGAACATGTTCGGAGGCAGCCTCGGCATCCATGTGCCGATTAATATTGTCACAACAGCCATAAGCGGAATCTTGGGCATACCGGGAATAGCAGCATTAGTAGTGATTAAGCATTTTATTATTTAATTCATATTATATGTTGACTTTAAGACGTAAGGGTGTTATTCTAATATACGTCGCTGATGACGGATAAGGCTTTTTGAAGAAATTATGAAAAAAGTTGTTGACGGAAACGGCGTATAATGTTATGATAATAAAGTCGCTTAAAGAGCGATAACAAAGTTCTTTGAAAACTAAACAAGACAAAACGTACCTGTTAATTCAAGTTTTATTATAAAATCGCACAGCGATGTGCGTAGTCAGTCAAACTGAGGTCTGCACGATGCAGATCACGCAGATGTTGCCACAGGATGTGGTGGACTTAATCTGCGATCCATTTATCGGAGAGTTTGATCCTGGCTCAGGACGAACGCTGGCGGCGTGCCTAATACATGCAAGTCGAGCGGACAGATGGGAGCTTGCTCCCTGATGTTAGCGGCGGACGGGTGAGTAACACGTGGGTAACCTGCCTGTAAGACTGGGATAACTCCGGGAAACCGGGGCTAATACCGGATGTTTGTTTGAACCGCATGGTTCAAACATAAAAGGTGGCTTCGGCTACCACTTACAGATGGACCCGCGGCGCATTAGCTAGTTGGTGAGGTAACGGCTCACCAAGGCAACGATGCGTAGCCGACCTGAGAGGGTGATCGGCCACACTGGGACTGAGACACGGCCCAGACTCCTACGGGAGGCAGCAGTAGGGAATCTTCCGCAATGGACGAAAGTCTGACGGAGCAACGCCGCGTGAGTGATGAAGGTTTTCGGATCGTAAAGCTCTGTTGTTAGGGAAGAACAAGTACCGTTCGAATAGGGCGGTACCTTGACGGTACCTAACCAGAAAGCCACGGCTAACTACGTGCCAGCAGCCGCGGTAATACGTAGGTGGCAAGCGTTGTCCGGAATTATTGGGCGTAAAGGGCTCGCAGGCGGTTCCTTAAGTCTGATGTGAAAGCCCCCGGCTCAACCGGGGAAGGTCATTGGAAACTGGGGAACTTGAGTGCAGAAGAGGAGAGTGGAATTCCACGTGTAGCGGTGAAATGCGTAGAGATGTGGAGGAACACCAGTGGCGAAGGCGACTCTCTGGTCTGTAACTGACGCTGAGGAGCGAAAGCGTGGGGAGCGAACAGGATTAGATACCCTGGTAGTCCACGCCGTAAACGATGAGTGCTAAGTGTTAGGGGGTTTCCGCCCCTTAGTGCTGCAGCTAACGCATTAAGCACTCCGCCTGGGGAGTACGGTCGCAAGACTGAAACTCAAAGGAATTGACGGGGGCCCGCACAAGCGGTGGAGCATGTGGTTTAATTCGAAGCAACGCGAAGAACCTTACCAGGTCTTGACATCCTCTGACAATCCTAGAGATAGGACGTCCCCTTCGGGGGCAGAGTGACAGGTGGTGCATGGTTGTCGTCAGCTCGTGTCGTGAGATGTTGGGTTAAGTCCCGCAACGAGCGCAACCCTTGATCTTAGTTGCCAGCATTCAGTTGGGCACTCTAAGGTGACTGCCGGTGACAAACCGGAGGAAGGTGGGGATGACGTCAAATCATCATGCCCCTTATGACCTGGGCTACACACGTGCTACAATGGACAGAACAAAGGGCAGCGAAACCGCGAGGTTAAGCCAATCCCACAAATCTGTTCTCAGTTCGGATCGCAGTCTGCAACTCGACTGCGTGAAGCTGGAATCGCTAGTAATCGCGGATCAGCATGCCGCGGTGAATACGTTCCCGGGCCTTGTACACACCGCCCGTCACACCACGAGAGTTTGTAACACCCGAAGTCGGTGAGGTAACCTTTATGGAGCCAGCCGCCGAAGGTGGGACAGATGATTGGGGTGAAGTCGTAACAAGGTAGCCGTATCGGAAGGTGCGGCTGGATCACCTCCTTTCTAAGGATATTTACGGAATATAAGACCTTGGGTCTTATAAACAGAACGTTCCCTGTCTTGTTTAGTTTTGAAGGAACTTTGTTCCTTGAATAAGTTAAGATGGGCCTGTAGCTCAGCTGGTTAGAGCGCACGCCTGATAAGCGTGAGGTCGGTGGTTCGAGTCCACTCAGGCCCACCATCTTATACAAATGGGGCCTTAGCTCAGCTGGGAGAGCGCCTGCTTTGCACGCAGGAGGTCAGCGGTTCGATCCCGCTAGGCTCCACCAACGTGTTCTTTGAAAACTAGATAACAGTAGACATCACATTCAATTAGTAACACAAGATATCACATAGTGATTCTTTTTAACGGTTAAGTTAGAAAGGGCGCACGGTGGATGCCTTGGCACTAGGAGCCGATGAAGGACGGGACGAACACCGATATGCTTCGGGGAGCTGTAAGCAAGCTTTGATCCGGAGATTTCCGAATGGGGAAACCCACCACTCGTAATGGAGTGGTATCCATATCTGAATTCATAGGATATGAGAAGGCAGACCCGGGGAACTGAAACATCTAAGTACCCGGAGGAAGAGAAAGCAAATGCGATTCCCTGAGTAGCGGCGAGCGAAACGGGATTAGCCCAAACCAAGAGGCTTGCCTCTTGGGGTTGTAGGACACTCTATACGGAGTTACAAAGGAACGAGGTAGATGAAGAGGTCTGGAAAGGCCCGCCATAGGAGGTAACAGCCCTGTAGTCAAAACTTCGTTCTCTCCAGAGTGGATCCTGAGTACGGCGGAACACGTGAAATTCCGTCGGAATCCGGGAGGACCATCTCCCAAGGCTAAATACTCCCTAGTGACCGATAGTGAACCAGTACCGTGAGGGAAAGGTGAAAAGCACCCCGGAAGGGGAGTGAAAGAGATCCTGAAACCGTGTGCCTACAAGTAGTCAGAGCCCGTTAACGGGTGATGGCGTGCCTTTTGTAGAATGAACCGGCGAGTTACGATCCCGTGCAAGGTTAAGCAGAAGATGCGGAGCCGCAGCGAAAGCGAGTCTGAATAGGGCGCATGAGTACGTGGTCGTAGACCCGAAACCAGGTGATCTACCCATGTCCAGGGTGAAGTTCAGGTAACACTGAATGGAGGCCCGAACCCACGCACGTTGAAAAGTGCGGGGATGAGGTGTGGGTAGGGGTGAAATGCCAATCGAACCTGGAGATAGCTGGTTCTCTCCGAAATAGCTTTAGGGCTAGCCTCAAGGTAAGAGTCTTGGAGGTAGAGCACTGATTGGACTAGGGGCCCCTACCGGGTTACCGAATTCAGTCAAACTCCGAATGCCAATGACTTATCCTTGGGAGTCAGACTGCGAGTGATAAGATCCGTAGTCGAAAGGGAAACAGCCCAGACCGCCAGCTAAGGTCCCAAAGTATACGTTAAGTGGAAAAGGATGTGGAGTTGCTTAGACAACCAGGATGTTGGCTTAGAAGCAGCCACCATTTAAAGAGTGCGTAATAGCTCACTGGTCGAGTGACTCTGCGCCGAAAATGTACCGGGGCTAAACGTATCACCGAAGCTGCGGACTGTTCTTCGAACAGTGGTAGGAGAGCGTTCTAAGGGCTGTGAAGCCAGACCGGAAGGACTGGTGGAGCGCTTAGAAGTGAGAATGCCGGTATGAGTAGCGAAAGAGGGGTGAGAATCCCCTCCACCGAATGCCTAAGGTTTCCTGAGGAAGGCTCGTCCGCTCAGGGTTAGTCGGGACCTAAGCCGAGGCCGAAAGGCGTAGGCGATGGACAACAGGTTGATATTCCTGTACCACCTCCTCACCATTTGAGCAATGGGGGGACGCAGGAGGATAGGGTAAGCGCGGTATTGGATATCCGCGTCCAAGCAGTTAGGCTGGGAAATAGGCAAATCCGTTTCCCGTAAGGCTGAGCTGTGATGGCGAGCGAAATATAGTAGCGAAGTTCCTGATTCCACACTGCCAAGAAAAGCCTCTAGCGAGGTGAGAGGTGCCCGTACCGCAAACCGACACAGGTAGGCGAGGAGAGAATCCTAAGGTGATCGAGAGAACTCTCGTTAAGGAACTCGGCAAAATGACCCCGTAACTTCGGGAGAAGGGGTGCTCTGTTAGGGTGCAAGCCCGAGAGAGCCGCAGTGAATAGGCCCAGGCGACTGTTTAGCAAAAACACAGGTCTCTGCGAAGCCGTAAGGCGAAGTATAGGGGCTGACGCCTGCCCGGTGCTGGAAGGTTAAGAGGAGCGCTTAGCGTAAGCGAAGGTGCGAATTGAAGCCCCAGTAAACGGCGGCCGTAACTATAACGGTCCTAAGGTAGCGAAATTCCTTGTCGGGTAAGTTCCGACCCGCACGAAAGGCGCAACGATCTGGGCACTGTCTCAACGAGAGACTCGGTGAAATTATAGTACCTGTGAAGATGCAGGTTACCCGCGACAGGACGGAAAGACCCCGTGGAGCTTTACTGCAGCCTGATATTGAATGTTGGTACAGCTTGTACAGGATAGGTAGGAGCCTTGGAAACCGGAGCGCCAGCTTCGGTGGAGGCATCGGTGGGATACTACCCTGGCTGTATTGACCTTCTAACCCGCCGCCCTTATCGGGCGGGGAGACAGTGTCAGGTGGGCAGTTTGACTGGGGCGGTCGCCTCCTAAAAGGTAACGGAGGCGCCCAAAGGTTCCCTCAGAATGGTTGGAAATCATTCGCAGAGTGTAAAGGCACAAGGGAGCTTGACTGCGAGACCTACAAGTCGAGCAGGGACGAAAGTCGGGCTTAGTGATCCGGTGGTTCCGCATGGAAGGGCCATCGCTCAACGGATAAAAGCTACCCCGGGGATAACAGGCTTATCTCCCCCAAGAGTCCACATCGACGGGGAGGTTTGGCACCTCGATGTCGGCTCATCGCATCCTGGGGCTGTAGTCGGTCCCAAGGGTTGGGCTGTTCGCCCATTAAAGCGGTACGCGAGCTGGGTTCAGAACGTCGTGAGACAGTTCGGTCCCTATCCGTCGCGGGCGCAGGAAATTTGAGAGGAGCTGTCCTTAGTACGAGAGGACCGGGATGGACGCACCGCTGGTGTACCAGTTGTTCTGCCAAGGGCATCGCTGGGTAGCTATGTGCGGACGGGATAAGTGCTGAAAGCATCTAAGCATGAAGCCCCCCTCAAGATGAGATTTCCCATTCCGCAAGGAAGTAAGATCCCTGAAAGATGATCAGGTTGATAGGTCTGAGGTGGAAGTGTGGCGACACATGGAGCTGACAGATACTAATCGATCGAGGACTTAACCTAATATCTAATGATGTCACACCTGTTATCTAGTTTTGAGAGAACACTCTCAAATTGTTTGGTGGCGATAGCGAAGAGGTCACACCCGTTCCCATGCCGAACACGGAAGTTAAGCTCTTCAGCGCCGATGGTAGTCGGGGGTTTCCCCCTGTGAGAGTAGGACGCCGCCAAGCAAAAGGGTAAAACCCAGCTCATTGAGCTGGGTTTTTTGTTTGCCCAAGTACAAGTGAAATCAAAACAATACAAACACCGACAGCTTATATAGCCCATATACTGATCTCAAGATTCCAAAAGATCTAAATAATGTATACAATAACAGGTTTCAGGAAAGGCTAATTGTACGGAGGTGGGGACGATGGACGAAACGGTTACACACCATCAAACATGTATTATTTGCGAACAAGAGAAAAGCAGAGGGATTCATCTTTATACAAAATTCATATGCTTAGATTGTGAGAGAAAAGTAATTTCTACAGCAACTTCCGATCCTGACTATGCCTTTTATGTCAAAAAACTAAAGAGCATTCATACACCGCCATTATATTCTTAGACCTGAGAAGGTCTTTTTTTGTACCATTTTTCACTTTATATAAAGCAGTGGATACGATAAAAGAACATGAAACTTGTTTAGGGACTAAACGTAGTAGATAATAATGTTAAATATGAAATACTCACAGGAGTCGATGAAGTGATGCATAGATTTCTTCAATTTTTGATATGGAGTTTCACAAGCAGTGCGACTTTTGTTTTCATAGGATTATTGAGTTTTTTTGGTTTTAACCAATCACTTTTTTTATCTTTTGTATATGGCGTCTCATCAGCAGCTCTCGTATACACAGCGGGTTTGTGGAATTCAAGACGGTTATTTCTTAAAAAACATGAACTGACGGGAAGAGAGTATGCGTACATCAAGAAAAATCTTGAGGAAGCAAGACAAAAAATAATCCGTCTTAGAAAAGCTTTATTTCAGGCGAAAAGTATCCAGATGTTTAAGCAAAATGCAGAGATGCTGAGACTTGTCAGAAGGATCTATATATTAACCAAAAAAGAGCCAAAACGATTTTATCGTGCTGAGCGTTTCTTTTATCAGACTCTAGACTCTGTTGTGGAACTGACAGAGAAATATGCTTTTCTTTCTTCTCATCCGAAAAAAAACAAAGAGCTTTCGATGTCGTTGAGTGAAGTGCGTATCACACTTGCTGAATTGACGAAGCGTTTAGAAGAAGATTTAACTCAATTAATGGGCGACGAAATTGGTGAACTGCAATTTGAATTAGATGCAGCGAAGCATTCTTTGAAAAAATAACGGAAGGGGCAAGGACGGTGAATAAGGATCGAAGCGAACTTCAAATAGACGGATTGTTGGCAGACCCTTTTGGGGATATCGAAATACCAAAGGGGGAGGCTGTCGAAATAGAAAAGCAGTCAGTACGGCTTGTCGATGTTCTGCCCGAAGAAAACAAAGAAAAAGCATACCAGTTGGCTGAACAGATTGATCATAACAAGATGAACAGTATTGTCTTATACGGTTCACAAGCTCAGTCTAAGCTGCTGAATTTTTCTCATACGATGATTGATCATGTTCAAAAGAAGGACGTCGGTGAAATCGGTGAAATCCTTGGTGAGCTGATGAAAAAGCTGGAGCAAGTAAATCCAGATGAACTGCAGTCTAAGAAAAAAGGTTTCTTGGCACGCATGTTTGGGAAAGTGTCTCATTCTCTTCAGGAGGTACTGTCAAAGTATCAAAAGACCAGTGTGCAGATAGACAGAATCAGTTTAAAACTTGAGCATTCAAAAAATGCATTACTCAGTGATAATAAGCTGTTAGAGCAGTTATATGATAAAAACAAAGAATATTTTTCTGCACTGAATGTTTATATTGCTGCTGGTGAATTAAAGCTCGATGAATTAAGAACGAAAACAATTCCTGAACTGAAACGACAGGCCGAATCAAGTGAACATAATCAAATGGCCGTTCAAGAAGTAAACGATTTGATCCAATTTGCTGACCGACTGGATAAAAGAGTGCACGATTTGCTCTTGAGCAGACAAATTACCATACAAAGCGCTCCGCAAATCAGGTTAATTCAAAATACGAATCAGGCATTAGCTGAAAAAATCCAGTCATCCATTGTAACCGCAATCCCGCTTTGGAAAAACCAGGTAGCGATTGCATTGACACTCTTACGGCAGCGAAACGCTGTGGATGCACAGCAAAAAGTATCCGATACAACCAATGAACTTTTGTTAAAAAACGCGGAGCTTTTAAAAACGAATACAATTGAAACAGTGAAAGCCAACGAACGAGGAATTGTTGATATTGATACGTTAAAGAAGGTGCAGGAAAGCTTAATCAGTACGCTTGAAGAAACGCTGACGATTCAAGAAGAAGGGCGGCTCAAACGCCGACAGGCTGAAGAAGAGCTCATGATGATGGAAGGCGATTTGAAGCAAAAACTGCTCGCGATAAAGGAAAGGTAGTTTACCAGTAAGTCTTAGCTTTAAGTTCTGTCATAGGAACGATATAATAAAGAGTAAGAATACACATTCAAGGGATTGTTTTAATGAACACACCTTTATTTCATGCACTGATTCAACATGCGAGAAGGAATTCTCATTCATTTCACGTTCCGGGACATCACAATGGAGATGTCTTTTTTGATGAGGCTAAGACCATATACAACCCGCTTCTTACAATTGACCTGACTGAACTATCGGGGCTTGATGATTTGCATCATCCTTCAAATGTGATTAAGGAAGCCCAAGATCTTGTCAGCCAATTGTATGGATCGGCAGAAAGTTTTTTTCTTGTGAACGGCACGACTGTCGGAAACTTAGCGATGATTTTATCAGTTTGTGATCCTGGAGATACGATCCTGATCCAAAGAAACTGCCATAAATCTGTCTTTCATGCTGTTGATTTGGCTGGAGCTGAGCCGGTTTATCTCGCACCTGACATTGATGAAATAATGCATGTGCCTACGCATGTTCCGCTTGATACGATAAAAGAAGCTTTAAAGGCATATCCAAATGCGAAGGGGTTGGTGCTGACCAATCCCACATACTATGGACATAGCGCGGATTTGACTGAAATCATTTCAGAGGCCCATCAATACGGGATTCCTGTGCTGGTGGATGAAGCGCATGGCGCACACTTTGTTTTAGGGGAGCCTTTCCCGACTTCAGCGTTGCAAATGGGAGCAGATATTGTTGTTCAGTCGGCGCACAAAACACTGCCTGCCATGACGATGGGGTCTTATTTGCACCTCAATAGTAACAGGATTGAACGGAACCGGGTAGCGGATTACTTAAATCGTTTACAAAGCAGCAGCCCGTCTTATCCGATAATGGCTTCATTGGATCTTGCCCGCGCTTATGTGCAGCATATGATAGAGGAACAAAAGCTTTCTGACGTTCTGCAGCATATTCAATCAATTAAACAAACGTTTGATTCACTTGGATATGCTGAAGCGGTTGAACCGGCCAATCAACGGATTACAACGGATCCGCTGAAGCTCACCATTCGTTCCAAATGCGGCCATTCAGGTTTTACACTGCAAAAAATATTAGAGCGTGTCAACATATTCACAGAGCTTGCCGATGAAAATCAGGTGTTGCTTGTTCTTCCTTTGGGAGGAAAAGAGAGAATTACTGCTGAAACGATTAAGAACATTGATCATGAGATCGAAAAGACTCCATCGGACCAGATGAATGTTTCTCCAGAATGGGAAGCACAGCCTATTACTGTAATGCCTTATCCGAAAAAGGTTTTAAACGCGTTACAGAAAGAATATGTGAGTTTTGATAAAGCGGCAGGCCGGCTGAATGCAGAGGATGTTATACCTTATCCGCCGGGAATTCCGATGATTATGGCAGGCGAAAGAATCACAAGGGAAAGCGTGCAAAAGCTCAGCCGCTTGATCAGCATGAAAACGCATGTTCAAGGGAATATGAAAATCAATGAGAAGCAATTACTTGTTTATATAGAAGAGGAGAAATCATGAGCGGTTTATTTATTACATTTGAAGGTCCTGAAGGCGCGGGAAAAACGACTGTATTGCAGGAAATAAAAAAGATACTGGCAGTAGAAAGCCTTCAGGTTACAGCAACACGGGAACCAGGCGGCATAGATATCGCAGAACAAATTCGAGAAGTTATTCTAAACGAGAACAACACGTTAATGGACCCAAAAACAGAAGCTCTCTTATATGCAGCTGCAAGACGTCAGCATTTAGTTGAAAAAGTAACACCTGCTTTAGAGCAGGGGCATATTGTACTTTGTGACAGATTCATAGACAGTTCACTCGCATACCAAGGATATGCAAGAGGCCTTGGAATTGATGAGGTTCTTTCAATTAACCAATTCGCCATTGGAGATATGATGCCTCATGTCACAATTTATTTTTCAATTGATCCGGAAGAAGGCCTGAAGCGTATTGATGCGAACGGCTCTCGGGAGAAAAACCGGCTCGACCTGGAAAAGTTGAGCTTCCATAGAAAGGTTCAGGAAGGTTATCGGGAGCTGATGAAGCGTTTTCCAGAAAGATTTCATTCAGTTGATGCAGCACAATCGAAAGACCTCGTTGTTCAGGACGTTCTAAAGGTTATCAATGAAGCGTTGAAAAAAATTCAATTGTGACCTGTTTCTCATTAGTTGATATAATGTAAACGAGATCATTGTTGTTTCCAATCTAAAGGAGGCCTTTACAGATGAAATTAATAGTGGCAGTTGTACAAGATCAGGACAGCAACAGACTTTTGAAAACTTTAACAGATCACAACTTTAGAGTCACAAAGCTTGCGACGACGGGAGGATTTCTTAAATCAGGCAATACAACGTTTATGATTGGTGTCGAGGATATACGCGTCGATAAAGCATTGAGCCTCATTAAAGAAAACGGACAGAAACGTGATCAGATGATTGCTCCTGTATCTCCAATGGGCGGAAATGCTGATTCATATGTCCCTTATCCAGTCGAAGTTGAAGTTGGCGGAGCGACAGTGTTTGTCCTTCCAGTCGATGAATTTCATCAATTTTAAGGATTTGAAACTGTGAAAATTAATAAAGATATACGCACATTTATAGATAATAAGCAGCTTCCTTCTATGAAAACAGCTGAGATTTCAGCATCTTTTAAAACATCAATGGAGAACCAAAGCAGCAAATTGAAGTTTGATCAGCTCACCAGGATGTTAACGGACATAGAAGCATTTGGGAAAAGACTGACGAAATCACGGAATTTTAAAGACTTGGCAAGATTTAAAGGGCTTGTGAAACGTTTTGTCAAAGAAGCTGTTGACAGCGGCCTTTCACATGAAACGTCGAAAAGCTTTGATCTTTACGGAAACAGCAGAACGCTGGGACTTGTGAAAGAAATAGACGAGAAATTGATAAAGCTTACTGAAGAGATGATGGATCAGGAAAAACCGGCAATTGATTTGTTGGAGCGTATTGGCGAAATAAAAGGTTTATTGATTAACCTTTACACATAGAGAGTGATACAATGGCAATATCCTGGAAGGAAATGACCGAGCTTCAGCCCAGAGTAATGAAGCTTTTATATAATAGTATTGAGAAGGACAGACTATCACACGCTTATTTATTTGAGGGCAAAAAAGGAACAGGCAAGCTGGAGGCCGCAATGCTTCTTGCGAAAAGCTTTTTTTGTCTGGAAGACGGAGCAGAGCCTTGTGAGAACTGCAGAAATTGTAAGCGGATTGAGTCGGGGAACCACCCTGATCTCCATCTGGTCCAGCCTGATGGGTTATCGATTAAAAAGGCGCAAATTCAAGCGCTGCAAGAAGAGTTTTCTAAAACAGGGCTTGAATCGCATAAAAAGCTGTACATCATATCCCATGCAGATCAAATGACGGCTAATGCGGCAAACAGCCTTCTGAAGTTTTTAGAGGAACCGAACAGAGACACAATGGCCATCCTGATTACTGAGCAGCCTCAAAGGTTATTGGATACCATCATTTCAAGATGCCAAACCCTTCCTTTTCAGCCTTTGCAGCCCAGAGCAATTGAAGACAGACTGATAGAACAGGACGTCTCGCCTCATATGGCGAGGCTCCTGGCGAACATGACCAACAATGTAGCAGAAGCAGTCGAATTAAGTCGAAATGATGAGTTTGCAGAGTCTAGAGCGAAAGTGATAAAATTGTATGAAGTCTTACACCAGCGGAAAGGACATGCCTTTTTCTTTATTCAAGATCAATGGATGCCCTTTTTCAAAGAAAAAACCCATCAAGAAATGGGTCTTGATATGCTCTTATTGATATATCGCGATGTGTTGTTCATCCAAATAGGAAATGAAGATAAATTGATTTATCAAGACTTATTCCAATCAATAAAACAGCATGCGCTACAATCAACACAACAAAGCGTTACGAACCAGATACTTGCTGTTTTAGAAGCAAAGAAACGGCTTCATTCCAATGTGAATGTGCAGGGATTAATGGAGCACTTGGTGTTAATGTTGCAGGAGGGATAAGCTTGTACAATGTAATTGGCGTCCGCTTTAAAAAAGCGGGTAAAATATATTATTTCGATCCGAATGGATTTCATATAGAACAAGACAGCTGCGTAATTGTAGAAACTGTCAGAGGCGTTGAGTACGGCCAGGTTGTTGTCGCGAATAAACAGGTGGATGAGCATGATGTTGTGCTTCCGCTCCGTAAAGTGATACGCGTGGCTGACGAGCGCGATCTTCTCATTGTAGAAGAAAATAAACAAGAAGCTTTATCAGCATTTGAAACATGCCAAAAGAAAGTGATAGATCACGGCTTGGATATGAAGCTGGTCGATGTGGAGTTTACGTTCGACCGTAATAAAGTAATTTTTTACTTCACTGCTGACGGCCGAGTAGACTTCAGAGAACTTGTAAAGGATTTAGCCTCCATCTTTAAAACAAGGATTGAGCTTCGCCAGATTGGAGTGAGAGATGAGGCAAAAATGCTCGGAGGAATCGGCCCTTGCGGCAGAATGCTTTGCTGTTCAACATTCCTCGGAGATTTTGAACCTGTGTCCATTAAGATGGCGAAGGATCAGAACCTATCCTTAAATCCAACAAAGATTTCTGGTCTTTGCGGACGTCTGATGTGCTGTCTGAAATACGAAAACGATGAGTATGAGACTGCAAAGGAACAGCTTCCGGATATAGGGGAAATAATTACGACAGCAAACGGGCCTGCAAAAGTCGTCGGGCTGAATATTCTGGAACGGGTGCTTCAGGTGGAACTGATGAACCGTGAAAAAGTGATAGAATATACTTGGGAAGAGCTCTTGGAAGAGGGCGTCGTATCCGCACAAACCACAGATTAACGAGGTGTGGAACCTTGGATAAAAAAGAGTTATTTGATACCGTCATTAACTTAGAAGAACAAATCGGCTCGCTTTACCGGCAGCTGGGGGATTTAAAGCAGCATATCGGTGAGATGATTGAAGAAAATCATCATTTACAGCTTGAAAATAAGCATTTGCGTAAACGGCTGGACGATACGACGCAGCAGATTGAAAAGTTTAAAGCTGATAAAAAAGAATCAAAAACACAGAAGACAGAGCAAGCTGATATAGGGGAAGGATATGATAATCTGGCACGTCTGTATCAGGAAGGATTCCATATCTGTAACGTCCACTATGGAAGCGTCAGAAAAGAAGATTGTCTTTTCTGCCTGTCATTCTTAAATAAAAAATAAGGAAAAAGGCTTCCGCATCAGACGGAAGCCTTTTTCAAAGGTGCTGGAAAGGATAAGAAAATGGTTTCATTACATGACGATGAAAGATTAGATTATTTGCTGGCAGAGGATATGAAGATCATACAAAGTCCAACGGTGTTTGCTTTTTCATTGGACGCTGTGCTTCTCTCCAAATTTGCGTATGTTCCGATTCAAAAAGGAAAAATTGTTGATTTGTGCACCGGCAACGGCATTGTGCCGCTGCTGCTGAGTACAAGGTCAAAAGCAGATATCCTTGGTGTTGAAATTCAGGAAAGATTGCATGGTATGGCTGTCCGCAGTGTGGAATATAACAAACGGCAGGACCAGATTCAAATCATACATGATGATTTGAAAAACATGCCTGAAAAGCTGGGGCATAATAGATATGATGTTGTTACCTGCAACCCGCCTTATTTTAAAACACCGAAACAGGCCGAACAAAATTTGAATGAGCATCTCCGTATCGCAAGACATGAAATTCACTGTACATTGGAAGATGTCATTTCAGTCAGCAGTAAATTGCTAAAGCAAGGAGGAAAGGCAGCGCTCGTTCACCGGCCGGGCCGGCTTCTCGAAATTTTTGAATTGATGAAGGCTTATCAAATTGAGCCGAAGCGTGTTCAGTTTGTCTATCCGAAACAAGGGAAGGAAGCCAATACCATTTTGGTTGAAGGCATAAAAGGCGGGCGTCCAGATTTGAAAATACTTCCTCCGCTGTTCGTGTATAACGAACAAAATGAATATACAAAAGAAATCAGGACCATTTTATATGGAGACAAATAACCATTTCTTTTATGTTGTACAATGCAAAGACAACAGCTGGTATGCAGGGTATACCAATGATCTGCAGAAACGGCTGAAAACTCACAACGATGGAAGGGGCGCAAAGTATACAAAAGCAAGACGCCCGGTTGATTTAATTTTTGCTGAGGCATTTGCAACGAAGCGGGAAGCCATGCAGGCGGAATATTACTTTAAAAAACTGACCCGCAGAAAAAAAGAGCTTTATATAGAAGAAAAACGGAGCAGCAAGGAGGCTGTATATGTTAAGGCGCCAGATGAGCTTTAATGGAAAGTCGGATATGGGGATTCTTTATTTGGTTCCGACACCTATCGGAAATCTAGAGGATATGACATTTCGTGCGATCGAAACGCTGAAATCAGTGGATGCGATTGCTGCAGAAGACACGAGGCAAACAAAAAAGCTTTGCCATGTATATGAAATTGAAACACCGCTTGTCAGTTATCACGAACACAATAAAGAAAGCAGCGGCCACAAAATCATTGAATGGCTGAAGTCTGGGAAAAACATAGCGCTGGTCAGTGACGCCGGACTGCCGACAATTTCTGATCCTGGAGCGGAAATCGTCAAGGATTTTACGGAAATGGGCGGTTATGTTGTTCCTCTGCCGGGAGCCAATGCCGCATTAACAGCGCTGATCGCTTCAGGAATTGTACCGCAGCCTTTCTTTTTCTACGGATTTCTCAACAGGCAGAAAAAAGAAAAGAAGAAAGAACTCGATGTCCTCAAAAAACGGCAAGAAACGATTATTTTTTATGAAGCACCTCACCGATTGAAGGAAACCCTGTCTGTGATGTTAGACATATTAGGAGATCGGGACATTGCGGTGACTCGTGAACTCACTAAGAAATATGAAGAGTTTATAAGAGGAACAATATCCGAAGTGATAGACTGGGCAAATGAGGATCAGATCCGCGGTGAGTTTTGTCTTGTAGTCGAGGGCAATAAAGCTGAGGAAGCAGATGAAGAAACACATTGGTGGGAGAACCTATCTACAAAAGAACATGTCGAGCATTACATCTCAAAGGGAGCGACATCAAAAGAAGCCATTAAAAAAGCGGCTGTAGATCGTAACGTCCCAAAACGTGAAATGTATGATGCATACCATATTCAGCAATAACAAAAACGTTCTTGTGTCATAACAAGAACGTTTTTTGTGTAAAAAAGGATTATTTAAGGTTTTGAAGCTGGTTTTGGATTTCGCTGATGATTTGCTCAGCGCCTTCTTTGCTTAGCACCAATTTGCCGCCAGCAAGTTTAAGGTTATCGTCAGAAACTTCACCAGTTACTTGGCAAGTCATGTTTGGTTTATATTTTTTAAGGATGATTTTTTCATCATCAACATAAATTTCAAGAGCATCTTTTTCTGCGATTCCAAGAGTACGACGCAGTTCGATAGGAATCACTACACGTCCTAATTCATCAACTTTACGTACAATACCAGTAGATTTCATAAACATTCTCCTCCCAAGAGATAATTATTGTTTAAATTATATTTTTCTTCGTCATTATTCGACAAAATCCTTACCTTCATAGCATAACAAGGTTTCCAATAATCGTCAATCCTTTTGTTTACTATTGATTGTAAGATTTAGTTCTTATAGTCAGTAATGGCTTTGAAAATACCGGAATAACAGCATTTTATAATTTTCTAATAAAGCTATTATCCTATGAAAAATCCTTTTAAATCAAGACTTTCGAACCAAGGTTTTTTATACGGTAAGATTATATACGACAAAATTCGACATGAACAGACTTTTTTTATTTTCATTAAACATTTTTAATTTTAATTATTCTTTTTAGGGGCATACGTATATATCCTTGATCTTAAAGGCTAAGATGGTATCATAGATAAAGGATAAATATAAAAATAGGTAATCATATATGATTTGCACTTATCGCCGCTCTCGTCCTTTGGGCGGGAGCTTTTTGACATTCTGATTGGGAGGTTTCAAGATGCCGCAAGAAAACAATACATTTTACATTACAACACCGATTTATTATCCGAGCGGAAAATTACATATCGGCCATGCGTATACGACAGTCGCGGGTGACGCAATGGCTCGCTACAAACGATTAAAAGGCTTTGATGTCCGCTATTTAACGGGAACGGACGAGCATGGGCAGAAGATCCAGCAAAAAGCTGAACAGGAAAACATTACGCCTCAGGAGTATGTGGATCGCGCAGCGGCAGATATTCAGAAACTGTGGAAACAGCTTGAAATCTCAAACGATGACTTTATCCGCACAACTGAAAAACGGCATAAAGTCGTCATAGAAAAGGTGTTTCAAAAGCTTCTTGATAACGGGGACATCTATCTTGATGAATACGAGGGCTGGTACAGTATCCCTGATGAAACATTTTATACGGAAACTCAGCTTGTGGATATTGAACGAAATGAAAAGGGTGAGGTTATTGGCGGGAAAAGCCCTGACAGCGGGCACCCTGTCGAATTGATCAAAGAGGAATCCTATTTCTTCCGTATGGGGAAATATGCTGACCGTCTTTTAAAATTCTATGAAGAAAACCCAACCTTCATTCAGCCGGAGTCACGTAAAAACGAGATGATTAACAACTTCATCAAACCCGGCCTTGAGGATTTAGCTGTTTCACGCACGACATTTGACTGGGGTGTGAAGGTGCCGGAGAATCCAAAACATGTTGTGTATGTTTGGATCGACGCACTATGCAACTATTTAACAGCACTCGGTTATGATACAGAAAATGATGAGCTATATCAAAAATATTGGCCTGCCGATGTTCATTTAGTTGGTAAGGAAATTGTGCGATTCCATACCATTTATTGGCCGATTATGCTGATGGCTCTGGATCTTCCGCTGCCGAAGCAAGTATTTGCGCATGGCTGGCTTTTGATGAAAGACGGAAAAATGTCGAAATCCAAAGGCAATGTTGTTGATCCAGTCACACTCATCGAACGCTACGGTTTAGATGAACTTCGTTATTACCTGCTTCGCGAAGTGCCGTTTGGATCTGACGGTGTCTTCACGCCGGAAGGTTTTGTTGAACGGATTAACTATGACTTAGCGAATGATTTAGGTAACCTTTTGAATCGTACTGTTGCTATGATCAATAAATATTTTGACGGGCAAATCGGTTCTTACAAAGGTGCCGTTACGGAATTTGACCAAACGCTTTCTTCTGTGGCTGAGGAAACAGTGAAATCATATGAAGAAGCAATGGAAAATATGGAATTTTCGGTCGCTCTTTCAACGTTATGGCAGTTGATCAGCCGTACAAATAAATACATTGACGAAACGGCTCCATGGGTTCTTGCCAAAGATCCTGAAAAAGAAAAAGAACTGCAGTCGGTTATGTATCACCTTGCTGAATCATTGCGTATTTCAGCCGTACTGCTTCAGCCGTTCCTGACAAAAACACCGGTAAAAATGTTTGAGCAGCTGGGCATCACGGATGATGCTTTAAAAGCCTGGGACAGCATTACTGCTTTCGGCCAGCTTAAAGATACAAAAGTGCAAAAAGGCGAACCGTTATTCCCGCGTTTAGAGGCAGAAGAAGAAATTGCGTACATCAAAGGGAAAATGCAGGGCTCAGCACCAGCTAAAGAAGAGAAAAAAGTAGAAGAGCCGCAAGAGGTAGACCGTTTACCTGAAATTACGATTGATCAGTTCATGAATGTCGAACTTCGTGTGGCAGAGGTCATCGAAGCAGAGCCAGTGAAAAAAGCAGACCGCTTACTGAAGCTCCAGCTTGATCTAGGCTTTGAGAAACGCCAAGTCGTATCCGGCATTGCAAAACATTATAAGCCTGAGCAGCTTATTGGAACAAAACTTGTATGTGTAACAAATCTAAAACCGGTTAAGCTGAGAGGAGAGCTTTCTCAAGGAATGATCCTTGCAGGAGAAGCAGACGGCGTATTAAAAGTCGTATCCATCGATCAGTCCTTACCGAAAGGCACAAGAATTAAATAATGATAAACAAAAGGTGTTTCACGTGTAACAATTCGTCGAACACCTTTTGTGTTTCGACAAGAAAGGAGTTTTTTTATTTATGTTATTTGACACACATGCGCATTTAAATGCAGAACAATACAATACAGATCTTGAAGAGGTTATTGAGCGGGCGAAAGCTGAAAAAGTGGACCGTATTGTAGTCGTCGGTTTTGATCGGCCGACCATTACCAGGGCGATGGAAATGATTGAGGAATATGATTTTATTTATGCTGCTATCGGCTGGCACCCGGTTGACGCCATTGACATGACAGAGGAAGATTTGGCTTGGATTAAAGAGCTTTCTGCTCACGAAAAAGTGGTAGCGATAGGAGAAATGGGCCTTGATTATCATTGGGATAAATCTCCTAAAGATGTTCAAAAAGAAGTATTCAGAAAACAAATTGCCTTGGCAAAAGAGGTCAATCTTCCTATTATTATTCACAACCGTGATGCGACAGAGGATGTTGTTACCATTTTGAAAGAGGAAGGCGCAGACGAAGTCGGCGGCATCATGCATTGCTTTACGGGCAGTATCGAAGTTGCAAGAGAATGTATGAAGATGAATTTTTATTTGTCATTTGGCGGTCCTGTCACCTTTAAAAATGCGAAGAAACCGAAGGAAGTTGTAAAGGAAATTCCGAATGATAGGCTGCTGATTGAAACTGACTGTCCGTTTCTTACACCTACTCCTTTTCGAGGGAAAAGAAATGAGCCAAGCTATGTAAAATATGTGGCGGAGCAGATTGCTGAATTAAGAGGAACAACCTTTGAAGAAATTGCATCAATCACGACTGAAAATGCAAAAAGACTTTTCCGTATAAACTGACAAAAAACGCTAGCGGGTTTTGTAAGAGCTTGTCCGTTCCGGCGTTTTTCCATAAAAGTTCTACATGCTTTCTTCTCCTCATAGGATAGGTTTGTCGACAAGTCTTTCTTCCGTTTCTCAGTGTATTTCAGGATAATGAAGAAGACACTGAGCTTTTGGGAGAAGGAGAAGGGAGGGTTGACAGCCTTTTAGATACTCTATATAATCTCTCCGAGGAGAAGGAGGCGTTTTTCATCACACAAAAAATGAAAAAGCTGTTTTCCGTAAAGCTTAGCAAAAGCAAAGTCATTCTGGTTGCTGCTTGTTTGCTGCTGGCGGGAAGCGGGACTGCGTACGCAGCTCATGAGCTGACGAAACAATCAGTCTCAGTTTCTATCAACGGCAAAAAGAAAAATATACGCACACATGCAAAAACAGTCGGTGATCTTTTAGAAACACTCGATATAAAGACAAGAGACGAAGATAAGATCACACCTGCTAAAAAGACACAGATAACAGCAGATATGAATGTTGTGTATGAGGCTGCAAAACCTGTGAAGCTTACTTTAAACGGGGAAGAAAAGACATTATGGTCAACAGCAAAAACGGTCGGTGCATTACTGGACGAACAAGATGTTGATGTGAAAGAACACGATCAAATTGATCCTGCAATAGATACAGAAGTTTCGAAAGACATGAAAATTAACATAGAACCTGCGTTCCAAGTCACTGTGAACGATGCGGGGAAAGAAAAGAAGATCTGGACGACTTCGACTACGGTCGCTGACTTTTTAAAACAGCAAAAGATGAACATAAAAGACGAAGATAAAATCAAGCCTGCGTTAGACGAAAAGCTAACGAAAGGAAAGGCTGATATTACAATAACTCGTATCGAAAAGGTCACCGATGTAGTTGAAGAGAAAATAGCGTTTGATGTGAAAAAGCAAGAAGACGCATCTCTTGAAAAAGGGAAAGAAAAGGTCGTTCAAAAAGGAAAAGAAGGCAAGCTCAAAAAACATTATGAAGTCGTAAAGGAAAACGGCGAAGAAGTTTCCAGAGAGCTTGTAAAAGAAGAAACAGCCGAGCAAAGCAAAGATAAAGTGGTTGCGATCGGCACGAAGCAAAGCAGTCCGAAGATTGAAAAGGTCAGTGCTTCTAGCGATTCAAAACCAGTTGTGTCTCGGAGCAATGAATCAACCGGTAAAGTCATGACAGTATCATCTACGGCTTATACGGCAAGCTGCAGCGGATGTTCAGGGCATACGGCTACAGGCGTTAATCTGAAAAATAATCCTAATGCAAAAGTCATCGCAGTAGATCCAAATGTCATTCCGCTAGGCTCAAAAGTCCACGTTGAAGGATATGGATACGCCGTTGCTGCTGATACGGGTTCAGCGATTAAAGGGAATAAAATAGATGTCTTTTTCCCTGAGAAATCATCGGCTTACCGATGGGGAAATAAAACAGTTAAAATTAAAATCTTGAATTAATATATACTTATCTATACAGAGGGTTTTGCGCCCTCTGTTTTTTTCGTTATAATAGACGAAGTGTATTTTCTGCTTATTAGACGCTCGAAATATGAAAAAGTTTCATCAATATACAAAAGTTTTTATTTTGTCTTGGAGGAAATAATGAAAATTAAAGAAATCATTGTGGTCGAGGGGCGTGACGATACGGCCCGCATCAAATTGGCTGTTGATGCAGACACAATTGAAACAAATGGTTCAGCCATCGGTGACCATGTGATTGAACAAATCCGTTTGGCTCAGGAAACCAGAGGAGTCATTATCTTAACGGATCCGGATTTCCCGGGAGAAAAAATACGAAAAACCATTTCCGAGGCTGTACCTGGCTGTAAGCATGCATTTTTGCCAAAGCATCTTGCGAAACCTAAGAACAAACGGGGAATTGGCGTAGAACACGCATCGATTGAAAGCATCAGGGCATGTTTAGAAAACGTGCACGAAGAAATGGAAGCACAGCCGAGTGAAATTTCTGCGGAAGACCTGATTCACGCCGGGCTGATTGGCGGATCTGAAGCAAAACGCCGCCGTGAACGTCTTGGTGATTTGCTGAAAATCGGATATACAAATGGCAAACAGCTTCAAAAACGGCTGCAAATGTTTCAAATTAAAAAAAGTGATTTTATGAGTGCGCTCGATACCGTCATGCGGGAGGAACAGAATGAATAAAGATATTGCGACACCGATTAGAACGAAAGAGATACTGAAGAAATACGGTTTTTCTTTTAAAAAGAGTTTGGGACAGAATTTCTTAATCGATACGAACATTTTAGACAGAATTGTCGACCACGCCGAAGTGACAGAGAAAACCGGTGTCATTGAAATCGGCCCGGGAATCGGGGCTTTGACTGAACAGTTGGCCAAGCGGGCGAAAAAGGTCGTGGCATTTGAAATTGATCAGCGTTTATTGCCGATCCTTAAAGACACGCTCTCCCCTTATGACAATGTCACTGTCATTCATCAAGATGTGCTTAAGGCTGACGTCAAATCGGTCATTGAAGAGCAATTTAAGGACTGTGATGAGGTGATGGTTGTAGCCAACCTTCCTTATTATGTGACAACGCCGATTATCATGAAGCTGCTTGAAGAAAATCTCCCGCTGAAGGGGATTGTCGTTATGCTGCAAAAGGAAGTGGCCGAACGTATGGCAGCTGATCCTTCATCTAAGGAATACGGTTCACTTTCTATTGCTGTGCAATTTTATACAGAGGCCAAAACGGTGATGATCGTTCCGAAAACGGTATTTGTTCCTCAGCCTAATGTAGATTCAGCAGTCATTCGGCTGATTCGCCGCGACGGCCCGGCAGTGGATGTAGAAAACGAAGCCTTTTTCTTTCAGTTAATTAAGGCGAGTTTTGCTCAGCGCCGTAAAACATTGCTTAATAACTTAGTGAACAATCTGCCTGATGGAAAAGCAAAAAAACCAACGATCGAGCAAGTGCTGGAAGAAACGAATATTGACGGCAAGCGCAGAGGTGAATCCTTGTCTATTGAGGAGTTCGCCGCGCTGTCTAACGGATTGTACAAAGCCCTTTTTTAAAAGGGCTTTTTGTTTTCGCACCAGATGGACTGCCGCTACATAGGCTAGAGAAGGACCTTAAAATCCAATGATTAGAAAAACTTGCACTCAGCGAAAAAAGGCGCTTTTCTCAAGGCTCTTTCTTTCATGATGAGGCTTAGTCTATGTGTGGAGTGAGGAACGTGCAATTTCAAATAGGGGATATGGTAGCCAGAAAATCCTATCAAATGGATGTTTTGTTTCGCATTATAGGGATAGAGCAAACAAGTACAGGGAATTCAATCGCCATTTTGCATGGTGACGAAGTCAGGCTGATTGCTGATGCGTATTTTTCTGATTTGGTGGCCGTGCAAAAAGATGAGCAGCTGATGCGAAAAAAGAAAGATGAAAGCAGAATGAATGAATCACTTGAGTTGCTCCGTCAAGATTATAAACTGCTGAGAGAGAAACAGGAGTACTATGCAACAAGCCAGTATCAGCATCAGGAGCATTATTTTCATATGCCGGGCAAGGTGCTTCATATGGACGGTGATGAGGCGTATTTGAAAAAATGCCTGAGTGTCTATAAAAAAATCGGTGTGCCGGTTTACGGCATTCATTGCCACGAAAAGAAAATGTCTGCTTCTATAGAAGAATTGCTCGACAAATATCGACCTGACATCCTGGTGATTACCGGGCATGATGCATACTCCAAGCAAAAGGGCGGCATTGATGATTTGAGCGCATACAGACATTCAAAACACTTTGTCGAAACAGTTCATAAAGCCCGAAAAAAAATCCCTCACTTAGATCAGCTTGTTATTTTTGCGGGGGCTTGCCAATCCCATTTTGAATCACTAATAAGAGCGGGGGCGAATTTCGCGAGTTCTCCTTCAAGAGTAAACATTCACGCTCTTGATCCTGTATATATCGTAGCGAAAATCAGCTTTACGCCTTTTATGGAACGAATCAATGTATGGGAAGTGCTTCGGAATACACTGACAAGAGAGAAAGGACTTGGAGGCATTGAAACAAGAGGAGTACTGAGGGTCGGAATGCCTTACAAGTCCAATTAACCCCGGATAGATGATTTATTCGGGGTTTTTATTTTGCATAATGATACATAATTTACCGAAACTTGCGGAAAATATTTGAGGAATCATAGAATTTTGTCAAAATAATTTTGTTGACAACGTCTTATTAACGTTGATATAATTTAAATTTTATTTGACAAAAATGGGCTCGTGTTGTACAATAAATGTAGTGAGGTGGATGCAATGGCGAAGACGTTGTCCGATATTAAAAGGTCGCTTGATGGAAATTTAGGTAAAAGGCTGACGTTAAAAGCAAACGGTGGCCGCCGAAAAACGATTGAGCGCTCGGGCATTTTAGCTGAGACGTACCCTGCTGTTTTTGTGATACAACTAGATCAAGACGAGAACTCGTTTGAAAGAGTTTCATACAGTTATGCTGATATTTTGACTGAGACTGTTGAGCTGACATTTAATGATGACGCGGCAAGTTCAGTAGCATTTTAACGGGCAGTGAACTTTTTGTTTACTGCTTTTTGTTTTGCCTTTTTTTGGTTTCCATTAATTCTCTCGATACTTTCACTGTCATTAAACAAAAGATAAAAACGGTCACATTTTATCGTGACGTGCACGAATCGTTATCATCTCTAAAAAAAGGGGTTGTTTCGTTTGGGCAGACGTCGTGGAGTTATGTCAGATGAGTTTAAATATGAGCTGGCTAAGGACCTTGGTTTTTACGACACTGTAAAAAATGAAGGTTGGGGCGGCATTCGTGCCCGCGATGCCGGAAACATGGTAAAACGGGCAATTGAAATCGCCGAACAGCAAATGGCTCAGAATCAGAATAACCGATAAGGAATGTGACCCGGGGGACGTATGGTTCCCCGGTTTTTGATTTTGGATGTAAATACATAATAGCTCCAATATGGATATGTTCATCCCGTACTTCAAATGTGATACAATGTTCATACTTATGTTTAGATGGAGAAGTAGGTGAAAGCTATGCGTATTTTAGAAAAAGCGCCAGCCAAGATCAATCTGTCACTCGACGTTACCCGAAAACGCCCGGATGGTTATCATGAAGTCGAAATGATTATGACGACAATTGATTTAGCGGATCGGATTGAATTGACGGAGCTGGCAGAAGATGTAGTGAGGGTTTCATCCCACAACCGCTTTGTGCCCGATGACCAAAGAAACTTAGCTTATCAGGCTGCCAAGCTCGTCAAAGACAGATACAACGTGAAAAAGGGAGTTTCCATTATGATCACTAAGGTGATCCCGGTGGCTGCCGGCCTTGCTGGCGGAAGCAGTGATGCGGCGGCAACGCTCAGAGGACTGAACAGACTGTGGAATTTAAATCTTTCTGCAGAAACGCTGGCGGAGCTGGGAGCGGAAATTGGCTCAGACGTCTCGTTTTGCGTCTATGGCGGAACTGCGCTTGCTACCGGACGCGGTGAAAAGATCAAACACATCAGCCCGCCTCCGCATTGCTGGGTCATTTTGGCGAAGCCGACAATCGGCGTTTCCACGGCCGAGGTCTACAGACAGCTGAAGCTTGATGAGATGGAACACCCGGATGTAAACGGCATGATTGACGCGATTGAGGAAAAGAGCTTTCAAAAGATGTGCAGCCGTTTAGGCAATGTGTTGGAGTCTGTAACGCTTGATATGCATCCTGAAGTCGCGATGATCAAAAACCAGATGAAACGCTTTGGTGCAGATGCTGTGTTAATGAGCGGAAGCGGTCCGACTGTGTTTGGACTGGTTCAGTATGAGTCTAAGGTACAGAGGATTTATAACGGGTTAAGAGGTTTCTGCGATCAGGTATATGCAGTGAGAATGATCGGCGAACAGAACGCTCTTGATTAAATCCGTATGTTAAGTTATATTGATCTTAAAATATTCGGATTTTGGGGGTAAGTTCATGAAGTTTCGTCGCAGCGGCAGATTGGTGGACTTAACAAATTATTTGTTAACCCATCCGCACGAGTTAATACCGTTAACCTTTTTTTCTGAGCGGTATGAATCTGCAAAATCATCGATCAGTGAAGATTTAACAATTATAAAGCAAACCTTTGAGCAGCAGGGGATTGGTACCTTGCTTACTGTTCCCGGTGCTGCCGGAGGTGTCAAATATATTCCGAAAATGAAGCAGGCTGAAGCTGAAGAGTTCGTTCAGACCCTTGGACAGTCATTGGCAAATCCTGAGCGTATCCTTCCGGGCGGTTATGTGTATTTAACGGATATCTTAGGAAAGCCATCTGTTCTCTCCAAGGTTGGAAAGCTGTTTGCTTCTGTATTTGCGGACCGTGAAATTGACGTTGTCATGACCGTTGCCACGAAAGGCATCCCTCTTGCGTATGCAGCTGCGAGTTATCTGAATGTGCCTGTCGTCATTGTGCGCAAGGATAACAAGGTAACGGAGGGCTCCACGGTTAGCATTAATTACGTGTCAGGCTCCTCAAACCGCATTCAAACGATGTCACTTGCAAAAAGAAGCATGAAAACGGGTTCAAACGTACTCATTATTGATGACTTTATGAAAGCAGGCGGCACAATTAATGGTATGATTAACCTGTTGGATGAGTTTAATGCGAATGTCGCGGGGATCGGCGTCTTGGTCGAAGCCGAAGGAGTAGATGAACGTCTTGTTGATGAATATATGTCACTTCTAACTCTTTCAACGATCAACATGAAAGATAAGTCCATTGAAATTCAGAATGGCAATTTTCTGCGTTTTTTTAAAGACAATCTTTTGAAGAATGGAGAGACGGAATCATGACAAAAGCAATCCACACAAAACATGCCCCAGCGGCAATTGGACCTTACTCACAAGGGATCATCGTCAATAATATGTTTTACAGCTCAGGCCAAATTCCTTTGACGCCTTCAGGTGAGATGGTAAACGGTGATATTAAGGAGCAGACGCATCAAGTATTCAGCAACTTAAAAGCGGTGTTGGAAGAAGCGGGTGCTTCTTTTGAAACCGTTGTAAAGGCAACTGTATTTATCGCGGACATGGAACAGTTTGCGGAAGTGAACGAAGTGTACGGACAATATTTTGACACGCACAAACCGGCGAGATCTTGCGTTGAAGTTGCGAGACTTCCAAAGGATGCATTAGTCGAAATCGAAGTGATTGCGTTAGTAAAATAATAAGAAAAGTGATTCTGGGTAAACTCGGAATCACTTTTTTATTTACCTTATGCCCAAAATAAAAGCGTTATGACCTAATTGTGTATTTATATCCTATTTTTTCAAAAAATATTTTTAAAAACAGCAGGAATTCAGGAAAAATCGTGGAATTGATAAACTAATGCTTTTATATAGGGAAAAGGTGGTGAACTACTGTGGAAGTTACTGACGTAAGATTACGCCGCGTGAATACCGATGGTCGCATGAGAGCGATTGCATCCATCACGCTGGATCACGAATTTGTTGTTCATGATATTCGTGTGATTGATGGAAACAATGGTCTTTTCGTTGCGATGCCGAGTAAACGCACCCCTGATGGAGAGTTCCGCGATATTGCTCATCCTATTAATTCAAGCACGCGAGGAAAGATTCAAGATGCCGTGTTAAATGAGTATCATCGTCTGGGTGACACTGAAGCATTAGAATTCGAAGAAGCTGGAGCTTCTTAAAAAATAACCAAAAAGCAAGGACTGCTGATAGGGCTGAGACAAGCCTTTTTCCGGCAGTCCTTTTTTAATTCTGATTTTTCAAACTAAAATGCACCCATAGAAAATTCTTGCACTTCATGAAGTCTCCTTGAAATCAACTGATATTTAGGATATATTTTTCTATGGATAAAAGGGATATTGGAGGCCATTAAATGGATAAGCGGTTTGCAGTTGTTTTAGCGGCTGGACAAGGAACGAGAATGAAATCAAAGCTTTACAAAGTCCTTCATCCAGTTTGCGGTAAGCCTATGGTAGAGCACGTCGTAGACGAAGCCTTAAAGTTATCTTTAACGAAGCTTGTCACGATTGTCGGACATGGTGCGGAAGAAGTGAAAAAGCAGCTTGGTGATAAAAGCGAGTATGCGCTTCAAGCAGAACAGCTTGGCACTGCTCATGCTGTAAAACAGGCACAGCCATTTCTTGCTGACGAAAAAGGTGTAACGATTGTCATTTGCGGAGATACGCCGCTTTTAACAGCGGAGACAATGGAAGCGATGCTGAAAGAACATACACAAAAAGAAGCAAAAGCTACGATCTTGACTGCAGTCGCAGAAGATCCCACTGGATACGGCCGAATTATTCGCGGTGAGAGCGGAGCGGTTCAAAAAATCGTGGAGCACAAGGACGCTTCAGAGGAAGAACGTCTTGTGACTGAAATCAATACTGGAACGTATTGTTTTGATAATGAAGCTCTATTCCGGGCCATTGACCAAGTATCGAACGATAATGTTCAAGGCGAGTATTATTTGCCGGATGTGATAGAGATCCTCAAAAATGAAGGCGAAACTGTTGCCGCTTACCAGACTGGTAACTTCCAAGAAACGCTCGGAGTTAATGATAGAGTTGCTCTTTCTCAGGCTGAATTGTATATGAAAGAGCGGATTAATAAACGGCATATGCAAAATGGCGTTACGCTGATTGACCCGATGAATACGTATATTTCTCCTGAAGCTGTCATCGGAAGCGATACTGTGATTTATCCCGGAACTGTGATTAAAGGTGAGGTGCAAATCGGAGAAGATACGATTATCGGCCCTCATACTGAAATTATGAATAGTTCAATTGGCAGCCGTACTGTGATTAAACAATCGGTAGTCAATCACAGTAAAGTGGGGAATGATGTAAACATAGGACCTTTTGCTCACATCAGGCCTGATTCTGTCATCGGGAATGAAGTGAAGATCGGGAATTTTGTTGAAATCAAAAAGACGCAATTCGGAGACCGAAGCAAGGCTTCTCATTTAAGCTATGTCGGGGATGCCGAAGTAGGCACAGACGTCAACTTGGGCTGCGGTTCAATTACTGTCAATTATGATGGAAAGAATAAATATTTGACGAAAATTGAAGACGGCGCATTTATCGGCTGCAACTCCAATTTGGTTGCCCCTGTCACAGTCGGAGAAGGCGCTTATGTAGCGGCAGGCTCAACTGTTACGGAAGATGTACCTGGAAAAGCACTTGCTATTGCCAGAGCGAGACAAGTAAATAAAGACGATTATGTGAAAAATATTCATAAAAAATAATCCTAAATTCGGAGGTTTATCCATGTCTAATCAATACGGAGATAAGAATTTAAAGATTTTTTCTTTGAATTCTAATCCAGAGCTTGCAAAAGAAATCGCAGATATAGTTGGAGTTCAATTAGGGAAGTGTTCTGTCACAAGATTTAGTGACGGGGAAGTCCAAATTAATATCGAAGAAAGTATTCGCGGATGTGACTGTTACATCATCCAGTCTACAAGTGACCCCGTTAACGAGCATATTATGGAACTGTTGATTATGGTAGATGCGTTGAAACGCGCTTCTGCAAAAACCATTAACATTGTTATTCCTTATTACGGTTATGCGCGTCAAGACAGAAAAGCTAGATCCCGTGAGCCAATCACAGCAAAGCTTTTCGCAAATCTGCTTGAAACTGCCGGTGCCACTCGTGTCATTGCGCTTGATCTGCACGCGCCGCAAATTCAAGGATTCTTTGATATACCGATTGACCACTTAATGGGTGTTCCGATTTTAGGAGAATATTTTGAAGGCAAAAACCTTGAAGATATCGTCATTGTTTCACCAGACCACGGCGGTGTGACACGTGCCCGCAAACTGGCTGACAGACTAAAAGCGCCGATTGCGATCATTGATAAGCGCCGTCCGAGACCGAATGTGGCAGAAGTCATGAATATTGTAGGTCATATCGAAGGGAAGACCGCTATCCTTATCGATGATATCATTGATACTGCCGGCACCATTACACTTGCAGCTAATGCGCTTGTTGAAAACGGAGCAAAAGAAGTTTATGCATGCTGTACACATCCTGTTCTATCAGGACCTGCTGTTGAACGGATTAATAACTCAACAATTAAAGAGCTTGTTGTGACAAACAGCATCAAGCTTCCTGAAGAAAAGAAAATTGAACGGTTTAAGCAGCTTTCAGTCGGACCGCTTCTGGCTGAAGCGATTATTCGCGTTCATGAGCAGCAATCTGTCAGCTACCTTTTCAGCTAAACCGATTTTGAAAGGTTTAAACCTTTATCGTTTTGGGTATTGTTTCTAATAGGACAATAAAACGATAATAGGATGGTGCTGAATATGGCAACGTTAACGGCAAAAGAAAGAACAGGTTTCACCCGTTCGTCTCTTCGGGATATCCGTACTTCAGGACATGTTCCAGGTATCATATACGGGAAAGACACGGGAAACAAACCTGTATCATTAGACAGTGTGGAACTTATCAAAACACTGAGGGATGAAGGCAAGAATACAGTCATTACACTCGACGTCAACGGAGAGAAGCACGCTGTCATGGTAACAGAGCTGCAAACGGACCCGCTGAAAAATGAGGTCACTCATGCTGACTTCCAAGTAGTCAATATGAGTGAAGAAATTGAAGTGGAAGTGCCGATTCATCTGACCGGAGAAGCAATTGGAGTGAAAAATGGAGGCGTATTGCAACAGCCGCTTTACGCTCTAACCGTGAAGGCGAAGCCAAAAGCAATTCCGCAATCGATCGAGGCAGACATTTCTGGTCTTGATGTTAATGATGTACTCACGATTGAGGACTTGCCTGCCGGCGGTGATTACTCCTATAATCACGAATCAGATGAAGTTGTGGCTTCTATTCTTCCTCCGCAGCAGCAGGATGCTGCAGAAACAGACGCAGAGGAAACTGCCGATGCTCAGCCTGAAGGTGAAAACGAAGATCAATAATAGCTTAAGGCGTAACCCTCCCGCGGTTACGTCTTTTGTGCTAGAATGAGAAGAATTATAGCCCGTGTTAGAGCGGGAGCTTATGTGACTAAGGGAGGATTTGCCATGCTTGTAATTGCTGGCCTCGGAAACCCGGGAAAGAACTATGAAAATACAAGGCATAATGTCGGATTTATGGCAATAGACCAGCTTTCGAAGGAATGGAACATTGAGCTGAACCAGAGCAAATTTAACGGATTATACGGAACAGGATTTGTTTCCGGCAAAAAGGTTCTACTTGTTAAACCGCTTACATATATGAATTTATCAGGAGAATGTTTGCGGCCTTTAATGGATTATTATGATGTAGACAACGAAGATTTAAAAGTCATTTACGATGACCTGGATCTTCCGACTGGCAAGATCCGTCTAAGAACGAAAGGCAGTGCCGGCGGGCATAATGGTATCAAATCACTGATCCAGCATCTCGGAACGCCTGAGTTTGATCGCATCCGTATCGGAATCGGGCGGCCAGTGAACGGCATGAAGGTGGTTGATTATGTTTTAGGCGCGTTTACAAAGGATGAAACACCAGCAATTGAGGAAGCGATTGAAAAGTCCGTTAAGGCTTGTGAGGCTTCTCTCAGCAAACCGTTTTTAGAGGTTATGAACGAATTCAACGCGAAGGTATAAAATACATAATCAAAGCCCATACTACACCAAAATGACTTTTTCATCAGGAGGGTCCCTTGTATGGCTTTGCATTATTATTGTCGTCATTGCGGAGTAAAAGTTGGAAGTCTGGAATCTTACATGGTATCGACAAACTCACTTGGATTTGAGCACTTAACAAACGAGGAAAGAAACGATATGATTTCATATAAAGACAATGGAGATGTCCATGTTCTTACAATATGTGAAGATTGCCAAGAGGCGCTCGAACGAAATCCGCATTACCACGAACATCACACATTTATTCAATAAAAAGCTTTGGTGTAGACACTAGACCAAAGCGTTTTTCTGTTCTTGCAGAAAACAGAGAGGAGGGGCCATATGGACAACATTCAAACCTTTATTAAAGAAAGCGATGACTTCAAATCCATCGTCAACGGTTTAAACGAGGGGCTGAAGGAACAACTGCTCGCGGGTCTTTCAGGTTCCGCGCGTTCTGTTTTCACTTCTGCTCTGGCTAATGAAACAAATAAGCCTATCTTTCTAATCACCCATAATTTATACCAAGCTCAGAAAGTAACGGATGATCTGACTTCACTTCTTGGGGATCGGTCTGTCCTTCTATACCCCGTCAATGAACT
Organism: Bacillus sp. PK3-037; assembly: GCF_054161355.1. NCBI lineage: Bacteria > Bacillati > Bacillota > Bacilli > Caryophanales > Bacillaceae > Bacillus > Bacillus sp. PK3-037. Next base: position 4,068,777 of record NZ_CP096408.1, on the reverse strand, counting down.
CATATCATCAGAAATCGCGGTGGCTAGCCCTGAACTGCGGGCGCAGCGCTTAGATGTCATTAATAGATTAACAAACGGAGAAACGCCTATAGTTGTTGCTCCAGTAGCGGCTGTCAGAAGAATGCTGCCGCCGGTAGAGGTGTGGAAAAACAGCCAAATGCTCATTCAGGTGGGTCATGATATCGAACCGGATCAGCTGGCATCCCGACTGGTAGAGGTGGGATACGAGCGATCTGATATGGTTTCTGCACCCGGTGAATTCAGTATTCGCGGCGGAATTATCGACATTTATCCGCTGACCTCTGAGCATCCGGTCAGAATCGAATTATTCGACACCGAGGTTGATTCCATCCGCAGCTTTAACTCCGATGATCAGCGGTCAATTGAAACCTTGACCTCCATCAGTATTGGTCCGGCAAAGGAACTGATTATCAGAGCTGAAGAAAAAGCACGTGCTATAGAGAAGATGGATAAAGGCCTTGCCGACAGCTTGAAAAAATTAAAGCTCGACAAGCAAAAAGAAATCCTGCATATGAATATTTCTCATGATAAAGAACGTTTATCTGAAGGCCAGACAGATCAAGAACTGGTGAAGTACCTTTCATATTTTTATGAAAAACCTGCTAGTTTGCTAGATTATACACCTGATAACACACTTCTTATTTTGGACGAAGTCAGCCGGATTCATGAAATGGAAGAGCAGCTTCAAAAGGAAGAAGCGGAGTTTGTCACAAATCTGCTGGAGGAAGGGAAGATTTTGCATGACATCAGTTTGTCATTCAGCTTCCAAAAAATAGCTGCTGAACAAAGACGGCCTTTGCTGTACTATTCCTTGTTTTTACGCCATGTTCAGCATAAGAGCCCGCAAAATATCGTAAATGTATCCAGCAGACAAATGCAGAGCTTCCACGGGCAAATGAATGTTCTTGCCGGTGAAATGGAGCGGTTTAAAAAATCAAACTTTACCGTTGTGTTTTTGGGAGCAAATAAGGAACGTACACAAAGACTGTCTTCTGTTTTGGCCGATTATGAAATCGAAGCGGCGATGACTGACAGCAAAAAGGCGCTTGTTCAGGGACAGGTTTATATCATGGAAGGCGAGCTTCAATCAGGATTTGAGCTGCCGTTAATGAAGCTTGCTGTCATTACTGAAGAAGAATTGTTTAAAAACCGCGTGAAAAAGAAGCCTCGAAAACAGAAGCTTACGAATGCAGAGCGCATCAAGAGCTATTCCGAGCTTCAAATTGGTGATTATGTCGTTCATATTAATCACGGGATCGGAAAGTATTTAGGGATCGAAACCCTTGAGATCAATGGAATTCACAAAGACTATTTGAACATTCACTATCAGGGAAGCGACAAGCTTTATGTGCCGGTTGAACAAATTGACCAGGTACAGAAGTATGTCGGCTCTGAAGGAAAAGAACCGAAGCTGTATAAGTTAGGCGGCAGCGAATGGAAGCGGGTTAAGAAAAAAGTAGAAACATCCGTTCAAGACATCGCTGATGACTTAATTAAACTATATGCCGAAAGGGAAGCGAGCAAGGGCTACGCGTTTTCTCCCGATCATGAAATGCAGCGTGAATTTGAATCGGCGTTCCCTTATCAAGAGACAGAGGATCAGCTCCGCTCTATTCACGAAATCAAAAAAGACATGGAAAGAGAGCGACCGATGGATCGACTGCTTTGCGGAGACGTAGGGTACGGAAAAACAGAGGTTGCCATCCGTGCGGCGTTTAAGGCAATCGCTGATGGAAAACAGGTCGCGCTGCTTGTCCCGACAACCATTTTGGCTCAGCAGCACTATGAGACCATTACAGAGCGCTTTCAGGACTACCCGATGAATATCGGCCTGCTTAGCCGATTCAGAACAAGAAAAGAAGCAAACGAAACGATCAAAGGATTGAAAAACGGAACGGTTGATATCGTCATTGGGACTCACCGACTGTTATCAAAAGATGTTGTTTATAAAGACTTAGGGCTGCTCATCATTGATGAGGAGCAGCGTTTTGGTGTCACCCATAAAGAAAAGATCAAACAGATTAAAGCCAATGTCGATGTATTAACATTAACAGCGACACCGATTCCGCGTACGCTGCATATGTCTATGCTTGGCGTAAGGGATCTCTCGGTGATCGAGACGCCGCCGGAAAACCGCTTCCCTGTACAGACGTATGTTGTGGAATACAATGGTGCCCTTGTCAGAGAGGCGATTGAGCGCGAACTTGCGCGCGGTGGCCAAGTCTATTTCTTATACAACAGGGTAGAGGATATCGAACGGAAAGCAGATGAGATTTCGATGCTTGTCCCTGACGCGAAGGTTGCGTATGCCCACGGGAAAATGACAGAAAATGAATTAGAAGCTGTCATGCTGAGTTTCCTGGAAGGGGAATCAGACGTTCTTGTCAGCACAACAATCATTGAAACGGGTGTAGATATTCCAAACGTGAATACGCTGATCGTGTTTGACGCCGATAAGATGGGTCTTTCCCAGCTTTATCAGCTGCGTGGACGTGTCGGCCGTTCTAACCGTGTAGCGTATGCGTATTTCACGTATCGCCGGGATAAAGTGCTTACTGAAGTAGCTGAAAAAAGACTGCAGGCGATTAAAGAATTTACAGAGCTGGGATCTGGTTTTAAAATCGCCATGCGCGACTTAACGATTCGCGGAGCCGGAAACCTTCTTGGCGCTCAGCAGCACGGCTTTATCGATTCGGTCGGATTTGACCTCTATTCGCAAATGCTCAAAGAGGCCATAGAAGAGCGAAAAGGCGATACAGCGAAAACGGAGCATTTTGAAACAGAAATTGATCTTGAGCTTGATGCGTACATTCCGGAAACTTACATTCAAGACGGCAAACAGAAAATTGATATGTATAAACGCTTCAGATCCGTGGCTTCAATTGAAGAGAAAAATGAACTTCAAGATGAGATGATTGACAGGTTTGGAAATTATCCAAAAGAAGTTGAATACTTGTTTACCGTAGCTGAAATGAAGGTTTATGCGAAAAATGAACGGGTCGAATTGATTAAGCAAGATAAAGATGCAGTCAGGCTGACCATTTCTGAAGAGGCTAGTGCTGATATTGACGGCCAGAAACTGTTTGAGCTTGGCAACAAATACGGCAGACAAATCGGACTGGGAATGGAAGGGAAAAAACTCAAAATTTCCGTTCAAACGAAAGGCAAGGCTGCGGATGAATGGCTCGAAACCGTGCTGGGCATGCTGAAGGGCCTTAAAGATGTGAAAAAACAAACCATTTCATCAACGTAAATTTTGTTACTCTCTGGTGTATATTACATTTGATGTGACGGATACTAATTTCAAGCGAGGCGGAAGGTACATAAAGTAACTGCTTTAGGTCTTTCCCACATTGTATAACCATCAAATGAAAGAGAGGCACCAGAGATGAAAGCAACCGGTATCGTACGTCGTATTGATGACTTAGGACGGGTCGTGATTCCTAAAGAAATTCGCAGAACGCTGAGAATCAGGGAGGGCGATCCGCTTGAGATTTTTGTAGATCGTGACGGAGAAGTCATTTTGAAAAAATACTCTCCGATAAGTGAGCTTGGAGACTTTGCAAAGGAGTATGCAGACGCGCTTTATGACAGTCTTGGCCATTCAGTGCTTATCTGTGACCGTGATGTCTACATTGCCGTCTCCGGAAGTTCCAAAAAAGACTACTTAAACAAGCCGATCAGCGAAATGCTGGAAAAAACAATGGATCAGAGAAGTTCCGTGCTTGAGAGCGACGCAAAATCCGTGCAGCTTGTGAATGGCATAGATGAAGATATGAGTTCGTATACTGTCGGTCCGATTGTGGCGAATGGCGACCCGATAGGTGCGGTCGTGATTTTTTCAAAGGATCAGGCGATGGGCGAAGTTGAGCATAAAGCCGTTGAAACAGCAGCTGGGTTTTTGGCTCGTCAAATGGAACAGTAGGTCTTATTACAATTATCAAAATAGGTATAGAAAGAACAGCTCTCCTTGGGACGCTGTTCTTTTTTGTGCAGGCCGAAAAAGGATTCCAAGGGTTGGGATATGGTATAATAACCTCGTTTTTATTTGTACCAAGGTCATTGCACACTCTGCATGGCCCCTGACGTTGGGAAGGAGCTTTTGGATGGATGATTCAATACGCGTCAAACGGCATTGGATGTGGCAGGGGGCTTTTGTTTTAATTCTGGCAGGCGTTATTTCAAAAATATTAAGCGCCGTTTACAGAGTCCCATTTCAAAACATTGTCGGCGACGTTGGATTTTATATATATCAGCAGGTATACCCTTTTCTCGGTATTGCCGTCATGCTTTCAACATCAGGATTTCCGGTGATTATTTCTAAACTGATGAATGATTATAGTGAAAAAAGCCATAACACCATAATGAAAATTTCAGCGCTGGTTTTATCGGTAATAGGTGTTTTTTTATTTCTGTGTTTATATATGGGGGCTGTTCCGATCGCTCTGTTTATGGGTGATTCGCATCTCGCCCAGTTAATACAAGTAACTGCCTATGCGTTTCTTCTGTTTCCATTTGTCGCGCTGCTCAGAGGCGTTTTTCAAGGGAGGCACAATATGCTGCCATCCGCTTTATCGCAAATCATGGAACAGTTTCTGCGGGTAGCGGTGCTTTTAGGGTTATCATTTTGGCTCATCAAAAAGGGTGCCTCGCTTTATACTGCGGGAGCGGCAGCTGCTTCCGGTTCTCTTGCCGGAAGTTTGATTGCGCTTATCATACTCGTCTTTTTTTGGTTCAAAACGAAAAAGCCTGAAAAAGCGGAAATAGAAAAAGAAAATCACATTACAACAAATCAATTGATTAAGAAACTGCTTTTATATTCAGTAACAATCTGTGTCAGCAGCCTGCTGCTTTTGTTTATTCAGCTTGTCGATGCGCTGAATTTATATTCTTTGCTGTCTGGCGGTGAGGTGAGTGAAGAGGCAAAGCGGCTGAAAGGAATTTATGACCGGGGGCAGCCTCTTTTGCAGCTCGGTTCTGTTTTCGCAATGAGCATCGGGACCTCACTCGTACCGTTGATTTCAAAGGCGGTAAAGGACAATCAGATGCTGGTGATGAAACAAAGAGTGACGTCTTCCTTAAAGCTGTGTCTTGCGATTGGCGTTGCGGCGTCTGCCGGTCTCATCTGCATCCTCAAGCCGGTCAACATTATGCTGTTTCAAAATGGTGAAGGAACAGCTGCGTTACAGATATTTAGCTGCTCCATTTTGTTTGCGTCCTTGGCGGTCACGGCTGCTGCTGTCTTACAGGGAACGGGAAACACGGTGTTTCCTGCAATAGCGGTAGGCGCAGGCGTGGCTGTGAAATGGGTGTTAAATACCTTTTTGGTTCCGCGTTATGGAATTGAAGGGGCTTCATTTGCGACAGCGGCTACCTTTGCGGCTGTCGCCGGCCTTAATTTATATCGCCTGCGGCAAAAAGAATGGCTGGACAAGCTGAGAGGCGTTATGCTTCCGATTATTGGGTCCGCTTTATTGATGTCAGCTGTCTTGCTTGCTTATTTACGCCTTTGGTCTTTTCTGTTTGATGCGGAAGGAAGAGGATATGCGGCGGTTGAAAGTGTTTCTGCTGTCGCCATTGGAGGCGCGGTGTTTATTTATTGTATGATGAAATTGGGAATATTTACGGATGAAGAGCTCAACAGTGTGCCTTTTGGCAGCAAGTTAAGCAAACTCACAAGAAGGAGAGAACAAAATGGCAGGTAACATTACAGTCGTCGGGCTTGGCGCCGGAGACATGGACCAGTTGACAATTGGCATACATAAGCTGCTGACAAAGGCGGACACTCTGTTTATCAGAACAAAAGACCACCCTTTAATTCAGGAGCTAGAAAGCGAAACGAAGAACATTCGTTATTTTGATGATATATATGAGAAGCACGACCAGTTTGATGCGGTATACGAAGAAATTGCTGACATTCTCTTTGAAGAAGCGAAGCATCAGGACGTTGTTTATGCGGTTCCGGGGCATCCATTTGTAGCAGAAAAAACAGTACAGCTGCTGACGGAGCGGCAGGAAGAAAAAAACATTCAGGTGAAAGTCGCGGGAGGACAAAGTTTTCTTGATGCCACTTTTAATGCCTTGCAAATTGATCCCATTGAAGGCTTTCAATTTGTGGATGCCGGCACATTGAGCGCGGATGAGCTTGAGCTCAGACACCACCTGATCATTTGTCAGGTTTACGACCAAATGACTGCATCCGAAGTGAAGCTGACATTAATGGAGAAGCTGCCGGATGATTATGAAGTTGTGATTGTAACGGCAGCCGGAAGCCGCGATGAGGATATTCGGAGAGTGCCTTTATTTGAACTGGACCGCAATGTCGCCATGAATAACTTAACAAGTGTGTATATTCCGCCGATTAAAGAAGAGAAGCTGCTGTACCGGGAGTTCTCCGCGTTTCGGCGCATCATCAGAGAGCTTCGCGGGCCTAACGGCTGTCCGTGGGATAAAAAGCAGACTCATCAGTCATTAAAACAATACATGATTGAAGAGTGTTATGAACTTCTCGAAGCAATTGACGAAGAAGACACAGACCATATGATCGAAGAGCTTGGCGACGTTTTGCTTCAGGTCCTGCTTCACGCGCAAATCGGTGAAGATGAAGGTTATTTCACAATAGATGATGTGATTAAATGGATCAGTGAAAAAATGGTCCGAAGACATCCCCATGTGTTTAAAGATGTTAAGGTTCAGGATGAAAACGATGTTTTGGCAAATTGGGAAGATATTAAAAAAGCCGAAAAACATACATCTGAAGAATCCTTGTTAGACAACGTCCCGAAAACCCTTCCTGCTCTTTCTAAAGCTGCTAAACTTCAGAAAAAAGCGGCAAAAGTCGGTTTTGACTGGGAAGATGTGAGTGATATTTGGGAAAAGGTGAATGAGGAGATGGAGGAATTTTCTTCGGAGGTTTCTGAAGACTCTCATGAACACAATCTCAAGGCCGAATTTGGCGACGTTCTCTTCGCCTTGGTAAATGTAGCCCGCTTCTACAAAATAGAACCGGAGGAAGCATTGGCGATGACAAACGATAAATTCCGGAGACGTTTCTCTTATATTGAGCAAACAGCGAAGGAAAAGGGAATCGAGCTGGCTAATATGTCTCTTGAGGACATGGACAACCTGTGGAATGAAGCAAAAGAAACTGAGAGGAGATCATAATATGAGATTAGATAAATTTTTAAAAGTATCACGGCTGATTAAACGACGTACACTAGCGAAGGAAGTAGCTGATCAAGGCAGAATCTCCATTAACGGAAATCAGGCTAAAGCAAGCTCAGACGTAAAACCTGGAGATGAATTAACGGTCCGCTTCGGCCAAAAGCTTGTAACGGTACAAGTGAATGAGCTCAAAGACACGACGAAAAAAGAAGAAGCCGCAAACATGTATACGGTGCTAAAGGAAGAAAAACTCGGCGAATAGGCTTGTTCTAAAAGAATCCCCGCCCTCATACAATGCAGTAATAATGCTAAAAGTATCGAGGATATGGGGGCTGAATAGATGAATTCATATTATGAACAAAAAGGTTCTTCTTCTGTTCCGGAACAGCACGATGTGACAATGAAAGGCCGGAAACATTTAGATATTTCTGGGGTTAAGCAAGTTGAAAGCTTTGATAACGAAGAATTCCTGCTGGAAACAGTGATGGGAATGCTCTCAGTCAGAGGCGAAAACCTTCAAATGAAAAATCTTGATGTAGAAAAAGGGATTGTTTCGATCAAAGGCAGGGTATTTGATTTAGTGTATTTAGACGAGCAACAAGGGGATAAAGCTAAAGGGTTTTTTAGCAAGTTGTTTAAATGACGCTGACGACACAATTCTATACAATGCTGGCGATGTCCGGTATGGGCCTCTGGCTTGGCGCGTCGCTTGATACGTACAGGCTCTTTGTCATTCGTGCCAGAACAGCCAGGTGGCTTTTATTTATTCATGATATTCTTTTCTGGATTTTGCAGGGGCTGCTCTTCTTTTATGTCTTGCTTCATGTAAATGAGGGAGAATTCAGGCTGTACATTTTTTTGGCGGTTCTGCTGGGCGTTGCGACGTATCAAAGCCTTTGCAAACGAATCTATATAAAAATACTGAAATTCGTCATTTATCTTGTTGTTTCTGTTTATCAATTCTTAAAAAAGCTCATTCAGCACGTGTTATTTCGTCCTATTGTGTGGACATGCGGAGTCATCATCTGGCTGGTCACGTTTCTCTTTCAGAGAACATACCGCCTGATCGGTTTTCTCTTGTTATGTCTTTATAAAATAGTCATGGTTCTGTGTTTTCCGATCCGCTTTATCGTTAAACAATGTATGAAACTTCTTCCTGAAAAACTGCGTCTAACTTTCAGACGATATTTTCAAAAAGGTGCAGGATTTCTAAAAAAGAAGAAGAAACTATTGGTAACCATAAGAACGACCATTACACGTTTTTTGAAGAGATGAAAGGAGGACCGTCTGATTTGAATTTTTCCAGGGAACGAACGATAACTGAAATACAAAACGACTATAAAGAAAAAGTAGAGCGGCAAAATCAGCTGAAGAAAAGAAGAAGAAAAGGGCTGTACAGACGGTTGACTGTATTCGGCGCCCTCGTATTTCTGACAGCAATTGTACTGGCAAGCTCTGTATGGAGCCAAACATCTTCCCTTAGTGCAAAAGAAGAAAAGAAAGAACAGCTTGAAAAAGAACTGAAGAATTTAAAGACAAAGCAAACGGATTTAAAAGAAGAAATATCCAAATTAAAAGATGAAGATTACGTCACAGAGCTTGCCAGAAGAGACTTATTCATGTCTGGAGACGGTGAAATAATCTTTAATGTGGAGAAGAAGAACAAGTAGCCTTGTTGACACTTAAATTTTTATTTAGGTATAATTAAGCAAACGATCTTTTTATAAGCCTAAGGAGGAGCACTTTTTTTATGTCGATTGAAGTGGGCAGCAAGTTGCAAGGGAAAATTACAGGTATTACAAATTTTGGAGCATTTGTTGAATTGCCTGGAGGCTCAACCGGTCTCGTTCATATCAGTGAGGTAGCCGATAATTATGTTAAAGACATTAATGATCACTTAAAAGTCGGCGACCAAGTTGAAGTGAAAGTCATCAACGTTGAAAAAGACGGGAAAATTGGTTTATCTATTAAAAAAGCTAAAGACCGTCCGCAAGCCAGACCTAGAAATGATTTCCGTCCGAAAGAATCTTTTGAACAGAAAATGAACAAGTTTTTAAAAGATAGCGAAGATCGCTTGTCATCTTTAAAACGCAATACGGAATCAAAACGTGGAGGGCGCGGAGCAAGAAGAGGATAACTTGCTGCTTTCTATAAATAAATGAAGCATCCGTTCGTCCCAACGGGTGCTTTTTTTATATGCTTTCTCAAGGTAAGAGTCAGAAAATTATAACATTAAAGTTTCTGTTGACGAAAAGGACAAACCTTTGTATTATATAACTTGTGCTTAGAAGCACAAAACAATATGGCGGTGTAGCTCAGCTGGCTAGAGCGTACGGTTCATACCCGTGAGGTCGGGGGTTCGATCCCCTCCGCCGCTACCATATTTGTTAGGCCCGTTGGTCAAGCGGTTAAGACACCGCCCTTTCACGGCGGTAACACGGGTTCGAATCCCGTACGGGTCATACTGAAAAATCGGTTTCTGTTACAGAGGCCGATTTTTTTCATTTTTAGACATCTTTCTGGAAATTCTCCGCATAAACGAATTTCAGGGCAGAAACCGTCGAAGACTTCTTTGGTATACTTACCTTCTTTTGACAAAATCCTATCTGTGCTTTCGCTATAATGACAGGCAACGAATATAACAGGTGGGAGATGAGAGAAATGGAAAAAGCAGAAAGAAGAGTGAACGGGCCAATGGCGGGACAAGCTTTTGAAAAACTCCAATCGTTTTTTAACAGGGGAGCGAAGCTGGTGACTCATCATTTGCATTCACTGTTTTTCTATAAAGGATTCATTTATGTCGTCATTGGGTTTTTGCTTGGACGAGCTTTCATATTATCCGAGGTCCTTCCTTTCGCCCTTCCTTTCTTTGGGGCAATGCTTCTGATCAGAAGAGACAAGGCGCTGTATGCAGTGCTGGCTGTGCTTGCAGGTGCAATGACAATTTCTCCGAAGCACTCATTACTCATATTAGCGGCGTTGCTTGCATTCTTCGTGTTTTCTAAAGTAGCATCCTTCATCACGGATGATCGTGTGAAAGCCCTTCCGATTGTCGTGTTCTTCTCCATGGCGGCGGCAAGAGCGGGTTTTGTTTATGCTCAGAATGGCGCGTTTACAACCTATGATTATGTGATGGCTGTTGTAGAAGCGGGGCTGTCCTTTATTTTAACGCTGATTTTCCTCCAAAGCCTTCCGATTTTTACAGTGAAGAAAGTAAAACAATCCTTAAAAATAGAAGAAATCATTTGCTTTATGATTCTGATTGCTTCGGTGCTGACTGGACTTGCAGGCTTGTCCTATCAAGGGATGCAGGCAGAACATATCCTGGCCCGTTATGTTGTATTAAGCTTTTCCTTCATCGGCGGTGCAAGCATCGGCTGTACAGTGGGTGTTGTGACAGGCCTGATTCTCGGCTTGGCCAATATCGGAAATCTCTATCAAATGAGTCTGCTCGCTTTTTCGGGCTTATTAGGCGGTTTGCTGAAAGAAGGAAAAAAAGCCGGTGCGGCAATCGGGCTGATTATCGGATCGCTTCTTATTTCTTTATATGGAGAAGGCTCTGCCGGTCTGATGACAACGCTCTATGAGTCATTGATAGCAGTCGGCCTGTTTCTGCTTACGCCTCAGTCCATTACAAGAAAAGTGGCGAGATATATTCCGGGCACTGTGGAACATCTTCAGGAGCAGCAGCAATACGCGAGAAAAATCAGAGACGTCACTGCTCAAAAGGTGGATCAGTTCTCCAATGTATTTCATGCATTGTCAGAAAGCTTTGCAACCTTTTATCAAGCGTCTGACGAACAAACAGATGACAGCGAGGTCGATCTGTTTTTAAGCAAAATTACGGAGCATTCCTGTCAAACGTGCTACAAGAAAAACAGGTGCTGGGTTCAGAACTTTGATAAAACATATGATTTAATGAAACAAGTTATGCTTGAAACAGAGGAAAAAGAGTATGCTTCAAACCGAAGGCTGAAAAAAGAGTTTCATCAGTATTGCTCTAAATCGCGTCAGGTTGAAGAGTTGATAGAGGATGAGCTTGCCTATCATCATGCGAATTTAACTCTTAAGAAAAAAGTGCAGGACAGCAGGCGGCTTGTGGCTGAACAGCTCTTGGGTGTTTCAGAGGTCATGGCAGACTTTTCTCGGGAAATAAAAAGGGAGAGGGAGCAGCACTTTATCCAAGAAGAACAAATTATTGAGGCTCTTCAGCATTTTGGAATAGAGATTCAGCAGGTGGAGATTTACAGCCTTGAACAGGGAAACATTGATATTGAAATGACAATCCCATTCAGCGGGCATGGAGAAAGTGAAAAAATCATAGCGCCTATGCTATCTGACATTTTGGAAGAGCAAGTTCTTGTGAAAGCCGAGCAGCATTCTCCGCATCCAAATGGATACAGCCATGTCGCATTTGGATCAACAAAATCGTACAGAGTGTCTACGGGTGCGGCTCATGCGGCGAAGGGCGGCGGCCTTGTCTCCGGCGACAGCTACAGCATGATGGAGCTGGGCGCAAGAAAATATGCAGCTGCTATCAGCGACGGCATGGGCAATGGCGCGAGGGCTCACTTTGAAAGCAATGAAACGATTAAACTTCTTGAAAAGATCCTTGAATCAGGAATTGATGAAAAAATAGCGATCAAAACGATCAACAGCATACTGTCTCTGCGGACAACCGATGAAATATATTCCACGCTCGATCTTTCTATTATCGACCTTCAGGATGCGAGCTGTAAGTTTTTGAAGGTTGGATCAACACCGAGCTTTATCAAACGGGGTGAGCAGGTGATGAAAGTCCAAGCGAGCAATCTGCCAATCGGCATTATTAACGAATTTGACGTTGAGGTTGTGAGTGAGCAGCTGAAGGCGGGAGACCTCCTGATCATGATGAGTGACGGTATTTTCGAAGGCCCTAAACACGTGGAAAATCATGATTTATGGATGAAGCGCAAAATGAAAGGGTTAAAAACAGATGATCCGCAGGAAATTGCTGACTTACTCATGGAGGAAGTGATTCGCACAAGATCAGGCCAAATTGATGATGATATGACGGTTGTTGTCGTCCGAATTGATCACAATACACCAAAGTGGGCGTCTATTCCCGTTCCGGCTATCTTTCAAAGCAAACAAGAAATTTCATAACGCTTCCGTATAAATCAAATTTCTTCTGGCGAAGATGGAACTATATGAATCTGAGAATCATCGTATTCTCCAGGAGGAATGAATGTGAACAACGGACGTTTGAATCAAATTCTGCTGATAACGGATGGCTGCTCAAATCACGGTGAAGACCCGCTTGCTATGGCTGCTTTTGCTAAAGAGCAAGGGATTACAGTAAATGTCATAGGTATAATGGAAGAAAACAAAATTGACCAAGAGGCTATGAAAGAAGTTGAAGGGATTGCGCTTGCTGGAGGCGGCGTGCATCAGGTCGTCTACGCATCACAGCTTTCGCAAACGGTTCAGATGGTAACAAAAAAAGCAATGACGCAAACCCTGCAAGGGGTGGTGAATCAAGAACTGAAGCAAATCTTGGGAAAGAATGTGGAAATGGAGGAGCTTTCTCCGGAAAAACGCGGCGAAGTCATGGAAGTGGTAGATGAACTGGGAGAAACGGTGCACCTTCAGGTTTTGGTTCTCGTTGATACAAGCGCTAGTATGGCGCCGAAGCTCCCTACAGTGAAAGAAGCACTGATTGACTTGTCCGTGAGTCTTAACTCCCGAATAGGGAATAACGAATTTGCGATGTGTATATTTCCCGGGAAAAAACAAGAGGTCGAGCTTGTGCTAAATTGGACACCGAAGCTGCAATCTCTTTCCACACTCTTTGCGAAGCTATCGACAGGCGGCATCACGCCGACAGGTCCGGCGATTCGTGAAGCAACACAGCAATTCGAAAAAATCCGCTCAAGAAGGAGCATGCTGGCAGATGATGAACGACACTTTGACGAGTTTGGCATGTAGCCTCAAGCCGGGAACGAGAGTGAAAGGCAAGTGGAATGGAAATACTTACACATTGCGTAAACAGCTTGGAAAAGGGGCCAATGGAATTGTGTATTTGGCAGAAGCATCAGATGGACATGTTGCCTTAAAGGTAAGTGATGACAGCCTGTCTATTACTTCTGAAGTGAATGTCTTAAAATCTTTTTCAAAGGCCCAGTCCGTAACGATGGGGCCTTCTTTTTTTGACACTGATGATGCCTTTATTCCCAGTGCTAATACAAAGGTTTCATTTTATGCAATGGAATACATAAAAGGCCCGCTGCTTTTACAGTTCGTCAGTGACAAAGGAGCAGAATGGATTCCGGTCTTGATGATTCAGCTGTTAACCAGCTTATCCGTGCTTCATCAGCAAGGGTGGATATTCGGCGACCTTAAGCCGGATAATCTGATTGTCACCGGTCCGCCAGCCAGAATCCGCTGCATAGATGTAGGCGGAACAACCAAGGAGGGCCGAGCAATAAAAGAGTATACCGAGTTTTACGACAGAGGATATTGGGGGTATGGGACAAGAAAAGCAGAGCCCTCTTACGACTTGTTTGCGGTTGCTATGATTATGATCAACTGTGTACATAAAAAGGAATTCAAAAAAACGAACCAGCCAAAGGAACAGCTGAGATCTTTAATCGAAGGCAGTCCGGTGCTGCAAAAGTATAAAAAAGTGCTTATTTCTGCTTTAAATGGCCATTATGATTCCGCTGACGAGATGAAAAGAGAGATGCTCGCAGCAGGGCAAAAGGCAGCGCAAAGAAAACAGGGCGGAAAAACGCCAACTTCGGCGCAATCTATCTCAAGACAAAGACAGCAAAACATGCGCCAGGGAAAAGTAACACAGACGAGATATGCACCTAAAAAGAAGGGCGCTAAGTCCGGAGGGTTATTCGAAACCGCTCTTATTGTAATCAGTGTTTTGGCGCTTTATTTCGCTTACATTATCTTTTTCCTTATTTGACAGCTGCAATCTGCAATACCCATGCTTCTTCTTTGCTTGGAAGGATTGAAAGTGATAGGATATGAATATCTTTAAAATACCTGCTCATTGTGAGGAGGACATTGTGAACAGTGTCAAAGATTTTTTTATCAAACACAATCTTACGTTAAAAGGGGCGACAATTATTGTAGGCGTTTCCGGCGGCCCGGATTCGATGGCTCTCCTTCACGCGCTTCATGCGTTATATGGCCGTTCAGCCAATGTGATTGCGGCTCACGTAGACCACCGGTTCAGAGGGGCGCAATCTGAGGAAGACATGCGTTTTGTCCAAGCGTATTGTGAGGCTGAACAGATCAAATGTGAAACGGCTCAAATCAATGTAACTGCGTATGCTGAGAAAAACGGACTCAACAAGCAGGCAGCTGCCCGTGATTGCCGATATCAGTTTTTTAAGGAAGTGATGTCCAAGCATCAAGCGGATTATCTTGCACTTGCTCATCATGGAGATGATCAGGTTGAAACAATGCTTATGAGACTGGCCAAAGGCACACTCGGAGCTGGACTTGCCGGAATGCAGCCGGTAAGACGGTTTGAAACGGGACAGATGATCAGACCATTTCTAGCCATTACAAAAGAAGAGATTCTTCATTATTGCCATGAAAACGCTTTGAGCTACCGGACGGACGAAAGCAACGCCAAAGATGATTACACTAGAAACAGATTCAGAAAAGCAGTGCTCCCTTTTTTGAAACAGGAATCACCGGATGTGCATAAAAGGTTTCAGAAAGTAAGCGAAGCGCTGACTGAAGATGAGCAATTCTTACAGTCATTAACGAAAGAAGAAATGAATAAAGTAATCACAAGCCAGTCTAAAATATCAGTTGAAATCAATTCCTCTCAATTGCTTGCCCTCCCGATGCCTTTACAAAGAAGAGGAGTTCAACTAATATTAAACTATCTTTATGAAAACGTTCCATCATCCTTTTCAGCTCATCATATTCAGCAGTTTTTGGATTGGGCGGATAAGGGCGGTCCTTCAGGAGTACTGGACTTTCCGAAAGGACTGAAGGTGGTCAAATCATATCAGACATGTTTGTTTACATTTGAACAATGGCAGTGCAAAAATGTTCCCTTTGAATATCAAATAAGCGGAGCTGCCGATGAGACGGCAGTGCTCCCAAACGGATTTCTGATAGAGACAAAGCGTAACGCGGAACCTCTTGAAGGACATGGGAATTCTGTTTTTATTACAAGTCAAGATAAGGTGAGATTTCCCTTGACGATCCGGACAAGAAAAGCCGGCGATCGGATAAAACTAAAAGGGATGAATGGCTCGAAAAAGGTAAAGGATATATTTATTGATAAGAAATTGCCTCTGCAAGAAAGAGACAACTGGCCGGTTGTGACGGATGCAAGCGGTGAAATTATCTGGATACCGGGCTTGAAAAAATCCATTTTTGAAGATCTTGTGATTCCAAACAGTGACCGCATTGTATTACAATATAGACAGCATGAAAAGTGTAGGGGGCAAGCATAATCATGATGAAACATGATATTGAAACAGTTCTGATCTCAGAGGAAGAGATACAAGAGAAAGTAAAAGAGTTAGGTGCAGACTTAACAAGCGAGTATCAAGATAAATTTCCGTTGGCAATCGGTGTGTTAAAAGGAGCTCTTCCTTTTATGGCGGATCTTATCAAGCATATTGATACATATTTGGAAATGGATTTCATGGATGTATCAAGCTACGGAAAATCTACGGTTTCATCTGGAGAAGTAAAAATCATTAAAGATTTGGATACATCTGTAGAGGGCCGGGACATCTTAATTATTGAAGATATCATCGACAGTGGGTTAACCTTAAGTTATCTAGTAGAGCTCTTCCGATACCGTAAAGCAAAATCAATCAAGATTGTTACCCTTTTGGATAAACCAAGCGGAAGAAAAGCGGACATTAAAGCAGACTTCGTCGGCTTTAAAGTTCCTGACGCGTTTGTAGTGGGTTACGGACTTGATTATGCTGAGCGCTATCGCAATCTGCCTTATATCGGAGTGTTAAAACCGGCAGTTTATGAAAGCTGATCGGCAGCCTGCTTCCGAGATGGTTATTGGTTGTATTGGAATGATTTTCTATGGTACTATTGAACATAGTTGTGCTTACTGTGGGAGGAGGTAAGGAATGAATCGGGTCTTCCGTAATACCATTTTTTATTTACTTATTTTATTAGTAGTAATCGGGGTTGTGAGCTACTTCCAGACCTCAAATCCGAAAACAGAAAATATGTCGTACAGCACGTTCATCAAAAACCTGGATGACGGGAAAGTTGATAGCGTGTCGGTTCAGCCTGTCAGAGGTGTTTATGAGGTAAAAGGACAGCTGAAAAATTACGACAAGGATCAATACTTTTTGACTCATGTTCCTGAAGGAAAGGGAGCAGATCAGATCTTTAATGCTATAAAAAAGACAGATGTAAAGGTTGATCCCGCTCAAGAAACAAGTGGATGGGTGACGTTCCTGACGACCATCATCCCATTTGTCATTATCTTTATTCTGTTCTTCTTCCTGCTCAATCAAGCTCAAGGCGGCGGCAGCCGTGTCATGAACTTTGGTAAGAGTAAGGCGAAGCTATATACAGAGGAAAAGAAACGCGTCAAATTTAAAGACGTTGCAGGGGCAGACGAGGAGAAACAAGAACTTGTGGAAGTTGTTGAATTTCTGAAAGATCCCCGCAAGTTTGCCGAGCTTGGCGCAAGAATCCCTAAAGGTGTGCTTTTAGTCGGACCTCCGGGTACCGGTAAAACACTTCTTGCAAGAGCATCAGCCGGTGAAGCCGGTGTACCATTCTTCAGCATCAGCGGATCTGATTTCGTTGAAATGTTTGTAGGTGTCGGTGCTTCCCGTGTGCGTGACTTGTTCGAAAACGCGAAAAAGAATGCGCCTTGTTTGATCTTCATTGATGAAATTGACGCAGTCGGACGCCAGCGTGGAGCGGGTCTCGGCGGCGGACACGATGAACGTGAACAGACGCTCAACCAATTGCTTGTTGAAATGGACGGATTCAGTGCCAATGAAGGAATTATCATCATTGCCGCAACGAACCGTGCGGACATCTTGGACCCAGCCTTACTTCGTCCGGGACGTTTTGACCGTCAAATCACAGTGGACCGCCCAGATGTAATTGGACGTGAAGCTGTATTGAAAGTCCATGCGAGAAACAAACCGCTGGATGAAACGGTAAACCTGAAATCGATTGCCATGAGAACACCTGGTTTCTCAGGCGCTGACTTAGAAAACCTATTGAATGAAGCTGCTCTTGTGGCGGCTCGTCAAAACAAGAAAAAAATCGATGCTCGCGACATTGATGAAGCTACGGACCGTGTTATTGCCGGACCAGCTAAGAAAAGCCGCGTCATCTCCAAGAAAGAACGCAATATCGTGGCATATCACGAAGGCGGACACACCGTTATCGGACTCGTTTTAGATGAGGCTGATATGGTTCATAAAGTAACGATTGTTCCTCGGGGTCAGGCTGGCGGTTATGCAGTTATGCTACCAAGAGAGGACCGTTACTTCCAGACAAAGCCGGAACTGCTTGATAAAATTGTCGGTCTCTTGGGCGGACGTGTTGCTGAAGAAATTATCTTTGGTGAAGTCAGCACAGGAGCGCACAATGACTTCCAGCGTGCGACAAATATTGCAAGACGAATGGTTACAGAATTCGGTATGTCAGAAAAACTGGGACCGTTGCAATTTGGACAGTCTCAGGGTGGCCAGGTATTCTTAGGCCGTGATTTCAACAACGAACAAAACTACAGTGATCAAATTGCCTACGAGATTGATCAGGAAATTCAGCGCATTATCAAAGAGTGTTACGAGCGTGCGAAAACAATCCTGACAGAAAATCGTGACAAGCTTGAATTGATTGCTCAGACGCTTCTGGAAGTTGAGACACTGGATGCTGAACAAATCAAACACCTTGTCGATCACGGAACATTGCCTGAGCGTAAGTTCTCTGATGATGAGAAGAACGATGATGTCAAAGTAAACATTCTGTCAAAAACAGAAGAAGAAAAGAAAGACGATACGAAAGAGTAACGCTTTCTGATAAAAACTGCCGGCTGACGCTGGCAGTTTTTTTATGTGAATCCCGCCTCTGCTGCCCCCTTTTCAATCATCCAATTATGGTATCGATTTGTTTACAAATGAGCCGCCGATCGTGTATGGTATTGTAGAATGTTTGTAAAAGTAATGATAGAGAAACTATTCAAAAGTGGTGATAGAGGTTGTTACTTGTTATTGATGTGGGGAACACCAATACTGTACTTGGTGTATATCATGATGGTGAATTAGAATATCACTGGCGTATAGAAACAAGCAGGCATAAAACAGAAGATGAGTTTGGGATGATTCTGCGCTCTTTATTTGATCATTCAGGTCTCATGTTTGAACAAATAGAAGGCATTATCATTTCTTCAGTTGTGCCGCCAATCATGTTTGCGTTAGAGAGAATGTGCACAAAATACTTTCATATCGAACCGCAAATTGTCGGTCCTGGTATGAAAACCGGTTTAAATATAAAGTACGACAATCCGAAAGAAGTAGGCGCTGACAGAATCGTAAATGCTGTTGCGGCCATTCACTTGTACGGCAATCCTTTGATTGTTGTTGATTTTGGTACAGCCACAACGTACTGTTATATCGATGAAAACAAACAATATATGGGCGGAGCGATTGCGCCTGGAATTACAATTTCGACTGAGGCGCTGTACTCGCGTGCGGCGAAGCTTCCGCGTATTGAAATCGCCCGGCCTGACAATATTATCGGAAAAAGCACTGTAAGCGCGATGCAATCAGGAATTTTATTTGGCTATGTCGGCCAAGTGGAAGGAATCGTAAAACGCATGAAATGGCAGGCAAAACAAGAACCGAAAGTCATTGCGACAGGCGGTCTTGCGCCATTAATCGCAAACGAATCAGATTGTATAGACATCGTTGATCCATTCTTAACCCTAAAAGGGCTGGAATTGATTTATGAACGAAACCGCGTGGGAAGTGTATAGGAGGTTTTGCAATGGATTATTTAGTAAAAGCGCTGGCGTATGACGGAAAAGTTCGCGCATATGCTGCAAAAACGACTGATATGGTGAATGAAGGACAGAGACGGCATGATACATGGCCGACAGCATCCGCTGCA
Organism: Bacillus sp. PK3-037; assembly: GCF_054161355.1. Classification (NCBI taxonomy): domain Bacteria; kingdom Bacillati; phylum Bacillota; class Bacilli; order Caryophanales; family Bacillaceae; genus Bacillus; species Bacillus sp. PK3-037. The sequence continues at coordinate 4,049,463 of NZ_CP096408.1, read as the reverse complement.
CTGGGCCGTACAATGACAGCTTCACTCATGCTTGGTTCTATGCTGAAAGGTGATGATAAGCTGACAGTGAAAGTGGAAGGCGGCGGGCCAATCGGCGCGATTGTTGCTGATGCGAATGCTAAAGGGGAAGTCAGGGCATATGTCTCAAACCCGCATGTTCATTTTGACTTGAATGAACACGGCAAGCTGGATGTCAGACGAGCTGTTGGAACAGATGGAACATTAAGTGTTGTAAAAGATTTAGGCCTGCGTGAGTTCTTCACAGGGCAAGTAGAAATCGTTTCCGGAGAACTGGGAGAAGATTTTACGTACTATCTTGTATCATCGGAGCAGGTTCCTTCTTCTGTAGGTGTCGGCGTGCTTGTTAACCCAGACAACACCATTTTGGCGGCAGGAGGTTTCATTCTTCAGCTCCTTCCGGGAACAGATGATGAAACCATTACAAAAATTGAACAGCGTTTATCTGTAGTAGAACCTATTTCTAAACTGATTCAAAAAGGGCTTACGCCGGAAGAAATTTTGGAAGAAGTCTTAGGAGAAAAGCCTGAGATTTTGGAAACCATGCCTGTTAAATTCCATTGCCCTTGTTCAAAAGAGCGTTTTGAAACAGCCGTTTTAGGACTAGGCAAAAAAGAAATTCAAGATATGATAGAAGAAGATGGACAAGCCGAAGCAGTATGCCATTTTTGTAATGAAAAGTACTTATTTACAAAAGAAGAGCTGGAAGAGCTTCGAGACCAAACGACCCGCTAAGCTCTTTAGCGGGTTTTTTGAATTTAAGAAAAGGGGCTGACAGTAAATTTGAAATCAAAAACAATCTGGACAATCATTTGGGGCGCGCTGCTGGTATGCTGTATCGCAGTGGCTTATACACTGACGAAATCTCAAGCCAGTGCTTCCACGTCCGACGAGTCCATTGCTACTATTGGAGGCAAAAGCGTCACAAGAGAAGAATGGCTGAAGGAAATGGAAGATGAATACGGAAAATCAACACTTGAAGATATGATCAATGTCCGAGTGGTAGAGCAGCTTGCCAAAAAGAACAATCTCAAAGTATCTAAAAGCGAAATTGATCGGGAATTTCTGCTGATTAAGGCAGTGAATAATTCATTTTACGAAGACGAGCATACAACTGAAAAAGAGTGGAAAGACCAAATTCGCTATAATATTCTTCTTGAGGAATTATTAACAAAGGATATTGATATTTCAAAGACAGAAATGAAATCATTTTATAATCAAAATAAAGAACTGTATCAGTTTGATGATTCGTATCGTATTCGGCATATTGTTGTAAAGGATGAAGAGGAAGCCAAACAAGTTTTAAAAGAGCTTGAAGGCGGCTCGAGCTTTGAAGCTGTTGCGGCGGAACGGTCCACAGACAGGGATACGTCACCGTACGGGGGAGATTTAGGGTTTGTCACCGAGTCATCAGACAACATTCCGTCATCATACATTGAAGAAGCAAAGACACTAAAACAAGATGAATGGTCAAACGAACCGATAAAGGTAAACAACGGTTATGCGATTATACAACTGAAAGAAAAGTTAAATGCGAGAACGTTCTCATATGATGAAGTGAAGAATCAGATTAAACGCCAGATCGCAATGGATCAGTTAGGTGATAAAGCAACAGTAAAATCGCTTTGGAAAGAAGCTGACGTGTCTTGGTTCTATGGGGAAAAAAGTACTAAATGATTGACAAAAAATTTTGAAATTGATAGATTATATACATAATACCAATACAAATAGTCGGAAATTGAGGTGTCGAGAATGGTACGTGTAGCAAACTCCATTACTGAATTAATTGGGAATACGCCAATCGTTAAATTAAATCGCCTTGTTGATGAAAACAGTGCGGATGTATATTTGAAGCTTGAATACATGAACCCTGGAAGCAGTGTAAAAGACCGTATCGGTTTAGCGATGATTGAAGCCGCTGAAAAAGAAGGGAAATTAAAAGCTGGCGATACAATCATTGAACCGACAAGCGGAAATACAGGAATCGGGCTGGCAATGGTTGCTGCAGCTAAAGGTTTAAAAGCGATTTTGGTTATGCCTGACACAATGAGCATGGAGCGCCGCAACCTTCTTCGCGCGTATGGTGCTGAGCTTGTGCTGACTCCGGGTGCGGAAGGCATGAAAGGCGCCATTAAGAAAGCGGAGGAGCTTGCTGAAAAACACGGATACTTCGTGCCGCAGCAGTTTAACAATCCATCGAACCCTGAAATCCATCGCCAAACAACAGGTAAAGAAATCGTTGAGCAATTCGGTGATGACCAGCTTGATGCATTTGTAGCCGGAATCGGAACAGGCGGAACGATTACAGGAGCGGGTGAAGTCCTGAAGGAAGCATATCCTTCCGTCAAAATCTACGCTGTTGAACCGTCAGATTCCCCAGTGCTTTCAGGAGGAAAACCAGGCCCTCACAAAATTCAGGGGATCGGAGCTGGCTTTGTGCCCGACATCTTAAACACTGAAGTATACGATGAAATTTTCCCTGTGAAGAATGAAGAAGCATTTGAATTTGCACGCAGAGCTGCACGTGAAGAAGGAATTCTCGGAGGCATCTCTTCAGGTGCGGCCATTTATGCTGCTATTGAAGTAGCGAAAAAACTCGGAAAGGGCAAAAAAGTTTTAGCTATCATTCCGAGTAACGGCGAACGTTATTTGAGTACGCCGCTGTATCAATTCGATTAAAAAGCTCGAAAAAACTCCCGGTGCCCGGGAGTTTTTTTATTTGTGCATGAAATATGCCGAATCCGCGACGAATCTTATTCTTGGAAGAGAAATTCACTTTTTTCACTCATGATATTGCTTTACAATAAAAAAAGCAGAAAAAGAAAACAGAGGAATGATATAAATGGCACAACGCAGACCGGCAGGCAGAAAAGTACCTTTTCAAAAAGATTCATTCTTGCAACAATATGAGAAACTTTCACAATCCAGAAAACAGCACGTGCTTCTTGAAAGTGCAAGAGGCGGCAGATACAGTATAGCTGGTCTTGATCCAATTGCGGCTGTCAAGGGAAAAGACGGAATTACAACCATTAAGCATGGGGATGAGACACTGTTTAAAGAGGGTGACCCCTTACGCGCTTTCCACAGTTGGTTTAAAACGCTGGAAACAGAAACGGATGAAGAACTGCCTGATTTTCAAGGGGGAGCAATCGGCTTTCTTAGCTATGATTACGCACGCTACATTGAAAATTTTAAAATGCTCTCATTAGATGACCTGGAGACACCTGATATCTATTTTCTTGTCTTTGATGATATAGCCGTCTATGACCATGAAGAACAGGCTCTTTGGCTGGTCACTCATGTGAATGACGAGAACGAATCAGCGGACGAAAAGCTGTCCAAGCTCGAACATATGTGGCTGACTGAGCTTCCCGGTGAGCCGTTACAAGAGATGACATATACAGCTGACGGTTCCTTTGCAGCGCCTTTTACTGAAGAAGGCTTTTCTCAGGCTGTAGAGAAAATCAAGCAATACATTGCCAGCGGAGATGTTTTTCAAGTCAATCTATCGATCAGGCAGTCGCAGTCGCTGTCTGCTCACCCGTATGAGATCTACAAAAAGCTGAGAGAAGTGAATCCTTCTCCATATATGGCATATTTAGAAACACCAGATTTCCAAATTATTTGCGGATCTCCTGAACTTCTTGTCAGCAAAAAGGGCAAACTGTTAGAGACAAGACCGATCGCGGGCACTCGTTCCAGAGGGCAAACGGATGAGGAAGACGAAGCGCTCGCAAATGAATTAATCCATAATGAAAAAGAACGCGCTGAGCATGTCATGCTGGTTGATCTAGAACGAAATGATCTGGGCAGAGTTTCACGTTACGGATCAGTGCGGGTTAATGAATTCATGGCAATTGAAAAATACTCCCACGTCATGCACATTGTGTCTAATGTCCAAGGTGAACTGCAGGATGGATACGACGCTGTAGATATTATTCATGCTGTATTTCCTGGAGGAACGATTACAGGTGCTCCTAAAGTAAGGACAATGGAAATTATAGAAGAACTTGAGCCGACACGCCGTGGGCTTTATACTGGATCTATAGGGTGGTTTGGGTATAATCAGGATCTTCAGTTTAATATCGTGATCCGAACCATTTATGCAGCCGGAGGGCAGGCGTTTATGCAATCCGGAGCAGGAGTTGTGATTGATTCTGTCCCTAAGCATGAATACAGAGAATCATTCAAAAAAGCTTTTGCGATGCAAAAGGCGTTAGAGCTGAGCGAAGCAGAGACAAAAATTAGATGAGGTGAGCGGAGAAATGATTTTAATGATTGATAACTATGATTCTTTCACGTACAACTTAGTACAGTATTTGGGCGAGCTTGGAGAAGAGCTGATTGTAAAACGCAATGACGATATCACAATAGAGCATATTGAAGAGCTGTCACCGGATTTCTTAATGATTTCACCTGGACCGTGCAGTCCTGATGAAGCTGGAATCAGCCTTGAAGCAATTAAATACTTCGCAGGCAAAATTCCCGTTTTTGGTGTGTGTCTCGGACATCAGTCTATCGCACAGGTATTTGGCGGAGACGTGGTCAGAGCAGAGCGGCTGATGCACGGAAAAACCTCAGAAATCGAACATGACGGCAAGACGATCTTTAAAGGTTTGCAAAACCCGCTTGTGGCGACACGATACCACTCGCTGATCGTAAAACCTGAGACGCTGCCAAGCTGTTTCACAGTAACCGCACAAACGAAAGAAGGAGAAATCATGGCTATTCGGCACAATAACCTTCCGATAGAAGGCGTACAATTTCATCCAGAGTCTATTATGACTTCCTTTGGAAAAGAAATGCTCAGAAATTTTATTGAAACGTACCGCAAGGAAGTCATTGCGTGATGATATATGTAAACGGCCGATTTATAGAGGAGAAAGATGCAGTTCTTTCTCCTTTTGACCATGGTTTTTTATATGGGATCGGTGTGTTTGAGACCTTCAGGCTTTATGAAGGCCGGCCGTTCCTGCTTGATTGGCATATAGAACGGCTTGAACGCGCACTTAAGGATCTGCAAATCGAATACACTGTGACAAAACAAGAGATGATTGAAATGCTGGACAAGCTGCTCGGGCTGAATGATATCAAAGACGGCAATGCCCGCGTCAGGCTGAACATATCAGCCGGCATCAGCGATAAAGGCTTCGCTGCTCAAACTTACGATAACCCGACTGTTTTATGTTTTGTTAACCAGCTAAAACCAGAAAGTCTTCCTTTGCAAAAGGAAGGAAAGGTGTTATCGATACGGAGAAACACACCGGAGGGGCCGTTCCGGTTAAAATCACATCACTATTTAAATAATATGTATGCGAAACGGGAGATCGGAAATGATCCGCGGTTTGAAGGGATCTTTTTAACGGAGGATTGCGCTGTGGCAGAGGGCATCATTTCAAATGTCTTCTGGAGAAAAGGCAGCTCTATCTATACACCATCACTTGATACCGGAATTCTTGAAGGCGTCACGAGACGTTTTGTCATGGAGAACGCAAAGAAAATAGGGATGGATGTCAAAACAGGCCGCTACCAGCTTGAAGCCCTTTTGACGGCAGATGAAGCATGGATGACCAACTCGATTCTTGAGATCATTCCGTTTTCTAAAATAGAAGAAGTGAACTATCCGGGCCGAAACGGAGAAATAACTTCCGCTTTACAAACGCTATACCACCAAGAAATAAAGAACATGAATTCATGACAGGGAGGAAGAGAATGGCGCAGCAAACAATAGACCAAACACAAGTAATCCATACCAAACCCAGCGCATTATCATATCGAGAAAAGACGCTGGTGATGGGTATTTTAAACGTAACGCCTGACTCTTTCTCGGATGGCGGAAAATATGACAGCCTGGACAATGCCCTGTTGCACGCGAAAGAGATGATTGATGACGGTGCGCATATCATTGATATCGGAGGCGAATCGACAAGACCCGGCGCCGAATATGTGTCCGAGGACGAAGAAATGTCCAGAGTGATTCCTGTGATTGAACGGATTACAAAAGAGCTCGCAGTGCCGATCTCTGTAGATACGTACAAGGCTTCTGTCGCCGATGAAGCTGTTAAAGCCGGCGCTTCGATCATCAATGATATTTGGGGAGCAAAGTACGACCCGAAAATGGCTTCTGTCGCAGCTGAACACAATGTTCCGATCGTTCTCATGCATAACCGCAAAGAGAGAAACTACAACGACTTAATACCGGATATGCTGTCGGACTTAATGGAAAGTGTAAAGATTGCTGTTGAAGCAGGTGTAGAGGAAAAGAACATTATCCTCGATCCCGGCATTGGTTTTGCGAAGGACTATCACGATAATCTGGCAGTCATGAACAAACTTGAAGTTTTCAGCGGACTTGGCTATCCGGTTCTTCTTGCAACCTCCCGGAAAAGATTTATCGGCCGTGTCCTGGATCTTCCGCCTGAGGAGCGGGCTGAGGGCACAGGCGCAACCGTGTGTCTAGGCATTCAAAAAGGCTGTGACATTGTGAGAGTCCATGATGTAAAACAAATAGCCAGAATGGCGAAAATGATGGATGCAATGCTGAACAAGGGAGGGATGCATCATGGATAAAGTCTACGTAGAAGGCATGGAGTTTTATGGCTATCACGGTGTGTTAAAAGAGGAGAACAAGCTCGGACAGCGTTTTAAAGTCGATTTAACCGCAGAATTGGATTTAAGCAAAGCGGGACAAACAGACGACCTTGAGCAAACCATTAACTATGCCGAGCTTTACCACGTATGTAAAGATATCGTCGAGGGTGAGCCTGTGAAACTAGTGGAAACACTGGCAGAACGTATTGCGGACACTGTCCTGAAGAAATTTCATCAGGTGCAGCAATGTACTGTAAAAGTGATTAAGCCAGATCCGCCAATTCCCGGCCACTATAAATCAGTAGCAATAGAAATCACGAGAAAAAAATCATGAACAATACAGCTTATATAGCCCTTGGATCTAATATTGGAGATAGAGAAACGTATTTACGGCGAGCGGTGGCGATGCTGCATCAACATGAGGCAGTGACAGTCACAAAAGTGTCTTCTATTTACGAAACAGACCCAGTCGGATACGAAGCTCAAGATGAATTTTTAAATATGGCAGTTGAAATCGAGACGTCGCTGAATCCATTTCAGCTCCTTGAGCTCACGCAGCAGATAGAAAATGAATTGGGCAGGACGAGAGAAGTCAGATGGGGTCCGCGGACGGCAGACCTTGACATTTTACTGTTTAATCGTGAAAATATTGAAACAGAGCAACTAATTGTTCCGCATCCGAGAATGTATGAGCGTTTATTTGTCCTCGCACCGCTTGCGGAAATATGCACGCGGGTTGAAAAAGAGGCAAAAAGCGCGGAAACCGACCAAGAAGGTGTAAGAGTATGGAAGCAGAAATCTGGGGTAGACGAATTCGTGCATTCAGAAAGCTGAAAGGTTATACTCAAGAAGGATTTGCGAAAGCGTTAGGTATATCAGTTTCTATTCTCGGCGAAATTGAACGCGGAAACCGATTGCCGTCAGCTGCCATCATTCAAAGCGCAGCTGATGTTTTAAATATAAGTGCGGACGAATTGGCGCCGCCAGAAAAATAGAACAAATGAAAGGAGGAGAAAAATTTGTTCAAAATCGGAGATGTTCAATTGAAAAACCGGGTTGTGCTCGCACCTATGGCTGGTGTCTGCAACTCTGCGTTCAGATTGACGGTAAAGGAATTCGGAGCCGGATTGGTCTGCGCTGAAATGATCAGTGACAAAGCGATCCTTTACAACAATGCAAGAACTATGGGTATGCTTTATATCGATGAACGTGAGAAACCACTCAGCCTTCAAATCTTCGGGGGAAAAAAGGAAACCCTTGTGGAAGCGGCGAAGTTTGTAGACCAGAACACAACTGCTGATATCATTGATATTAACATGGGATGTCCCGTGCCGAAGATTACAAAATGCGATGCGGGTGCCAAATGGCTTCTCGACCCTGATAAGATTTACGAAATGGTTTCTGCAGTAGTGGATGCCGTCGATAAACCAGTCACAGTGAAAATGAGAATGGGCTGGGATGAAGACCACATTTTCGCAGTGAAAAACGCACAGGCTGTCGAGCGTGCGGGCGGAAAAGCAGTTGCGCTTCACGGCCGTACAAGAGTGCAGATGTACGAAGGAACTGCAAACTGGGATATTATCAAAGAAGTAAAACAATCTGTATCGATTCCGGTTATCGGGAACGGTGATGTCAAGACGCCGCAGGATGCTAAGCGTATGCTTGATGAAACAGGAGTAGACGGGGTCATGATCGGCCGTGCCGCTTTAGGCAATCCGTGGATGATATACCGTACGGTTCAATACCTTGAAACAGGTGAATTAAAAGAAGAGCCGCAAGTACGCGAAAAAATGGCGGTATGCAAACTGCATCTTGACCGCCTGATTAACTTAAAAGGTGAAAATGTAGCGGTAAGAGAAATGAGAAAACACGCTGCGTGGTATCTGAAAGGCATAAGAGGCAATGCGGAGGTTCGTAATGGAATCAATCATTGCGAGACAAGAGAAGAGCTTGTACAGCTTTTAGATGCATTTACTGTTGAAGTTGAGGCAAAAGAGCTTCAAGACGCAAAAGTAGGATAACACTCACCTCTATTTGCTGCTCACTGCCAGTTTTACGCTGGCAGTTTTTCTGCTTTTTTCATGAAACAATATCTGTAATGGAGTGATAACAATGAGTCAAGAAGAGCATAATCATGAAGAATTGAACGACCAGCTGCAAGTCAGACGCGACAAAATGAATCAGATGAGAGAAAACGGTATAGATCCATTCGGCGCACGTTTTGAAAGAACTCATCAATCTGAGCAAATTATTGCGGCATATCAAAATCTAACGAAAGAAGAGTTAGAAGAAAAAGCGATTGAAGTGACAATCGCAGGCCGTATGATGACAAAGCGCGGCAAAGGAAAAGCCGGCTTCGCGCACCTTCAGGATTTAGAAGGTCAGATTCAAATCTACGTAAGAAAAGACAGTGTCGGTGACGACCAATATGAAATCTTCAAATCTTCCGACCTTGGCGACCTTATCGGCGTAACCGGAAAAGTGTTCAAAACAAATGTAGGCGAACTGTCTGTAAAAGCAACATCATTTGATTTGCTGACAAAAGCGCTTCGTCCGCTGCCGGATAAATACCATGGTTTAAAAGACGTTGAGCAGCGCTACCGTCAACGCTACTTGGATCTTATCGTAAATCCAGACAGCAAACATACGTTCATCACACGCAGCAAGATCATTCAAGCGATGAGAAGATACCTTGATGATCATGGATACTTAGAAGTAGAAACACCAACTATGCACAGCATTCCAGGGGGAGCCTCCGCGCGTCCGTTCATTACCCATCATAATGCTTTAGATATTCCGCTCTACATGCGTATTGCGATTGAACTGCATCTGAAACGCTTGATTGTCGGCGGTTTAGAAAAAGTATATGAAATCGGCCGTGTTTTCCGTAATGAAGGCGTCTCTACACGCCATAACCCTGAATTTACAATGATTGAATTATATGAAGCGTATGCTGACTATAAAGATATCATGAGCTTAACTGAAAACCTTGTCGCTCATATCGCGCAAGAGGTGCTTGGCACGACGACAATCCAATATGGGGAAGAGCAAATCGAACTGAAACCTGAGTGGAAAAGAATCCATATGGTTGACGCAGTCAAAGAAGCGACAGGCGTTGACTTCTGGGAAGATGTAACTGTTGAGCAAGCCCGTGAATATGCAAAAGAGCATGGTGTAGAGATTAAAGACTCTATGACAGTGGGCCATATTATCAACGAATTCTTCGAACAAAAAATCGAGGAAACGCTTATCCAGCCAACGTTTATTTATGGACATCCAGTAGAAATTTCTCCTCTTGCTAAGAAAAATCCAGAGGATCCGCGCTTCACAGACCGTTTTGAACTGTTTATCGTAGGCCGTGAGCATGCAAATGCCTTCACAGAGCTAAATGATCCTATTGATCAAAGAGAACGCTTTGAAGCTCAATTAAAAGAACGAGAAGAGGGTAATGATGAAGCTCATTTAATGGATGAAGACTTCGTTGAAGCCCTCGAGTATGGCATGCCGCCAACAGGAGGCTTAGGCATCGGGATCGATCGCCTGGTCATGCTGCTTACGAATGCTCCTTCGATCCGAGATGTACTGTTATTCCCGCAAATGAGACAGCGCTAATATAAAAGAGCGTCAACCTTTCTAATAGAAGGATGACGCTCTTTTATAATTCCTTAGGTTTTTCTTCAAAAAACTATTGCACTATTATTTACAAGGTGGTATATTATTATTCGTTGCCGCTAAACAAGGCGATGACAAAAAAATAACTTCAAAAAAAGTTATTGACTTCAATGAGTCAACGAGTTATAATAATAAAGTCGCTTAAACGAAGTGACAAAATGATCTTTGAAAACTAAACAAGACAAAACGTACCTGTTAATTCAAGTTTTATTATAAAATCGCACAGCGATGTGCGTAGTCAGTCAAACTAAGGCCTGCACGATGCAGGTCACGCAGATGTTGTCACAGGATGTGACGAACTTAATCTGCGATCCATTTATCGGAGAGTTTGATCCTGGCTCAGGACGAACGCTGGCGGCGTGCCTAATACATGCAAGTCGAGCGGACAGATGGGAGCTTGCTCCCTGATGTTAGCGGCGGACGGGTGAGTAACACGTGGGTAACCTGCCTGTAAGACTGGGATAACTCCGGGAAACCGGGGCTAATACCGGATGTTTGTTTGAACCGCATGGTTCAAACATAAAAGGTGGCTTCGGCTACCACTTACAGATGGACCCGCGGCGCATTAGCTAGTTGGTGAGGTAACGGCTCACCAAGGCAACGATGCGTAGCCGACCTGAGAGGGTGATCGGCCACACTGGGACTGAGACACGGCCCAGACTCCTACGGGAGGCAGCAGTAGGGAATCTTCCGCAATGGACGAAAGTCTGACGGAGCAACGCCGCGTGAGTGATGAAGGTTTTCGGATCGTAAAGCTCTGTTGTTAGGGAAGAACAAGTACCGTTCGAATAGGGCGGTACCTTGACGGTACCTAACCAGAAAGCCACGGCTAACTACGTGCCAGCAGCCGCGGTAATACGTAGGTGGCAAGCGTTGTCCGGAATTATTGGGCGTAAAGGGCTCGCAGGCGGTTCCTTAAGTCTGATGTGAAAGCCCCCGGCTCAACCGGGGAGGGTCATTGGAAACTGGGGAACTTGAGTGCAGAAGAGGAGAGTGGAATTCCACGTGTAGCGGTGAAATGCGTAGAGATGTGGAGGAACACCAGTGGCGAAGGCGACTCTCTGGTCTGTAACTGACGCTGAGGAGCGAAAGCGTGGGGAGCGAACAGGATTAGATACCCTGGTAGTCCACGCCGTAAACGATGAGTGCTAAGTGTTAGGGGGTTTCCGCCCCTTAGTGCTGCAGCTAACGCATTAAGCACTCCGCCTGGGGAGTACGGTCGCAAGACTGAAACTCAAAGGAATTGACGGGGGCCCGCACAAGCGGTGGAGCATGTGGTTTAATTCGAAGCAACGCGAAGAACCTTACCAGGTCTTGACATCCTCTGACAATCCTAGAGATAGGACGTCCCCTTCGGGGGCAGAGTGACAGGTGGTGCATGGTTGTCGTCAGCTCGTGTCGTGAGATGTTGGGTTAAGTCCCGCAACGAGCGCAACCCTTGATCTTAGTTGCCAGCATTCAGTTGGGCACTCTAAGGTGACTGCCGGTGACAAACCGGAGGAAGGTGGGGATGACGTCAAATCATCATGCCCCTTATGACCTGGGCTACACACGTGCTACAATGGACAGAACAAAGGGCAGCGAAACCGCGAGGTTAAGCCAATCCCACAAATCTGTTCTCAGTTCGGATCGCAGTCTGCAACTCGACTGCGTGAAGCTGGAATCGCTAGTAATCGCGGATCAGCATGCCGCGGTGAATACGTTCCCGGGCCTTGTACACACCGCCCGTCACACCACGAGAGTTTGTAACACCCGAAGTCGGTGAGGTAACCTTTATGGAGCCAGCCGCCGAAGGTGGGACAGATGATTGGGGTGAAGTCGTAACAAGGTAGCCGTATCGGAAGGTGCGGCTGGATCACCTCCTTTCTAAGGATATTTACGGAATATAAGACCTTGGGTCTTATAAACAGAACGTTCCCTGTCTTGTTTAGTTTTGAAGGATCATTCCTTCGAAACGTGTTCTTTGAAAACTAGATAACAGTAGACATCACATTCAATTAGTAACACAAGATATCACATAGTGATTCTTTTTAACGGTTAAGTTAGAAAGGGCGCACGGTGGATGCCTTGGCACTAGGAGCCGATGAAGGACGGGACGAACACCGATATGCTTCGGGGAGCTGTAAGCAAGCTTTGATCCGGAGATTTCCGAATGGGGAAACCCACCACTCGTAATGGAGTGGTATCCATATCTGAATTCATAGGGTATGAGAAGGCAGACCCGGGGAACTGAAACATCTAAGTACCCGGAGGAAGAGAAAGCAAATGCGATTCCCTGAGTAGCGGCGAGCGAAACGGGATTAGCCCAAACCAAGAGGCTTGCCTCTTGGGGTTGTAGGACACTCTATACGGAGTTACAAAGGAACGAGGTAGATGAAGAGGTCTGGAAAGGCCCGCCATAGGAGGTAACAGCCCTGTAGTCAAAACTTCGTTCTCTCCAGAGTGGATCCTGAGTACGGCGGAACACGTGAAATTCCGTCGGAATCCGGGAGGACCATCTCCCAAGGCTAAATACTCCCTAGTGACCGATAGTGAACCAGTACCGTGAGGGAAAGGTGAAAAGCACCCCGGAAGGGGAGTGAAAGAGATCCTGAAACCGTGTGCCTACAAGTAGTCAGAGCCCGTTAATGGGTGATGGCGTGCCTTTTGTAGAATGAACCGGCGAGTTACGATCCCGTGCAAGGTTAAGCAGAAGATGCGGAGCCGCAGCGAAAGCGAGTCTGAATAGGGCGCATGAGTACGTGGTCGTAGACCCGAAACCAGGTGATCTACCCATGTCCAGGGTGAAGTTCAGGTAACACTGAATGGAGGCCCGAACCCACGCACGTTGAAAAGTGCGGGGATGAGGTGTGGGTAGGGGTGAAATGCCAATCGAACCTGGAGATAGCTGGTTCTCTCCGAAATAGCTTTAGGGCTAGCCTCAAGGTAAGAGTCTTGGAGGTAGAGCACTGATTGGACTAGGGGCCCCTACCGGGTTACCGAATTCAGTCAAACTCCGAATGCCAATGACTTATCCTTGGGAGTCAGACTGCGAGTGATAAGATCCGTAGTCGAAAGGGAAACAGCCCAGACCGCCAGCTAAGGTCCCAAAGTATACGTTAAGTGGAAAAGGATGTGGAGTTGCTTAGACAACCAGGATGTTGGCTTAGAAGCAGCCACCATTTAAAGAGTGCGTAATAGCTCACTGGTCGAGTGACTCTGCGCCGAAAATGTACCGGGGCTAAACGTATCACCGAAGCTGCGGACTGTTCTTCGAACAGTGGTAGGAGAGCGTTCTAAGGGCTGTGAAGCCAGACCGGAAGGACTGGTGGAGCGCTTAGAAGTGAGAATGCCGGTATGAGTAGCGAAAGAGGGGTGAGAATCCCCTCCACCGAATGCCTAAGGTTTCCTGAGGAAGGCTCGTCCGCTCAGGGTTAGTCGGGACCTAAGCCGAGGCCGAAAGGCGTAGGCGATGGACAACAGGTTGATATTCCTGTACCACCTCCTCACCATTTGAGCAATGGGGGGACGCAGGAGGATAGGGTAAGCGCGGTATTGGATATCCGCGTCCAAGCAGTTAGGCTGGGAAATAGGCAAATCCGTTTCCCATAAGGCTGAGCTGTGATGGCGAGCGAAATATAGTAGCGAAGTTCCTGATTCCACACTGCCAAGAAAAGCCTCTAGCGAGGTGAGAGGTGCCCGTACCGCAAACCGACACAGGTAGGCGAGGAGAGAATCCTAAGGTGATCGAGAGAACTCTCGTTAAGGAACTCGGCAAAATGACCCCGTAACTTCGGGAGAAGGGGTGCTCTGTTAGGGTGCAAGCCCGAGAGAGCCGCAGTGAATAGGCCCAGGCGACTGTTTAGCAAAAACACAGGTCTCTGCGAAGCCGTAAGGCGAAGTATAGGGGCTGACGCCTGCCCGGTGCTGGAAGGTTAAGAGGAGCGCTTAGCGTAAGCGAAGGTGCGAATTGAAGCCCCAGTAAACGGCGGCCGTAACTATAACGGTCCTAAGGTAGCGAAATTCCTTGTCGGGTAAGTTCCGACCCGCACGAAAGGCGCAACGATCTGGGCACTGTCTCAACGAGAGACTCGGTGAAATTATAGTACCTGTGAAGATGCAGGTTACCCGCGACAGGACGGAAAGACCCCGTGGAGCTTTACTGCAGCCTGATATTGAATGTTGGTACAGCTTGTACAGGATAGGTAGGAGCCTTGGAAACCGGAGCGCCAGCTTCGGTGGAGGCATCGGTGGGATACTACCCTGGCTGTATTGACCTTCTAACCCGCCGCCCTTATCGGGCGGGGAGACAGTGTCAGGTGGGCAGTTTGACTGGGGCGGTCGCCTCCTAAAAGGTAACGGAGGCGCCCAAAGGTTCCCTCAGAATGGTTGGAAATCATTCGCAGAGTGTAAAGGCACAAGGGAGCTTGACTGCGAGACCTACAAGTCGAGCAGGGACGAAAGTCGGGCTTAGTGATCCGGTGGTTCCGCATGGAAGGGCCATCGCTCAACGGATAAAAGCTACCCCGGGGATAACAGGCTTATCTCCCCCAAGAGTCCACATCGACGGGGAGGTTTGGCACCTCGATGTCGGCTCATCGCATCCTGGGGCTGTAGTCGGTCCCAAGGGTTGGGCTGTTCGCCCATTAAAGCGGTACGCGAGCTGGGTTCAGAACGTCGTGAGACAGTTCGGTCCCTATCCGTCGCGGGCGCAGGAAATTTGAGAGGAGCTGTCCTTAGTACGAGAGGACCGGGATGGACGCACCGCTGGTGTACCAGTTGTTCTGCCAAGGGCATCGCTGGGTAGCTATGTGCGGACGGGATAAGTGCTGAAAGCATCTAAGCATGAAGCCCCCCTCAAGATGAGATTTCCCATTCCGCAAGGAAGTAAGATCCCTGAAAGATGATCAGGTTGATAGGTCTGAGGTGGAAGTGTGGCGACACATGGAGCTGACAGATACTAATCGATCGAGGACTTAACCTAATATCTAATGATGTCACACCTGTTATCTAGTTTTGAGAGAACACTCTCAAATTGTTTGGTGGCGATAGCGAAGAGGTCACACCCGTTCCCATGCCGAACACGGAAGTTAAGCTCTTCAGCGCCGATGGTAGTCGGGGGTTTCCCCCTGTGAGAGTAGGACGCCGCCAAGCAATTGCACGTTAGTGCAATTATGGAGGATTAGCTCAGCTGGGAGAGCATCTGCCTTACAAGCAGAGGGTCGGCGGTTCGAGCCCGTCATCCTCCACCATTTGCCGGTGTAGCTCAATTGGTAGAGCAACTGACTTGTAATCAGTAGGTTGGGGGTTCAAGTCCTCTTGCCGGCACCACTTTTATATGATATAATATTCAAGTCTCTTGTAAGAAGAGCCATTAGCTCAGTTGGTAGAGCATCTGACTTTTAATCAGAGGGTCGAAGGTTCGAGTCCTTCATGGCTCACCATTTTTAAGCGGGTGTGGCGGAATTGGCAGACGCGCTAGACTTAGGATCTAGTGTCTTTATGACGTGGGGGTTCAAGTCCCTTCACCCGCATTATACAGGATGACAGTTATAAAAACTGGACAGCCTGTATGCGGAAGTAGTTCAGTGGTAGAACACCACCTTGCCAAGGTGGGGGTCGCGGGTTCGAATCCCGTCTTCCGCTCCAACTATACTATCCACGCCGGGGTGGTGGAATTGGCAGACACACAGGACTTAAAATCCTGCGGTAGGTGACTACCGTGCCGGTTCAAGTCCGGCCCTCGGCATTATAATTTGCGCCCGTAGCTCAATTGGATAGAGCGTTTGACTACGGATCAAAAGGTTAGGGGTTCGACTCCTCTCGGGCGCGCCATATATTTTATCAATATGGGAAATCGGGAAGTAGCTCAGCTTGGTAGAGCACATGGTTTGGGACCATGGGGTCGCAGGTTCGAATCCTGTCTTCCCGACCATTTTTATGGGGCCTTAGCTCAGCTGGGAGAGCGCCTGCTTTGCACGCAGGAGGTCAGCGGTTCGATCCCGCTAGGCTCCACCAAAAAAGATTTAAAAAAGTTGTTGACTTTGAGAAAGCGACGTTGTATACTAATAAAGTTGCTTTAACAAAGCGATAAACAAAATGATCTTTGAAAACTAAACAAGACAAAACGTACCTGTTAATTCAAGTTTTATTATAAAATCGCACAGCGATGTGCGTAGTCAGTCAAACTGAGGTCTGCACGATGCAGATCACGCAGATGTTGCCACAGGATGTGGTGAACTTAATCTGCGATCCATTCATCGGAGAGTTTGATCCTGGCTCAGGACGAACGCTGGCGGCGTGCCTAATACATGCAAGTCGAGCGGACAGATGGGAGCTTGCTCCCTGATGTTAGCGGCGGACGGGTGAGTAACACGTGGGTAACCTGCCTGTAAGACTGGGATAACTCCGGGAAACCGGGGCTAATACCGGATGTTTGTTTGAACCGCATGGTTCAAACATAAAAGGTGGCTTCGGCTACCACTTACAGATGGACCCGCGGCGCATTAGCTAGTTGGTGAGGTAACGGCTCACCAAGGCAACGATGCGTAGCCGACCTGAGAGGGTGATCGGCCACACTGGGACTGAGACACGGCCCAGACTCCTACGGGAGGCAGCAGTAGGGAATCTTCCGCAATGGACGAAAGTCTGACGGAGCAACGCCGCGTGAGTGATGAAGGTTTTCGGATCGTAAAGCTCTGTTGTTAGGGAAGAACAAGTACCGTTCGAATAGGGCGGTACCTTGACGGTACCTAACCAGAAAGCCACGGCTAACTACGTGCCAGCAGCCGCGGTAATACGTAGGTGGCAAGCGTTGTCCGGAATTATTGGGCGTAAAGGGCTCGCAGGCGGTTCCTTAAGTCTGATGTGAAAGCCCCCGGCTCAACCGGGGAGGGTCATTGGAAACTGGGGAACTTGAGTGCAGAAGAGGAGAGTGGAATTCCACGTGTAGCGGTGAAATGCGTAGAGATGTGGAGGAACACCAGTGGCGAAGGCGACTCTCTGGTCTGTAACTGACGCTGAGGAGCGAAAGCGTGGGGAGCGAACAGGATTAGATACCCTGGTAGTCCACGCCGTAAACGATGAGTGCTAAGTGTTAGGGGGTTTCCGCCCCTTAGTGCTGCAGCTAACGCATTAAGCACTCCGCCTGGGGAGTACGGTCGCAAGACTGAAACTCAAAGGAATTGACGGGGGCCCGCACAAGCGGTGGAGCATGTGGTTTAATTCGAAGCAACGCGAAGAACCTTACCAGGTCTTGACATCCTCTGACAATCCTAGAGATAGGACGTCCCCTTCGGGGGCAGAGTGACAGGTGGTGCATGGTTGTCGTCAGCTCGTGTCGTGAGATGTTGGGTTAAGTCCCGCAACGAGCGCAACCCTTGATCTTAGTTGCCAGCATTCAGTTGGGCACTCTAAGGTGACTGCCGGTGACAAACCGGAGGAAGGTGGGGATGACGTCAAATCATCATGCCCCTTATGACCTGGGCTACACACGTGCTACAATGGACAGAACAAAGGGCAGCGAAACCGCGAGGTTAAGCCAATCCCACAAATCTGTTCTCAGTTCGGATCGCAGTCTGCAACTCGACTGCGTGAAGCTGGAATCGCTAGTAATCGCGGATCAGCATGCCGCGGTGAATACGTTCCCGGGCCTTGTACACACCGCCCGTCACACCACGAGAGTTTGTAACACCCGAAGTCGGTGAGGTAACCTTTATGGAGCCAGCCGCCGAAGGTGGGACAGATGATTGGGGTGAAGTCGTAACAAGGTAGCCGTATCGGAAGGTGCGGCTGGATCACCTCCTTTCTAAGGATATTTACGGAATATAAGACCTTGGGTCTTATAAACAGAACGTTCCCTGTCTTGTTTAGTTTTGAAGGATCATTCCTTCGAAACGTGTTCTTTGAAAACTAGATAACAGTAGACATCACATTCAATTAGTAACACAAGATATCACATAGTGATTCTTTTTAACGGTTAAGTTAGAAAGGGCGCACGGTGGATGCCTTGGCACTAGGAGCCGATGAAGGACGGGACGAACACCGATATGCTTCGGGGAGCTGTAAGCAAGCTTTGATCCGGAGATTTCCGAATGGGGAAACCCACCACTCGTAATGGAGTGGTATCCATATCTGAATTCATAGGGTATGAGAAGGCAGACCCGGGGAACTGAAACATCTAAGTACCCGGAGGAAGAGAAAGCAAATGCGATTCCCTGAGTAGCGGCGAGCGAAACGGGATTAGCCCAAACCAAGAGGCTTGCCTCTTGGGGTTGTAGGACACTCTATACGGAGTTACAAAGGAACGAGGTAGATGAAGAGGTCTGGAAAGGCCCGCCATAGGAGGTAACAGCCCTGTAGTCAAAACTTCGTTCTCTCCAGAGTGGATCCTGAGTACGGCGGAACACGTGAAATTCCGTCGGAATCCGGGAGGACCATCTCCCAAGGCTAAATACTCCCTAGTGACCGATAGTGAACCAGTACCGTGAGGGAAAGGTGAAAAGCACCCCGGAAGGGGAGTGAAAGAGATCCTGAAACCGTGTGCCTACAAGTAGTCAGAGCCCGTTAATGGGTGATGGCGTGCCTTTTGTAGAATGAACCGGCGAGTTACGATCCCGTGCAAGGTTAAGCAGAAGATGCGGAGCCGCAGCGAAAGCGAGTCTGAATAGGGCGCATGAGTACGTGGTCGTAGACCCGAAACCAGGTGATCTACCCATGTCCAGGGTGAAGTTCAGGTAACACTGAATGGAGGCCCGAACCCACGCACGTTGAAAAGTGCGGGGATGAGGTGTGGGTAGGGGTGAAATGCCAATCGAACCTGGAGATAGCTGGTTCTCTCCGAAATAGCTTTAGGGCTAGCCTCAAGGTAAGAGTCTTGGAGGTAGAGCACTGATTGGACTAGGGGCCCCTACCGGGTTACCGAATTCAGTCAAACTCCGAATGCCAATGACTTATCCTTGGGAGTCAGACTGCGAGTGATAAGATCCGTAGTCGAAAGGGAAACAGCCCAGACCGCCAGCTAAGGTCCCAAAGTATACGTTAAGTGGAAAAGGATGTGGAGTTGCTTAGACAACCAGGATGTTGGCTTAGAAGCAGCCACCATTTAAAGAGTGCGTAATAGCTCACTGGTCGAGTGACTCTGCGCCGAAAATGTACCGGGGCTAAACGTATCACCGAAGCTGCGGACTGTTCTTCGAACAGTGGTAGGAGAGCGTTCTAAGGGCTGTGAAGCCAGACCGGAAGGACTGGTGGAGCGCTTAGAAGTGAGAATGCCGGTATGAGTAGCGAAAGAGGGGTGAGAATCCCCTCCACCGAATGCCTAAGGTTTCCTGAGGAAGGCTCGTCCGCTCAGGGTTAGTCGGGACCTAAGCCGAGGCCGAAAGGCGTAGGCGATGGACAACAGGTTGATATTCCTGTACCACCTCCTCACCATTTGAGCAATGGGGGGACGCAGGAGGATAGGGTAAGCGCGGTATTGGATATCCGCGTCCAAGCAGTTAGGCTGGGAAATAGGCAAATCCGTTTCCCATAAGGCTGAGCTGTGATGGCGAGCGAAATATAGTAGCGAAGTTCCTGATTCCACACTGCCAAGAAAAGCCTCTAGCGAGGTGAGAGGTGCCCGTACCGCAAACCGACACAGGTAGGCGAGGAGAGAATCCTAAGGTGATCGAGAGAACTCTCGTTAAGGAACTCGGCAAAATGACCCCGTAACTTCGGGAGAAGGGGTGCTCTGTTAGGGTGCAAGCCCGAGAGAGCCGCAGTGAATAGGCCCAGGCGACTGTTTAGCAAAAACACAGGTCTCTGCGAAGCCGTAAGGCGAAGTATAGGGGCTGACGCCTGCCCGGTGCTGGAAGGTTAAGAGGAGCGCTTAGCGTAAGCGAAGGTGCGAATTGAAGCCCCAGTAAACGGCGGCCGTAACTATAACGGTCCTAAGGTAGCGAAATTCCTTGTCGGGTAAGTTCCGACCCGCACGAAAGGCGCAACGATCTGGGCACTGTCTCAACGAGAGACTCGGTGAAATTATAGTACCTGTGAAGATGCAGGTTACCCGCGACAGGACGGAAAGACCCCGTGGAGCTTTACTGCAGCCTGATATTGAATGTTGGTACAGCTTGTACAGGATAGGTAGGAGCCTTGGAAACCGGAGCGCCAGCTTCGGTGGAGGCATCGGTGGGATACTACCCTGGCTGTATTGACCTTCTAACCCGCCGCCCTTATCGGGCGGGGAGACAGTGTCAGGTGGGCAGTTTGACTGGGGCGGTCGCCTCCTAAAAGGTAACGGAGGCGCCCAAAGGTTCCCTCAGAATGGTTGGAAATCATTCGCAGAGTGTAAAGGCACAAGGGAGCTTGACTGCGAGACCTACAAGTCGAGCAGGGACGAAAGTCGGGCTTAGTGATCCGGTGGTTCCGCATGGAAGGGCCATCGCTCAACGGATAAAAGCTACCCCGGGGATAACAGGCTTATCTCCCCCAAGAGTCCACATCGACGGGGAGGTTTGGCACCTCGATGTCGGCTCATCGCATCCTGGGGCTGTAGTCGGTCCCAAGGGTTGGGCTGTTCGCCCATTAAAGCGGTACGCGAGCTGGGTTCAGAACGTCGTGAGACAGTTCGGTCCCTATCCGTCGCGGGCGCAGGAAATTTGAGAGGAGCTGTCCTTAGTACGAGAGGACCGGGATGGACGCACCGCTGGTGTACCAGTTGTTCTGCCAAGGGCATCGCTGGGTAGCTATGTGCGGACGGGATAAGTGCTGAAAGCATCTAAGCATGAAGCCCCCCTCAAGATGAGATTTCCCATTCCGCAAGGAAGTAAGATCCCTGAAAGATGATCAGGTTGATAGGTCTGAGGTGGAAGTGTGGCGACACATGGAGCTGACAGATACTAATCGATCGAGGACTTAACCTAATATCTAATGATGTCACACCTGTTATCTAGTTTTGAGAGAACACTCTCAAATTGTTTGGTGGCGATAGCGAAGAGGTCACACCCGTTCCCATGCCGAACACGGAAGTTAAGCTCTTCAGCGCCGATGGTAGTCGGGGGTTTCCCCCTGTGAGAGTAGGACGCCGCCAAGCAATTAACGAAAGGGCAGCTCATATGAGCTGCCCTTTTTTGCATTCTGCTTATTGGTATCATAAAATTTCATTTAGTTATATAATATAATAACTTCACAGAGAAATTTTAAGTGAATAATCAGGTTTTATGGATTTAGAAAATGGAAATACTTAAGATAGAGCGAGAAAGTTGAAAATTCTCGAAAAACACCTTATAGTAAGATTAAAGTCAAATATAGTCAAAGTCAATAAAGGAGGGGGTTGAGTGGGACATAATATTTCTGACATCATTGAACAGTACTTGAAACAAGTGTTAGATCAAAATGGCAAGGAAATTTTAGAAATTAAACGTAGTGAAATTGCAGATAAATTTCAATGTGTTCCTTCCCAAATAAATTATGTCATCAACACCAGATTTACAAGCGAGAGAGGATATATTGTTGAGAGCAAACGCGGGGGCGGCGGTTACATCAGAATCATTAAAATTAAAATGAATAATGAAGTTGTCCTAATCAATAATATTATTTCTCAAATTAATACCCATTTGTCTCAAGCAGCCTCTGATGACATTATTTTAAGGCTATTAGAAGACAAGGTGATCTCTGAAAGAGAAGCAAAAATGATGGTCAGCGTGATGGATCGCTCAGTACTGTACATTGATTTGCCTGAACGTGATGAATTAAGAGCGAGAATGATGAAAGCTATGCTGACCGCTTTAAAATTAAAATAAGCGGGTGAAAAGATTGATTTGTCAAGAGTGCAATGAGAGACCAGCCACTTTTCACTTTACAAAGGTTGTTAACGGAGAGAAAAAAGAGGTTCACATCTGCGAACAATGTGCAAAAGAACATAGCGATTCATATGGTATAAGTGCAAGTCATGGTTTCTCTATTCATAATTTACTTTCAGGTTTACTGAACATGGATTCTTCATTTCAGAATGCTGGAACTCAAATGTTCAGCCATTCCGAGCAAATATCTGCTTGTCCGAAGTGCGGAATGACATTTCAGCAATTTAGAAAAACCGGCCGATTTGGCTGTGCCGAATGTTATAAAACATTTCATATTAATATTACACCGATCTTACGCAAAGTTCACAGCGGAAACACTGTGCATGGCGGGAAAATACCGAAACGTATAGGCGGCAACCTGCATGTCAGACGACAGATCGATATGCTGAAAAAAGAATTAGAAGCTTTAATACTACAAGAAGAATTTGAAAATGCAGCCCATGTGAGAGATCAAATTCGTTCATTAGAACAGTCACTCAAAAGTACAGATAGTGAGGAGGAACAGGGGTAATGTCGCTAAAGCATTTTATTCAGGACGCATTAAGCAGTTGGATGAAGCAGAAAGGCCCTGAAAGTGACATTGTACTCAGCAGCCGCATACGTTTAGCTAGGAACTTTGAAAATATTCGGTTCCCTACGCGATATTCCAATGAAGAAGCCTCATCCATCTTACAACAGTTTGAAGAACAGTTTTCAGAACAAGAAATTCCCGGTGTCGGCAAATTCCTTTTGATCAGAATGAACGATGCACAGCCTTTAGAAAAACGGGTGCTTGTTGAAAAGCATCTCATCAGCCCTAATTTGACAGAGTCTCCTTTTGGCGGCTGTTTGCTTTCTGAAAATGAGGAAGTGAGCGTCATGTTGAATGAGGAGGATCACATTAGAATTCAGTGTCTTTTCCCAGGTTTTCAGCTTCCGCAAGCCATGAAAGCCGCAAACCAAGTTGATGACTGGATTGAGGAAAAGGTTGATTATGCATTTAGTGAGCAAAGAGGTTACTTAACCAGCTGTCCTACAAATGTAGGTACGGGCTTAAGGGCTTCAGTCATGATGCATCTTCCGGCACTGGTTTTAACTAGGCAAATAAATCGAATTATCCCGGCTATTAATCAATTAGGCTTAGTTGTTAGAGGAATTTATGGGGAAGGCAGCGAAGCAGTAGGAAATATCTTTCAAATTTCAAATCAAATCACGCTTGGAAAGTCGGAACAGGATATTGTCGATGACCTTAACAGCGTAGCCGCCCAGCTGATTGAACAGGAACGATCTGCTCGAGAAGCGCTTTACCAAACCTCTAAGATTGAGCTTGAGGATCGTGTGTATCGATCCTATGGAGTCTTGTCCAATTGCCGGATGATAGAATCGAAAGAAACTGCAAAGTGTCTTTCAGATGTTCGGCTGGGTATAGACTTAGGCATTATAAAAGGACTTTCAAGCAATATACTTAATGAACTGATGATTTTAACACAGCCGGGATTTTTACAGCAGTACTCGGGAGGCGCTTTGCGTCCGAACGAAAGAGATATACGAAGAGCGGCTCTTATCAGAGAACGGCTTCACTTAGAAATGAATGGGAATAGACAGGAGGATGAATCGATATGATGTTTGGAAGATTTACAGAACGAGCTCAAAAGGTACTGGCGCTTGCACAGGAAGAAGCACTTCGTTTAGGTCATAACAATATCGGCACTGAGCATATTTTATTAGGACTGGTGCGAGAAGGAGAGGGCATCGCTGCTAAAGCACTTCAAGCGCTTGGACTTGGTTCAGATAAAATCCAAAAAGAAGTGGAGAGCTTAATTGGGCGCGGACAGGAAATGTCTCAAACGATTCATTATACTCCGAGAGCTAAAAAAGTCATTGAGCTTTCAATGGATGAGGCCAGAAAACTCGGTCATTCTTATGTGGGAACAGAGCATATTCTTCTTGGTCTTATTCGGGAAGGTGAAGGTGTGGCTGCGAGAGTGCTTAACAATCTCGGAGTCAGCTTGAATAAAGCAAGACAGCAAGTGCTTCAGCTTCTAGGAAGTAATGAAACAGGTTCATCAGCTGCTGGAACAAACAGCAATGCGAATACGCCTACACTAGATAGCCTGGCAAGAGATTTAACAGCGATTGCGAAGGAAGACAGCCTTGATCCGGTTATCGGCAGAAGCAAAGAAATTCAGCGTGTCATTGAAGTGCTGAGCCGCAGAACGAAAAACAATCCTGTTCTGATTGGGGAACCGGGCGTAGGGAAAACGGCTATCGCAGAAGGTCTCGCACAGCAAATTATCAATAATGAAGTTCCCGAAATTTTACGGGATAAACGCGTTATGACATTAGACATGGGAACAGTTGTTGCCGGTACGAAATATCGCGGTGAATTTGAGGACCGCTTGAAAAAAGTTATGGATGAAATCCGTCAGGCTGGAAACATCATTCTATTCATTGATGAGCTCCATACACTAATCGGAGCGGGCGGAGCAGAAGGTGCCATTGATGCATCCAACATTTTGAAACCTTCACTTGCTCGCGGAGAACTTCAGTGCATCGGTGCGACAACTCTTGATGAGTACCGTAAATATATTGAAAAAGATGCAGCTCTGGAACGCCGTTTTCAGCCAATCCAGGTTGATCAGCCGTCTGTAGACGAAAGCATTCAAATCCTAAAAGGCTTGCGTGACCGATATGAAGCCCACCACCGCGTTTCTATCACTGACGAAGCCATTGAGGCTGCGGTTAAGCTTTCTGACAGATATATCTCTGACCGTTTCCTTCCGGATAAAGCTATTGACTTGATCGATGAAGCGGGTTCAAAGGTCAGACTGCGTTCCTTTACAACGCCTCCTAATTTAAAAGAGCTGGAACAGAAACTTGATGAAGTTCGTAAAGAGAAGGATGCTGCGGTGCAAAGCCAAGAATTTGAAAAAGCGGCTTCCTTGCGTGATACGGAACAGCGTTTACGTGAACAAGTGGAAGATACGAAAAAATCATGGAAAGAGAAGCAGGGACAGGAAAACTCAGAGGTTTCTGTGGATGATATTGCGATGGTTGTATCCAGCTGGACTGGGGTGCCTGTATCAAAAATCGCTCAAACTGAAACTGATAAGCTTCTTAATATGGAGAGCATTCTTCATTCCCGTGTCATCGGCCAAGATGAAGCTGTTGTAGCCGTTGCTAAAGCGGTCAGACGTGCAAGAGCAGGGCTAAAAGACCCTAAACGCCCAATTGGCTCATTCATTTTCTTAGGCCCTACAGGTGTAGGTAAAACGGAGCTTGCACGGGCACTTGCTGAGTCTATCTTCGGTGATGAAGAAGCCATGATTAGAATTGATATGTCTGAATACATGGAAAAACACTCGACTTCTAGACTTGTAGGTTCACCTCCAGGGTATGTGGGATACGATGAAGGCGGCCAATTAACAGAGAAGGTAAGAAGAAAACCATACTCTGTCGTGCTTCTTGATGAGATTGAGAAAGCGCACCCTGACGTCTTCAATATCCTCCTTCAAGTTCTTGAAGACGGACGATTGACTGATTCTAAAGGCCGTACAGTTGATTTCCGCAACACGATTCTGATCATGACGTCAAACGTCGGAGCAAGTGAGCTGAAACGCAACAAATATGTCGGCTTCAACGTTCAGGATGAGACGCAAAATCATAAAGACATGAAGGATAAAGTGATGGGTGAGCTGAAGCGTGCGTTCAGACCGGAATTCATCAACCGTATTGATGAAATTATCGTCTTCCATTCACTTGAGAAAAAACATCTGGCTGAAATCGTGTCATTGATGTCTGATCAATTAACGAAACGTCTTAAAGAACAGGATCTTTCTATTGAATTGACGGAAGCTGCGAAAGCAAAAGTCGCGGAAGAGGGAGTAGACCTTGAATACGGTGCCCGCCCGCTCAGAAGAGCCATTCAAAAACATGTGGAGGACCGTTTATCTGAAGAGCTGCTCAGAGGTAACATTCATAAAGGACACCATATCGTTCTGGATGTAGAAGATGGCGAATTTGTCGTAAAAACGACAGTTAAAACGAATTAATATAGAAGACGAAAATGAGGCATACAGCATGTAAGTGTATGCCTCAATTTCGTATCAAGAAATAGAACAAGGGAGAGGTCTTACACTATTTATGGCTAAAACAAAATCCAAATTCATCTGCCAATCCTGCGGCTACGAGTCTCCAAAATGGATGGGGAAATGTCCGGGCTGCGGCGCTTGGAATACAATGGTGGAAGAAATGATTAAAAAAGCACCGGCCAATCGGAGAGCGGCTTTTTCTCATTCTGTTCAAACCGTTCAGAAACCTTCCCCCATAACATCAATCGAAACATCAGAAGAACCCCGGGTTAAAACACAGCTCGGCGAGTTTAACAGAGTGCTCGGCGGCGGTGTGGTGAAGGGCTCACTTGTTTTAATTGGCGGGGACCCCGGCATCGGAAAATCGACCTTATTACTGCAAGTATCCGCTCAGTTATCTGGTTCAACACGTCATGTTCTGTACATTTCAGGAGAAGAATCGGTAAAACAAACAAAATTAAGAGCAGACCGTCTGGGCATAAATAATCCCTCACTGCATGTTTTATCCGAAACCGATATGGAGTATATTTCGTCTGCTATAGAAGAGATGAATCCAGCGTTTGTGGTTGTTGACTCTATTCAAACGATCTATCAAAGCGATATTACATCGGCTCCCGGCAGTGTGTCACAGGTAAGAGAATGTACAGCCGAGCTGATGAAAATTGCAAAGACAAAAGGTATTCCGATATTTATTGTAGGTCACGTAACGAAAGAAGGATCCATCGCGGGGCCGAGACTGCTGGAGCATATGGTTGACACTGTTTTATACTTTGAAGGAGAACGTCACCATACTTTCCGAATCTTACGGGCTGTAAAAAACCGCTTTGGTTCTACAAACGAAATGGGTATTTTTGAAATGCGGGAAGAAGGGCTCACTGAGGTACTGAATCCTTCAGAGATCTTTTTAGAAGAGCGTTCGGCGGGATCTGCGGGGTCGAGCATAACGGCTTCTATGGAAGGTACAAGGCCGATTCTTGTTGAAATTCAGGCGCTCATCTCGCCAACAAGCTTTGGCAATCCGCGGCGCATGGCAACAGGGATAGATCATAACAGGGTGTCACTGTTAATGGCTGTGTTAGAAAAAAGAGTAGGGCTGCTGCTGCAAAATCAGGATGCATATTTGAAGGTAGCGGGCGGCGTCAAACTTGATGAACCTGCGATTGATCTTGCTATAGCGGTCAGTATCGCATCAAGCTTTAGAGACGCACCTCCAAATCCTGCAGATTGCTTTATAGGAGAGGTGGGATTAACCGGAGAAGTCCGCCGGGTATCAAGGATTGAACAGCGTGTAAAAGAAGCGGCAAAGCTTGGTTTTAAACGCATGATCATACCTGCGGCAAATCTGGATGGATGGACGAAACCAAAAGGGATTGAGGTCATCGGAGTAGCAAATGTTGCAGAGGCTCTTCGTACTTCATTAGGAGGATAATAGATGGAAAAAGAGAAAAAAGGGGCGAAACATGAGTTAGACCTGTCTTCTATTTTGCAGTTTGTTGCTCCTGGAACACCGCTCAGAGCGGGAATAGAAAATGTACTGAGAGCAAATACAGGCGGTCTGATTGTTGTTGGATATAATGATAAAGTAAAAGAAGTGGTGGATGGCGGTTTCCACAT
Organism: Bacillus sp. PK3-037; assembly: GCF_054161355.1. Classification (NCBI taxonomy): domain Bacteria; kingdom Bacillati; phylum Bacillota; class Bacilli; order Caryophanales; family Bacillaceae; genus Bacillus; species Bacillus sp. PK3-037. The sequence goes on along the minus strand of NZ_CP096408.1, from coordinate 4,021,676 downwards.
TAACACTGCTTTTTCTCCGGCGCATTTATATGAACTGGCTAAAATGGATGGTGCGATTATTTTAAGTGATTCTGGTCAAAAGATCCTATATGCCAATACACAATTGATGCCAGAAGCCACAATTTCTTCGTCAGAAACAGGAATGCGGCACCGCACCGCCGAAAGAGTAGCTAAGCAAACCGGCTGTCTCGTTATCGCAATTTCTGAGAGAAGAAATGTCATAACGTTATATCAGGAAAGTATGAAGTATACACTTAAAGACATAGGGTTTATTTTAACAAAAGCGAATCAAGCCATTCAAACTCTAGAAAAATATAAAACAATTCTGGACAAAACGATTAATGCACTAAACGCATTAGAGTTTGAGGAACTCGTTACATTCAGCGATGTTCTGTCTGTGATGCACCGTTATGAAATGGTGCTGCGAATCAAAAATGAAATCAACATGTATATCAGGGAACTGGGAACAGAAGGTCATTTGATTAAGCTGCAGGTCATCGAACTGATTACTGATATGGAAGAAGAGGCTGCTTTATTTATTAAGGATTATGTGAAAGAAAAGATTAAAGATCCATTTGTTCTCTTGAAAGAGCTGCAGGATATGTCCAGCTACGATTTGCTGGATGATTCCATTGTTTATAAGCTTCTTGGTTATCCGGCTTCTACAAATCTTGATGACTATGTTCTGCCTAGAGGATACAGGCTGCTAAATAAGATTCCGCGCCTTCCGATGCCGATTGTGGAGAATGTGGTGGAGGCATTTGGCGTCCTGCCGAGAATTATTGAGGCCAGCGCAGAAGAATTAGATGAAGTAGAGGGTATCGGTGAAGTACGAGCCCAAAAAATCAAAAAGGGCTTAAAACGCCTTCAAGAGAAGCATTATTTAGACAGACAGCTATGACTTTCGGTTAAAACCATATCTTTACGGGTATATTATTGTTGGTTTTTGTTTATTCTGATATTCGTAGGTTACGTAAAATCTTGTGAAATACAACAATTTTCTTTAAAGGAGGTGGGGGTATGTTAAAACGAATAGTTCAGGCGTTCTTCATTATCTTCGGCGGCGTTGTTGGTATATTTTTAATACCTGAATTGTTTGTACTGTTAAGTTTACAGGACATACCTTTAATAACAAACGCATATACGTCTGCGGCAATAGGTGCAATTATTTTTTTTCTCATCAGTATATGGGGTACAGATTACGTTGTGAACTGGGTGAAGTGGATAGAGGATTCATTATTAAAAGCGCCGGTTCCAGATTTGTTATTTGGAAGTCTAGGCTTAGTATTTGGACTTATAATTGCTTATCTTATCGTAAACGTTATTCCTTTAGACAATATACCTTACCGCATACTCAGCACAATCATCCCTGTGTTTTTAGCTTTCTTTCTCGGTTATCTTGGTTTTCAGGTGGGCTTTAAGAAAAAGGATGAATTGATCAGCCTATTCTCCATTTCCGCCAGAATGCAAAAGAAAAAAGGAACAGCTGATGAAGAGCACGAGGTCCAAGACAAAAAGCTGAAAATCCTGGACACAAGTGTTATTATTGATGGGAGAATTGCAGATATTTGTCAGACTGGTTTTTTAGAGGGAATTATCGTGATTCCGCAGTTTGTCCTTGAGGAATTGCAGCATATCGCTGACTCCTCAGATGTGTTAAAGCGCAACAGAGGGCGCCGCGGTCTTGATATCCTGAACCGTATTCAAAAAGAATTAGATATTAAAGTTGAAATTTATGAAGGTGACTTTGAAGATATTCAGGAGGTTGACAGCAAGCTGGTCAAACTCGCTAAACTGACATCCGGAGTCGTTGTGACGAATGATTTTAATTTAAATAAAGTGTGCGAGCTTCAGAAGGTAGCAGTGTTAAACATTAATGACCTTGCCAACGCGGTCAAGCCTGTTGTGCTTCCGGGTGAGGAAATGAATGTTCAGGTCATTAAAGACGGCAAAGAGCATAATCAGGGAGTCGCTTACTTGGATGACGGCACTATGATTGTCGTTGAAGAAGGACGGAATTATATCGGCAAACACATTGATGTTCTCGTCACAAGCGTGCTGCAGACAGCAGCGGGACGAATGATTTTTGCCAAGCCTAAGCTGTTGGAGAAGGCGCTGTAAAGGGAGAAAGAAACAATGAATTATGATGTGGTAATTCTTGCGGCCGGACAGGGGAAACGGATGAAGGCAGGGAGAAATAAACTGTTTATCGAGCTGAAAGGAGACCCGGTTATCATTCACACTTTACGGGTGTTTGACAGCCATCGTCCGTGCGGCAGAATCATTTTGGTGATTAACGAGCGCGAACGGGAAGACTTTCAGCAATTGCTGAATCAATATCCGTTTCAAACCGCTATCGAGCTTGTAGCAGGCGGAGATGAACGCCAGCACAGTGTTTATAAAGGGCTCAAAGCCGTTAAACAAGAAAAGATTGTCCTCGTTCACGACGGCGCTCGTCCTTTTATAAAGCATGACCAGATTGACGAATTGATTGCTGAAGCGGAGCAGATCGGAGCGGCCATCCTGGCTGTTCCGGTAAAAGATACGATTAAACGCGTTCAAGATTTAGAAGTCAGTGAGACGATTGAACGTTCAAGCTTGTGGGCTGTCCAAACGCCACAAGCTTTTCGTCTTTCTTTATTGATGGAGGCTCACGCTGAGGCAGAGCGCAGGGGGTTTTTAGGAACGGATGACGCCAGTCTCGTCGAACAGCTGGCGGGCCGTTCGGTTCGTGTTGTAGAAGGTAACTATACAAATATTAAGCTGACGACTCCTGATGATTTAACGTCAGCTGAAGCTATCATGGAAGCAGAAAGTGGGAATAATCATGTTTAGAATCGGACAAGGTTTTGATGTGCACCAATTAGTAGAGGGCCGGCCTCTCATTATCGGCGGAGTTGAAATCCCGTATGAAAAAGGATTGCTCGGACATTCTGACGCGGATGTATTATTGCACACCGTTGCTGACGCATGCCTGGGAGCTGTGGGAGAAGGCGACATCGGCAAGCATTTTCCTGACACTGATCCTGAGTTCAAGGACGCTGACTCTTTTAAATTACTTCAGCATGTCTGGGGGATCGTGAAACAGAAGGGGTATGTCCTTGGAAACATTGACTGCACCATCATTGCGCAAAAACCGAAGATGCTGCCGTACATAGAAGACATGAGAAAAAGAATCGCTGAAGGGCTTGAGGCAGAGGTTTCCCAAGTGAATGTTAAAGCGACCACGACCGAAAAGCTTGGATTTACAGGAAGAGCGGAAGGAATAGCGGCTCAAGCCACAGTGCTGATACAAAAAGGCTAACTTGTTTTGATGCCCGGTCTATTTGGTGGTAGAATAGATGCATACATTTAGCCTGAGGCCATACATGAGATGAAAGGAAGTATATGAAATGGGAAACGAAGTACGCGTCCGTTATGCACCGAGTCCAACAGGACATTTGCATATTGGAAATGCCAGAACGGCGCTTTTTAATTATTTATTTGCCCGCAACCAAGGCGGCAAGTTTATTATCCGTGTTGAGGACACTGATAAAAAACGCAACATTGAGGGCGGAGAACAAAGCCAGCTCAACTATTTAAAATGGCTTGGCATCGATTGGGATGAGAGTGTGGATGTCGGCGGAGAGTACGGCCCATACCGTCAGTCCGAGCGTAACGATATCTATAAGGTTTACTATGAAGAGCTGCTTGAAAAAGGGCTTGCTTATAAATGTTTCTGTACAGAAGAAGAACTTGAAAAAGAACGTGAAGAGCAGATTGCCCGCGGAGAAATGCCGCGTTATTCCGGAAAGCACAGAGATCTGACTCAGGAAGAACAGGAAAAGTTCCTTGCAGAGGGCAGAAAGCCGAGTATTCGTTTCCGTGTCCCTGAAGGAAAAATCATTGCGTTTAATGATATTGTAAAAGGTGAAATTTCTTTCGAATCTGATGGCATCGGCGACTTTGTTATTGTGAAAAAAGACGGAACGCCGACTTATAACTTTGCAGTAGCTGTGGATGACTATCTAATGAAAATGACGCACGTGCTGCGCGGTGAGGACCATATTTCGAATACACCAAAACAGATCATGATCTTTCAAGCGTTCGGCTGGGATATTCCTCAGTTCGGCCACATGACGCTGATTGTAAATGAAAGCCGTAAAAAGCTCAGCAAACGTGATGAATCAATTATTCAATTCATTGAGCAATATAAAGAGCTTGGCTACTTGCCGGAGGCGCTGTTCAACTTTATCGGCCTGCTGGGCTGGTCGCCGGTGGGAGAAGAAGAGCTTTTCACAAAAGAAGAGTTTATTGATATTTTCGATGTGAATCGTTTATCTAAATCACCAGCTTTGTTTGATATGCATAAGCTGAAATGGGTCAACAACCAATATGTGAAAAAATTGGATCTTGATCAGGTTGTTGAGCTTACGCTTCCGCATCTTCAAAAAGCCGGCAAAGTTGGCAATGAACTATCTCCTGAAGAACAAGAATGGGTTCGTAAACTGATTTCTCTATATCATGAGCAATTGAGCTACGGTGCGGAAATTGTTGAGCTGACTGATTTGTTCTTTACGGATGAGATCGAGTATAATCAAGAAGCAAAAGCTGTTTTAGAAGAAGAACAGGTGCCTGAAGTGCTCAGCACATTCGCTGCGAAGCTTGAAGAGCTGGAGGAGTTCACTCCGGACCAGATCAAAGCTTCTATCAAAGCAGTGCAGAAAGAAACAGGTCATAAAGGGAAAAAACTGTTTATGCCGATCCGTGTTGCTGTAACAGGCCAAACTCACGGTCCTGAGCTTCCGCAATCAATTGAACTGATCGGAAAAGAATCTGCAATTCAGCGGTTGAAAAATATCTAAATAGATGATTGTTGACAGGGAAGAGTATAAAGCTTTAGACCAATACAGAAAGGATCTTCATTGGCTGAGAGAGATCCAGGAGTCGGGTTTTAGAAGTGCGCCCTTAAGACCTTTGAAGAACGTTTTTCGAAATCAGTATTCAAAGGCGGCCGCCGCCGTTACAGGCTGAAGTTGGGAGAGCAGGAGTCTGCTTTTCAAACAGAGTGGAACCGCGCGGTCAAAGCGTCTCTGTCATGTTTACATGCAGAGGCGCTTTTTTTATTGGGTCTAGAGGAAATAGATAGATGATAGCGGGTAGAATGGGGGGAAGCATGTGTTTTTTAAAATGCTCAAAGAAGACATTGATACGGTGTTCGATCAAGATCCTGCAGCACGAAGTTATTTTGAAGTGATTTTAACTTATTCTGGTTTACATGCTATATGGGCGCATCGGATTGCACATGCTTTATATAAACGAAAATTTTATTTCCTTGCACGCCTTATATCTCAGGTGAGCCGATTTTTTACGGGAATTGAAATCCACCCAGGGGCTACGATCGGAAGAAGATTTTTCATAGACCATGGGATGGGGGTTGTCATTGGGGAGACATGTGAAATCGGCAATAACGTAACCGTTTTTCAGGGGGTTACCCTCGGGGGAACAGGAAAAGAAAAGGGAAAAAGGCACCCAACGATTAAAGATGACGCATTGATAGCCACAGGTGCTAAAGTGCTCGGTTCAATTACTGTCGGTGAAGGCTCAAAAATTGGCGCTGGTTCAGTAGTGTTGCACGATGTTCCTGATTTTTCAACAGTTGTCGGCATCCCTGGACGGGTCGTTGTACGAAATGGCAAAAAAGTAAGACGGGATTTAAACCATCAGGATTTACCCGATCCGGTTGCTGACCGGTTTAAGTCTTTGGAACAGCAGATTTTAGAGCTGAAGACGGAACTTGAAGACAGAAAAGAAAGGATTAATCAAAAATGACAATCACTCTTTATAATACATTAACTAGACAGAAGGAAACATTTGTTCCTCTTGAAGAGGGGAAAGTGAAAATGTACGTGTGCGGACCGACGGTTTACAATTACATTCACATCGGGAACGCGCGTCCGGCTATCGTTTATGACACGGTTCGAAACTATTTGGAGTATAAAGGCTACGATGTCCAATATGTCTCTAACTTCACAGATGTAGATGATAAATTAATTAAAGCGGCAAATGAACTTGGTGAAGATGTTCCGACCATTTCTGAGCGTTTTATTAAGGCATACTTTGAAGATGTGGGCGCTCTTGGCTGCAGAAAAGCGGACCTTCATCCGCGCGTCATGGAAAACATGGACGCGATTATTGATTTTATAGATCAGCTGGTGAAAAAGGGCTATGCTTATGAATCTGAAGGAGATGTTTATTTCAAAACAAGAGCATTTGAGGGATACGGAAAGCTCTCGCAGCAATCGATTGATGAATTGAGATCTGGCGCGCGCATCCGAGTTGGCGAGAAAAAAGAAGATGCTCTTGATTTCGCTCTGTGGAAAGCGGCGAAAGAAGGAGAAATCTCTTGGGATAGCCCTTGGGGGAAAGGACGTCCGGGCTGGCACATCGAATGCTCTGCTATGGTGAAAAAGTACTTAGGTGATCAAATTGATATCCATGCAGGCGGCCAGGATTTAACATTCCCTCACCATGAAAATGAAATTGCTCAATCAGAAGCGCTGACTGGCAAAACATTTGCGAAATACTGGCTTCATAACGGCTATATCAATATCGATAATGAAAAAATGTCAAAATCACTCGGCAACTTTGTGCTTGTGCATGACATTATTAAACAGCATGATCCGCAGCTGCTCAGATTCTTTATGCTGTCTGTTCACTATCGTCACCCAATTAACTATTCAGAAGAGCTTCTGGAGAACACAAAGAGCGCGTTTAACCGGTTGAAAACAGCGTACAGCAACCTTCAGCACCGTTTAAACAGCAGCACGAATTTAACAGAAGATGATGATAAATGGCTTGCAAAGATTGAAGAACATCGAACAGCATTTGAAGAAGCAATGGATGATGATTTTAATACAGCGAATGCCATTTCTGTTTTATTCGATTTGGCGAAGAATGCGAACTATTATCTTCAGGAAGATCATACGGCAGATCACGTGATTACAGCGTTTATTGACATGTTTGACCGAATTGTTTCTGTCCTCGGTTTCTCACTGGGTGAGCAGGAGCTTCTGGATCAAGAGATTGAAGATTTGATTGAAAAAAGAAATGAAGCGCGCCGCAATCGTGATTTTGCTCTGTCTGATCAGATCCGCGACCAGCTGAAAAGCATGAATATCATTCTTGAAGATACGGCTCAAGGCACTCGCTGGAAACGAGGAGAATAACGGATGCTTGATTTTGAAACGATAAAAGATTCAAAGCAGCTCAACGGCCTTGCGCTTGCTTATATAGGTGATGCCATTTTTGAAGTTTATGTGAGGCATCACCTGCTTAAGCAGGGATTTACCAAACCAAATGATCTTCACAAGAAATCAAGCCGGATCGTATCGGCAAAGTCACAGGCTGAGATCCTTTTCTTTCTGCGGAATCAATCATTTTTCACGGAAGAAGAGGAAGCGGTGCTGAAAAGAGGCAGAAATGCCAAGTCGGGAACGATACCTAAAAATACAGATGTGCAAACGTACCGCTATAGTACAGCATTTGAAGCACTGCTGGGCTATCTTTTTCTTGAGAAAAAAGAAGAAAGACTGAATCAGCTTGTTGCTGAAGCTATACAATTCGGAACGGTCAGGGAGGAAAACAAATGAGTCAGCAACATGATTACGTCATAGGAAAAAATGCAGTGATCGAGACGTTAAAATCAGATCGCAAGCTGTATAAGCTGTGGATGGCGGAAAACACCGTAAAGGGACAAGCACAGCAGGTGATTGAGCTTGCGAAAAAGCAGGGCATCACCATTCAATACGTCCCTAGAAAAAAACTCGACCAAATGGTGACAGGGCAGCACCAAGGTGTAGTGGCACAGGTCGCAGCGTATGAGTACGCGGAACTGGACGACTTATATCAAGCGGCAGAGGAAAGAAATGAACAGCCTTTCTTTCTCATTCTGGACGAGCTTGAGGACCCTCATAATCTCGGATCAATTATGAGAACAGCTGATGCAGTCGGCGCCCATGGCATTGTGATTCCAAAACGCAGAGCTGTCGGTCTGACAACTACAGTGGCAAAGGCTTCAACAGGCGCAATTGAGCATATTCCTGTCGCAAAGGTCACCAATTTGGCACGGACGTTAGAAGAGATGAAAGAGCGGGGAATCTGGGTTGTCGGAACTGATGCATCCGCGCGGGAGGATTACCGTACAATGGACGGCAGCATGCCTTTGGCTCTCGTCATCGGAAGTGAAGGAAAAGGAATGGGACGCCTGATTAAAGAAAAATGTGATTTTCTTATTAAACTCCCGATGGCAGGTAAAGTTACTTCACTCAATGCATCTGTAGCGGCGGGGCTTTTGATGTATGAAGTCTACCGGAAGCGAAACCCTCTGGGAGAATAAAGACCCATGGATATCCTGTTAGTAGACGGATACAACATGATTGGAGCCTGGCCGCAGCTGAAGGATTTAAAAGCGAACAGTTTTGAAGAGGCGAGAGACGTACTGATTCAGAAAATGGCGGAATATCAATCGTATACAGGAAACAGGGTTATTGTCGTATTTGACGCGCATCTTGTGAAGGGAATTGAGAAAAAACAGACCAACCACAGAGTTGAAGTGATTTTCACAAAAGAAAATGAGACTGCGGATGAGCGGATAGAAAAGCTGGCACAGGATCTGAATAACATTGCGACTCAAATTCATGTTGCGACCTCTGACTACACTGAGCAGTGGGCGATTTTCGGACAAGGGGCATTGCGAAAATCGGCCCGGGAGCTCTTGAGAGAGGTAGAAGCGATAGAAAGGCGAATCGAAAGGCGGGTAAGAAAGATCACTTCTGAAAAGCCAGCGGGTAAAATTGCTTTATCGGAAGAGGTTTTGAAAACGTTTGAAAAATGGCGGAGGGGCGACTTAGATTAAGTTGACGCTTTTTTGTCCAGTAATGTATAATATTTCTATCTACGTGCGCCGGGGGGATCGGAGTGAATCTACAGAACAACAAGGGAAAATTCAACAAAGAGCAGTTTTGCCAGTTGGAGGACGAGCAGGTCATTGAAAAGGTTCATGTTGGGGACAGTGATGCGTTAGATTACTTGATTACGAAGTACCGAAACTTTGTTCGTGCAAAAGCAAGATCCTATTTTTTAATAGGCGCGGACAGAGAAGATATTGTTCAGGAAGGAATGATAGGCCTCTATAAGTCTATTCGTGACTTCAGAGAGGACAAGCTTACCTCTTTCAAAGCTTTCGCAGAATTATGTATTACCCGCCAAATTATTACCGCAATAAAGACAGCTACTCGCCAGAAACACATTCCTTTGAATTCCTACGTCTCATTAGATAAACCGATTTTTGATGAAGAATCAGACCGAACGCTGCTTGATGTCATTTCGGGAGCGAAAACGTTAAACCCAGAAGAAATGATTATCAATCAGGAAGAATTTGATGATATTGAAATGAAAATGGGAGAACTTTTAAGTGATTTAGAGAGAAAAGTACTTGCATTATATCTAGACGGAAGAAGCTATCAAGAGATTTCAGATGAGCTGAACCGCCATGTGAAATCGATCGATAACGCCCTTCAGCGAGTCAAACGCAAGCTGGAGAAGTACCTGGAAATTCGCGAGATCAGTTTGTAATAGGGATTTATGGTATATTGACAGTATTTTTCTGACTATGATATGTTACTAAAGATAAAGATAATGTCTATTTAGAAAAAGGTGTAATGACATGAGAAAAAAGATTACGTTAGCATGCAAAACATGCGGAAACCGTAACTATACGACAATGAAGAGCTCTGCATCAGCGGCTGAGCGATTAGAAGTAAAGAAATACTGCAGTACTTGCAATTCACATACATCTCATCTTGAAACAAAATAGTGTTTGCGCTTTTAAATTGTGGAGGTCTTTTACATGCGTATTATGAGATTCTTTAAAGATGTTGGGAAAGAAATGAAAAAGGTAAGCTGGCCTAAAGGAAAAGAGTTAACTCGCTATACCATCACGGTTATTTCAACAGTTATCTTTTTTATTATCTTTTTTGCCCTCCTTGACACAGGAATTTCTCAATTAATTCGTTTAATAGTTGAATAATGATCAGCAATACGTGCTATAATAGATCATAATATCACTTGCCAAAACCCGTTCAGCGGGTTTTTTATTGTGGGTTAAAAATGAAAGTTATCATAGGCTTACCGCCTATTTTTTGCATGAAGCGTTATGGTAGTACACTAAAACCAAATGCGGGGAGGGAAGGACTGGACAGTCCTGAAGAGAATGGAAAAGAATTGGTATGTTGTTCACACGTACTCTGGTTATGAGAACAAAGTAAAAGCCAACTTGGAAAAACGTGTTGAATCAATGGGGATGCAGGATAAGATTTTTCGTGTAGTCGTACCTGAAGAAGAAGAGACAGATATCAAAAACGGCAAGAAAAAAGTCGTTAAAAAGAAAGTATTCCCTGGTTACGTCCTTGTTGAAATTGTAATGACGGATGATTCTTGGTATGTTGTCCGCAATACACCAGGTGTTACTGGATTTGTAGGTTCTGCCGGCTCTGGTTCAAAACCGACGCCGCTTCTTCCTGGCGAAGCAGAAACCATTCTGAAGAGAATGGGTATGGACGAACGCAAAACTGACATTGATTTTGAATTAAAAGAGACAGTGAAAGTGATAGACGGACCTTTTGCCAACTTTACGGGATCAATTGAAGAGATTGACTACGATAAAAGCAAGGTTAAAGTTTTCGTTAATATGTTCGGCCGTGAAACGCCGGTTGAGCTGGAATTTACCCAGATCGACAAATTGTAATGTGAAAAAACTTGAAATTGCTATATATAAATGATAATATAGCAAAGGTACGTCTTGGACTTATCCAAGGCAGCTAGCTTGATATTTCGTCATTCATATAAAGAATGAAACCTTGAGTGGGAGGGTTTACCCTATTACCACATCACGGACTTAAGGAGGTGTGTCTCGTGGCTAAAAAAGTAGTAAAAGTTGTAAAATTGCAAATTCCTGCTGGAAAAGCTAACCCAGCGCCGCCAGTTGGACCTGCACTAGGTCAAGCCGGTGTTAATATCATGGGATTCTGTAAGGAGTTTAACGCTCGTACAGCTGACCAAGCTGGTTTAATCATTCCTGTTGAAATTTCGGTTTACGAAGACCGTTCATTTACATTTATTACAAAAACTCCGCCTGCTGCAGTATTGCTTAAAAATGCAGCTGGAATTGAGTCTGGTTCTGGTGAACCAAACCGTAATAAAGTGGCAACCGTTAAGCGCGATAAAGTACGCGAAATCGCTGAAACGAAAATGCCTGACTTAAACGCAGCAGACGTTGAAGCGGCAATGCGCATGGTTGAAGGTACTGCACGCAGTATGGGTATTGTAATCGAGGATTAATTTGTTTCTTGTCGGGTTGCGAGTTTTCACAAGTTCGCAACCCTTATTCGTGGGAGGTTATTCCGCTATAACCACATAAGGAGGAAATTTTAAAATGGCTAAAAAAGGTAAAAAGTACGCAGAAGCTGCTAAGCTTGTAGATCGTGCGAAAGCTTACGATGTTTCTGAAGCAGTAGCTCTCGTTAAAAAAACAAACACAGCTAAATTCGACGCTACAGTTGAAGTTGCATTCCGTCTAGGGGTTGACCCTCGTAAAAACGACCAGCAAATCCGCGGAGCAGTTGTGCTTCCAAACGGAACTGGTAAAACTCAGCGCGTTCTCGTTTTCGCAAAAGGCGAAAAAGCGAAAGAAGCTGAAGCTGCTGGTGCAGATTACGTTGGAGATACTGACTACATCAACAAAATTCAACAAGGCTGGTTCGATTTCGATGTAATCGTAGCTACACCTGACATGATGGGTGAAGTTGGTAAAATCGGTCGTGTGCTTGGACCAAAAGGTTTAATGCCAAACCCTAAAACTGGTACAGTTACTTTCGAAGTTGAAAAAGCAATCGGCGAAATCAAAGCTGGTAAAGTTGAATACCGCGTTGATAAAGCTGGAAACATCCATGTTCCTATCGGTAAAGTTTCTTTCGAGGATGAAAAACTTGTTGAGAACTTCACAACAATGTATGATACTATCCTGAAAGCAAAACCTGCTGCAGCGAAAGGTGTTTACGTGAAAAACGTTGCTGTAACTTCTACTATGGGACCTGGTGTCAAAGTAGACGCTTCAACTTTCAACGTAAAATAATATTGACATGAATTCAACATTCTGATATGATTCAAAATGTTGTAAAATATAATATATCATTTATACCGTAGACAGTAGGGGCTTAACAGCTTAATATCCTACCGAGGTGTATATTATCACAGCTATTACGTTACGTATGCTTGTATATACAGCCTCCATGTCTCATGGAGGCTTTTTATATGGAATCCGTTTCTCAGTCGTGATCACCTGACGGTATAAGTGTTACACAAGAATCTACAGGAGGTGTAACCATGAGCAGCGCAATTGAAACAAAAAAAGTTGTTGTTGAAGAAATTGCTTCTAAATTAAAAGAAAGCAAATCAACGATCATCGTTGATTACCGCGGACTTAACGTTTCTGAAGTAACAGAACTTCGTAAACAGCTTCGTGAAGCTAACGTTGAGTTCAAAGTTTACAAAAACACAATGACTCGCCGTGCGGTTGAACAAGCTGAACTTGATGGTTTGAATGATGTCTTAACTGGACCGAATGCAATTGCATTCAGTACTGAGGATGTTGTCGCTCCAGCTAAAGTTCTTAACGAGTTTGCTAAACAGCATGAAGCTCTTGAAATTAAAGCTGGCGTTATCGAAGGTAAAGTTTCTACTGTTGAAGAAGTGAAAGCTCTTGCTGAACTTCCATCACGCGAAGGCTTGCTTTCTATGTTGCTTAGCGTACTTCAAGCTCCAGTTCGCAACCTTGCTCTTGCTGCAAAAGCTGTGGCAGATCAAAAGGAAGAACAAGGCGCTTAATCTAATCAGTTTTTAAAAATCAAAACAAATGGAGGAATTACAAATGGCTTTAAATATCGAAGAAATCATTGCTTCCGTTAAAGAAGCAACTGTACTTGAATTGAACGACCTAGTAAAAGCAATCGAAGAAGAATTTGGCGTAACTGCTGCTGCTCCTGTAGCTGTAGCTGGCGGAGCTGCTGCAGGCGGAGCTGCTGAAGAGCAAAGCGAATTCGACCTTATCCTTGCTGGTGCAGGTTCTCAAAAAATCAAAGTTATCAAAGTTGTACGTGAAATCACTGGTCTTGGCTTGAAAGAAGCTAAAGAACTTGTTGACAACACTCCAAAACCACTTAAAGAAGGTATTGCTAAAGAAGAAGCTGAAGAGCTTAAAGCTAAACTTGAAGAAGTTGGCGCTTCTGTAGAAGTTAAGTAATCTTCACTTGCCTGTAGGGGAAGCTCGCTTTTATGAGGCGGGCTTTTTCTTTGCCATTCTTTAAGTTATGAAAAAAGGAGGTTCTAATAATGAGTGAGCACTATTATTCAGAAAAACCTTCAGTAAAAAGCAACAAACAAACATGGTCTTTTAGGCTTAGAAACAAGGAGTTTACGTTTACCAGCGACAGCGGTGTTTTTTCTAAAAAGGAAGTCGATTTTGGCTCGCGCCTGCTGGTCGAATCTTTTGAAGAGCCTGAAGTTGAGGGCAGCTTTCTAGATGTAGGCTGCGGCTATGGCCCGATTGGATTATCGCTGGCCAGCGACTTTAAAGACCGGACCATCCACATGATTGATGTTAATGAAAGAGCCGTAGAGTTATCAAATGAAAATGCAGAACAAAACGGAATAACAAACGTTGAGATTTACCAAAGCGATTTGTTTTCAAACGTTAACTCTGCTCAAACATTTGCTTCTATTCTTACAAATCCCCCAATCCGAGCCGGAAAAAAAGTTGTCCATGCTATCTTTGAGAAAAGCGCTGAACACTTAAAAGCTTCAGGTGAATTGTGGATCGTCATACAGAAAAAACAAGGTGCGCCTTCTGCCATTGAAAAGCTTGAGGAACTGTTCGAAGAAGTTTCTGTTGTTCAAAAAAAGAAAGGCTATTATATCATAAAAGCAAAAAAAGTTTGACTCGGTATTTTGGCTATGTTAATATTATAAAATGCCAATGTATATATTTAGATTGATATGATGAAATGTCAATATCTATGTATAAATTATACAAGTATGGAAATGCTAATAAAATCGGTATTTGTTTTTGGATGTGGTTTTCTTAATTAGAAACCCTTTTTTCTTTTGTCTTGTAAAAGTGTTTTCTTTCTTACTTTGGAAGAAATGCTTATTACACATATAATACGCATGATTTGAGGGGTGAATCAGTTGACAGGTCAACTAGTTCAGTATGGACGACACCGCCAGCGCAGAAGCTATGCTCGCATTAGCGAAGTGTTAGAATTACCAAATCTCATTGAAATTCAAACCTCTTCTTATCAGTGGTTTCTTGATGAGGGTCTTAGAGAGATGTTTCAAGACATATCACCAATTGAGGATTTCACTGGTAACCTCTCTCTTGAGTTCATTGATTACAGTTTAGGGGAGCCTAAATATCCGGTAGAGGAATCAAAAGAACGTGATGTGACTTACTCAGCTCCGCTAAGAGTGAAGGTTCGTTTAATTAACAAAGAAACTGGAGAGGTAAAAGACCAAGATGTCTTCATGGGGGATTTCCCTATTATGACAGATACAGGTACTTTTATCATTAACGGTGCGGAACGCGTTATCGTTTCCCAGCTTGTTCGGTCTCCAAGTGTATATTTCAGTGGTAAAGTAGACAAAAACGGTAAAAAAGGTTTTACCGCAACTGTCATTCCAAACCGTGGCGCATGGTTAGAATACGAAACTGATGCGAAAGATGTTGTTTATGTACGCATTGATCGCACACGTAAGTTGCCGGTTACGGTTCTTTTGCGTGCTCTCGGCTTCGGCTCTGATCAAGAGATTCTTGATCTTGTAGGAGAAAACGAATACCTGCGAAATACGCTTGATAAAGATAACACAGAAAACAGCGATAAAGCGCTGCTCGAAATCTACGAGCGCCTCCGTCCTGGAGAGCCGCCTACAGTGGAAAATGCGAAAAGCTTGCTTGATTCTCGTTTCTTTGACCCGAAACGATACGATCTTGCCAATGTAGGACGCTATAAAATTAATAAAAAGCTTCATATTAAAAATCGCCTCTTTAATCAGAGACTTGCTGAAACGCTTGTTGATCCTGAAACAGGAGAAATCCTGGCTGAAAAAGGTCAGATTCTTGATAGAAGAACTCTTGATAAAGTACTGCCATACTTAGAAAACGGAATCGGTTTCAGAAAGCTGTATCCGAACGGCGGTGTTGTTGAGGATGAAGTAACGCTTCAATCCATTAAAATCTTTGCTCCTACTGATCAAGAAGGAGAACAGGTTATTAATGTCATCGGCAATGCTTACGTTGAAGAAGAGATTAAAAACATTACACCTGCTGATATTATTTCTTCTATCAGCTACTTCTTCAACTTGCTGCACGGAGTAGGCGACACAGATGATATTGACCATCTTGGAAACCGCCGTTTACGTTCTGTAGGTGAACTTCTCCAGAACCAATTCCGTATCGGTTTAAGCCGTATGGAGCGTGTGGTTCGTGAGAGAATGTCAATTCAAGATACGAATACAATTACACCTCAGCAGCTGATCAATATTCGTCCTGTTATTGCGTCCATTAAAGAGTTCTTTGGAAGCTCTCAGCTTTCTCAATTCATGGACCAGACGAACCCGCTTGCTGAATTAACACATAAGCGCCGTCTGTCGGCTCTAGGACCGGGCGGATTGACACGTGAGCGTGCCGGAATGGAAGTGCGTGACGTTCACTACTCCCACTATGGCCGTATGTGTCCGATTGAAACGCCAGAGGGACCGAACATCGGTTTGATCAACTCACTATCATCATATGCAAAAGTAAACCGTTTTGGCTTTATTGAAACGCCATATCGCCGCGTTGATCCTGAAACAGGAAAAGTAACGCCAAGAATCGATTACTTAACTGCTGATGAAGAAGATAACTACGTTGTTGCTCAGGCAAATGCACGACTCGATGACGATGGTGCGTTTGTGGATGACAGCATTGTAGCCCGTTTCCGCGGAGAGAACACCGTTGTTCCTAGAAACCGTGTTGATTACATGGATGTATCGCCTAAGCAGGTAGTATCTGCTGCGACAGCATGTATTCCGTTCTTAGAAAACGATGACTCGAACCGTGCCCTAATGGGAGCGAACATGCAGCGTCAGGCTGTGCCTTTGATGCAGCCGGAAGCGCCATTTGTAGGAACTGGTATGGAATACGTATCAGGTAAAGACTCTGGTGCCGCTGTGATTTGTAAACACCCTGGTATCGTTGAACGTGTAGAAGCGAAAAACGTTTGGGTTCGCCGCTATGAAGAAGTAGACGGTCAAAAAGTAAAAGGAAACCTGGATAAATACAGCTTGCTGAAATTTGTCCGCTCTAACCAAGGTACTTGCTACAACCAGCGTCCGATCGTAAGTGTCGGCGATGAAGTGGTAAAAGGAGAAATCCTTGCTGACGGTCCTTCTATGGAGCTTGGTGAACTTGCGCTTGGCCGTAACGTAATGGTCGGCTTCATGACATGGGATGGCTACAACTATGAGGATGCCATCATCATGAGTGAACGTCTTGTGAAAGATGATGTTTATACATCTATTCACATTGAAGAATATGAATCAGAAGCACGTGATACGAAACTCGGGCCTGAAGAAATCACCCGCGATATTCCGAACGTCGGTGAAGATGCGCTTCGCAATCTTGATGACCGCGGAATTATCCGTATCGGGGCAGAAGTAAAAGACGGAGATCTTCTTGTTGGTAAAGTAACGCCTAAGGGTGTAACAGAACTTACTGCAGAAGAACGCCTTCTTCACGCCATCTTTGGCGAGAAAGCCCGCGAGGTTCGTGATACTTCTCTTCGTGTGCCTCACGGCGGCGGCGGAATTATTCACGATGTTAAAGTCTTCAACCGTGAGGACGGAGACGAACTTCCTCCAGGTGTAAACCAGTTAGTACGCGTATATATCGTTCAGAAACGTAAAATTTCTGAAGGGGATAAAATGGCCGGTCGTCACGGTAACAAAGGTGTTATCTCTAAGATTCTTCCTGAAGAGGATATGCCTTATCTTCCTGACGGCACACCAATTGATATCATGCTTAACCCGCTGGGCGTACCATCACGTATGAACATCGGGCAGGTATTAGAGCTTCACATGGGTATGGCCGCTCGTTACCTCGGCATCCACATTGCGTCACCGGTATTTGACGGAGCGCGTGAAGAGGATGTTTGGGAAACACTTGAAGAAGCCGGAATGTCTCGTGACGCTAAAACCGTTCTTTACGACGGACGTACCGGAGAGCCGTTTGATAACCGTGTATCTGTCGGTATCATGTACATGATTAAACTGGCTCACATGGTTGACGATAAACTTCATGCACGCTCTACAGGTCCTTACTCACTTGTTACGCAGCAGCCTCTTGGCGGTAAAGCTCAATTTGGCGGACAGCGTTTTGGTGAGATGGAGGTTTGGGCACTTGAAGCTTACGGTGCAGCTTACACTCTTCAAGAGATTTTGACTGTTAAGTCTGATGACGTGGTTGGACGTGTGAAAACATACGAAGCCATCGTTAAAGGCGACAACGTTCCTGAACCTGGTGTTCCGGAATCATTCAAAGTATTAATTAAAGAACTTCAAAGTTTAGGTATGGATGTGAAAATCCTTTCTAGCGATGAAGAAGAAATAGAAATGAGAGATTTAGAAGACGAAGAAGATGCAAAACAAGCTGACGGCCTGGCGTTATCAGGTGATGAAGAGCCGGAAGAAACAGCATCTGCAGACGTTGAACGCGATGTAGTAACAAAAGAATAATCTCTAGTTATAAAGGCAAGTGACATCGGTTAATCCGAAGATAAAAAGGGAGGTAGGCCCCTTGCTAGATGTGAACAATTTTGAGTATATGAACATCGGTCTTGCTTCACCGGATAAAATCCGTTCATGGTCTTTTGGTGAAGTGAAAAAGCCTGAAACGATAAACTATCGTACGTTAAAACCTGAAAAGGACGGTCTATTCTGCGAACGCATTTTCGGACCGACTAAGGACTGGGAATGTCATTGCGGGAAGTACAAGCGAGTTCGTTATAAAGGCGTAGTTTGTGACCGCTGCGGAGTTGAAGTAACACGGGCTAAAGTCCGTCGTGAGAGAATGGGGCACATTGAACTGGCTGCCCCAGTTTCCCACATTTGGTATTTCAAAGGTATCCCAAGCCGAATGGGTCTAGTGTTAGATATGTCGCCTCGTGCACTGGAAGAAGTTATTTACTTTGCTTCTTACGTTGTAACTGATCCGGCAAACACACCGCTTGAAAAGAAACAGCTTCTATCAGAAAAGGAATACCGTGCGTATCTTGATAAGTACGGTAATAAGTTCCAAGCATCTATGGGTGCGGAAGCGATTCATAAACTTCTTCAAGATATCGATCTTGTAAAAGAAGTTGATATGTTAAAAGAAGAGCTGAAAACATCTCAAGGACAGCGTCGTACTCGTGCGATCAAACGCCTTGAAGTTTTGGAAGCCTTCCGTAACTCAGGAAACAAGCCTTCTTGGATGATCCTTGATGTGCTTCCTGTTATTCCTCCTGAGCTCAGACCGATGGTTCAGCTTGATGGCGGACGTTTTGCGACTTCTGATTTAAACGACCTTTATCGTCGTGTCATCAACCGTAACAATCGTTTGAAGCGCCTTTTAGACCTTGGTGCGCCTAGCATTATCGTTCAAAACGAAAAGCGTATGCTTCAAGAGGCTGTCGATGCTTTAATTGACAACGGCCGTCGCGGACGCCCTGTAACAGGTCCTGGTAACAGACCATTAAAATCTCTTTCTCACATGCTGAAAGGGAAGCAAGGCCGTTTCCGTCAAAACCTTCTTGGTAAACGTGTCGATTACTCCGGACGTTCTGTAATCGTCGTTGGTCCTCATTTGAAAATGTACCAATGCGGATTACCGAAGGAAATGGCGCTCGAACTTTTCAAACCTTTCGTTATGAAAGAGCTTGTTGAAAAGGGTCTTGCTCACAACATTAAGAGTGCGAAACGTAAAATTGAGCGCGTACAGCCTGAAGTATGGGATGTACTAGAATCAGTTATCAAGGAGCACCCGGTCCTTCTGAACCGTGCCCCTACGCTTCACAGATTAGGTATCCAAGCGTTTGAACCGACACTTGTTGAAGGACGTGCAATCCGTCTTCACCCGCTCGTATGTACAGCTTATAACGCTGACTTTGACGGTGACCAAATGGCGGTTCACGTACCGTTATCTGCAGAAGCTCAAGCTGAAGCACGCATCTTGATGCTTGCCGCTCAAAACATCTTGAACCCTAAAGATGGTAAACCGGTTGTAACACCGTCTCAGGATATGGTACTGGGTAACTATTACCTGACTCTGGAGCGTGCTGGTGCTGTTGGTGAAGGTATGGTCTTCAAGAATACGGATGAAGCGCTTCTTGCTTATCAAAACGGATATGTTCACCTTCATACGAGAGTGGCTGTTGCAGCAAACTCCCTTAAGAACGTGACATTTACCGAAGAGCAGCGCTCAAAATTGTTAATTACAACTGTCGGTAAACTGGTCTTCAATGAAATTCTTCCAGAATCATTCCCTTACATGAATGAACCAACGAAGAGCAACATTGAAGAGAAAACACCTGACCGTTTCTTCTTAGAAAAAGGTGCCGATGTAAAAGCTGCCATCGCACAGCAGCCAATCAATGCACCATTTAAAAAAGGTATTCTGGGTAAAATCATCGCGGAAATCTTTAAACGATTCCACATTACGGAAACGTCTAAAATGCTTGACCGCATGAAAAACCTAGGTTTCAGATATTCAACAAAAGCTGGTATTACAGTTGGGGTTTCTGACATCGTCGTTCTCGATGATAAACAAGAAATTCTCGAAGAAGCACAAGGCAAAGTTGATAACGTTATGAAGCAGTTCCGCCGCGGTCTGATCACTGAAGAAGAACGCTATGAGAGAGTTATCTCTATCTGGAGTTCTGCAAAAGACGTGATCCAAGGCAAACTGATGAAATCACTTGATGAGCTCAACCCGATCTACATGATGAGTGACTCTGGTGCCCGTGGTAACGCGTCTAACTTTACTCAGCTTGCTGGAATGCGCGGCCTGATGGCCAACCCGGCTGGACGTATCATTGAGTTGCCGATCAAATCTAGTTTCCGTGAAGGTCTGACAGTATTGGAGTACTTTATCTCCACTCACGGTGCGCGTAAAGGTCTTGCCGATACCGCCCTTAAAACTGCTGACTCAGGTTACCTTACACGCCGTCTTGTTGACGTTGCACAGGATGTTATCATCCGCGAAACTGATTGCGGAACTGACCGAGGCATCCTTGCTCAACCGCTTAGAGAAGGCACTGAAATCATTGAGCGCTTAGAAGAACGCTTAATCGGCCGTTTTGCAAGAAAACAAGTGAAACACCCTGAAACAGGTGAAGTGCTTGTAAACGAAAACGAACTGATCGATGAAGATAAAGCGATTGAAATCGTTGAAGCCGGCATTGAGGAAGTGTGGATCCGTTCTGCCTTCACATGTAATACGCCTCATGGTGTATGTAAACGATGCTATGGCCGAAACCTTGCGACTGGTACCGATGTAGAAGTCGGAGAAGCAGTTGGAATCATCGCTGCCCAATCAATCGGTGAGCCTGGTACACAGTTAACAATGCGTACATTCCATACAGGCGGGGTTGCAGGAGACGATATCACACAGGGTCTTCCGCGTATCCAAGAGCTTTTCGAAGCGCGTAATCCAAAAGGTCAGGCAACAATTACCGAAATCGACGGTACAGTCGTTGAAATCAATGAAGTTCGCGACAAACAGCAGGAAATTGTGGTTCAAGGCGCAGTTGAAACACGCTCTTATACGGCACCATATAACTCCCGCTTAAAAGTAGCGGAAGGAGATAAAATTACTCGAGGCCAAGTGCTGACAGAAGGTTCAATCGATCCGAAAGAACTTCTTAAAGTGACTGACCTGACTACTGTTCAAGAGTATCTTCTTCACGAGGTTCAAAAGGTTTACCGTATGCAGGGTGTTGAAATCGGCGATAAACACGTAGAAGTAATGGTTCGCCAAATGCTTCGCAAAGTACGTGTGATTGATGCCGGTGAGACTGATGTGCTTCCTGGCTCATTACTTGATATTCACCAATTTACTGAAGCGAACAAAAAGGTATTGCTGGAAGGCAAACGTCCTGCTACAGGCCGTCCTGTCTTACTCGGTATTACCAAAGCTTCCCTTGAAACTGATTCATTCTTATCTGCTGCTTCCTTCCAGGAAACAACACGTGTCCTTACAGACGCAGCGATCAAAGGTAAGCGTGATGAACTTCTCGGCCTGAAAGAGAATGTTATCATCGGTAAGCTTGTTCCGGCTGGTACTGGAATGATGAAATACCGAAAAGTAAAACCTGTTTCAAATGTTCAGCCGACTGAGGACATGGTTCCGGTTGAATAGCTGATATCATGCTGCTGAGAGACTGCAAAACAGTCTTTCAGCAGTCATATATAAATAAAAAAGTCACTCTATGAGAAGATAGAAACTAAAAAATGTCATACCTTGTTGACATTCGTCTCCTAGAATGATAATATAACCAAGGTGCTCGAAATAAACCTGTTACTTTGGAGGATATGTTTATGTCTTATGATAAAGTATCACAGGCCAAATCAATTATTATTGGTACGAAGCAAACAGTGAAAGCTCTAAAACGAGGTTCAGTAAAGGAAGTAGTCGTTGCAAAAGACGCGGATCCTATTCTTACGTCAAGTGTGATAACACTTGCGAAAGATAATGGGGTTGCTGTCTCAATGGTTGAATCCATGAAAAAGCTCGGCAAAGCCTGCGGAATTGAAGTAGGAGCAGCAGCTGTTGCCATTATGTTATAACGTACTTCTTGTTTTTGCGTGAGATTTATTCTCGTGTAAAGACATTGTTTTTTGCCTATTGATGAACCACCTGGGTATGTGGGTTATAAAACGTAATGAAGGGAGGAACAAAACATGCCTACAATTAATCAGCTAATTCGCAAAGGACGCGTGAGTAAAGTAGAAAACTCAAAGTCTCCTGCACTTAACAAAGGATACAACAGCTTTAAAAAAGAGCACACTAATGTATCTTCTCCACAAAAACGCGGGGTATGTACTCGTGTTGGTACAATGACACCGAAAAAACCGAACTCAGCACTTCGTAAATATGCTCGTGTTCGTTTGACTAACGGAATTGAGGTTACTGCTTACATTCCTGGTATCGGTCACAACCTGCAAGAGCACAGTGTTGTACTTATCCGCGGCGGACGTGTAAAAGACTTACCAGGGGTACGTTACCACATCGTTCGTGGTGCGCTTGACACTGCTGGAGTTGAAAACCGTGCGCAAGGCCGTTCTAAATACGGTACTAAACGTCCTAAAGCAAAATAATAAACGTATAAACGTATAATTGATGAAGGGAGGATATTCAGATGCCACGTAAAGGTCCTGTAGCAAAAAGAGACGTTTTACCTGATCCGATTTACAACTCTAAGCTTGTATCTCGTCTAATCAACAAAATGATGATCGACGGTAAAAAAGGTAAGTCTCAAACAATCCTATACAAGTCATTCGATATCATTAAAGAACGTACTGGCAATGATGCAATGGAGGTTTTCGAACAAGCATTGAAAAACATCATGCCTGTACTTGAAGTAAAAGCACGCCGTGTAGGTGGTGCGAACTACCAAGTTCCTGTAGAAGTTCGTCCTGAACGTCGTACTACTCTTGGACTTCGCTGGTTAGTTAACTATGCTCGTCTTCGCGGAGAAAAAACGATGGAAGAGCGTTTAGCTAACGAAATCCTTGACGCAGCTAACAACACTGGTGCTGCTGTTAAGAAACGTGAAGATACTCATAAGATGGCTGAAGCAAACAAAGCATTTGCTCACTATCGTTGGTAGGATTTATATACTAAAAAACACAATTTCCCAATAAGGAAGGAGAAATTACCCAATGGCAAGAGAGTTCTCCTTAGACAAAACTCGTAATATCGGGATCATGGCTCACATTGATGCCGGTAAAACGACTACTACAGAACGTATCTTGTTCTATACTGGTCGTATCCACAAAATTGGCGAAACTCACGAAGGTGCTTCGCAAATGGACTGGATGGAGCAGGAACAAGAACGCGGTATCACAATCACTTCTGCAGCAACGACTGCACAGTGGAAAGGTTACCGTGTAAACATCATCGATACACCGGGACACGTAGACTTCACAGTTGAAGTTGAACGTTCACTCCGTGTACTTGATGGTGCGGTTGCCGTACTTGATGCTCAATCAGGTGTTGAGCCTCAGACAGAAACAGTATGGCGCCAAGCAACAACTTACGGAGTGCCGCGCGTTGTATTTGTCAACAAAATGGACAAAATCGGCGCAGACTTCCTTTACTCTGTAGGCACTTTAAGAGACCGTCTTCAAGCTAACGCTCACGCAATTCAATTGCCGATCGGCGCTGAAGACAACTTCGAAGGTATCATCGACTTAGTAGAAAACGTTGCTTATTTCTATGAAGATGACCTTGGAACTCGTTCAGATGCGAAAGAAATCCCTGAAGAGTACAAAGAGCAAGCTGAAGAGCTCCGCAGCAGCCTGATTGAAGCTGTAGCTGAGCTTGATGAAGAGCTTATGGAAAAGTACCTTGAAGGTGAAGAAATCACTATCCCTGAACTGAAAGCTGCTATCCGTAAAGGTACACTGAATGTTGAATTCTACCCTGTACTTGTTGGATCTGCTTTCAAAAACAAAGGTGTTCAGCTTGTACTTGATGCTGTTCTTGACTACCTTCCTGCGCCAACTGATGTTGCTGCAATCAAAGGTATCCGTCCTGACACAGATGAAGAGATCGTTCGTCATTCTTCTGATGAAGAGCCATTCTCTGCACTTGCATTTAAAGTTATGACTGACCCTTATGTCGGTAAGCTGACATTCTTCCGCGTATATTCCGGTACACTTGATTCTGGTTCATATGTAAAGAACTCTACAAAAGGCAAGCGTGAGCGCGTAGGACGTATCCTTCAAATGCACGCTAACAGCCGTGAAGAGATCTCTACTGTTTACGCTGGAGACATCGCAGCTGCTGTAGGTCTAAAAGATACTTCTACTGGAGATACTCTATGTGATGAGAAGGATCTTGTAATCCTTGAATCAATGGAATTCCCAGAGCCTGTTATCGACGTAGCGATTGAGCCTAAATCAAAAGCTGACCAAGATAAAATGGGTATCGCTTTAGCGAAACTCGCTGAAGAAGATCCTACATTCCGTACACAAACAAACCCTGAAACGGGTCAAACAATCATCTCTGGTATGGGTGAGCTTCACCTTGATATCATTGTTGATCGTATGAAGCGTGAGTTCAAAGTTGAAGCTAACGTTGGTGCTCCTCAAGTTGCGTACCGTGAGACATTCCGTACCGGTGCAAAAGTTGAAGGTAAATTCGTACGTCAGTCTGGTGGACGCGGTCAGTTCGGTCACGTTTGGATTGAATTCGAACCAAACGAAGAAGGCGCTGGCTTTGAATTCGAAAATGCGATTGTCGGTGGGGTTGTTCCTCGTGAATACATCCCAGCTGTTCAAGCAGGTCTAGAAGATTCACTTGAAAATGGTGTATTAGCTGGATTCCCGCTTATCGACATTAAAGCAAAACTTTTTGATGGATCTTACCATGATGTTGACTCAAACGAAATGGCGTTTAAAGTCGCTGCTTCTATGGCATTGAAAAATGCAGTCAGCAAATGTAACCCAGTTCTTCTTGAACCAATCATGAAAGTTGAAGTTGTTATTCCTGAAGAATACATGGGAGACATCATGGGTGATGTTACTTCTCGTCGCGGACGCGTAGAAGGTATGGAAGCTCGCGGTAACGCTCAAGTTGTGCGTGCGATGGTACCTCTTGCTGAAATGTTCGGTTACGCTACTGCCCTTCGTTCTAACACGCAAGGACGCGGTACGTTCACAATGTTCATGGATCACTACGAAGAAGTGCCGAAGAGCATTGCTGAAGAAATTATCAAAAAAAATAAAGGCGAATAATTGATTTTGCCTCTTAACTCAAGTATAACTACTATTGTAAGATGAGGAAGTGAAAGCTTTCTTTCACTTCCTATCACTCTATACATTACTAATTAAAAGCTCTTAAGGAGGATTTTAGAATGGCTAAAGAAAAATTCGACCGTTCCAAATCACATGCCAATATCGGTACAATTGGACACGTTGACCATGGTAAAACAACTTTAACTGCTGCTATCACAACAGTACTTCATAAGAAATCTGGTAAAGGTACAGCTATGGCGTACGATCAAATTGATGGTGCACCAGAAGAACGTGAGCGCGGTATCACAATCTCTACTGCACACGTTGAGTATGAAACTGAAACTCGTCACTATGCACACGTTGACTGCCCAGGACACGCTGACTATGTTAAAAACATGATCACTGGTGCTGCGCAAATGGACGGAGCTATCCTTGTAGTATCTGCTGCTGATGGCCCAATGCCACAAACTCGTGAGCACATCCTTCTTTCTAAAAACGTTGGTGTACCATACATCGTTGTATTCTTAAACAAATGCGACATGGTAGACGACGAAGAGCTTCTTGAACTAGTTGAAATGGAAGTTCGCGATCTTCTTAGCGAATACGACTTCCCTGGTGATGATGTACCAGTTATCAAAGGTTCTGCTCTTAAAGCTCTTGAAGGAGATGCTGATTACGAAGCTAAAATCTTCGAACTTATGGATGCAGTTGATGAGTACATCCCAACTCCAGAACGTGACACTGAAAAACCATTCATGATGCCAGTTGAGGACGTATTCTCAATCACTGGTCGTGGTACAGTTGCTACTGGACGTGTTGAGCGTGGACAAGTTAAAGTCGGTGACGAAGTTGAAATCATCGGTCTTCAAGAAGAAAACAGCAAAACAACTGTTACTGGTGTTGAAATGTTCCGTAAGCTTCTTGATTACGCTGAAGCTGGAGACAACATTGGAGCCCTTCTTCGCGGTGTAGCTCGTGAAGATATCCAACGTGGTCAAGTACTTGCTAAACCAGGTACAATCACTCCACACAGCAAATTCAAAGCTGAAGTTTACGTTCTTTCTAAAGAAGAGGGTGGACGTCATACTCCATTCTTCTCTAACTACCGTCCTCAGTTCTACTTCCGTACAACTGACGTAACTGGTATCATCCATCTTCCAGAAGGCGTAGAAATGGTTATGCCTGGAGACAACACTGAAATGAACGTTGAGCTTATCTCTACAATCGCTATCGAAGAAGGAACTCGTTTCTCTATTCGTGAAGGCGGACGTACTGTTGGTTCAGGCGTTGTTTCTACAATCACTGAGTAATAGTATATTGAAAACGAGACCCTTTGGGTCTCGTTTTTTTGTGTACTTTTTTGTTTGCTTGTATAATAAGGTTTATCTTATTTGAGGAGCTATGGGTTATGAGTGAAAACACATCAATTTCTTTCATGAAAAAACTGAGGATCGAAAATACGAAGCAAATGCTCATGATCAATGGAAATGATATAGCGAACCCATTGCTGCTTTTTTTACATGGTGGACCCGGCGCATCCCAAATCGGATTTATCAGGAGCTATCAAAAGGAGCTGGAACAGCACTTTACAGTTGTAAATTGGGATCAAAGGGGTTCAGGTCTTTCCTATACTAAACAGATTCCGCAGAGTTCAATGACAATCAGTCAAATCATTAAAGACGCTATTCAAGTTACTGAATGGCTTTTAGATCATTTCTCAAAAACAAAGGTGTACCTTGCAGGACACTCTTGGGGTTCACTGCTGGCTCTTCATGTACTGCAAGAAAGGCCGGATCTTTTTCACGCTTATTATGGGATCAGTCAGGTCACTAATACTCAGCTAGAAGAAAAAACGGCCTATCATTCTCTGTGCAAGACAAATCGCTTTCTTTCATTAGCCTTAGACTTACTCGGCCCTCCACCTTGGAAAAAGAAAACTCAGCACTTCATCTTTCGAGTCTGTATTGAACTGAGCAGGGGAGGATTCACTCATCATCGCCGGCACATTCTTACAGTATTGTGTCAGTTGCTTGCTGGAAATGAGTATGGAATGAAAAACATCTCTCGTTTCATCAGAGGACAGCGTTTCAGCGCAAAGTATTTAACTGATGATTTATTTCGTTTTGATGCATTTAAATCAGTTTCTTCTATTAAAGTACCGAGCTTTTTTATTTCGGGGAGACATGATTTGATCGTTCCTGCTGAAACATCGAAACAGTATTATCTGTTTGTGGATGCTCCTGAAAAGCGCTGGCATTATTTTAAAAACTCCGCCCACACGCCGCATATCGAGGAGCCATCATTATTTGCCGATACTCTGAGTAAACACGCAGTGTACCACTTATGATAGAAGAAAATTCCCTTATTCACTCGCTTCTTGATAAATAAGAAAAACACCTGTATAATACTAAAAGTGTGCAAATCATGCATATTCTAAATAAGTCTTGCAACATACGTCTATTTTCTGTATAATGGTGTATGTTGGTCTTTGACTGCGATGAAGTGAGAGGTTGCTGACACACCCGGCCGCTTTGCCATGGCAAGGTGTTCAGGTTTTTCTCACGGAGAACTGTCTAACGTGAAGTAGGCGAAAAGGAGGGAAAATAATGGCAAAACAAAAAATTCGTATTCGTTTGAAAGCATATGATCATAGAATCCTTGATCAATCTGCAGAGAAGATTGTTGAAACGGCAAAACGTTCTGGTGCCAGCGTATCTGGTCCGATTCCGTTGCCAACTGAAAAATCAGTTTACACAATCCTTCGTGCGGTGCACAAATACAAAGATTCTCGTGAGCAATTTGAAATGCGTACACATAAACGTTTAATCGACATTGTGAACCCAACACCACAAACTGTTGATGCGCTCATGCGATTAGACTTACCATCTGGTGTCGATATCGAAATTAAACTTTAATTCTAAAATATAGAATGATCTTAATAGGAGGTGTGACGAATGACCAAAGGAATCTTAGGAAGAAAAATTGGTATGACGCAAGTATTCGCAGAAAACGGTGATCTTATTCCGGTAACTGTTATTGAAGCTGCTCCGAACGTTGTTCTCCAAAAGAAAACAGCTGAAAACGACGGCTACGAAGCAATCCAGCTTGGTTTTGACGACAAGCGCGAAAAGCTTTCTAACAAACCTGAACAAGGACACGTTGCTAAAGCGGAAACTGCTCCTAAGCGCTTCGTAAAAGAATTACGCGGAGTGGAAATGGATGCGTATGAAGTTGGTCAGGAAGTCAAGGTTGAAATTTTCTCTGCTGGAGAAATCGTAGATGTAACAGGAGTATCTAAAGGTAAAGGCTTCCAAGGTGCGATCAAGCGCCACGGACAATCTCGCGGACCTATGTCTCACGGTTCACGCTACCACCGTCGTCCTGGTTCAATGGGACCTGTAGATCCTAACCGTGTATTCAAAGGTAAATTATTACCTGGACGTATGGGCGGAGAGCAGATCACTGTTCAAAACCTTGAAGTCGTAAAAGTTGATGCGGAACGCAATCTTCTTTTGATCAAAGGTAACGTACCTGGTGCGAGAAAATCTTTAATCACTGTTAAAAGTGCTGTTAAATCTAAATAACTCTCTTAGGAAAGGAGGAAATTGATCATGCCAAAAGTAGCATTATACAACCAAAACGGTTCTACTGCTGGTGACATCGAATTAAACGCTTCTGTATTTGGAATTGAGCCAAATGAAAGTGTTGTATTCGACGCTATTCTTATGCAAAGAGCTTCCTTACGTCAAGGATCTCATAAAGTAAAAAATCGTTCTGAAGTACGCGGCGGAGGTCGTAAACCATGGCGTCAAAAAGGTACTGGACGTGCCCGTCAAGGTTCTATCCGTTCACCGCAATGGCGCGGAGGTGGTGTCGTATTCGGCCCAACACCACGCAGCTATTCTTATAAATTACCTAAAAAAGTTCGCCGCTTGGCAATCAAATCAGTATTGTCTTCTAAAGTGAACGACAACAACATCATCGTTCTTGAAGATCTTACTCTTGATACGGCTAAAACAAAAGAAATGGCAGCTATCCTTAAAGGATTATCTGTTGAGAAAAAAGCTTTAATCGTAACTGCAGATGCTAACGAAGCAGTAGCTTTATCTGCTCGCAACATTCCTGGAGTTACTGTAGTTGAAGCTAACGGAATCAACGTTTTAGACGTTGTCAACCACGAGAAGCTTCTGATTACAAAAGCAGCGGTTGAAAAAGTAGAGGAGGTGCTTGCATAATGAAAGATCCTCGTGATGTTCTAAAGCGCCCCGTCATTACTGAACGTTCTGCTGATTTAATGGCTGAAAAGAAATATACTTTTGAAGTTGATGTAAGAGCTAACAAAACAGAAGTGAAAGACGCGGTTGAAAGCATCTTTGGAGTGAAAGTTGACAAAGTCAACATCATGAACTACAAAGGTAAATCAAAACGTGTCGGACGCTACACTGGTATGACTAGCCGTCGCAGAAAAGCGATCGTAAAACTTACTGCAGACAGCAAAGAAATCGAAATTTTTGAAGCTTAATTATCTGTAAAAAGAAGGAGGGAAATTCAAAATGGCGATTAAAAAGTATAAACCGACCTCTAATGGACGTCGTGGCATGACAACTTCAGATTTTGCTGAAATCACGACTGACAAGCCGGAAAAATCCTTGCTTGCTCCCCTTCACAAAAAAGGCGGACGTAACAACCAAGGTAAATTGACTGTACGTCACCAAGGTGGCGGACATAAACGCCAATACCGTGTTATCGACTTCAAACGCGATAAAGATGGTATACCTGGACGCGTTGCTACAGTTGAATACGATCCAAACCGTTCAGCTAACATCGCTCTAATCAACTATGCAGACGGAGAAAAACGTTACATTCTTGCTCCAAAAGGAATTCAAGTGGGTACTGAAATCATGTCAGGTCCAGAAGCTGACATCAAAGTAGGTAATGCACTTCCACTTATCAACATCCCTGTTGGTACAGTTGTGCATAACATTGAATTAAAACCTGGCAAAGGCGGACAGCTTGTACGTTCAGCTGGTACATCTGCTCAGGTTCTTGGTAAAGAAGGTAAATACGTTCTTGTACGTCTTAACTCTGGAGAAGTTCGCATGATTCTTTCTGCTTGCCGTGCTTCTATCGGTCAAGTAGGTAACGAACAGCACGAACTTATCAACATTGGTAAAGCTGGACGTTCTCGCTGGAAAGGCATCCGTCCAACAGTTCGTGGTT
Source organism: Bacillus sp. PK3-037 (assembly GCF_054161355.1). Lineage (NCBI taxonomy): Bacteria > Bacillati > Bacillota > Bacilli > Caryophanales > Bacillaceae > Bacillus > Bacillus sp. PK3-037. The sequence goes on along the minus strand of NZ_CP096408.1, from coordinate 3,991,328 downwards.
CTGTAATGAACCCTAACGATCACCCACACGGTGGTGGTGAAGGACGTGCGCCAATCGGACGTAAATCACCAATGTCTCCATGGGGCAAACCAACTCTTGGATTCAAGACACGTAAGAAAAAGAACAAATCTGATAAATTTATCGTACGTCGTCGCAAAAATAAATAACGGGGTTGTCTACGGTTCATTTCGGACCGTAGTGCAATCACGAAGGGAGGTTCCAAAATGGCTCGCAGCTTGAAAAAAGGACCATTTGTCGATGGACACTTGATGACAAAAATCGAGAAATTAAATGAAACAGACAAGAAACAAGTCGTAAAAACTTGGTCTCGTCGTTCTACTATTTTCCCACAGTTTATTGGTCACACAATCGCAGTCTATGACGGACGTAAACACGTGCCTGTATTCATCTCTGAAGATATGGTAGGGCATAAGTTGGGTGAATTCGCTCCAACTCGTACGTACAAAGGCCATGCTAGTGATGACAAAAAAACAAGACGCTAAGAGAGGAGGCTTTTAAATGCAAGCTAAAGCTGTTGCAAGAACAGTCCGTATTGCTCCTCGTAAAGCACGTCTAGTAATGGACCTGATTCGAGGCAAGCAAGTAGGTGAAGCAGTGTCAATCTTGAACCTAACACCGAGAGCTGCTTCTCCAATTATCGAGAAAGTATTAAAATCCGCTATTGCAAATGCTGAGCATAACTATGAAATGGACGCTAACAACTTGGTTATTTCTCAAGCATTCGTTGACGAAGGCCCTACGTTAAAAAGATTCCGCCCACGTGCTATGGGACGTGCGAGCCAAATCAACAAACGTACGAGCCACATTACAATCGTTGTATCAGAAAAGAAGGAGGGATAAGTAGTGGGTCAAAAGGTAAATCCAGTCGGTCTTCGTATCGGAGTCATTCGTGATTGGGAATCTAAGTGGTACGCTGGTAAAGATTACGCTGACTTCCTGCACGAAGATTTAAGAATTCGTGAATACATTAGCAAACGACTTTCTGACGCTTCTGTTTCTAAAGTTGAAATCGAACGCGCAGCAAATCGTGTTAACATTACGATCCACACAGCTAAGCCTGGTATGGTTATCGGTAAAGGCGGTTCTGAAGTTGAAGCACTTCGTAAAGCCCTTAACAGCCTTACTGGCAAGCGTGTACACATTAACATTCTTGAAATCAAAAGAGCAGATCTTGATGCACAGCTAGTTGCTGACAACATCGCTCGTCAATTAGAAAACCGTGTTTCTTTCCGCCGTGCGCAGAAACAACAAATTCAACGCACAATGCGTGCTGGAGCACAAGGTGTGAAAACAATGGTTTCTGGTCGTCTTGGCGGTGCGGATATCGCTCGTTCTGAATACTACAGTGAAGGAACTGTTCCATTGCACACATTACGTGCGGACATTGACTATGCAACATCTGAAGCTGACACTACTTACGGTAAGCTTGGTGTAAAAGTCTGGATCTATCGTGGAGAGGTTCTTCCTACTAAGAAGAAAACTGAGGAAGGAGGAAAATAATATGTTATTACCTAAACGCGTTAAATATCGCAGAGAGCATCGCGGAAAAATGCGTGGCCGTGCGAAAGGCGGTACTGAAGTACATTTCGGTGAGTTCGGTATCCAAGCTCTAGAAGCTTCTTGGATCACTAACCGTCAAATCGAAGCTGCCCGTATTGCGATGACTCGTTACATGAAACGTGGCGGTAAAGTTTGGATCAAAATTTTCCCTTCTAAACCTTACACTGCTAAACCACTTGAGGTACGTATGGGATCCGGTAAAGGGGCTCCAGAAGGTTGGGTAGCTGTTGTAAAACCGGGCAAAGTTTTATTTGAAATTTCTGGTGTGTCTGAAGAGGTTGCTCGTGAAGCACTTCGTCTTGCATCTCACAAATTGCCAATTAAAACGAAGTTCGTAAAACGTGAAGAAATTGGTGGTGAATCAAATGAAAGCTAATGAAATTCGTGACCTTACCACTGCTGAAATTGAACAAAAAGTAAAGTCTCTTAAAGAAGAACTTTTCAATCTTCGCTTTCAATTAGCGACAGGACAACTTGAAAATACTGCTCGCATTCGTGAAGTGCGCAAAGCTATCGCGCGCATGAAAACTGTGATTCGTGAAAGAGAAATTGCTGCTAATAAATAATCACTGAGGGGAGGTCGTGAGCATGAGCGAACGTAACCAACGCAAAGTTTACCAAGGCCGTGTTGTTTCTGACAAAATGGATAAAACCATCACTGTTGTTGTTGAAACATACAAGAAACATTCACTTTACGGTAAACGCGTAAAATACTCAAAGAAATTCAAAGCACATGATGAAAATAATCAAGCGAAAATCGGTGACATCGTAAAGATCATGGAAACTCGTCCATTGTCTGCAACTAAGCGTTTCCGTCTAGTTGAAGTTGTCGAAGAAGCTGTTATTATCTAATAAAGTTCGGAATTCTTTTTTCCGAAGGGAGGTAACAAATAATGATTCAACAAGAGACTCGTTTAAAAGTAGCTGACAACTCTGGCGCACGTGAAGTACTTACTATTAAAGTTCTTGGTGGTTCTGGTCGTAAAACAGCTAACATTGGTGATGTAATTGTTTGCACGGTTAAACAAGCAACACCAGGAGGCGTTGTCAAAAAAGGTGAAGTCGTAAAAGCTGTTATCGTTCGCACTAAAAGCGGAGCGCGCAGAAGTGACGGTTCATACATCAGCTTCGATGAGAATGCATGTGTTATCATCCGTGACGACAAGAGCCCGCGTGGAACTCGTATCTTCGGACCAGTTGCTCGTGAATTGCGTGAAAACAACTTTATGAAAATTGTTTCTCTAGCTCCAGAAGTTATCTAATGAAATAAATGCCTTATTCAAGGAGGTGCGATCAGGATGCATGTAAAAAAAGGCGATAAAGTTATGGTTATCTCTGGTAAAGATAAAGGCAAACAAGGAACAATCCTTGCTGCTTTCCCTAAAAAGGACCGCGTTTTAGTTGAAGGTGTTAACATGGTAAAGAAACACTCTAAACCAACTCAAGCTAACCCTCAAGGCGGTATTTCTAATCAAGAGGCGCCAATTCATGTATCAAACGTTATGCCGCTCGATCCTAAAACAGGTGAAGTGACTCGCGTAGGATACAAAGTGGAAGATGGCAAAAAAGTTCGTGTAGCAAAAAAATCTGGGCAAGTTCTAGATAAATAGTATTAAAGGAAGGGAGGTCTATCTCATGAACCGCCTTAAAGAAAAGTACAATAAAGAAATTGCACCTGCTTTAATGACTAAGTTCAACTATGACTCAGTTATGCAAGTGCCTAAAATTGAAAAAATCGTAATCAACATGGGTGTTGGTGACGCTGTTCAAAACGCAAAAGCAATCGACAGTGCTGTTGAAGAATTAACGTTTATCGCAGGTCAAAAACCTGTCGTTACTCGTGCGAAGAAATCAATTGCTGGATTCCGTCTTCGTGAAGGAATGCCTATCGGTGCGAAAGTAACTCTTCGCGGAGAGCGCATGTATGATTTCCTTGATAAACTTATTTCTGTATCTTTACCGCGTGTACGTGACTTCCGCGGGGTTTCTAAAAAATCTTTCGACGGTCGCGGTAACTACACACTTGGTATCAAAGAACAGTTAATCTTCCCTGAAATTGACTACGATAAAGTAACAAAGGTTCGCGGAATGGACATCGTTATTGTAACGACTGCTAATTCTGATGAAGAGGCTCGTGAGCTATTAACTCAAGTAGGTATGCCGTTCCAGAAATAATCAATGAAAGGGAGGCGAAATCGTGGCTAAGAAGTCAATGATTGCGAAACAACAACGTACACCAAAGTTTAAAGTACAAGAGTACACTCGCTGTGAACGCTGCGGACGTCCGCATTCAGTCATTCGTAAATTTAAACTTTGCCGTATTTGTTTCCGTGAGCTTGCATATAAAGGACAAATTCCTGGCGTGAAAAAAGCCAGCTGGTAATCCCCAAGAAAGGGAAGGAGGTAATTATATAATGGTTATGACAGATCCAATTGCAGATATGCTGACTCGTATTCGTAATGCAAACATGGTACGTCATGAGAAGCTTGAAATTCCTGCTTCTAAATTGAAAAGAGAAATTGCTGAAATTTTAAAGCGTGAAGGTTTCATTCGTGACGTTGAGTTCGTAGAAGACAGTAAACAAGGTATCATCCGCGTTTTCTTGAAATACGGACAAAATAACGAGCGCGTAATCACTGGTCTTAAAAGAATCAGCAAACCTGGTTTGCGTGTTTATGCTAAATCTAATGAAGTACCGCGTGTACTTAACGGTCTAGGAATCGCAATTCTTTCTACATCACATGGCGTTTTAACGGACAAAGAAGCCCGTGCGAAACAAGCTGGTGGAGAAGTATTAGCATACGTTTGGTAAAAAGTTTAACATGAATGGAGGTGTTTGGTATGTCTCGTGTAGGTAAGAAGCTACTTGAGATTCCTTCTGATGTTACAGTAACGTTAAACGATAACAATACTGTAGCTGTGAAAGGACCAAAAGGAGAATTAACTCGTACGTTTCACCCTGATATGGAGATTAAAATAGAGGACAATGTGCTTACAGTCGCTCGTCCTTCTGATCAAAAAGAGCACCGTGCCCTGCATGGTACGACTCGCAGTCTGCTTGGCAACATGGTGGAAGGCGTATCTAAAGGATTTGAAAGAGGTTTGGAATTAGTCGGTGTCGGTTACCGTGCGTCTAAATCCGGAAATAAACTTGTTTTAAACGTTGGATACTCTCACCCTGTTGAGATCGTCCCTGAAGAAGGCATCGATATCGAAGTTCCTTCTCAAACTAAAGTAGTCGTTAAAGGTACAGACAAAGAACGTGTAGGAGCTATTGCTGCTAACATTCGCGCTGTCCGTTCTCCAGAGCCTTACAAAGGTAAAGGAATCCGCTACGAAGGTGAAGTTGTTCGCCGTAAAGAAGGTAAATCTGCTAAGTAAGATCGCTTAAAGTGAAGAAAGGAGTGACCTAGATGATTACGAAAACTAGCAAAAATGCTGCTCGTCTTAAAAGACACGCTCGTGTTCGCGCTAAACTTTCTGGTACTGCTGAAAGACCGCGTCTTAACGTTTTCCGTTCAAACAAGCACATTTACGCTCAAATCATCGATGATGTAAATGGTGTAACACTTGCTAGTGCATCTACTCTCGATAAAGACTTGAACGTTGAAAGCACTGGAGATACTTCAGCTGCTGCTAAAGTTGGAGAATTAGTTGCAAAACGCGCTGCTGAAAAAGGCGTTTCTGACGTAGTATTTGACCGTGGCGGATACTTATACCATGGACGTGTAAAAGCTTTGGCTGATGCCGCTCGTGAAGCTGGACTTAAATTTTAATAAAAGAAGGAGGGACACATGATTATGCGTCGTATTGACCCAAGCAAATTAGAGTTAGAAGAACGCTTAGTTACGGTTAACCGCGTAGCGAAAGTTGTTAAAGGTGGTCGTCGTTTCCGCTTCGCAGCTCTAGTCGTTGTCGGTGACAAAAACGGACACGTAGGATTCGGTACTGGTAAAGCGCAAGAAGTACCAGAAGCGATCCGCAAAGCTGTTGAAGATGCGAAAAAGAATTTAATTGAAGTACCAATGGTTGGAACTACAATTCCACATGAAATCATCGGACGTTTCGGTGCAGGTAACATCTTGTTAAAACCTGCTTCTGAAGGTACTGGAGTTATTGCTGGAGGCCCTGTACGTGCGGTACTTGAGCTTGCTGGTGTAGCTGACATCCTTTCTAAGTCTTTAGGTTCTAACACACCGATCAACATGATTCGTGCAACACTTCAAGGCTTAAGTGAACTTAAGCGTGCTGAAGAGGTTGCGAAGCTTCGTGGAAAATCTGTAGAAGAACTGTTAGGATAAGGAGGGAATATTAATGGCTAAATTAGAAATTACCCTCAAACGAAGTGTAATCGGTCGCCCGGAAGATCAACGCGTTACTGTGAGAACACTTGGTTTAAAGAAAACAAACCAAACTGTTGTTCATGAAGACAACGCTGCGATCCGTGGCATGATTAATAAAGTATCTCATTTAGTTTCTGTTAAAGAACAATAAAAATAATTGATCGGATAAGGAGGTGTCCTAATGAAACTTCATGAATTAAAACCTTCAGAAGGTTCACGCAAAACGCGTAATCGCGTAGGTCGTGGTATTGGTTCTGGCAATGGTAAAACAGCTGGTAAAGGTCACAAAGGTCAAAACGCTCGTTCTGGCGGCGGTGTACGCCCAGGGTTCGAGGGGGGACAAATGCCTTTATTCCAACGTCTTCCTAAACGCGGTTTTACTAACATTAACCGTAAGGAATACGCTGTAGTCAACCTAGACAAATTGAACGGTTTTGCAGAAGGAACGGAAGTCACTCCTGAACTTCTTCTTGAGACTGGTGTTATAAGCAAACTTAATGCAGGAGTAAAGATTCTTGGCAACGGTAAATTAGAGAAAAAATTAACTGTAAAAGCCAATAAATTCTCTGCTTCTGCGAAAGAAGCTGTTGAAGCTGCTGGCGGTACAGCTGAGGTGATCTAACTTGTTTAAAACAATCTCCAACTTTATGCGTGTGAGTGATATCCGGAATAAAATCATATTCACTTTACTCATGCTTATCGTCTTTCGCATAGGTGCGTTTATTCCTGTGCCGTATGTTAACGCTGATGTGTTACAGGCACAGTCTCAAATGGGAGTATTTGATCTTCTTAATACATTTGGCGGCGGTGCGCTTTACCAATTCTCTATTTTCGCAATGGGGATTACTCCTTATATCACAGCTTCAATCATCATCCAGCTGCTTCAGATGGATGTTGTGCCGAAGTTTACTGAGTGGTCTAAGCAGGGTGAAGTCGGCCGCCGTAAATTGGCTCAGTTCACAAGATACTTTACGATTGTCCTTGGATTTATCCAAGCGTTGGGTATGTCATACGGATTTAACAATTTGGCTAACGGATTGCTGATTGAAAAATCCGGCGTATCCACATATCTGATCATCGCTTTAGTACTCACTGGCGGAACTGCCTTTTTAATGTGGCTTGGAGAACAAATCACATCTCATGGAGTAGGCAACGGAATATCGATCATTATCTTCGCGGGGATTGTGTCTAGTATTCCGAAAACGGTTGGACAAATATATGAGACTCAATTTGTCGGCAGCAACGATCAGCTGTTTATTCATATTGTGAAAGTCGCTCTTCTTGTGATTGCGATTTTAGCAGTTATTGTTGGAGTTATTTTCATTCAGCAAGCTGTACGGAAAATTGCGATTCAATATGCTAAAGGCACAGGTCGTTCACCTGCTGGCGGAGGTCAGTCTACTCACCTTCCATTGAAAGTGAATCCTGCCGGTGTTATTCCAGTAATCTTTGCGGTTGCGTTTTTAATAACACCGCGTACGATCGCGTCATTCTTTGGAACAAACGATGTGACAAAGTGGATTCAAGCCAACTTTGACAATACACATCCGGTGGGGATGACTATATATGTTGCGTTAATTATTGCCTTTACGTACTTTTATGCATTTGTCCAGGTTAATCCTGAACAAATGGCTGATAACCTTAAAAAACAGGGTGGCTATATCCCGGGGGTTCGTCCAGGGAAAATGACTCAAGATAGAATTACGAGCATTTTGTATCGACTTACGTTTGTGGGTGCTTTATTCTTAGCCGTGATTTCCATTCTTCCTATCTTTTTCATTCAATTCGCTGGATTGCCTCAAAGTGCACAAATTGGCGGAACATCTTTGTTAATTGTTGTCGGGGTAGCCTTGGAGACAATGAAACAACTAGAAAGCCAGTTGGTGAAACGAAACTACCGTGGATTTATGAAAAACTAGAGGAAATGGATTTATCCATTCCCTCTTAATTAAGAGAGGACGGGGGAAATCCGAATGAACTTAGTCTTAATGGGGCTTCCTGGTGCCGGTAAAGGTACACAGGGCGAACGAATTGTTGAGGATTATGGAATACCTCACATCTCAACAGGAGATATGTTCCGTGCTGCTATGAAAGAGGAAACATCACTCGGACTCGAAGCAAAATCTTATATTGATAAGGGAGAGCTCGTACCTGATGAAGTCACAATTGGAATTGTCAAAGAAAGACTTGGCAAAGATGATTGTGAAAGAGGTTTTCTTCTGGACGGATTTCCGCGAACAGTCGCTCAAGCCGAAGCTCTTGAAGAAATTCTTGAAGAATACGGCAAGCCGATTGATTATGTCATTAACATTAAAGTTGATAAAGATTCTTTAATGGAACGTCTGACTGGACGCAGAATTTGCAGTGTTTGCGGCACAACCTATCATTTAGTCTTTAATCCGCCGAAAACGCCGGGTGTTTGTGATAAAGACGGAGGCGAACTCTATCAACGGGCAGATGATAATGAGGAAACAGTCTCTAAACGGCTTGAGGTAAACATGAAGCAGACTCAGCCTTTACTCGATTTCTATTCTGAGAAAGGTTATCTTGTAAACGTGAATGGCCAGCAGGACATTCAAGATGTTTATGCAGATGTGAAGGATCTTCTTGGAGGATTAAAAAAATGATTATCTGTAAAACCCCACGTGAACTTGGTATCATGCGGGAAGCAGGGCGAATCGTGGCTTTGACTCACGAAGAGTTAAAAAAGCACATTAAACCAGGAATCTCGACAAAAGAATTGGATCAAATTGCCGAACGTTTTATTAAGAAGCAGGGTGCAATCCCATCTTTTAAGGGGTATAATGGGTTTCGCGGGAGCATTTGCGTATCAGTGAATGAAGAGCTCGTTCACGGCATTCCTGGCAGCAGGGTGCTGCGTGACGGTGACATCATCAGTATTGATATCGGTGCTAAATTAAATGGTTATCATGGTGACTCTGCATGGACATATCCGGTAGGAAACATCAGTGATGATGATAAAAAACTTCTGGAAGTGACAGAGGAATCTTTATATAAAGGCTTGCAGGAAGCAAAACCAGGTGAACGTTTGTCGAATATTTCCCACGCAATACAAACGTATGTCGAAAATGAGCAGTTTTCAGTTGTTAGGGAGTATGTTGGACATGGTGTTGGTCAAGACTTGCATGAGGACCCGCAAATTCCTCATTACGGTCCGCCCAACAAAGGACCACGGCTCAAACCTGGCATGGTTCTCGCTATTGAACCTATGGTGAACGCTGGCAGCCGCTATGTGAAAACTTTGGCTGATAACTGGACGGTTGTAACGGTAGATGGGAAAAAGTGTGCTCATTTTGAACATACAATTGCGATTACGGAAACGGGTTTTGATATACTGACAAAAGTCTAGATGATGACATCATTCCGAAGGCAGATGTTTTTTCCGGCTTGATAGGGCAGAAAGTTCGGTTTAACATTGGCAGGAGCGAATTCATCTTGCCGTTGTCGGTGGAATTGTAATCATCATGTACTAATAGCAGACGGAGAAAAGCGTACATTTCATTCTCCTAAGAAATAGAATATCAATCATTTAACCCTTTATGATTGCGTATCTCCGGAAGTTCAGAACAGTATAAACGAAACAGGGCGTGTGACAAACGGAAAACTGAGATTTTCTCTTTTGAAATTTGTCAGAAAGCAAGTTACTGATTTGAAGAAGGGAGAACACTTGAATGGCGAAAGACGATGTAATTGAAGTGGAAGGTACGATAGTCGAAACATTGCCAAACGCGATGTTCAAAGTTGAACTCGAAAATGGACACACTGTTTTGGCTCACGTATCTGGTAAAATCCGCATGCACTTCATTCGCATTTTACCTGGAGACAAAGTTACGGTAGAATTATCTCCATATGACTTAACTCGTGGCAGGATTACGTACCGTTACAAATAAAGCACTCCGGAAACTGAAGGAGGTTGGAAACACATGAAAGTGAGACCATCAGTTAAACCAATCTGCGAAAAATGTAAAGTTATTCGCAGAAAAGGAAAAGTAATGGTGATCTGTGAAAATCCAAAGCATAAACAAAAACAAGGATAATTTATAAGGAGGTGCCCAGAGAATGGCTCGTATTGCTGGTGTAGATATCCCACGTGACAAACGTGTTGTTATTTCTTTAACATATGTCTTCGGAATTGGCCGCACAACGGCTCAGCAAGTCTTGAAAGAGGCTGGTGTTTCAGAAGATACTCGTGTGCGTGATCTTACTGAAGAAGAACTTGGTAAAATCCGTGATGTTATTGACAAACTGAAAGTAGAAGGTGACCTTCGCCGTGAAGTTTCTCTTAACATTAAGCGTCTGATCGAAATCGGAAGCTACCGCGGAATCCGTCATCGCAGAGGTTTGCCTGTTCGCGGACAAAACTCTAAAAACAATGCGCGTACTCGTAAAGGTCCGCGTCGTACTGTAGCTAACAAGAAAAAATAAGTAAGGGAGGTACCTAAACAATGGCTGCTGCTCGTAAATCTAACACGCGTAAACGTCGCGTGAAAAAGAATATTGAGTCTGGAATTGCTCATATTCGTTCAACTTTCAATAACACGATCGTTACGATCACTGACACTCATGGTAATGCTCTTTCTTGGTCTAGTGCCGGAGCTCTAGGATTCAGAGGTTCTCGTAAATCTACTCCTTTTGCTGCACAAATGGCTGCAGAAACAGCTGCTAAAGGTTCAATCGAACATGGACTTAAAACTCTTGAGGTTACTGTAAAAGGCCCTGGTTCAGGTCGTGAAGCTGCTATCCGTGCGCTTCAAGCTGCTGGATTAGAAGTCACTGCTATCAGAGACGTAACTCCTGTTCCTCATAACGGATGCCGTCCACCAAAACGTCGCCGCGTGTAATTTGTTTGTATAGATTTTGTGTCCCTGTCAATAATGGGTTATGATACAGTTATTTATGAAACGAATGCACCGACTCGTTGCCTGAGCACATACGGGACTAAACAATGGGGAATTTCGGATGGAATCTCATATGATTCTATTCGAGGTTTCGACGTTTTGAAGGAGGGTTTTAAGTAATGATCGAGATTGAAAAACCAAAAATCGAAACGGTTGAAATCAGCGACGATGCCAAATTTGGTAAGTTTGTCGTAGAGCCACTTGAGCGTGGATATGGTACAACTCTGGGTAACTCCTTACGTCGTATCCTCTTATCCTCACTCCCTGGTGCCGCTGTAACATCAATCCAGATAGATGGTGTACTGCACGAATTCTCGACAATTGAAGGCGTTGTGGAAGATGTTACAACGATTATCTTAAACATTAAAAAGCTTGCATTGAAAATCTACTCTGATGAAGAGAAGACGCTAGAAATTGATGTACAGGGTGATGGAACTGTAACAGCAGCTGATATTACACACGATAGTGATGTAGAGATCTTAAATCCTGATCTTCATATCGCGACTCTTGGTGAGAATGCGAGTTTCCGAGTTCGCCTTACTGCTCAAAGAGGACGTGGGTATACGCCTGCTGACGCAAACAAAAGAGACGATCAGCCTATCGGCGTGATTCCGATCGATTCAATCTATACGCCAGTTTCTCGTGTATCTTATCAAGTAGAGAACACTCGTGTAGGCCAGGTTGCAAACTATGACAAACTTACACTTGATGTTTGGACTGATGGAAGCACTGGACCTAAAGAAGCGATTGCGCTTGGTTCAAAGATTTTAACTGAACACCTTAATATATTCGTTGGTTTAACTGACGAAGCTCAGCATGCTGAAATCATGGTTGAAAAAGAAGAAGATCAAAAAGAGAAAGTTCTTGAAATGACGATTGAAGAATTGGATCTTTCTGTTCGTTCTTACAACTGCTTAAAGCGTGCGGGTATCAACACGGTTCAAGAGCTTGCGAACAAGACGGAAGAAGATATGATGAAAGTTCGTAATCTAGGACGTAAATCACTTGAAGAAGTGAAAGCGAAACTAGAAGAACTTGGACTCGGACTTCGCAAAGACGATTGACTAGTTTCCCTTGTGAACTAGGATTTTCGTGTGTTTATAATTCAGAAAAAGCATTCCAATAAAGGAGGGGACATCACATGTCATACAGAAAACTAGGACGTACGAGTGCACAGCGTAAGGCTATGCTTCGTGATCTTACAACTGATTTGATCATCAACGAAAGAATCGAAACAACTGAAACACGTGCGAAAGAACTTCGCTCTGTAGTTGAAAAAATGATCACGCTTGGCAAACGCGGTGATCTTCACGCTCGCCGTCAAGCTGCTGCATACATCCGCAACGAGGTTGCTAACGAAGAAAATAACCAAGATGCACTTCAAAAATTATTCTCTGACATTGCAACTCGTTACGAGGAGCGCCAAGGTGGATACACACGTATTATGAAGCTTGGTCCTCGCCGTGGTGACGGAGCACCAATGGCAATTATCGAATTGGTTTAATCACATATTTTTGTGTATCTAAAGAAGGGCGGGACAGTTTCTAACTGGATCTATGCCCTTTTTTTAGATACTGTAACTTTTTCAATAGAGAGACAAGCAGAGTATGAGCTGAGAGGAGGCCGGTTGTCCGTGAATCAAAATCAGTTGATATCGGTAGAGGATATCGTTTTTCGATATCGGAAAGACGCAGAAAGACGAGCACTAGATGGCGTCTCCCTGCAGGTGTATGAGGGTGAATGGCTTGCAATTGTAGGTCATAACGGTTCAGGGAAATCAACACTGGCCCGGGCATTGAATGGTTTAATCCTTCCTGAATCAGGCGACATAAAGGTTGCTGGAATTCAACTGACAGAGGAGTCAGTGTGGGAAGTGCGTAAGAAGATTGGAATGGTCTTTCAAAATCCGGATAACCAATTTGTCGGAACGACAGTTCGCGATGATGTGGCTTTTGGTTTAGAAAACAATGGTGTACCGCGGGAAGAAATGATTGAGAGAGTAGATTGGGCTGTCAAACAGGTCAACATGCAGGATTTTCTTGATCAAGAGCCGCACCATCTCTCCGGAGGCCAAAAGCAGAGAGTTGCGATAGCAGGGATTATTGCCGCACGTCCTGATATTATTATCTTAGATGAAGCAACGTCCATGCTTGACCCGATTGGGCGAGAAGAAGTGCTTGAAACGGTAAGACATTTAAAAGAGCAAGGCATGGCAACTGTCATCTCGATTACACATGATCTGAATGAGGCAGCAAAAGCTGACAGAATCATTGTCATGAATGGCGGTAAGAAATATGCCGAGGGTATACCTGAAGAAATTTTTAAATTGAATAAGGAACTTGTTCGAATCGGGCTTGATTTACCCTTCTCATTCCAGCTCAGCCAGCTCTTAAGAGAAAATGGACTGCCTTTGGAAGAAAATCATTTGACTCAGGAAGGGCTGGTGAACGAGCTATGGACATTACAATCAAAGATGTAGAGCATCGCTATCAGATAAAGACGCCGTTTGAGCGCCTTGCCCTGTATGATATCAATGCATCGATTAAGGAAGGCAGCTATGTGGCCGTAATAGGGCATACAGGCTCCGGTAAATCCACTCTTCTTCAGCACCTGAATGGTCTCCTGAAGCCTACAAAGGGGCATATTTCATTAGGCAGTACCGTTATACAAGCAGGAAAAAAGAATAAAGAGCTTAAATCCCTCCGAAAAAAAGTCGGAATCGTTTTCCAATTCCCCGAACATCAATTATTCGAAGAAACAGTTCTCAAAGATATTTCATTTGGACCGATGAACTTTGGTGTGAAAAAGGAAGACGCTGAACAAAAAGCGAGAGAGATGCTGAAGCTTGTAGGTTTATCTGAAGAGCTTCTGGACAGATCACCTTTTGAATTAAGCGGAGGACAAATGCGCAGGGTTGCAATTGCCGGGGTGCTTGCGATGGATCCTGAAGTGCTTGTTCTCGATGAGCCGACAGCAGGGCTGGATCCAAGAGGGCGAAAAGAGATCATGGACATGTTTTATGAGCTCCACCAACGGGGAAACCTGACGACAATTCTTGTCACCCACAGCATGGAAGATGCGGCTGCCTATGCTGATGAAATGATCGTGATGCATAAAGGAACTATCCAGGCATCAGGCAGTCCGCGAGACTTGTTCTTAAAAGAGGAAGAAATGGCCGGCTGGGGGCTGGATCTTCCGGAAACGATTAAATTCCAAAGACAGCTGGAAGCCGCACTTGGTGTCAAATTTAAAGAACCTCTGCTCACAATAGAAGATGCCGCTGCTGAAATCCGTGCTCTTTTTCAGGGGGGAAAACCCTTATGATGGACAGCATGATTATCGGCAAGTATGTGCCGGGTTCTTCACTTGTGCACCGGCTTGACCCAAGAACAAAATTGATTACGATCTTTTTGTTTGTCTGTATCGTTTTCCTGGCCAATAATGTGCAGACATATGCGGTGCTTGGTTTATTTACAGCAGGCGTTGTTTCCTTAACAAGAGTTCCTTTTTCCTTTTTGATGAAAGGGCTAAAGCCGATCATTTGGATTGTTCTTTTTACGTTCCTGCTTCATATTATCATGACACATGAAGGACCGGTCATTTTTGAACTTGGCTTTTTCAAGATCTATGAGGGCGGTTTGGTACAAGGGATTTTCATTTCCCTTAGGTTCGTCTACCTGATTTTAATGACAACTCTATTAACGCTGACAACAACACCTATTGAGATTACCGATGGGATGGAACAGCTGCTCAACCCATTTAAAAAATTGAAGCTTCCTGTTCATGAGCTGGCACTTATGATGTCGATTTCTTTACGGTTTATCCCAACCTTGATGGAGGAGACAGATAAGATTATGAAGGCTCAGATGGCGAGAGGCGTTGATTTTACAAGCGGACCGCTTAAAGACAGAGTGAAGGCAATTGTGCCGCTGCTAGTCCCACTCTTTGTCAGTGCGTTTAAGCGTGCTGAAGAGCTAGCGGTTGCAATGGAAGCACGAGGCTATCAAGGCGGAGAGGGACGCACTAAATATAGAAAGCTTGTATGGACGGCCAAGGATACTTCTGTCATCGTCAGCTTGTTCATATTGGCTGCTCTGTTATTTTTCTTAAGGGCTTAGAGGTGCTTTATGAGACTGAAATGCACAATTTCTTATGACGGACATTTGTTTAAAGGATATCAAGTACAGCCGGGTAAAAGAACGGTTCAGGATGAACTGGAGAAGGCGCTGGCTGTCCTGCATAAGTCAAAAGACAGGATCCCGGTCGTTTCCTCTGGAAGGACGGACAGCGGGGTTCATGCAGCCGGACAGGTGATTCATTTTGATACACCACTTTCTATTCCGGTTGAGAGATGGCCATATGCTTTAAATGCACTGCTTCCGGACGATATTGCAGTCAAAACGGCAGAAATTGCGGATGATGGGTTCCATGCACGATTTAGCGCAGTTAAAAAGGAATATCGCTACTTTGTATACACGGAGAAACACCCGGACGTATTTAAACGGCATTACGCTTACCATTTTTCATATCGCCTCAATGTGCAGAACATGAGAGAAGCGGCAAAGCATCTTTTAGGAACACATGATTTTACAAGCTTTTGTGCGGCTAAAACGGAAGTGCAGGACAAAGTGAGAACGATTTACGAACTCGAGTGGACTGAGACTGATGACGGCCTGCAAATGCGGATCACAGGCAGTGGCTTCCTATATAATATGGTCAGAATTATTGCGGGTACTTTGCTGGATGCAGGTATTGGAAAAATTTCTCCCGATGATGTGAAATCCATGCTGGCAGCGAAGGATCGCGAAGCGGCAGGGCGCACAGCACCGGGACACGGACTGTACTTATGGAACGTTTACTATGACAACTAAACCAGGTGTATAATATTTTCTTGACAGAGTCTGCATAAAGTTATAAGATATCATATGGTATGTATTTCAACCCCACGATAAGCCCCGGAACTTATTGTGTTGTGAAATAGAACGTAATCGAAGTTTATTGAAAATGACAGATCATTTAGGAGGGAAATTCAATGCGTACAACACCTATGGCTAACGCAAGTACTATTGAACGCAAGTGGTTAGTTGTTGATGCTGCTGGCAAGACTTTAGGCCGTCTTTCTTCAGAAGTTGCAGCTATCCTTCGCGGAAAACACAAACCAACTTACACACCACACGTTGATACTGGAGATCATGTGATCATCATCAACGCTGAAAAAATCGAGTTAACTGGTAAAAAGTTAACTGACAAAATCTACTACCGTCACACTCAACATCCAGGCGGATTAAAATCAAGAACTGCTCTTGAAATGCGTACAAACTACCCTGAGAAAATGCTTGAGCTGGCTATCAAAGGCATGCTTCCAAAAGGTTCTCTAGGTCGTCAAATGTTCAAAAAATTGAACGTATACCGTGGTTCTGAGCATCCACATGAAGCACAAAAACCTGAAGTTTACGAACTTCGCGGTTAATTAAAAAGGAGGTTACCAATTTGGCACAGGTTCAATATTACGGTACTGGCCGTCGTAAAAGTTCTGTAGCGCGTGTGCGCTTAGTTCCAGGAGAAGGTCGTATCGTCGTTAATAATCGTGAAATCAGCGAGCACATCCCATCTCCAGCTCTAATCGAAGATATCAAACAACCATTAACTTTGACTGAAACAGCTGGCACTTATGATGTTTTAGTAAACGTACATGGAGGCGGCTTATCTGGTCAAGCTGGAGCAATCCGTCATGGTATCGCTCGTGCTTTGCTTGAAGCAGATCCAGAATACCGTGCAACACTTAAGCGTGCAGGTCTTCTGACTCGTGACGCTCGTATGAAAGAACGTAAAAAATACGGTCTTAAAGGCGCTCGTCGTGCACCTCAGTTCTCAAAACGTTAATTTTACGTTTCAAAGCTCTCAACCATGGGTTGGGGGCTTTTTTTATTTTCTTTTAAGAATTAAAGCAGAAGCGATTAAACAGGCATCCGTTTTTAGTTTTATAAAACGACCGTCTTTCATTGCTGGTCTTTCTCACAAGCTTTTAACAGCTAGCAGTACAAAATGTGTCACCATTCAATTCAATGCTTCAATGATCTTCATGAGCCACTGGATACGAACAGATGAATTCAAGCGCTATGACTAGTGTATCAGAATCTTGATAAATAGAGGCGCCTCTGCGTGCTGCATTCAAACGTCCTTTGCAGATGGCATACGCATTTATCGCTAAAATGCTTTGTTATCACAAATTGAAGGATTTTCAACTCGTTTTTGGAAACACGAAACCGCTCAAATACCGACTCGCATCGCAGAAAGAAACGTCTAGTGCTGAAGTGAGTCTTACATGCCATAAGGCAATGAAAAGCGTAATGCCGGCATCAAGTGCTTTACCAATAATTTGATTTGAAAAAGTGATATTATAATCACTAGCAATCAAATCACATAGCTCCTTTGTCAATTTATTGCGGTTTTATGAATTTTTTTCTGAATATGAAAAGGGAAAGCGGTATCAATCTAGAAATATTTGTTATACTCTAAACATTAAAGTAAGGAGAACGATTCATGAATGCGTTAGTAGATCATAATAGCAAAGCCTGGGATCAAAAAGTAGAGACAGGCAATGAATGGACTGTTGCTGTAGAGCGGCATGTCATTGAACAAGCGAAAAAAGGGAATTGGGATATAAGGTTAACCCCTATGAAAAATGTGCCAAAGGATTGGTTTCCTCCTGTAAAAGGCTTGAAGGTGCTTTGTTTGGCTTCAGGAGGCGGACAGCAGGCCCCGGTTTTAGCGGCAGCCGGAGCGGATGTCACCGTCTTAGATAACTCAGAACAGCAGCTGGAGCAGGACAGAATGGTTGCTGATCGCGACGGCTTGACCATACGCACCGTTAAAGGAAGTATGGATGATCTCAGTCAATTTGAAGATGAATCATTTGATTTCATCGTACATCCAGTTTCCAATGTTTTTGTTGAAGATATCCTGCCGGTTTGGAAAGAAGCGAACCGCGTGCTGAAAAGAAATGGCGTTTTAATTTCAGGATTTGTTAATCCAGTTGTTTTTCTGTTTGACATTGAATTAGAAGAGCAGGGCGTTTTAAAAGTAAAGCACTCTATTCCATACGCCGACTCAGAAGATCTTCCAAAACATAAGGTGAAAAAGCTGATTGAAAATAATGAAGCTCTGGAATTCGGGCATTCCTTAGAGGACCAAATTAAGGGACAGCTCGACGCCGGTTTTATTGTCACTGGTTTTTATGAAGATAAAGGCGGTTTTGTATTGGATCAATACATTAATACATATTCTGCAACAAGAAGCATTAAAGTATGAAGGCAGCGACCTATTAGAGGGAGCTGCCTTTTATTATTGTGCTGCTTCTACTTTCGTGAACAAACATACGTTCCTAAACCCGCAGAAAGCTGCTTTTTTTATACTCTTTTTAATATGTTCAAGTTATCGACACCTTCATTTGGGCGAATTTCCAACCGAATTCGGGCATGGTTTCACCTCCCAAACCTCAAAATAACCGGTAAAAGGAGAGTGAATTTGTATGGCAGAGGTACTGTCTTTTATGGATGTGAAACGCAAAAAGGATTTTGAATTAGAAAAAAACTTGCTCAAAGAACTCTCACTTAGACAAATCATTCAGTCTGTAAAGGCCTGTCTTACTCCATTATTTCCATTTTTGCAGGATGAAAGGGACGTTATTAGTGAAGGCTGTATTGATTTTGCGATAGAAGCTTATTTGTTAGGCGGGCGTTTCGGTGTTTTCGGGTATTATGGAGAATCTATGCAAAGTGTTAGTGCCCGCTCTGCAAGGGAAGAAGAAGAGCTTCGTATGGAGTTTTTTGAATACCTTTATCATTGGACACATGAGCAATACGCAACGTTTGATAAAAACACAGTTTATGAAGCTGCGCGAAAATTCATCAAAGACTGGTGGACAGAAGGTTTTGTCCAAAGAGAAAAACAATGTAAGCTTCGCATGCGTTAATCATATTTCCCGACCCTGTCCCATACTTATGTAATAACGGACAAGCGGGAGGGGAAGGGATGAGGAAAAAGCTTAAATGGCTCAGTTTTATGCTAGGCTTCATCGTATTACTGTTTCTATTCAAGTATCAATTCAGCAATAACGATTCTTGGAATCCGTGGAGTCTGCCTTTGAGCGGGAAAATTATTTATCTTGATCCAGGTCATGGCGGGCCGGATGGAGGGGCAGTGGGCGGCAAGCTGTTAGAGAAGGATATAACCCTGGAAGTGGCTTTCAGAGTCAGGGATTATCTTCAGGAACAAGGTGCCTTAGTGATTATGACTAGAGAAAGTGACACCGATCTAGCTCCTGAAGGGACAAGAGGCTATAGTAAACGAAAAGCGGAAGACTTAAGACAGCGAGTGAACTTAATTAACAATTCAGAGGCTGAGCTCTACCTTAGCATTCATCTTAATGCGATCCCGTCACAAAAATGGAGCGGAGCCCAAAGCTTTTATTACGGAAAATACGAGGAAAACGAGAAAATTGCAAAATACATTCAAGATGAGTTGAGAACAAACCTGGAGAATACAACCCGAAAAGCAAAGCGAATTCATGGAATTTACTTAATGCAAAACGTCACAAAACCAGGTGCGCTTGTGGAAGTCGGTTTTCTATCCAATCCTGGAGAAGCAAAGATGCTGGGGAAACCGAAATATCAGGACAAAGTGGCATCTTCCATATATAAAGGAATATTGAGATACTTTACAGAAAAAGGCGACCCTCCGGAGTAAAGGAGGGTTTTCTCATGGTTCTAAGCAAAAGACACCCGCTGTTTATGTATGATATAATAATCTTTGTAAACGAATACACAAAAGGGTGAGGTTCGATGATAAGAGAAGATGAAGTAAGAAAACTAGTCGGTGAAATGCGCGAACCTTTTCTTCAAAGACCTCTGGGAGAATTGGATGCCGTTAAGGAAGTAAAAATAAAGCCTGAAAAACGGCATGTCAGTGTAAAAGTGGCTCTTGCAAAAACCGGAACAGCAGAACAAATGCAGGTTCAGCAAGAAATCGTAAATGTCTTAAAAGGGGCAGGCGCTGAGACGGTAGGCCTTCGATTTGAAGAGCTGCCTGAAGAAACAGTTGAGAAATTTCGGGCGCCGTCAACAGAAAACAAAACATTGTTAAATATGGATAACCCGCCGGTTTTCCTTGCTGTAGCGAGCGGAAAAGGCGGAGTAGGCAAATCAACTGTGTCAGTGAACCTTGCTATTTCTCTGGCTCGGCTTGGGAAAAAGGTCGGTTTAATTGACGCGGATATCTATGGCTTTAGTGTGCCGGATATGATGGGCATTACAGTTCGTCCAACAATTGAAGGAGACAAACTGCTTCCTGTTGAACGCTTCGGTGTAAAGGTCATGTCGATGGGTTTCTTTGTTGAAGAAAATGCTCCTGTCGTCTGGAGAGGGCCAATGCTGGGCAAGATGCTCAACAACTTTTTCCACGAAGTAGAATGGGGAGAAGTAGACTATATCGTTCTCGATCTTCCGCCTGGAACAGGGGACGTCGCACTTGATGTACATACGATGCTTCCGAGCAGTAAAGAAATTATCGTATCAACGCCGCACCCGACTGCAGCCTTTGTTGCGGCCAGAGCGGGGTCTATGGCTATTAAAACAGATCATGAGGTCGTCGGCGTCATAGAGAACATGGCTTATTATGAAAGTGCAAAGACCGGGGAAAGAGAATATGTCTTTGGCAAAGGCGGCGGAGATAAACTTGCTGAGGAGCTTAAAGTGCCTTTGCTCGGCAGAATACCGTTGAAACAGCCTGATTGGGATAAAGATCAATTTGCTCCGTCTGTTTATGACGAAAGCCATCCAATCGGTGAAATATATCATGATATTGCAAAAAAAGTCGTTGAAAAAATGGAAGTGCAAATATAAAAAGGCGAACCGGGATTTTTTGATCCCGGCTTCCCTTTACTCACCTTCTTTAGCGGTTTCTGCTGCTGCTTTTTTCAGTTCATCTTCGAACTGTTTTTTGTAAAGCGGACTAGAAAGTGTTTCGGTAATTACTTGTTCTAAATAACTGCGGAATTCTTGGCTTTTTGCCAGTTCGCTGTATTTTTTATTCATTCCCGGGTCCTGCATAACACTCATCAGCATTTTCTGGTAATCCGGATCCTTCATTAGCTTTTTAATTACTTTTTCATGCTCTGTTTGAAGGGTTTTAGCAAAGCTTTCCGCAAATTCAGTGTCTTCAAAGATGTTTTTCCAAAAATCCGCACCTTTTTTAGAGGTGAGTGTTTTTTCTATTGTTTTTTTAATGGCATCCTGATCAATCACCAGTGCTTCATTCATCGCATCATCGTTTAATAATTCCTTAATTGCTTTCTTTCCATCATCTGTTTTTAATATATCAACAACCATTTTTTTGGTCTGATCATAATCCATATCCGCTGCTTGGTCTTTTGGAGCGCAAGCTGTTACAGATAATATCAAAAAACAGCCCATCAATAGCGTTTTGGCTTTTGACATGCTTAAGCTCCTTTCACATACTTATCTTACTTTTAATATGATTCATCCGGTTGGAATTATACATAACAAAATATCGCGATCTGCGATTTTTGAGGGGTTGAATAAAGAAATGAAAAGCCGTGGCTTAGTTCGTTTTTTCTTTTCTATTTTAGCTGTCGGAGCGGTTGTCACGAGTGTTGTGGGTTTTGCTTTAAAATGGGGGGGATATAAGGAGCTGTTTCTGAACTTTGAAGCGGGCCAGATTTTCTCTGTTTTATTTTGGTTTATCGGTGTCGGTATGATTTTTAGTGTCATCAGCCAAATGGGCTTTTTCGTGTTTTTAACAGTTCACCGGTTTGCACTCGAAATATTAAGATCTTCATCTTTATGGAATTTACTGCAGCTGTTTTTCATCCTGTTTGTCGCTTTTGATTTAATGTACGTGCGGTTTTTATTTTTCGGCGATAGAGGAGAGTCAATGGCTGGCTATGCTTGGCTGCCGTTATTTTTATTGATCTTCGGTTTGCTTACCGCGTATATAAAACAAAAGCAGTCCTCAAAGAAAACGTTTGTGTCATCTTTATTTTTAATGGTTGTGATCACTGCATTGGAATGGTTTCCTGCGCTCAGAGTAAATGATGAGGACTGGCTTTACTTGATGCTCTTTCCGTTAATGGCGTGTAATGCTTTTCAATTGCTGATGCTGCCGAAATTTGCAGCGAAATAATTTATTTTACTTCGGCGGATTTAGCATTTGTGTTTGCAATGAGATCTCCCACGTTGACATTCTTTAAACCTTTTTCTCTCATATGATGGATAATCTCAGGCAGAGCCTCTTCTGTTTGTTTAGCTGAGTCTGAGGCGTGTAAAAGAATAATGTCTCCTCCTGAAACTTGACGGTTTACATTATCGACGATTTTTTCAACGCCTGGATTCGTCCAGTCATGGGAGTTCACACTATAGTGAACGACTGTATAGTTATACTGCTTTGCGATTGATAGGACATTTTTATTGAACTGGCCGGTAGGAGGTCTTAATAGCCGTATGTCTTTGATTCCTAATTTTTCAAAGGCAGTCCGCGCACGGTTAATGTCCTTTTTTATTTCACTATCCTCTAGATTGGCGTAGTTTTTATAAGCATAACCCATACTCCCTATTTGATGGCCGTCCTTTACAATGCGAGCCACCGTGTCCGGGTGGCGCTCGGCCCAAGAAGCGGAAAGAAAAAACGTAGCGTTTTTGATACCGTTGGCTTTCAGGGTATTTAGAATAGGCTCAGCTTTTTCATCCCCCCAGCTGATATCAAAGGTAAGCGCAATGTCTTTTGAATCTGTTTCTCCTTTATAAATGGCTTTCGGTCCGCTATCAGTCGAAAATACAGGGAGCGGGACAGCTCTTTGGATATAAAAAAAGCTGGCTGCAGCAAATGCGGCGATCAGTATAATGATAAATTGTTTAACACGTTTTATGTGCCACACATAGAAGTGATTCACTGATGATGCCTCCTTATCTTGTCCATCATTCTTGTGTTACATCTTATGTGCCTGGCCAAACGAATATAACTGATAAAAAGTCTCTTTAAAACAGATTAAATTAGTTATTGACCATTTGATAATATCCGTGTTATATTATTATTCGTCGCTGATGAACAGCTGACAACAAATAAAAGCTTCATTAACACTTTAAAAAAGGTGTTGACTTAAAAGAAGCTGAATGTTATAGTAATAAAGCTGCTTCGTTAAGCGGCATAAATGATCTTTGAAAACTAAACAAGACAAAACGTACCTGTTAATTCAAGTTTTATTATAAAATCGCACAGCGATGTGCGTAGTCAGTCAAACTACTTTATCGGAGAGTTTGATCCTGGCTCAGGACGAACGCTGGCGGCGTGCCTAATACATGCAAGTCGAGCGGACAGATGGGAGCTTGCTCCCTGATGTTAGCGGCGGACGGGTGAGTAACACGTGGGTAACCTGCCTGTAAGACTGGGATAACTCCGGGAAACCGGGGCTAATACCGGATGCTTGTTTGAACCGCATGGTTCAAACATAAAAGGTGGCTTCGGCTACCACTTACAGATGGACCCGCGGCGCATTAGCTAGTTGGTGAGGTAACGGCTCACCAAGGCAACGATGCGTAGCCGACCTGAGAGGGTGATCGGCCACACTGGGACTGAGACACGGCCCAGACTCCTACGGGAGGCAGCAGTAGGGAATCTTCCGCAATGGACGAAAGTCTGACGGAGCAACGCCGCGTGAGTGATGAAGGTTTTCGGATCGTAAAGCTCTGTTGTTAGGGAAGAACAAGTACCGTTCGAATAGGGCGGTACCTTGACGGTACCTAACCAGAAAGCCACGGCTAACTACGTGCCAGCAGCCGCGGTAATACGTAGGTGGCAAGCGTTGTCCGGAATTATTGGGCGTAAAGGGCTCGCAGGCGGTTCCTTAAGTCTGATGTGAAAGCCCCCGGCTCAACCGGGGAGGGTCATTGGAAACTGGGGAACTTGAGTGCAGAAGAGGAGAGTGGAATTCCACGTGTAGCGGTGAAATGCGTAGAGATGTGGAGGAACACCAGTGGCGAAGGCGACTCTCTGGTCTGTAACTGACGCTGAGGAGCGAAAGCGTGGGGAGCGAACAGGATTAGATACCCTGGTAGTCCACGCCGTAAACGATGAGTGCTAAGTGTTAGGGGGTTTCCGCCCCTTAGTGCTGCAGCTAACGCATTAAGCACTCCGCCTGGGGAGTACGGTCGCAAGACTGAAACTCAAAGGAATTGACGGGGGCCCGCACAAGCGGTGGAGCATGTGGTTTAATTCGAAGCAACGCGAAGAACCTTACCAGGTCTTGACATCCTCTGACAATCCTAGAGATAGGACGTCCCCTTCGGGGGCAGAGTGACAGGTGGTGCATGGTTGTCGTCAGCTCGTGTCGTGAGATGTTGGGTTAAGTCCCGCAACGAGCGCAACCCTTGATCTTAGTTGCCAGCATTCAGTTGGGCACTCTAAGGTGACTGCCGGTGACAAACCGGAGGAAGGTGGGGATGACGTCAAATCATCATGCCCCTTATGACCTGGGCTACACACGTGCTACAATGGACAGAACAAAGGGCAGCGAAACCGCGAGGTTAAGCCAATCCCACAAATCTGTTCTCAGTTCGGATCGCAGTCTGCAACTCGACTGCGTGAAGCTGGAATCGCTAGTAATCGCGGATCAGCATGCCGCGGTGAATACGTTCCCGGGCCTTGTACACACCGCCCGTCACACCACGAGAGTTTGTAACACCCGAAGTCGGTGAGGTAACCTTTATGGAGCCAGCCGCCGAAGGTGGGACAGATGATTGGGGTGAAGTCGTAACAAGGTAGCCGTATCGGAAGGTGCGGCTGGATCACCTCCTTTCTAAGGATATTTACGGAATATAAGACCTTGGGTCTTATAAACAGAACGTTCCCTGTCTTGTTTAGTTTTGAAGGATCATTCCTTCGAAACGTGTTCTTTGAAAACTAGATAACAGTAGACATCACATTCAATTAGTAACACAAGATATCACATAGTGATTCTTTTTAACGGTTAAGTTAGAAAGGGCGCACGGTGGATGCCTTGGCACTAGGAGCCGATGAAGGACGGGACGAACACCGATATGCTTCGGGGAGCTGTAAGCAAGCTTTGATCCGGAGATTTCCGAATGGGGAAACCCACCACTCGTAATGGAGTGGTATCCATATCTGAATTCATAGGATATGAGAAGGCAGACCCGGGGAACTGAAACATCTAAGTACCCGGAGGAAGAGAAAGCAAATGCGATTCCCTGAGTAGCGGCGAGCGAAACGGGATTAGCCCAAACCAAGAGGCTTGCCTCTTGGGGTTGTAGGACACTCTATACGGAGTTACAAAGGAACGAGGTAGATGAAGAGGTCTGGAAAGGCCCGCCATAGGAGGTAACAGCCCTGTAGTCAAAACTTCGTTCTCTCCAGAGTGGATCCTGAGTACGGCGGAACACGTGAAATTCCGTCGGAATCCGGGAGGACCATCTCCCAAGGCTAAATACTCCCTAGTGACCGATAGTGAACCAGTACCGTGAGGGAAAGGTGAAAAGCACCCCGGAAGGGGAGTGAAAGAGATCCTGAAACCGTGTGCCTACAAGTAGTCAGAGCCCGTTAACGGGTGATGGCGTGCCTTTTGTAGAATGAACCGGCGAGTTACGATCCCGTGCAAGGTTAAGCAGAAGATGCGGAGCCGCAGCGAAAGCGAGTCTGAATAGGGCGCATGAGTACGTGGTCGTAGACCCGAAACCAGGTGATCTACCCATGTCCAGGGTGAAGTTCAGGTAACACTGAATGGAGGCCCGAACCCACGCACGTTGAAAAGTGCGGGGATGAGGTGTGGGTAGGGGTGAAATGCCAATCGAACCTGGAGATAGCTGGTTCTCTCCGAAATAGCTTTAGGGCTAGCCTCAAGGTAAGAGTCTTGGAGGTAGAGCACTGATTGGACTAGGGGCCCCTACCGGGTTACCGAATTCAGTCAAACTCCGAATGCCAATGACTTATCCTTGGGAGTCAGACTGCGAGTGATAAGATCCGTAGTCGAAAGGGAAACAGCCCAGACCGCCAGCTAAGGTCCCAAAGTATACGTTAAGTGGAAAAGGATGTGGAGTTGCTTAGACAACCAGGATGTTGGCTTAGAAGCAGCCACCATTTAAAGAGTGCGTAATAGCTCACTGGTCGAGTGACTCTGCGCCGAAAATGTACCGGGGCTAAACGTATCACCGAAGCTGCGGACTGTTCTTCGAACAGTGGTAGGAGAGCGTTCTAAGGGCTGTGAAGCCAGACCGGAAGGACTGGTGGAGCGCTTAGAAGTGAGAATGCCGGTATGAGTAGCGAAAGAGGGGTGAGAATCCCCTCCACCGAATGCCTAAGGTTTCCTGAGGAAGGCTCGTCCGCTCAGGGTTAGTCGGGACCTAAGCCGAGGCCGAAAGGCGTAGGCGATGGACAACAGGTTGATATTCCTGTACCACCTCCTCACCATTTGAGCAATGGGGGGACGCAGGAGGATAGGGTAAGCGCGGTATTGGATATCCGCGTCCAAGCAGTTAGGCTGGGAAATAGGCAAATCCGTTTCCCATAAGGCTGAGCTGTGATGGCGAGCGAAATATAGTAGCGAAGTTCCTGATTCCACACTGCCAAGAAAAGCCTCTAGCGAGGTGAGAGGTGCCCGTACCGCAAACCGACACAGGTAGGCGAGGAGAGAATCCTAAGGTGATCGAGAGAACTCTCGTTAAGGAACTCGGCAAAATGACCCCGTAACTTCGGGAGAAGGGGTGCTCTGTTAGGGTGCAAGCCCGAGAGAGCCGCAGTGAATAGGCCCAGGCGACTGTTTAGCAAAAACACAGGTCTCTGCGAAGCCGTAAGGCGAAGTATAGGGGCTGACGCCTGCCCGGTGCTGGAAGGTTAAGAGGAGCGCTTAGCGTAAGCGAAGGTGCGAATTGAAGCCCCAGTAAACGGCGGCCGTAACTATAACGGTCCTAAGGTAGCGAAATTCCTTGTCGGGTAAGTTCCGACCCGCACGAAAGGCGCAACGATCTGGGCACTGTCTCAACGAGAGACTCGGTGAAATTATAGTACCTGTGAAGATGCAGGTTACCCGCGACAGGACGGAAAGACCCCGTGGAGCTTTACTGCAGCCTGATATTGAATGTTGGTACAGCTTGTACAGGATAGGTAGGAGCCTTGGAAACCGGAGCGCCAGCTTCGGTGGAGGCATCGGTGGGATACTACCCTGGCTGTATTGACCTTCTAACCCGCCGCCCTTATCGGGCGGGGAGACAGTGTCAGGTGGGCAGTTTGACTGGGGCGGTCGCCTCCTAAAAGGTAACGGAGGCGCCCAAAGGTTCCCTCAGAATGGTTGGAAATCATTCGCAGAGTGTAAAGGCACAAGGGAGCTTGACTGCGAGACCTACAAGTCGAGCAGGGACGAAAGTCGGGCTTAGTGATCCGGTGGTTCCGCATGGAAGGGCCATCGCTCAACGGATAAAAGCTACCCCGGGGATAACAGGCTTATCTCCCCCAAGAGTCCACATCGACGGGGAGGTTTGGCACCTCGATGTCGGCTCATCGCATCCTGGGGCTGTAGTCGGTCCCAAGGGTTGGGCTGTTCGCCCATTAAAGCGGTACGCGAGCTGGGTTCAGAACGTCGTGAGACAGTTCGGTCCCTATCCGTCGCGGGCGCAGGAAATTTGAGAGGAGCTGTCCTTAGTACGAGAGGACCGGGATGGACGCACCGCTGGTGTACCAGTTGTTCTGCCAAGGGCATCGCTGGGTAGCTATGTGCGGACGGGATAAGTGCTGAAAGCATCTAAGCATGAAGCCCCCCTCAAGATGAGATTTCCCATTCCGCAAGGAAGTAAGATCCCTGAAAGATGATCAGGTTGATAGGTCTGAGGTGGAAGTGTGGCGACACATGGAGCTGACAGATACTAATCGATCGAGGACTTAACCTAATATCTAATGATGTCACACCTGTTATCTAGTTTTGAGAGAACACTCTCAAATTGTTTGGTGGCGATAGCGAAGAGGTCACACCCGTTCCCATGCCGAACACGGAAGTTAAGCTCTTCAGCGCCGATGGTAGTCGGGGGTTTCCCCCTGTGAGAGTAGGACGCCGCCAAGCAGTTTTATCTATTTCTACCATGTTTGTTTATGAAGCTTATATCATTCCGCAGTAGCTCAGTGGTAGAGCTATCGGCTGTTAACCGATCGGTCGTAGGTTCGAATCCTACCTGCGGAGCCATTGCTTCCATAGCTCAGCAGGTAGAGCACTTCCATGGTAAGGAAGAGGTCAGCGGTTCGAGCCCGCTTGGAAGCTTTATTTAAACGCATTACTCTTACCAAGGTTTCTCAAAAGGAGAAAGCTTTTTTTATTGCGATATGCGGAAGTAGTTCAGTGGTAGAACACCACCTTGCCAAGGTGGGGGTCGCGGGTTCGAATCCCGTCTTCCGCTCCATTTTTTCATCCCAACGGGATGTTGATACAAGTGAAAATGCGCCCGTAGCTCAATTGGATAGAGCGTTTGACTACGGATCAAAAGGTTAGGGGTTCGACTCCTCTCGGGCGCGCCATATATTTTATCAATATGGGAAATCGGGAAGTAGCTCAGCTTGGTAGAGCACATGGTTTGGGACCATGGGGTCGCAGGTTCGAATCCTGTCTTCCCGACCATTTTTATGGGGCCTTAGCTCAGCTGGGAGAGCGCCTGCTTTGCACGCAGGAGGTCAGCGGTTCGATCCCGCTAGGCTCCACCAAAAAAGATTTAAAAAAGTTGTTGACTTTGAGAAAGCGACGTTGTATACTAATAAAGTTGCTTTAACAAAGCGATAAACAAAATGATCTTTGAAAACTAAACAAGACAAAACGTACCTGTTAATTCAAGTTTTATTATAAAATCGCACAGCGATGTGCGTAGTCAGTCAAACTACTTTATCGGAGAGTTTGATCCTGGCTCAGGACGAACGCTGGCGGCGTGCCTAATACATGCAAGTCGAGCGGACAGATGGGAGCTTGCTCCCTGATGTTAGCGGCGGACGGGTGAGTAACACGTGGGTAACCTGCCTGTAAGACTGGGATAACTCCGGGAAACCGGGGCTAATACCGGATGCTTGTTTGAACCGCATGGTTCAAACATAAAAGGTGGCTTCGGCTACCACTTACAGATGGACCCGCGGCGCATTAGCTAGTTGGTGAGGTAACGGCTCACCAAGGCAACGATGCGTAGCCGACCTGAGAGGGTGATCGGCCACACTGGGACTGAGACACGGCCCAGACTCCTACGGGAGGCAGCAGTAGGGAATCTTCCGCAATGGACGAAAGTCTGACGGAGCAACGCCGCGTGAGTGATGAAGGTTTTCGGATCGTAAAGCTCTGTTGTTAGGGAAGAACAAGTACCGTTCGAATAGGGCGGTACCTTGACGGTACCTAACCAGAAAGCCACGGCTAACTACGTGCCAGCAGCCGCGGTAATACGTAGGTGGCAAGCGTTGTCCGGAATTATTGGGCGTAAAGGGCTCGCAGGCGGTTCCTTAAGTCTGATGTGAAAGCCCCCGGCTCAACCGGGGAGGGTCATTGGAAACTGGGGAACTTGAGTGCAGAAGAGGAGAGTGGAATTCCACGTGTAGCGGTGAAATGCGTAGAGATGTGGAGGAACACCAGTGGCGAAGGCGACTCTCTGGTCTGTAACTGACGCTGAGGAGCGAAAGCGTGGGGAGCGAACAGGATTAGATACCCTGGTAGTCCACGCCGTAAACGATGAGTGCTAAGTGTTAGGGGGTTTCCGCCCCTTAGTGCTGCAGCTAACGCATTAAGCACTCCGCCTGGGGAGTACGGTCGCAAGACTGAAACTCAAAGGAATTGACGGGGGCCCGCACAAGCGGTGGAGCATGTGGTTTAATTCGAAGCAACGCGAAGAACCTTACCAGGTCTTGACATCCTCTGACAATCCTAGAGATAGGACGTCCCCTTCGGGGGCAGAGTGACAGGTGGTGCATGGTTGTCGTCAGCTCGTGTCGTGAGATGTTGGGTTAAGTCCCGCAACGAGCGCAACCCTTGATCTTAGTTGCCAGCATTCAGTTGGGCACTCTAAGGTGACTGCCGGTGACAAACCGGAGGAAGGTGGGGATGACGTCAAATCATCATGCCCCTTATGACCTGGGCTACACACGTGCTACAATGGACAGAACAAAGGGCAGCGAAACCGCGAGGTTAAGCCAATCCCACAAATCTGTTCTCAGTTCGGATCGCAGTCTGCAACTCGACTGCGTGAAGCTGGAATCGCTAGTAATCGCGGATCAGCATGCCGCGGTGAATACGTTCCCGGGCCTTGTACACACCGCCCGTCACACCACGAGAGTTTGTAACACCCGAAGTCGGTGAGGTAACCTTTATGGAGCCAGCCGCCGAAGGTGGGACAGATGATTGGGGTGAAGTCGTAACAAGGTAGCCGTATCGGAAGGTGCGGCTGGATCACCTCCTTTCTAAGGATATTTACGGAATATAAGACCTTGGGTCTTATAAACAGAACGTTCCCTGTCTTGTTTAGTTTTGAAGGATCATTCCTTCGAAACGTGTTCTTTGAAAACTAGATAACAGTAGACATCACATTCAATTAGTAACACAAGATATCACATAGTGATTCTTTTTAACGGTTAAGTTAGAAAGGGCGCACGGTGGATGCCTTGGCACTAGGAGCCGATGAAGGACGGGACGAACACCGATATGCTTCGGGGAGCTGTAAGCAAGCTTTGATCCGGAGATTTCCGAATGGGGAAACCCACCACTCGTAATGGAGTGGTATCCATATCTGAATTCATAGGATATGAGAAGGCAGACCCGGGGAACTGAAACATCTAAGTACCCGGAGGAAGAGAAAGCAAATGCGATTCCCTGAGTAGCGGCGAGCGAAACGGGATTAGCCCAAACCAAGAGGCTTGCCTCTTGGGGTTGTAGGACACTCTATACGGAGTTACAAAGGAACGAGGTAGATGAAGAGGTCTGGAAAGGCCCGCCATAGGAGGTAACAGCCCTGTAGTCAAAACTTCGTTCTCTCCAGAGTGGATCCTGAGTACGGCGGAACACGTGAAATTCCGTCGGAATCCGGGAGGACCATCTCCCAAGGCTAAATACTCCCTAGTGACCGATAGTGAACCAGTACCGTGAGGGAAAGGTGAAAAGCACCCCGGAAGGGGAGTGAAAGAGATCCTGAAACCGTGTGCCTACAAGTAGTCAGAGCCCGTTAACGGGTGATGGCGTGCCTTTTGTAGAATGAACCGGCGAGTTACGATCCCGTGCAAGGTTAAGCAGAAGATGCGGAGCCGCAGCGAAAGCGAGTCTGAATAGGGCGCATGAGTACGTGGTCGTAGACCCGAAACCAGGTGATCTACCCATGTCCAGGGTGAAGTTCAGGTAACACTGAATGGAGGCCCGAACCCACGCACGTTGAAAAGTGCGGGGATGAGGTGTGGGTAGGGGTGAAATGCCAATCGAACCTGGAGATAGCTGGTTCTCTCCGAAATAGCTTTAGGGCTAGCCTCAAGGTAAGAGTCTTGGAGGTAGAGCACTGATTGGACTAGGGGCCCCTACCGGGTTACCGAATTCAGTCAAACTCCGAATGCCAATGACTTATCCTTGGGAGTCAGACTGCGAGTGATAAGATCCGTAGTCGAAAGGGAAACAGCCCAGACCGCCAGCTAAGGTCCCAAAGTATACGTTAAGTGGAAAAGGATGTGGAGTTGCTTAGACAACCAGGATGTTGGCTTAGAAGCAGCCACCATTTAAAGAGTGCGTAATAGCTCACTGGTCGAGTGACTCTGCGCCGAAAATGTACCGGGGCTAAACGTATCACCGAAGCTGCGGACTGTTCTTCGAACAGTGGTAGGAGAGCGTTCTAAGGGCTGTGAAGCCAGACCGGAAGGACTGGTGGAGCGCTTAGAAGTGAGAATGCCGGTATGAGTAGCGAAAGAGGGGTGAGAATCCCCTCCACCGAATGCCTAAGGTTTCCTGAGGAAGGCTCGTCCGCTCAGGGTTAGTCGGGACCTAAGCCGAGGCCGAAAGGCGTAGGCGATGGACAACAGGTTGATATTCCTGTACCACCTCCTCACCATTTGAGCAATGGGGGGACGCAGGAGGATAGGGTAAGCGCGGTATTGGATATCCGCGTCCAAGCAGTTAGGCTGGGAAATAGGCAAATCCGTTTCCCATAAGGCTGAGCTGTGATGGCGAGCGAAATATAGTAGCGAAGTTCCTGATTCCACACTGCCAAGAAAAGCCTCTAGCGAGGTGAGAGGTGCCCGTACCGCAAACCGACACAGGTAGGCGAGGAGAGAATCCTAAGGTGATCGAGAGAACTCTCGTTAAGGAACTCGGCAAAATGACCCCGTAACTTCGGGAGAAGGGGTGCTCTGTTAGGGTGCAAGCCCGAGAGAGCCGCAGTGAATAGGCCCAGGCGACTGTTTAGCAAAAACACAGGTCTCTGCGAAGCCGTAAGGCGAAGTATAGGGGCTGACGCCTGCCCGGTGCTGGAAGGTTAAGAGGAGCGCTTAGCGTAAGCGAAGGTGCGAATTGAAGCCCCAGTAAACGGCGGCCGTAACTATAACGGTCCTAAGGTAGCGAAATTCCTTGTCGGGTAAGTTCCGACCCGCACGAAAGGCGCAACGATCTGGGCACTGTCTCAACGAGAGACTCGGTGAAATTATAGTACCTGTGAAGATGCAGGTTACCCGCGACAGGACGGAAAGACCCCGTGGAGCTTTACTGCAGCCTGATATTGAATGTTGGTACAGCTTGTACAGGATAGGTAGGAGCCTTGGAAACCGGAGCGCCAGCTTCGGTGGAGGCATCGGTGGGATACTACCCTGGCTGTATTGACCTTCTAACCCGCCGCCCTTATCGGGCGGGGAGACAGTGTCAGGTGGGCAGTTTGACTGGGGCGGTCGCCTCCTAAAAGGTAACGGAGGCGCCCAAAGGTTCCCTCAGAATGGTTGGAAATCATTCGCAGAGTGTAAAGGCACAAGGGAGCTTGACTGCGAGACCTACAAGTCGAGCAGGGACGAAAGTCGGGCTTAGTGATCCGGTGGTTCCGCATGGAAGGGCCATCGCTCAACGGATAAAAGCTACCCCGGGGATAACAGGCTTATCTCCCCCAAGAGTCCACATCGACGGGGAGGTTTGGCACCTCGATGTCGGCTCATCGCATCCTGGGGCTGTAGTCGGTCCCAAGGGTTGGGCTGTTCGCCCATTAAAGCGGTACGCGAGCTGGGTTCAGAACGTCGTGAGACAGTTCGGTCCCTATCCGTCGCGGGCGCAGGAAATTTGAGAGGAGCTGTCCTTAGTACGAGAGGACCGGGATGGACGCACCGCTGGTGTACCAGTTGTTCTGCCAAGGGCATCGCTGGGTAGCTATGTGCGGACGGGATAAGTGCTGAAAGCATCTAAGCATGAAGCCCCCCTCAAGATGAGATTTCCCATTCCGCAAGGAAGTAAGATCCCTGAAAGATGATCAGGTTGATAGGTCTGAGGTGGAAGTGTGGCGACACATGGAGCTGACAGATACTAATCGATCGAGGACTTAACCTAATATCTAATGATGTTACACCTGTTATCTAGTTTTGAGAGAACACTCTCAATTGTTTGGTGGCGATAGCGAAGAGGTCACACCCGTTCCCATGCCGAACACGGAAGTTAAGCTCTTCAGCGCCGATGGTAGTCGGGGGTTTCCCCCTGTGAGAATAGGACGCCGCCAAGCAGTTGCACATTAGTGCAATTAAAAATAAAAAAAGTTGTTGACTTTGAGAAAGCGACGTTATATACTAATAAAGTTGCTTTAACAAAGCGATAAACAAAATGATCTTTGAAAACTAAACAAGACAAAACGTACCTGTTAATTCAAGTTTTATTATAAAATCGCACAGCGATGTGCGTAGTCAGTCAAACTACTTTATCGGAGAGTTTGATCCTGGCTCAGGACGAACGCTGGCGGCGTGCCTAATACATGCAAGTCGAGCGGACAGATGGGAGCTTGCTCCCTGATGTTAGCGGCGGACGGGTGAGTAACACGTGGGTAACCTGCCTGTAAGACTGGGATAACTCCGGGAAACCGGGGCTAATACCGGATGCTTGTTTGAACCGCATGGTTCAAACATAAAAGGTGGCTTCGGCTACCACTTACAGATGGACCCGCGGCGCATTAGCTAGTTGGTGAGGTAACGGCTCACCAAGGCAACGATGCGTAGCCGACCTGAGAGGGTGATCGGCCACACTGGGACTGAGACACGGCCCAGACTCCTACGGGAGGCAGCAGTAGGGAATCTTCCGCAATGGACGAAAGTCTGACGGAGCAACGCCGCGTGAGTGATGAAGGTTTTCGGATCGTAAAGCTCTGTTGTTAGGGAAGAACAAGTACCGTTCGAATAGGGCGGTACCTTGACGGTACCTAACCAGAAAGCCACGGCTAACTACGTGCCAGCAGCCGCGGTAATACGTAGGTGGCAAGCGTTGTCCGGAATTATTGGGCGTAAAGGGCTCGCAGGCGGTTCCTTAAGTCTGATGTGAAAGCCCCCGGCTCAACCGGGGAGGGTCATTGGAAACTGGGGAACTTGAGTGCAGAAGAGGAGAGTGGAATTCCACGTGTAGCGGTGAAATGCGTAGAGATGTGGAGGAACACCAGTGGCGAAGGCGACTCTCTGGTCTGTAACTGACGCTGAGGAGCGAAAGCGTGGGGAGCGAACAGGATTAGATACCCTGGTAGTCCACGCCGTAAACGATGAGTGCTAAGTGTTAGGGGGTTTCCGCCCCTTAGTGCTGCAGCTAACGCATTAAGCACTCCGCCTGGGGAGTACGGTCGCAAGACTGAAACTCAAAGGAATTGACGGGGGCCCGCACAAGCGGTGGAGCATGTGGTTTAATTCGAAGCAACGCGAAGAACCTTACCAGGTCTTGACATCCTCTGACAATCCTAGAGATAGGACGTCCCCTTCGGGGGCAGAGTGACAGGTGGTGCATGGTTGTCGTCAGCTCGTGTCGTGAGATGTTGGGTTAAGTCCCGCAACGAGCGCAACCCTTGATCTTAGTTGCCAGCATTCAGTTGGGCACTCTAAGGTGACTGCCGGTGACAAACCGGAGGAAGGTGGGGATGACGTCAAATCATCATGCCCCTTATGACCTGGGCTACACACGTGCTACAATGGACAGAACAAAGGGCAGCGAAACCGCGAGGTTAAGCCAATCCCACAAATCTGTTCTCAGTTCGGATCGCAGTCTGCAACTCGACTGCGTGAAGCTGGAATCGCTAGTAATCGCGGATCAGCATGCCGCGGTGAATACGTTCCCGGGCCTTGTACACACCGCCCGTCACACCACGAGAGTTTGTAACACCCGAAGTCGGTGAGGTAACCTTTATGGAGCCAGCCGCCGAAGGTGGGACAGATGATTGGGGTGAAGTCGTAACAAGGTAGCCGTATCGGAAGGTGCGGCTGGATCACCTCCTTTCTAAGGATATTTACGGAATATAAGACCTTGGGTCTTATAAACAGAACGTTCCCTGTCTTGTTTAGTTTTGAAGGATCATTCCTTCGAAACGTGTTCTTTGAAAACTAGATAACAGTAGACATCACATTCAATTAGTAACACAAGATATCACATAGTGATTCTTTTTAACGGTTAAGTTAGAAAGGGCGCACGGTGGATGCCTTGGCACTAGGAGCCGATGAAGGACGGGACGAACACCGATATGCTTCGGGGAGCTGTAAGCAAGCTTTGATCCGGAGATTTCCGAATGGGGAAACCCACCACTCGTAATGGAGTGGTATCCATATCTGAATTCATAGGATATGAGAAGGCAGACCCGGGGAACTGAAACATCTAAGTACCCGGAGGAAGAGAAAGCAAATGCGATTCCCTGAGTAGCGGCGAGCGAAACGGGATTAGCCCAAACCAAGAGGCTTGCCTCTTGGGGTTGTAGGACACTCTATACGGAGTTACAAAGGAACGAGGTAGATGAAGAGGTCTGGAAAGGCCCGCCATAGGAGGTAACAGCCCTGTAGTCAAAACTTCGTTCTCTCCAGAGTGGATCCTGAGTACGGCGGAACACGTGAAATTCCGTCGGAATCCGGGAGGACCATCTCCCAAGGCTAAATACTCCCTAGTGACCGATAGTGAACCAGTACCGTGAGGGAAAGGTGAAAAGCACCCCGGAAGGGGAGTGAAAGAGATCCTGAAACCGTGTGCCTACAAGTAGTCAGAGCCCGTTAACGGGTGATGGCGTGCCTTTTGTAGAATGAACCGGCGAGTTACGATCCCGTGCAAGGTTAAGCAGAAGATGCGGAGCCGCAGCGAAAGCGAGTCTGAATAGGGCGCATGAGTACGTGGTCGTAGACCCGAAACCAGGTGATCTACCCATGTCCAGGGTGAAGTTCAGGTAACACTGAATGGAGGCCCGAACCCACGCACGTTGAAAAGTGCGGGGATGAGG
>NZ_CP096408.1:3502500-3952500 GCF_054161355.1 Bacillus sp. PK3-037 | reverse complement strand
TAATCAAGGAAGAAAGTTTGATGTGATCTTTGACGCGATCGGCAATCAGCTTGATTGGGCCTATCCGTTAATAGACAAGGGAGGAAGGCTTGTGCAGATGGGGTTTGTTGATACGTATGAAATGAAAATCAGGCCTTTTCAATTGCTTTCTAACGGGGTTACGAGCGTCGGAACCGGCGTGACTCGGCAGATCATGGAGGCCGCGGTTTCATGCGCTGTAGATATGCCACAGCTTTCTGAGCTCATTACGGAAAAAACGCCGCTGGATCTGCCATCCAAAAGTTGATGGGCATAGACCCGGCATCAATGTTCAAGCAGTTAAAACCATTCTTGTTTCTGATCCTGATATGATGTATCATGGCAAATGGCTTAAATATGTTGAGCCATTTTTTTCTTCAGCATTTGACCTTGCACATTGGATTAAAATTTATTATGATACTCTTTGTATAATAACTCCTTACCTCAATACACTATACTCAACGTTTCCCCTTTTTCTCCGAAAGTTTTTCTTTTCATTTTCTTCCGTAAAATAATTAAGCTCCCAATACAACAGAAACGGTGCGGATTTATTTTTAAAAAGGAGTCGTTATATTTGAATAGTTTTACATTAAAACAGCAGTGGTTCGGTAATATCCGAAAAGATATTCTTGCTGGTATATTGGTGGCGTTAGCCTTAATACCCGAAGCGATTGGTTTTTCTATTATTGCCGGCGTTGATCCAATGGTTGGTCTTTATGCTTCATTTTGTATTGCCATTATTATTTCTATTTTTGGCGGAAGACCGGGGATGATTTCGGCTGCGACTGGTTCGATGGCGGTTGTGATGGTGTCGCTGGTTGCCGATTACGGGCTTCAGTATTTATTTGCGGCCACCATTTTGACAGGTGTTATTCAGGTGATTTTAGGTATCAGTAAAATTGCGAGATTAATGAAATTCATTCCTCGTTCTGTAATGATCGGGTTTGTGAATGCGCTGGCGATTCTGATCTTTTCTGCGCAGCTGCCTCAATTTGAAGCTGCATCTTGGAGCATGTATGCGATGCTTGCCGGATCATTGGTTATTATTTATGTACTGCCGAGGTTCACGACTGCGGTGCCATCTCCGCTTGTCGCAATTATTGTGATGACGATTATTGCGGTCACATTCCATGTGGATGTGCGGACGGTTGGAGATATGGGCAATATCTCTAGTTCATTGCCTCATTTTTTAATACCTGATGTTCCGTTTACCTTCGAAACGCTCAAAATTATTTTTCCTTATTCCATTGCTTTGGCGTTTGTCGGTTTGCTTGAATCTTTGCTGACAGCACAGATTATTGATGAAATGACGGATACGGACAGTGATAAAAATAAAGAGAGCCGCGGACAGGGTATCGCGAATATCGTCACTGGATTTTTTGGCGGTATGGCGGGCTGCGCTATGATCGGACAATCTGTTATTAATACAAAAGCAGGCGGCCGCGGACGGTTATCAGCCTTTGTTGCCGGTGCTTTTCTTATGTTTTTAATTGCCGTTTTGAGTCATGTTGTTGTAAACATTCCGATGGCTGCGTTAGTGGCTGTTATGGTTATGGTATCTGTCGGCACATTTGATTGGTCTTCTTTAAAAGGCTTGAAAAAAGCGCCGATTACAGATTCAATTGTAATGGTTGTGACGGTGATTACGGTTGTCGTGACGGATGACTTATCGAAAGGCGTATTCGTCGGTGTTCTGTTAAGTGCCGTATTCTTCGTAGCCAAAATCTCGAAGCTGAAAATCGTTTCTCATGCAGAAGATCAAAAGCTGAGAACGTATCAAGTGAAGGGACAGATCTTTTTTGCGTCAGTAACTGATCTTACGAATGCGTTTATCTATCAAGAGGATATCGAGCGAGTTGTCATTGACTTAACCGATGCTCACGTATGGGATGATTCAGGAGCGGCTGCGCTTGATAAAGTTGTTGCGAAGTTTAAAGAGCAAGGAATTGAAGCTGAATTAAAGGGGCTGAACAATGCAAGTAAAGCCCTTATGAAACAGATGGCATAAAAGTATGAAAGTCCAGATTGATGAGATCTGGACTTTTTTATATAACATATGGTTGAACAGCATTGATATAATAGATAGAAAGAAATTTTTAATAGGGGACTTGTATATGATGCTTCAGAAGCTGAACCGTGTATTGGGGAAAGTCATGCCGCTTTTGACACCGACTAGTGTTGTGCTTGGCGTGCTGCTGTCTCAGTTTTTAAATGGATATGAAAGCGCAGTGCCTTGGATATTTGCTTTTATTACGTTTGCGGGCAGCATGAGCGCGAACTTTCAGTCTTTAAGACACGCCTTGGCGCATCCTCTTCCTATGATTCTTGCATTATTTGTTCTTCATATTTTTATGCCGCTTTTCGCCTGGGGCAGCGGACATCTCATATTTCAAGGTGATCCATTAACGATCACCGGTTTGACATTAGCTGTTGTCATCCCTACAGGAATTACGAGCTTGATTTGGGCTGCAATGTACAAAGGAAATGTCGGTTTGACGCTTTCTATCATATTGATTGATACCGTGCTGTCGCCGTTAATCGTTCCGCTGAGTCTTTCTGTGCTGGCCGGTGCCCAGGTTCACATGGATATCTGGGGAATGATGAAGGGTCTGATTGTGATGGTAGTGATTCCTTCATTCCTGGGCATGCTGTTTAATCAGATGTCATCTCCAGAAAGAACCGCGGCGTTGAGCAGTACGCTGTCTCCCTTTTCAAAGCTGTGCCTGATGGCCGTGATTGCAATTAACAGCTCTGCGATAGCTCCTTATTTCAAAGCGATTGATTTAAGATTTTTAGGGATTGCTATCACTGTTTTTTGTATCGCGTTAACCGGGTATGCTGCGGCGTGGCTTATCGGAAAAATGATGAAAAGACGGCAGGAGGAAATTGTCTCTCTTATTTTTACGGGAGGCATGAGGAATATCAGTGCAGGCGCTGTTCTTGCCGTCACTTTCTTCCCGTCTCAGGTGGCTGTTCCGGTTGTGATTGGCATGCTGTTTCAGCAAATCCTGGCTGCCTTGTTCGGCTATATGCTGAACCGTTTCGAATTAAAACCCGTCTTGCAGAAGGCATGAAAAAACCGCTCATATGTTGGAGCGGTTTTTTCCGTATAGCCATTCCAGCGCATTGATAAATTGTTTGCAGAAATGCTTGTGGTGGTGCACCGCCCCTTTTTCAATGACGAGGCACAGCTGACTCTGAGTGAATCCTTTTTCTTTTAGGCTCTCGTGCACGTTTTTTGTTTTTTGTAGCATCGTCTGCTGAGTCGATTGTTTTCCGGCGCCTTCTTCACTGCCGACAGACATAAAAATACGCGTTGAACCCGGTCTTACAGAGGAAGTATAGATCGTTTCTGCTGCGTTCTCGTACCAGTATGAGCTTGAGAGAGATCCTATTTTTCCAAATAATGATGAATGTCTCAGAAAGGCGAACATTGAGATGAGGCCGCCTAATGAGGCGCCGATCATACCTCTGGATTGTGCCCTTCTGGAGACATTCCAGTTTTCTTCCACAACCGGAATGAGCCGGTTTGTTATTTCAGAAAGATAGTCAGCCCCCTTACCGCCGAAGTCTGGAAACTGATCGGTGAGTGATGCGGCGGGCCAAGGAGTATACTCGTCGAGCCGGTTTTTAGGCTTTACGCCGATCAGCACAAGCTCAGGCACGCTGTTTTGATGAAACCTGTTTTCTATCCGTTCTAGTTGATCTTGAAACAAAGAACCGCCATCCTGTACGTAAACAGAAGGAAATGCCCTGCTGTCCGTACTGTAGGAAGGAGGAAGATACAGCTTGAACTTCCTGTCGCCCGCCTTATGCTCTGATAAAGATCCGTTCAAACGCTCTCCCCCTTTTTTTGTTTGAAAAGCAGGTATAAGAAATACGGGACACCGAGTATCGCTAAAATAATGCCTGCTGGCACTTCTGCGGGCTGGAAAAACAGTTTCCCGGCAAAATCCGCGCTCAATAAAAGCAGCATGCCGATCAAGCCGCTCAAAGGCAAAATATAGCGGTGTTCGACGCCGGCCAATCTCCGGGAAATATGAGGCGCGATTAAGCCGACAAATGCCATGCTTCCCGCCACAGAGACACAGGCGCTAATGATGGCGACACAAGCGACGAGCAGAATGGTTTTTTCTTTATTTGACGAAATGCCAAGGCTTCTGACCGTGTCTTCGTCAAAGCGGATGGTATCGAGCAAACGAGATTTGGCCAGAAGAATAGGAATAAACAGCAGCATCCACGGAAGAACCGCTGTGATATATGTCCAGTTTGCCGACCAGATGCTGCCGTTTTTCCATACCATGGCCATTTCATAATCTTGCGGGTCCATTTTTAATGATAAAAACAAAGACAACGCGCTGAAGCCTGAATTAATCGCGATTCCTACCAGAATAATTCTGCCTGAATCTAAATTGCCTCTGTTCCAAGCGAATATGTAAATCATGACTGCGGCAGCCAGTCCGCCGATCAGGCCGAAAAACGGCATTCCCATTGCCGCGACAATCGAAGTTACTTCTTTCTGGCCTTGGAACAACAGCATAAACGCCACAATACCTGCCCCTGCTCCGGCATTGATGCCCAATATTCCCGGGTCTGCAAGGCCGTTTCGTGTGATGGCCTGTATGACAGCTCCTGCTATGCCGAGTCCGAGTCCGATAATGGCTGCCATGACAATCCGCGGCAGTCTTAAGTCGAACAGCAAAACTTCATACTGCGGATTGGGATTGATCTGAAAAAGAGTGGAGAGCAGCTCTGTCGGACGAACTGAAAATGATCCGCTGGTCATGCTGAAATAGCTGACGATGAGAATCAATACGATGAACACTGCATATTTTTTAGCCATTTTGCTCTCCTCCTTTTCGTTTGATCAAATAAAGGAAGAAAGGAACGCCGATAATAGAAGTCACAACCTCAATCGGTGTTTCAAATGGATAATTGATAAATCTGCTGGCGAGATCGCACAGCGTTAAAAAGACGCCGCCCAAGATGCAGGAACAAGGAATCAGTCTGTTATAATCTGAGCCGACGAGAAATCTCGTGATATGCGGAACGACTAAACCGACAAACGCGATTTTTCCGGAAAGCGCTACAGCACTTCCGGTTAAAATGATGACAGAGATCATTGCCATGATTTTGATCGTTTTTTTCTTTTGGCCCAAACTCTTAGAAATATCGTCGCCTAGTGATACAGCGGTCACCTTTTTGCTGAGAGAAACAGCTATGACGATACCCGCCAGGAAAAATGGAACGGCAAGCTTTAGAAAGTCGGGGCTCATTTGATGAAGTCTGGCGCTGTACCAGAAACTCAGATCCTGTGAAATTTGAAAATAGATCGATATGGCAGCCGCTAAACTATTAAGCAGCATGCTTGTGACTGTGCCAATGATGGCTAGCTGTACGGGCGTAAACCCGTTAGGCAGCATTGTTGCCAGGCCGAATACCAATGCGGCTCCAAATGCGGAGCCGATAAAAGAGTAAATGATCATTTCAAGCGAAGATGATTGCGGGAGCAGAACCATACAAAGCGTGATGATAAACGCGGAACCATCTGAAACACCCATAATTGAGGGCGATGCCAAATAATTGCGTGTGATGCCTTGCATGAGCGCTCCAGATACAGCAAGGGCTGCCCCAATGAGCAGAGCGCCGGCAGCCCTTGGAATCCGGGAATGCCATATGATTTGATGGTCTGTGTTTCCCGGATCAAAATGAAAAAGTGATGCAAAGACAATATCAGCATTAAGCTGCTTTGCGCCATAGAGGACGGAAAGCAGCAATGATAATGCAATAGCAAATGGAGAAGTAATCAAAATGATACGTGTCCACTGTTTTGAATACATACAAAAACCTACTCTAATTTAGTCTTGTGTTAATTTTTCAGATGCCGCTTTCAGGAAGCGGACTTTGCTCCAAGCCGTACCGCCTTGTGCAAGAGGATCAACTGAATTGACGTACACATGATCTTCTTTGACTGCTGTGAGGCTTTTCCAGATTGGATTTTTCTCTAAATCTTTTAATGCATCGGGTTTATCCGCATTTTCATCATCAGAAAATTGGACGAAAATGTGGTCAGGATTCATTTCACTGAGTTTTTCTAATGAAATCAGCTCTTGCGCTTTTGCGGCTTTGACTTCATTCGGCGCTTTAAGGCCTAAGTCGCCATAAAGAGTTGAGTTGAAGTACACTTGTTCAGGATAAATGTAAATATTTCCTTGTCTGATTCTGATGACAAGCGTTTTTGAATCTTTTGCTTGTTTACTGATTTTCGTTTTTGTTTCTTTTAGATCCTGTTCATAGTCTGCAATGATTTTTTTCGCTTTTTTCTCTTTTCCAGTCAACTGGGCAAGCAGCATCATATTTTCCTTCCAGTTTGATGAGATGTGAGAAACCGGAATGGTAGTGCCGGCCGTACTTATTTTTTGCAGGGTTTTTTCAGGGAACTTTGTAGATGCCAGGATCACGTCTGGCTGCATCTCAAGAATTTTTTCAATGTTTGGTTCCATTTTTTCCCCTGTAGGTGTTGCTTTATCTGTGATGTCCTTGAACATTTCAGGGAATTTTCCGGAGAATGAGATTGCACCCTGCGGATGAACGTCCAGCAGTTTTGCGTCTTCCATGGATTCAACGCTTCCCGTAATGGCAATCTTATCTGTCGGTACGTTTACTTCGTACGTTTTATCCAAATACTCGATTTTCTTTTTCTCGGACTTTGTGCCGTTCGCTTTGCTCGCAGAGGATTCTTCTTTGCTGCCGCAAGCTGCCGCCGTGAGTGCGAGAAGCAAGATTAATAAGGTAAGAGAGAGCTTTTTCATCTATAGTGCCTCCTGTTCAATTGATAACTATTATCAATTGGAATTATAGAGAATGAACAGACATAACACCATGGACAAATTCCATATTTATCATGGACTATCACCGGATAGCATAGAAATGGTTTGCTGAACAATCCGCTCATGTCCGCAAGCCGAGTACTCATTCCATGGGTCTGAAGAGAGGTGATACACACGTCCATTCCGCACTGCGCTTAGGTTTTGCCATATTTCCGACTGTTTTAATTGCTGATAATAAGCAATGGTTTCCGGCTCTTTAAAAAGAAAGAGCATGATACAGTCAGCTTGGCAATTTGTGATGTCTTCTAATGAA
Organism: Bacillus sp. PK3-037; assembly: GCF_054161355.1. Classification (NCBI taxonomy): domain Bacteria; kingdom Bacillati; phylum Bacillota; class Bacilli; order Caryophanales; family Bacillaceae; genus Bacillus; species Bacillus sp. PK3-037. The sequence goes on along the minus strand of NZ_CP096408.1, from coordinate 3,945,339 downwards.
ATCGCTTGTTCTGAAGGCGTGTCAGCCGGTTTGAATCCTAAATCTTCAAAGAAAACTTCGCGGACGCTGCGATTATGCGCCATATAAAAGCGCTGCTTATGCAGACGAAGAAAGAGATAACGAAACTCTTGAGCGTGCAGCAATGTCATTTTAGCGGCAGAAATCTGCTTGTCATAGGCTGCGAGCCACTTTTCAGCCTCCGATTCTTCCTTTAAAAACGAGGCGGTGTGCAGAAAGTGAGCTCTCCAGTTTTCTTCTGCAGGAAGGTAACATACTTCTGCAATGCTGTTCAGGCGCTTTTGCTCTTCTGAAGAGACAGAATCCATGCTGAAAATGATATCGGGTTCAGCTTGGGACAACGTCTGCAGGTTTTCCTCCCACTTTTCATTAAACCGATATGCGCTGAGCTGTACTGGAATATCTGCTGAATAATGCTGATAATAGTAAGCCGTCCATTTTGGATGGAGTGCGGCTGCAAATGGGATGTGATGGAGAGGAATGAGCTGCCCCATTGTTCCCTTTCCATAGGCGGCTAGTTTTTGCCTGCGTTTTTTCATATAGATTGTAGGTGAAGAGCCTGTGTGCTTTTTAAAGATTCTGCTGAAATAAAATTCATCTTGATAGCCGGTTTGATGGGCGATTTCTTTCAGTTTACAGTTGGATCTTGCCATAAGCCGCTTTGCTCGGGTAATCCGAGTTTTTGTAATGAATTCTGTTACGCTCTGGCCAGTCCATTTTTTAAAGGTTTCGCTGTAATGCTTGGCGCTGATTCCTGCCATTTTTGAGAGCTGGGCAAGTGTAATTTTCGTATCGGCATGAGTTTCAATGTAATGTTTTGTTTTTTCAATCGCAGATTGTGTATCGTTTTGATCGGATACATGAGCTGTGAATAGATCATAAATCAGGCTCTGAACCTCTATCACACATTTTAATTGAGAAAGCTGAGCTGATTCTGTCCATATTTCTGCAAGTTCTTGAAGCCGGGCTGAAAGGTTTTCGATATGTGAAACATTCACAAGGTTTAGACTGGATAAATCAGTTTCAGTGCATGGTTTTAAGAGATCTTGCCGGGCTTCCGCTGTATAGCAGTGAAGTCTGATCAGACACATATCTATATTTCTCTCTTCTGCAGGTATAATGCCGAAAGTCTCATGAGGCGGACAAACATACAGTGTCTTTTTTTGGAGAGGAGCGGTTCTCGTTCCGATAGAAATATGTCCATCACCTTTTAAATGAAAGATCAGCACGAATGAGTCGGCCAATTGCTGTTCTGAGAAGAGATCACTCGTTTTCTTCATATATTCAATTTGTACCGGATGATAAATCATTGAGTTTTGCAAGGAGAAGACCACCTTTTCAGAAACGCTCGCTTAAATGATAATCATTTTCAATAAGATTGTACCAAATAAATGAAAGTTTTCCTATATAAAGCGCGTTGTTTTTAGATTTAAAAAACCCTTGCCGCAATGTGCGGGCAAGGGAAAAAGACCATGCTTTTGTTGGGTAAGAAAATGTTACACGTGTAACATACCATTCTTAAGTCTTAATAAAGGAGATATTGTTTTCTGGTTTTATTGAATTGCTTCAGCTGTTTTTGATAGGTGTCAATGATTTCATCAATTGAAGCACCGTTCTCGATTTTCGTTCTAACCCAGCCGTTGCCTGCCAATTTATCAAATGAGCCAGACGCTAGGAATTGAAAATCATCAGGATAGAGGTCATGTATCATTTTAATAAGCGACAGTCCTGTTTTCACCGCTTCAAATCTTTCTCTGTCCGTAATATAGAGCTGCACGCCGTGGCAAAGAGTTCCTTGATGTTTAGAGAACGTTGGAGTGAAGGAGGAAGCTCTGAATGTAACGCCAGGCAGATCAAGACTGTTCATTTTATCTGCAAGCTCTGTGCTTTTGATAAAGGGAGCTCCGATCAACTCGAATGGCTTAGTCGTTCCCCGCCCTTCAGATATATTTGTTCCTTCAATTAACCCTGTTGCAGGGTATACAAATGTACTCTCTGCGGTTGGCATGTTCGGTGAAGGGAGGACGAATGGCAGTCTGGTTTCGTCAAAATCCATAGAGCGTTTCCATTGCTTCATTTTTACGACTGACATATCAGCATCAATATTAAATTCCTTGTTGAATAGTAAAGCCAATTCTCCAATGGTCATCCCGTGCTTTAACGGAATAGGATAGAGTCCGACAAAGGATGCGTACTCGGGCTCCAGCACTGGTCCTTCAACCTTTTTTCCGCCTTGGGGATTCGGGCGGTCCAGCACGATAAAAGGAATTCCGTTTTCTTTAGCGGCTTCCATTGCATATGCCATTGAATAAATGTACGTATAGTAACGAGTCCCGACGTCCTGGATGTCAAATAGAAGGACATCGACATTTTTCAGCATATCAGGAGTGGGTTTTTTCGTTTTTCCGTAAAGGCTGTATACGGGAACCCCGGTTTTTTCGTCAATGTAAGAGCCTACTTCGTCTCCTGCCTGAGCGTCGCCGCGAACGCCGTGCTCGGGCCCGAATAAAGCTGTCAGCTGAATATCGGGGTCTTCGTAAAGAATATCTACGCTGCTTTTAAGGGATGCACTCACACCTGTTGGATTTGTAATCAGCCCAACTCTTTTTCTCTTTAGCTGCTTTTTGTGTTGTGACAAGAGGATATCAATACCGGTCTGGACTTTAGGTTTTTTTGCTGTTTGTTTTTCTGAATCAGGCGAAGCTGAGGCGGCCGTTATTGTTCCGAACATCATAAGCCCTGCGAGAAGAACCCATACCGTTTTCTTCATATGCTCCTCCTTATTAAAGCGGTTTTCCCGTTTTGATGTTTACTCCATAGCCATACGGGTAAAGGATGTCTCCCGGTTTTGTGACGGATGGAATGTCGACTGGCAGCGTGCCCTTTGGCTTTGATTGTCCGAAGATCACTTTAACGCCGGCCGGAATATTCGGCTGAAGATAACGCCCGTTTGCATACCCTTTAAAACCATAGACGGCAATCAAAGCTCTTGCTTCTTCGAAATTGGCGGCATCATATGGATTGCGCAGACTCATTAAGACAAATTGCTTTTTGTGCTGCAGTGCGGCATTCATGACAGCTCTCGGAAAAGCGGTGGCCCATTTGCTTGAATCTGTTACCGTGTCGTCGATGACACCGTCGTTGACGACAGGGTCATTTTTTACAACGTAAGAGCCTGTAATAATATAATCAGCTTCTTTTACTTGTTTTTCATCCTCAGCATTAAATACCTTTTCTGCAAAGTTCATTTTGTTAAGGGAAACAGATTTGATTTTTTTTCGCTGCATTAAATCGTGAATGGATTTTTCAATGGATGCTGTTTGTTCCTCGTAAGGTGCGGCAATTAAGATTCGGCTGCCTTTTTTGGGTTTGAAAGGCAAGGTATGCTGATCATTTTTTAATACTGTCACTGCCTTTTCAGCGATTTTTTGCTCTGTCTTCGTATGGTGCCTGCTTCCCACTGTTTTGAACGCTTTCTTCACCTTTTTATCTATGCTGCTGTCATGCTGAGCGGGGTAAATACCGCGCTTTATTTTCAGGGAAATGATTCTTTCCACCGATTTGTTGATTTGCTGTAAGGGAATGTCTTCATTTTTAACGGCTTCTTTTAAGGAGTCAATCACGCTTGCCAACTTTTGTTCATCTTTTAAAGATGTAACTGAGACAGGCATTAACGCGATATCAACACCGGCCTTTATGGCCATGACGACGGCCTCTTCCTGACCGAAATGATCTGCTATGGCTTTCATATTGAGAGCATCAGTGACGATTATACCGCCAAATCCCATTTCCTCCCGAAGCAGCCCGGTCATTACTTTCTTTGAAAGTGTAGCGGGAACCATAATATCTGATCCATCAAGCTTGCTTTTATATGTGGTGTCGTCAAAGGCTGGGAATTGAACATGAGCTGTCATCACCATATCTGCTCCGGCATCAATCGCTTTTTGAAAAGGGTAGAGTTCAACCTCACGAAGCCGTTTCTGGTTATGAGAGACGAGCGGCAGTCCATAATGGCTGTCAACGTCAGTGTCTCCATGTCCCGGGAAATGTTTAAGAGCAGAGGCGATATTTTGCCGTTGCAAACCTTTCATAGAATATAAACCGAGTCGTGCTGTCAGTTCACGATCAGAACTGAATGATCTCACACCGATCACGGGATTATCAGGGTTATTATTAATGTCCAAGACCGGGCTGAAATCTGTATTGATGCCTAAGACAGAAAGCTCTTTTCCAATCATGCTGCCGGTCTGATAGGCATTGATTCTGCTTCTTGTTGCGCCAAGCGCCATATTGCCTGGGAAATTAGTGCCCTCCCCTAATCTTGTCACGATCCCGCCTTCTTGATCAATGCTGAGTAAGAGCGGAATCTTGGGGCTGGCCTTTTGATATGCGTCTGTCAGCCGTACCGTTTGTTCAGTTGTTTTTACATTTTCTGCAAATAGTATGACGCCGCCGAATTGATATTTCTTGATGAGGCCAGCGACTTCCTCATTCATTTTTGTGAAGGCTTGCGGAGAAGACTCACCTTCCTTTTTCCAGTTTCTGAAATCCGGCATCAGCATCTGGCCAAGTTTTTCATCTAACGTCATACGATCAACGATCTGTTTGGCATCTTCTGAGCTGCGAGGTTTTGCTTCAGCTGTCTGACTGACGCCGAGAAAACATGAAAGAAAAAGGACGGTGGAAAGGATAAGCGAAATGACAGGTTTCATAACAACTTCCTCCTATCGTCGATTATTTCATTGCTTCATAAATCGCGGTAATGACGCTTCCGTAACTGCCTGTTGAAAATTGGTCACCCTCAAACACGTTCGGATTTTCCGCTGGATCAGCGACAGGTGAATGCTTTTTATTTGTTAACAAAGCGATGCCTAAATTGTATGCCGGATCAATGATGGTAACCGTTCCTGTCCAGCCAGTATGTCCGTACGCATTTTCGCTTGCATAAGGGCCAAACATCCATTCCATGTTTTTACTGCCGTTTCGCCGCCATCCAAGGCCAAACGTCGGATCTGTTGCTGATGGCGCCGTAAAAAGGTCAGCTGTTTTCTGATCGAATAATGAAACGTTTCGGTACGTTCCTTTGTTTAACATGACTTGAAGCAGAATCGCCATATCCTCAGCGTTTGAAAACAGTCCGGCGTGGCCCGAAACGCCTTCCATCGAATAGAAGGCTTTTTCGTCATGTACTTCTCCTTGCAGCGTGTCTGTGCGGATATGAGGAAAATGGATAACACCGTCTCGTGTATTGCCCATACGTTCAGTGGCCGCGAACTGTTTTGCTTTAAAGCCCTTTTGCAGCGGATTGTACAACGTATGTTTCAGCTTCAGCGGTTTGTAGAGCTCTTGTTCCGTATAGACATCAAGCGGTTTGCCGGTGAGTTTTTCGACAATACAGCCGAGAAGCATGTATCCAATGTCACTGTATACGTGTTTTGTTCCTGTTTCATAATCCAGCGGGATTTTCATCAAGTATTCAATGGTTTTCTCCCGCTCCTGAGAATAATACATTCCGGCTTTTTCCGGGCTGTAAAAGTAGAAGCTGGATGGAAGCCCTGATTGGTGCTGCAGGACATCAATGACACGAATGTTATCTTTCCCTTTGATGCGATCTGCAGGCTGATCCTTGAAATCAGGCAAATAAGCAGATACCTTTTCATAAACGTCGAGTTTGCCTTGGCTGACTAAGCGCTGTAAAGCAAAATTGGCCGCATATATTTTTGTATTTGATGCCAAGTCAAACATCGTGCGGGTTTTCATTTTTGCCGGACGGCGCAAGAGTTCAGCCCCGTCATATTTTTTACTGTAGCCGTATGCTTCTTTTTTGATCATACGTCCGTCCTTCACGACGACTAGAACGGCGCCGGGGAATCCTGCTGCAATGTCCTGTTCAATCACCTGATCAACCTTCCTTAGTTTCTTCGGCGAAAACTGTGCAGTTTCTGGATTTATTGTTTTCGGCTCAACCTGGTTGTCTGCTTGATGGAGGGCGGTTTGTGCGAAGGCTTCGTTCGGCGTCAGAATGGACACGGTTAAAATAGCGCTGAGTAATGCTAATGTCTTCGTTCTCACAAGCTTGCTCCTTTCCGTGTTTCTATGCCGTTACTATTCCTAAAACGTCATCATTTAATCGAACTGGGCAGCCATTTCATCTTTATATCCGAAAGCGTAGGTCAATAAAAAGCCGGCCGCATAGGAAATAAAGAGACCAATGATATATAAGATGATTTGAGAAGGCAGAACCAGAAAAGAGAGCGGCAATCCTGAGACACCGATCGCAACTGTGGCTACCTGAAAATAAGCTTGAAAAGCTCCGCCGATCCCCGACCCTAAGCATGCTGTCAAAAACGGACGGCCAAGCGGCAGCGTGACACCGAATATAAGAGGTTCACCGATGCCGAGCAGTCCTGAAGGAAGACCCCCTGTGATCGCTTTTCTCAGTGTTTTTTTCTTTGTTTTAACGAAGATGGCGAAGGCTGCGCCCACTTGTCCTGCGCCTCCCATGGCAAGGATAGGGAGAAGCGGATCATCACCGATCGAATTGATAAGTTCCATGTGCACCGGCGTCAGGCCTTGATGTAGCCCGGTGACAACGAGAGGGAGGAAGGTCGCGCCCAGAATAAAGCCTGCAGCGATTCCGCCGATGTCTAAGATGGACAGAAGACCGGATGTGATGACATCTGAAATGAACCCGCCTAAAGGCATGAAAACGATATACGTCAATATTCCAGTGATCAAAAGTGAAACAGTTGGAGTTACGATAATATCGAGTGATTGAGGAATAAAGCGGCGGACGAATTGTTCTGTGTAAGCAATGAATATAGCTGCGAATAGAACGCCGATGAGGCCTCCCCTGCCGGGAAGAAGCTGTTCTCCGAATAAGCTGATCTTTGCGATTTCCGGGTTAATGATCAGAATCCCTGCCAGAGCGCCGAGAGCGGGCGTCCCGCCAAATTCTTTTGACGCGTTAATGCCGACGAGAATGCCGAGATAAGTGAACAGGCCTGATCCGATGACTGTGAGGACAATAGCTGTTTGTGATTCTGCAGAGAGCCAGCCGGCTTGGATTATCGCTTTGGTAATCCCGGTAATTAAGCCTGAAGCGACGAGTGCGGGAATGAGAGGTATGAAGATGCTGGCTATTTTACGTAGAAAAAGCTTAAATGGAGTGGCGTTCTTACGATTGATATCGGATTTCTTTTTGGCGGCGGCCTCTTTTAGATTAAAATCTTCTGATGATACCAGCTTCGAAAAAGCAGCGGTGACATGATTAACGACACCAGTGCCGAGGATAATTTGCAGGGTTTCAGCTTCGACGACTCCAAGGACGCCATCAAGTTCTCTTAACGCCTTACTATCCGTTTTGCTGACATCGTAAGGCGTAATGCGCAAGCGGGTCATGCAATGCGTATAGGAAGAAATATTGGATTCCCCCCCGCATAGCTCAAGGATTTTTTCCGCCAGAGTATTGTAGTGTTTTTCTTTGCTCATACAAACCCCTCCCTTTCAAGGTGCCTTATGTCTTTCTCATAGATTTGATTGCTTCGCTCGTTTTATCAATGCAGCCGACCGTTTCTTCATACTGCTCGGCCGCCATGCTGAAAAACAAAACATCAATCATAAAAAGCTGGGCGAGACGGGAGGAAGTGGCTGCGCTTCGAATCAGGGCCTCGTTGGAATGGGCTGTATATAAAGAAACGTCGGCTAATGCAGAGACGGAGGTTTGGCTGAATTGGGTGAGGCTGATGATTGTGATGCCTTTTTCCTTCGCCATCGAAAGCAGCTCGATGATTTCCTGTGTCTCACCTGAAAATGAAATGGCAAATACAATGTCTTTTTTATCTGCATTTGCGATTAAAGATGCCACAAGATGAGTGTCCGTGAAAGCAGTCGCCTGTTTATGAATTCGAAGCCATTTTTGCTGAGCGTCCTTGGCGACAATTCCCGAGGCGCCCAGACCGAAAAAATGTACAGTGTTCGCTTGAAGCAGCAGAGAAACAGCGCGCTCAAGCTCTTGAAAATCCATGAGATCTGAGGTGTCTTGAATTGCTTGAATGGCATTGCCGGCTGCTTTTTCAGAGATGGAAGGCAGCGATTCATGATGAGCGATGTCCCGGTAGCCTTGAACAGCAGGCTTTGCCAGATCGCCCGCTACCCTCATTTTTAAATCCTGAAATCCTTTTAGTCCCAGTGACTTGCAGAGCCTGATAACGGCAGCGTCACTTGAATTAGCTAAGGCGCTGATTTCGCTGACTGTGCTTTCTATCGCTTTGTGGGGGTGGGCTAATATGTAGTCCGCAAGCTTACGCTCTGATTGTGGCAACTTGTGTTTCATTGATTGAATGATAGCTAACCCGCCTGTCGCCATTACTGTCTCTCCTTATCATGAATGGTAGTTTTCAATTGCTTTGTCTATAAAACCGTTCGCTTCATCAAGCAATGTTTTCGCTTTGTTTTGATCTGTGCTGGTTTTGAGCATAACAATTGCTGTTTTGACATGAAGATTCGCCTGTTCAAGTGTGTATTGCGCTTTCTCATAAGAAACGTCTGTGAGGCTTTGAATGATGCTGATGGCGCGTTCTTTTAGTTTTTTGTTGCTGACATTGACATCCACCATCAAGTTTTCGTAGACCTTGCCGATTTTGACCATTACAGCGGTGGATATCATGTTTAGAATCATTTTATGAGCGGTTGCGGCTTTCATACGTGTCGAGCCTGTAATGACTTCTGGCCCGACGACGACCTCAATGCTGTGATCAGCGTGTTTGCTGATGGCAGATTGACTGTTACAGGTAAGGGAGACGGTGTTTGCTCCGATTTTGCGGGCGTATTTCAGCGCACCCGCTGCATAAGGCGTACGGCCGCTTGCTGCAATCGCGATCACTGTATCGGCTGAGGTGAGATGGATGGATCGTAAATCCTCGGCACCTGCTTCTTCATGATCTTCAATTCCCTCAGCCGCCTGCAAAAATGCGTTGGGACCGCCTGCCATTAATCCGATTACCTGATCAGGACTGACGCTGTAGGTCGGAGGACATTCAACTGCGTCCATCACACCGAGTCGGCCGCTAGTGCCTGCACCTGCGTAAATGAGCCGTCCGCCATTTTGAAAGGATTCATACGCGCATTCGACGGCTGCTTCTATATCGGGAAGGACACGCTGAACGGCGGCAGCGACTTTGATATCTTCATTGTTAATCATTTTTAAGATATCGAGGGTGTTTGCTTTGTGTATTTCCGATGTTTGGCTATTGCGTGATTCCGTGGTAAGGCTGTGAAGATTCAATTGTTCTGACATGAGGAAGCCCCCTGTGTAAAAATATATCTTAATATTCAGTATATTCATTTCTGTCATGATATTTCAACTATCATTTTTAATTTTTGAAACTTTATTTCAAAAGAGGCTATAGGAAATAATGAAGTATCAGCTGTTCGCCAAGCGGCCCGATTTTTCGGCGCCCTTTATCAAGAAATCCTGTTTTCATATATAGCTGCTTTGCACGGGTGTTCAGGTGATTGACGGCTAAAATGATTTCATCGCACCATGGGAAATACCCTTTAACAAAAGAGGGAAGCTGAAGCATGGCTTTTTTCGCATAGCCTTGTCCGTGGTGGGCAGAGTTTAATGATAAGGAACTGAGCAATAAAGCAAATGGATTGTTGGAATAGGGAGCAATGGTTTCTTTTGACGTATGCAGAATGAAAAAGCCTATTGGCAGATCACCTTTTAAGATGACAACCGGATAGCGCTCCTGAATGCTTAGGGCCTGGGTCAGCACCTCTTTTGGGAGAGCGGTAAAGCGTTTGTCATCATTGTGTAAAGTAAATGCGTGAAGCTCCGGCAAATGCTCAGGCTTATAGAAGGATAAAGAGATATCTTGCGTCATGATGAGCCTCCTTATAATATGTCGTCTAACTGGTTTTCAGAAATTACACGGTACCCTGCTTGTTTTAATAGCGCGGCGGTTACTCCGTTTCCAGCGATTTTTTTGCCTGAAAATGAGCCATTATAGATGAAATTGCTTCCGCATGATGGGCTGTTTTCTTTCAATATGACGGCAGAGGCGTTGATTTCTTTTGCATAGGCCAATGTTTGGGCCGCGCCCTTCATATATAAATCTGTTACATCTTCTCCTGAAGACGTTATGATTTTCGCGGCTCCATTAAGAACATCCTCACCAGTGCCTCCGATGATTTCTGCTGGTTCCCGGGGAGTGGAGAACCCGCCGAGAAGCTCAGGGCAAGCCATCACTGCTTGTTTTTCTTCAATCAGTTTTCGGATTTTCTCTGATGCGGCATGCGAACCGTTGTATCTGCATTCAATACCGCCGAGGCAAGAGCTGACTAGTATCATATTGGTATCTCCTCTCTTAATTCGATCTATATCTATCTTAAAATAAATGATAAATGGTAGGAGGCTTTTTCAGTTAAAAAAGGGGTAAAAAAGTTTGAAAATAAAAAATTTAAATTTCCTCTTTACAAAAGGGGGGTAACCTGTATATAATAACTTTTGTCAGCTCGACGAGAACACAAACGGCCCGTTGGTCAAGCGGTTAAGACACCGCCCTTTCACGGCGGTAACACGGGTTCGAATCCCGTACGGGTCACCATTTGGAGGATTAGCTCAGCTGGGAGAGCATCTGCCTTACAAGCAGAGGGTCGGCGGTTCGAGCCCGTCATCCTCCACCATCTTGCCGGTGTAGCTCAATTGGTAGAGCAACTGACTTGTAATCAGTAGGTTGGGGGTTCAAGTCCTCTTGCCGGCACTGTTTTTCTTAAAAATATGGAGGGGTAGCGAAGTGGCTAAACGCGGCGGACTGTAAATCCGCTCCCTCAGGGTTCGGCAGTTCGAATCTGCCCCCCTCCACCATCATTGGGCTATAGCCAAGCGGTAAGGCAACGGACTTTGACTCCGTCATGCGTTGGTTCGAATCCAGCTAGCCCAGTCACAGACACCTTTGATCAAAAGGTGTCTTTTTTCTTTTTGAAAAATCATTCCAATTTCTAACTGTTCAGTCTGTATAATAATTTTAAAAATATGTTAAGGTAGTTTATTCACAAATTGCCATCTACACCCTGCCAAAAATTTGTTAAACTTATTTTATAAAAAAATTGAAACCTTTAGAAACGAAGCTCGTATACATACAGACCGGTGAAGGCAGAGGTTAGATAAATATGGAAATGATGATTAAAAAGAGAATTAAGCAAGTCAAAAAAGGCGATCAAAATGCATTTGCGGACATCGTAGATATTTACAAGGATAAAATTTATCAGCTTTGCTACCGTATGCTTGGCAATGTGCATGAGGCGGAAGATATCGCACAAGAGGCTTTCATCAGAGCGTACGTCAATATCGACAGTTTTGATATCAACCGGAAATTTTCAACTTGGCTTTATCGAATTGCGACCAACTTGACCATTGACCGCATTCGCAAAAAGAAGCCGGATTATTACCTCGATGCAGAAGTGGCGGGTACAGAAGGCTTGACGATGTATTCCCAAATCGCCGCAGATGGAGTGTTGCCTGAAGATGCAGTCGTATCGCTGGAGCTTTCACACACGATTCAGCGGAAAATATTAAAGCTTCCTGACAAATACAGAACTGTCATTGTATTAAAGTATATTGATGAACTCTCATTAATTGAAATCGGCGAGATTCTGAACATTCCTGTGGGGACTGTAAAAACGCGGATTCACAGAGGCAGAGAGGCTCTTAGAAAACAATTAAGGGATCTTTAAGTGGGGTGATGAAATGAGCTGTCCTGAACAAATTGTGCAGCTTATGCATATGCATCTTGATGGAGATATCCTTCCGAAAGATGAACAAGTATTAAAAGAACATCTGGAGGCATGCGAGGAATGCAGAAAGCATTTTTATGAGATGGAAAAATCCATTGCGCTCGTCCGGAGCACATCGCATGTCGAAGCCCCCGCCGATTTTACCGCTAACGTCATGGCAAAATTGCCTAAGGAGAAGAAAAGAGCTTCTGTGAAAAGATGGTTCAGATCCCATCCGGTTATCGCGGCTGCTGCGGTATTCATCATTTTGATGGGCGGCGGATTGTTAAACAGCTGGCACAATGACCACAACTTCAGCGTGTCGAAGCAGCCGAATCTGGTCGTGCAAAACAACACTGTGATCGTGCCAGAAGGTGAGACGGTCAAAGGTGATGTCACCGTCAAAAACGGCAAGCTGATTATTAAAGGGAAAATAGACGGGGATGTAACCGTTGTAAACGGAGAAAAGTATATGGCCTCTGCTGGACAAGTCACCGGTCAAATTGAGGAGATTAATCAATTATTCGACTGGACATGGTATAAAATGAAGTCTGCGGGGAAAAGTGTATTCAATGCATTAGACCCGAACGGAGAAGAGTAAAGCGTGTGGCGCGCTTTACTCTTTTTTAGGTTCTCAAACGGCTGGCATATTTCACTTGCCAAAATGAAATGTGGTATAATGGGCTCGCTATGTAAAGTACATATGCGTAACACATTAAACTTCAAAATACGAAATGACTGAATTCTTGGAGGACGAGGAAATGGCTTTTGAGGATATCCCTTTTTTGCAGTACCTCGGCAATGCCGTTGATATTCTCCTTGTTTGGTATGTGATATATAAACTGATTATGGTGATACGCGGCACGAAGGCGGTTCAGCTCTTAAAAGGAATCGTTGTGATCGTGCTTGTCCGTATGGCCAGTCAATATTTGGGCCTCAGCACGCTTCAGTGGCTGATGGACCAAGCGATAACATGGGGATTTTTAGCAATTATTATTATCTTTCAGCCTGAGCTGAGAAGAGCGCTTGAACAGCTTGGACGGGGCCGCTTCTTCTCGAGGAGCGGCACGCCGGTTGAGGAAGCGCAGCAGAAAACAATTGAGGCTATAACGAAAGCGATCAATTATATGGCGAAACGCCGGATCGGCGCCCTTTTAACCATTGAGCGGGATACTGGAATGGGGGATTATATTGAGACCGGCATACCACTGAATGCCAAAGTCAGCTCTGAACTGCTGATCAATATTTTTATTCCAAACACCCCGCTTCATGACGGTGCGGTGATTATGAAGAATAATGAAATTGCCGCTGCCGCCTGTTATTTGCCGCTTTCTGAAAGCCCGTTCATTTCAAAAGAACTGGGAACGCGGCACAGAGCGGCTGTCGGAATCAGTGAAGTTACAGACAGTTTGACGATTATCGTGTCTGAAGAGACCGGCGGCGTCAGTGTGGCGAGGAATGGCGACCTTCACAGAGAGCTGACGGAAGAAGCGCTGAAAGAAATGCTTGAAGCAGAGTTTAAGAAAAACACCAGAGACACTTCTTCTAACCGCTGGTATTGGAGGGGCAAGAAAAATGGATAAATTCTTAAACAACCGCTGGGCTGTGAAAATCATTGCGCTGCTTTTCGCGCTCTTGCTTTATGTAGCGGTTAACAGCAACCAAGCACCAACTCCGAAAAAACCAGGTGAATCATTTTTCCCGACATCTACAACTGATGAGGCAACACTGACTGATATACCGGTTAAAGCATATTACGATGATGAAAATTATGTCGTGACAGGCGTTCCGCAAACGGTGAATGTCACGATAAAAGGTCCGACAAGCGCCGTGAAGAAGGCGAGGCAGACAAAGAATTTTGAGATATACGCGGATATGGAGAAGCTGAAAACCGGCACACATAAGGTTGAGCTTAAAGCCAAAAACGTGTCGGAGGGGCTGACGATATCCATTAATCCGTCCGTGACGACCGTCACCATTCAAGAACGCACGACAGAAAGCTTTCCTGTTGAAGTGGAGTACTACAACAAAAGCAAGATGAAAAAAGGCTATTCTCCGGAGCAGCCGATTGTCAGTCCTAAAAATGTACAGATTACCGGTTCTAAAGCTGTGATTGATAATATTTCTCTTGTGAAAGCTTCAGTAAACCTGGAAAATGCAGATGAAACGATTGAAAAGGAAGCGAAAGTGACTGTCTATGATAAAGACGGAAACGCGCTTCCTGTCGATGTGGAGCCCTCGGTCATCAAAATTACCGTTCCGGTGACAAGTCCGAGTAAAAAAGTGCCCTTTAAAATTGAGCGGACAGGAAGCCTTCCTGACGGGGTCAGCATAGCGAATATCGAATCAAGTCCCAGTGAGGTGACGGTTTACGGCTCGCAGGATGTCTTGGATTCTCTTGAATTTATAGATGGTGTCAGCTTAGATTTAAGCAAAATCAAAAAGGATTCTGATATCGAGGCAGATATTCCGCTTCCTGACGGCGTCAAAAAAATTTCGCCGTCAAAGGTGACGTTGCATATAGAAGTAGATAGTGAAGCGGATCAGACGTTTGAGAATATCCCTATTAAGACTGTAGGGCTGAGCAGCTCTCAGAACATTGAATTTCTGGATCCGGAATCACAAACGATAAATGTTACGGCCAAAGGCTCTCCCGGCAACATAAAAAAATTGCAGAAATCAGACATAGAATTGTATGTGAATGTATCTGATTTAGATGACGGAGAGCACAGTGTGAAGCTTGAAGTAAACGGGCCTCAAAATGTAACCTGGTCCTTGGGGCAGAAAAACGCAAAAATCAAGCTTACGTCTAAAAAAACGAATACGACAACAAAAGATAAAAGCAATACGACGTCAGGGAACCAGGATGACACTGATGACAAGACGAATGACAAAGAGAATAATCAGCGAGAAGATACAACGAACAGCGATAAAAACAATGATGATCAAAATCAAGACAAAAACCAAGACCAAAATCAGGATCAGGATGAAGATGAATCAAATTCAGGTTCACAATCTTCATCAGAATAAAAAAGGAGCGATTATAAAATGGGCAAGTATTTTGGAACAGATGGTGTAAGAGGTGTTGCCAACAGCGAGCTTACGCCTGAGCTGGCCTTTAAAGTCGGACGTTTCGGCGGGTATGTGCTGACAAAAGATAAACAACGTCCAAAAGTGCTGATAGGCCGCGATACACGCATCTCCGGCCATATGCTGGAGGGAGCCCTTGTCGCCGGACTTTTATCAATTGGCGCAGAAGTCATGCGTCTGGGAGTCATTTCTACACCTGGTGTTTCCTATTTAACAAAAGCGATGGATGCAGAGGCGGGCGTCATGATTTCTGCTTCTCATAACCCAGTGCAGGATAACGGAATCAAGTTCTTTGGAGGAGACGGATTTAAGCTTTCTGATGAACAGGAGGCTGAAATTGAGCGTCTGATGGATGAACCGGAGGATAAGCTGCCAAGACCGGTTGGAGCTGACCTGGGACTTGTAAACGACTATTTTGAAGGCGGCCAAAAGTACCTGCAATTTTTAAAACAGACTGCCGACGAAGATTTTACAGGCATTCATGTTGCGCTTGACTGCGCACACGGAGCGACGTCATCGCTTGCGACACACTTGTTTGCCGATTTAGACGCAGACGTGTCGACTATGGGAACTTCTCCGAACGGATTAAACATCAATGACGGAGTCGGATCGACTCATCCTGAAGCGCTTAGTGCGTTTGTAAAAGAGAAAAATGCTGATATCGGTCTTGCGTTCGATGGTGACGGCGACCGTCTGATCGCAGTCGACGAAAAAGGAAATATCGTTGACGGCGACCAAATTATGTACATATGCTCAAAATACCTGAAATTAGAGGGCCGCTTAAAGGATGATACGGTTGTTTCCACAGTCATGAGCAACCTCGGTTTCTATAAAGCGCTTGAAAAAGAAGGGATAAAGAGCGTGCAGACGGCTGTCGGCGACCGCTACGTGGTAGAGGCGATGAAAAAAGACGGCTACAATGTCGGCGGAGAACAGTCCGGCCACTTAATTTTCCTTGATTACAACACAACAGGGGACGGATTATTATCCGCCATTATGCTGATGAATACATTAAAAGCGACAGGCAAGCCGCTGTCAGAGCTTGCGGCTGAAATGCAGAAGTTTCCGCAGCTTTTAGTTAATGTGAGAGTAACTGATAAATATAAAGTCGAAGAAAACGAAAAAGTAAAAGCCGTTATTTCTGAGGTTGAAAAAGAAATGAACGGCGACGGCCGGATTTTAGTGCGCCCATCTGGCACTGAACCGCTCGTTCGTGTGATGGCTGAAGCGAAGACGAAAGAACTGTGTGATGAATATGTTAATCGCATTGTTGAAGTCGTCCGGTCAGAAATGGGATTAGAGTAACGAAATCTATAAACAGAGAGCGAACAAGACAAGTGCGACTCACATATAATAATTGTGATACAGGCGGCAAAGTTGTTTAAAAAACAATTGACCATTCTTGGCACATGCTGTAAAATCAAGCTTGTCTTGTTCTTGTTTTCTAGAGGCAGGAAAGACGGGATTTTGTTTCACTTATAATTATAGCGCCCGAACTAAGCGCCCGAAAAAAGGCTTAGTTGACGAGGATGGAGGTTATCGATTTTTCGGCGGATGCCTCCCGGCTGAGTATGCAGATCACAGCCGTAAGGATTTCTTCAAACCAAGGAGGCGACTCCTTGAACAAAGGGAAATCACATGATCTTCCATAAAACATGTAGGAGGGGACGACTGAAAGTCCCCTTGAAAAATGACTTTCTTCGTCTCCTTTTACAATCTTAGGAGGAAGAAATTATGTGTGGAATCGTAGGTTATATCGGTCAGCTTGATGCGAAGGAAATTTTGCTAAAAGGGTTGGAGAAGCTTGAGTACCGCGGCTATGACTCTGCGGGTATCGCAGTTGCCAACGAACAGGGGATCCATGTGTTTAAAGAAAAAGGACGCATTGCCGATCTTCGTGAAGTTGTGGATGCCAATGTAGGAGCGAAAGCCGGAATTGGCCATACTCGCTGGGCAACACACGGCGAACCAAGCTATCTAAACGCTCACCCGCATCAGAGCGCACTGGGCCGCTTTACACTTGTTCATAACGGCGTGATCGAGAACTATGTTCAGCTGAAACAAGAGTATTTAAAAGATGTAGAGCTTAAAAGTGACACCGATACAGAGGTAGTCGTTCAAGTAATCGAGCAATTTGTCAACGGAGGACTTGATACAGAAGAAGCGTTCCGCAAAACACTTACACTGTTAAAAGGCTCTTATGCAATTGCTTTATTCGATAACGATAACAAAGAAACGATTTTTGTAGCGAAAAACAAAAGTCCTCTATTAGTCGGACTTGGAGATACATTCAACGTCGTGGCGTCTGACGCGATGGCAATGCTTCAAGTCACAAACGAATATGTAGAGCTAATGGATAAAGAAATGGTCATCGTGACTGATGATCAAGTTGTTATCAAAAACCTTGATGGCGACGTTATTTCACGCGCGTCTTATATCGCTGAGCTGGATGCCAGTGATATCGAAAAAGGCACGTACCCTCACTACATGTTGAAAGAAACGGATGAGCAGCCAGTTGTGATGCGTAAAATCATCCAAACGTACCAAGACGAAAACGGCAAACTGTCTGTGCCTGGCGATATCGCTGAGGCTGTAGCGGAAGCGGACCGCATCTATATCATTGGCTGCGGAACAAGCTATCACGCAGGACTTGTCGGTAAACAATACATTGAAATGTGGGCAAACGTGCCGGTTGAAGTGCATGTAGCGAGTGAATTCTCTTACAACATGCCGCTTCTGTCTAAGAAACCGCTCTTCATTTTCCTTTCTCAAAGCGGAGAAACAGCAGACAGCCGCGCGGTGCTTGTTCAAGTCAAAGCACTCGGACACAAAGCGCTGACGATCACAAACGTACCGGGATCAACGCTTTCCCGTGAAGCTGACTATACATTGCTGCTTCATGCAGGCCCTGAAATCGCTGTTGCGTCAACAAAAGCATACACAGCACAAATCGCAGTTCTTGCGGTTCTTGCATCTGTAGCTGCTGACAAAAACGGCATCGATATCGGGTTTGATCTTGTCAAAGAACTTGGTATCGCGGCAAACGCAATGGAAGCCCTTTGCGACCAGAAAGACGAAATGGAAATGATCGCTCGTGAATACCTGACTGTATCCAGAAACGCTTTCTTCATCGGACGCGGCCTCGACTACTTCGTATGTGTCGAAGGCGCACTGAAGCTGAAAGAGATTTCTTACATCCAGGCAGAAGGCTTTGCCGGCGGCGAACTGAAGCACGGCACCATCGCCTTGATCGAACAAGGAACACCAGTATTCGCACTGGCAACACAAGAGCACGTAAACCTAAGCATCCGCGGAAACGTCAAAGAAGTTGCCGCTCGCGGAGCTAACACATGCATCATCTCACTGAAAGGCCTAGACGATGCGGATGACAGATTCGTATTACCGGAAGTAAACCCAGCGCTTGCTCCATTGGTATCTGTTGTTCCATTGCAGCTGATCGCTTACTATGCTGCGCTGCATCGCGGCTGTGATGTAGATAAGCCGCGTAACCTTGCGAAGAGTGTTACTG
This sequence comes from Bacillus sp. PK3-037, assembly GCF_054161355.1. Taxonomy (NCBI): domain Bacteria; kingdom Bacillati; phylum Bacillota; class Bacilli; order Caryophanales; family Bacillaceae; genus Bacillus; species Bacillus sp. PK3-037. Next base: position 3,926,924 of record NZ_CP096408.1, on the reverse strand, counting down.
TGGAATAATAAATGTTTAACCCCTTTGGATATGTTTGTCTAAAGGGGTGTTTTTATGTCCAAAAGAAAAGTGGAAAATGGATTATAGAAGGCCGTGGTACTGGAACAGGTACAGACTATCTGCCATGGCTCAAGATTCAAGATGCTTCTTCATTAGGTCGGGCAACAAGGTTAAAAGACATTAAAACCAGAGACAGCATGAGTTTTTATCAGACTTGGAGCGAAACTGCTTTTGCTTGACTGAATTCCTGATGTTATTACTGATATAAAAGAGAAGTTCCCTTTATTACCTCAAGAAAATACACTGTTGATAGCAGATGAACTTGGAATTAAGCATTCTAGAAATCCGACCGGAGAGCCTACATGAAGTCGCACATACAATTAAAGTGAAAGATGAGTTATAAAGAGAATGTACTTGAGGGATCAGGTTTTAAAGTTCATTCTCTTTTTATTGAGTATATTCCGGTTTAAGTTGTAATGATTCAGTAAAGGACACGCCATAAATAAAAGGTAGCGTATGATTCCCATTTTTTCCATCGAAACGATATTTCTAAGATTTCATCTTTCGCAAGTTTTCGGTTCATACTACGTAATATTTTTATCGAATTAATAAGACCCACATCATCGATTGGAAAAGCTGTCTGGAACCTAAGGCAGCGCATTAGAACATAATTGGCTGTCCAAGGACCGATTCCTCGTATTTTCATTAAGTTTTTTTCAGCATCTTTAAAGTTCATTTTCATTAATTTTTCCCTCGACAATTCTCCACTTTCCATTAACCTGGCAATTCCAATGATATATTCACTTTTTTTTACCGTCATTTTAATATCTGCTAGGTCGGCAGGTGTTAACCGTGCAATTCGTTCGTACGGTGGGAACACCCAATACTTGTTACCATTCCATTCGATAGAATCGCCAAATCCTTCTACAAATTGCTTCTTTAAGGAGTACGCGAAGGCTAAGTTAATTTGTTGCCCTAAAACTCCCCAACATAAAGCTTCAAATAAATCGGGAATGCCGATAACGCGCAATCCATAAAATTTTTGGACAGGCATTTTAAGTAATGGATCTGCTTTTGCCATTTCATAAAATGGTGTTAAATCGTTATCAAGATCAAACCATTCATGAATATATTTTACAATCTCTTCCCGTTTCCACTTTTCAATAGGTCTAGAATCGTTTAGGAATTGAACAACCATTTGTTTATTATTGATTACGCTTACCTGTACTAAGGACCGAATTTCCCCAATGGCTATAACTTTTGTAATGATATCGTTCTCTATTTCATACATGCATTCATTTTTTTCCCTGGTTAGATAGGCTAGGTTCGCATTCATGTCGAAAATTTCAGGTAATGTAATGACAATACCGTCATTGACTTCATACCATGTCACTTTTCATTCTCCTTATCTTGAATAATTATAAGAAAACTCACACTGATTGAAATTTTACTTTATCACATAATAAGCTTTACTCATTTTGTTATCTTGCTATTACATTCTAACCACCTTATTTTTTTCTATTTATGAGGTTATAGTGTTAGTTATCAAGAATGCTAAACGGGAGTGGATTAAAATCGCCCAAGATATAAAAACGCGTGTCGAAAACGTAAATTGGGATTCAATTCAAAATGAAATAGATGAGTATTGTAAGGAGAGGTGAAATAAATGCCGGATAGTATCAATAACGGACATAAAGAGAGCCATGATCATAGAATTTCGAATGATGTAGAAATGCTAACAGATGAAAAGTGGCAAGCAATTATAAATAATGACGCAGCGTACAATAATCAATTTTTCTACGCTGTGAAGTCGACAAGGATATTTTGTAAACCATCCTGTAAATCTCGCGTTCCGAAAAAAGAAAATGTGTGCATTTTTCCAAACGCAGAACAAGCTCTCCGCGCAAATTTTCGTCCTTGCAAACGCTGTAAGCCTACTAATGAAAAAATGCCTGATAGCGAGTGGGTTGATCTAATTACTGAATACATTGATGAAAATTTCACGGAAAAATTAACTCTAGAATCGTTAGCAGATATTTGTCACGGGAGTCCGTATCATATGCATCGAACATTTAAAAAGATTAAAGGTATTACGCTGGTTGAGTATTTACAACAGGTTAGAGTACAGGCGGCTAAAAAGTATTTGATTCAGACAAATAAAGCGATTGGAGATATCGCTATATGTGTGGGTATCGCTAACGCACCTTATTTTATTACTTTATTTAAAAAGAAAACTGGACAGACACCAGCACAATTTCGTCAAATGAGTAAAGTGGAGGAAACGTACAATGGAAACAAAGAATAAGCCAATCCTTTATTGGTCTTTACTGATGTTTAAGGATTGGAACTTTTATATTGCATCAACGTCAAAGGGGCTTGTGTTTGTAGGTTCACAGAATAAACCATTTGCGGAATTGTTCGAATGGGCTCAGAAACACTTTCCAGGAAGTCCTCTTGTTGAAGATGAGGATAAGCTTGAACCCTACATTATTGAAATCACTCAGTATCTAGAAGGAAAGCGGAAAACCTTTACTGTTCCATTTCAGTACGCAGGTACGCCATTTCAGCTAGCAGTCTGGAATGCACTTTGTGAAATTCCTTATGGACAGACGAAATCCTATTCCGACATTGCACATGATATAAATAAACCAGCAGCTGTTCGTGCTGTAGGCGCGGCTATTGGGGCTAATCCGGTATTAATTACTGTACCGTGCCATCGTGTAATAGGAAAGAATGGCTCATTAACTGGCTATCGGGGGGGATTTGAAATGAAGACAATGCTCCTCGATCTGGAAAAGCGAGCTTCATCTAGCAAAAAGTAATTATTGCCGTACAATGTTTGTGAGGTATTTTTGACTTTAGGTTGCGGATCTTATTTGACAATGATAAGGACAGCTGTCCTATAAGGTGCAAAAATGAAATATTTTATAACCGACCAGAACAAAAGGCATCAGAGTTCGCTAAATAAAAGTGGAGAATGTAAAAAAACGAGACTCAAATGAATGCAGTTTGTGAAGCTGATAGTAAACCGCGATGCAGGGGTTCTTGGATTTCTGCAAAAAAATGTTTTTTCAAAGGGAAAGAGGGGGGGATATGTCTTTCTCTATATTCCAACACCTTGACAATGTTTAAAATTTAGCATATCTTATACGTAACTTAATAATCGGCGCAGATGTTTATTTTCGTTTGTTACATTATTAGGTCTTTAGCATTCTTTCAACTCATCTTGACAGGATGAAAAAGTATCCTAATTTAAATGGAAGAGAAACATAAGTCGATTTTATTTGATAATTAAGCACTATATTAAAATGTAGCGATGATTTCATTCCTTTAGAAGGAAGTTAAAACATAGCAAATAGTAACATGACCAATAATAAGGTAGCTCTTCAAAAGACTTCGGAGAAGTTAGTTGAAGTGAAGCCGACAATTTTCAAGATTCAATGATCTAACATAATCATTGAAATTTTGAAATTGTCGGCTTTTTTGTTGGGGAAAAATGGAGATAGATAAAATTTGTATTAAATGATAGAAAAATATGATCTGATTTAAAGGTCTTTTGAACAATAACGAGATCTAAAAAAGGGAGAAGTTAGAATGTTAGTTTCGCTGAGCTTATCATCATTATTAGCATTATTTTTTATTACGCTCATTGCTTCTGGGATAAGTGGACTATTGTTATTACATCCACGCGTAACCTTAAGTTATGTCCGCATTCATATTGGTATCTTGGCTTTACCGCCTTTGGTTTCCTTAGTGATTCTTGCCAATAGGATTGTGAATGGGAATGTTGGCCCTTGGCACTTCGATTCCTTAGCTTGGTTAATGACTTTCTTTGTTCTTACAATTGGTTTAATCATTCAGCGTTTTTCTGTACGTTACTTAATGGGAGACCGATCTTATCGAAAATATTTTACACTTTTTACTTTCACTACAGGTGCTGCTTCAATTGCGTGGTTAAGTGGAGATCTCCGCTTGATGGTTATTTCTTGGGGAGCAACTCTTGTCGGTTTAACCCTGCTTATCAGGTTAAACAGTGCTTGGCAAGTCGCTGGTGAAGCAGCCAAGGTTACTGGCCGATTATTTTTGTTAAGCTGGCTTTCTTTGTTTTTCGCGATAGTTTGGCTTTTTCAAGTCACAGGTCAATGGCAGTTATCATTGGTTTTAACAAATGAAAGCTTAGCTCAACTGGGGGCATGGGAGAGAACAGGGATTAATCTATTGATTGTATTAGCAGTGATCATTCCTGCGGCTCAATGGCCATTCCAAAAGTGGTTAATTGAGTCTATTGTTGCTCCAACTCCTGTTTCTGCGATTATGCACGCAGGTTTAGTAAACGCAGGCGGGATTATACTCACTCGATTTTCACCTCTATTTCATGGTGGTATAGCATCGATTATTTTACTTCTGCTTGCTGGCATCTCTGTATTGATAGGAACGGGTATTAGTTTGGTCCAGGTTGACTATAAACGCCAGTTAGTAGGTTCCACAATTGCACAAATGGGGTTTATGCTCATTCAGTGTGCATTAGGAGCCTATATCGCAGCCATTATTCATCTTATTTTACATGGTTTATTCAAAGCGACGTTGTTTTTACAGGCTGGTTCGGCGGTACGGCGTTTCGAAGTATCGACTCGTGTTAATGAAAGATCAACCTATTTATGGATCATGGCTGGCCGGACGTTAGCCTTAATGATAGGTGTTGCTTTTTGGCTTATTGCTCCTGGAGAGGGATATCAATTCATTAGTGCCCTAATCTTAGGGTGGTCATTGTCCGTTTCTTGGACTCAGCTCGTAGCTTTTGGAGAGGGAAAAATGGGTCGAATTGTTGGCTTAACATGTTTAGGAGGAGCAGCCTTTGTATATTTTATCATTCATAACCTCTTCTATAAGTGGCTGCATACAAGCGTTTTCCAAAGTGTTCAACCTCCAATGTCAGCTGTCATCATTGTCGTATGTCTCTTGCTATTTGGCAGTGCTTTAGGTACTTGGGTTGCTCGTCATCGTTCTTCAGTTTTCTTCGCAGTACTCTATCTATGGTTAGTACGATTAGGTGAAGCAAAACCCAAGACAGTAGAGAGTCATCCAGACTACCTTAAACAATATTTATCATAAGGAGGTAATAAGTGTTGGGCATTACATCCGTATTAACGAAAGAAAATGTAAAAAAGACAGATATTGATGTTCAAGAAAGAGATATAAACGTTTTAATTGAATCGGCCAGCCGAGTCATTGCACCGCTTTGGCCTATTTCAACGTTCGCTGCACGTAACCCGTGGATGGGACTTGAAAACCAGCCTTTTGATCAGGTTGCAAGCTGGTTGAAACATACTCGTGATGTTGATATATACCCTAGTACGTCTATGATCCGATCAGCGAAGAATAAAGGTGAGATTGATGAAGATTTTGTGGAAATGGGGCTGCAGCATTGGCTTAATTCACATTCTTTTCAAATCCCACGGGACGTGGCAGAACGGTTTTGTCATGCGGGATTACAATTAGATCCATTACCTTCTGACCTTTTATCATCACATAAGCTGGAGAAATTGGTGAATGAATGCAGTGGACTGGATCATATCGAGAATGTTTTTATGCAGCCAATCAGTTCGTATATAGAGAATCAGGATGGTGAAAAGGTAGGCAACATACTAGACCATCATGTCATTAAGTGGAGTAAATTATATCTTGATGACTCTCAGGCAGGTTGGACAATGCCCAACCGTGAGGAAGGTTTCTATCGTGCCTGGCAGCATCTCATTCAGTATGATCCAGCACTTAGTAAAAAGCAGCGTGAAAGATTAAAAGGTTGGCCGCAAGAGGCACATTTGGCTTTACAAGAAGCATTATTCGCACTAGAAATCCCTGAATCAGAGATACAGCGTTATCTTGAAGGCCATTTACTTTCCTTACCCGGATGGGCAGGGATGATGCTTTGGCGCTCCCAACAATCGAGCCATGAACATGCACTTCTAACAGAATATTTAGCAGTCCGAATATCCATGGAGTGGGCTCTTATAAAGCCATATTTACCTATTAATAATGAACGATTTGGGAATAAAATTTCAACTGCTCCCCTTATAGCAGCTTGGATTCATTGGGGGGGCCTTACATTAGAGGAATGGCCACAGATGTCGGCCGATGAACAAAACGAATATTTATCATTTGCCTACAGCTTTGATGAGAAACTTCGCAGGAAACTTTGGTTAGAAGCTTGGGAACAAACATACACTGATCGATTAAGTCAAAAGATCATCTCGAAACAACGTGAAACCGGTAAAAAATCTGCATTAGCTCAATTCGCATTCTGTATCGATGTACGGTCAGAGCCTTTTCGTCGTCATCTAGAAAAAGAAGGTCCGTTTGAAACGATTGGCATCGCAGGTTTCTTCGGGGTGCCGATTGCAACTTGTGAACTTGGCAGTAAACACAGTCATGCCTCCTTGCCGATCATACAAAAACCGCAAAATAGAATAAAAGAGTTCGCGGATGAAGGTGTACTCGAAAAATACAACCAACGCAAGCAGGCAGTTCATTCCTTAAGCTATACATTTAAAACGATGAAACAGAATGTGCTTTCAAGCTTACTTCTACCTGAGCTAAGCGGACCTTGGCTTACTGTGCAAATGGCAGCACGTAGCTTTGTGCCAAGAAAAGCGGGTCGTTTCATTCGTAATCTCCGTGAGGCTTGGCTGTGCAAACCTGATACAAAACTCTCGCTTCATCATGTTAATGATACAGAGGCAGAGATTCCTGTGGGTTTTACTGAAGAAGAAAAAGTGAACTATGCTCGGCAAGCACTAAAAATGATGGGATTAACAGAGAATTTTGCACCCTTAGTCGTGATTTGCGGACATGGCAGTCAAAGCACAAATAATCCTTATGCCGCGGCTCTTGATTGTGGTGCCTGCGGTGGAGCGGCCGGCGGATTCAATGCAAGAGTGTTAGCTGCTTTATGTAATCTTTCAGAGGTAAGAGAAGCTCTATTAACTGAAGGAATGAAAATCCCTGAGGATACGGTGTTTGCCGCCGCTGAACATAATACAACGGTGGATGAATTACATTGGCTTTATGTGCCAGAGCTTTCCGAAGCTGCGCAGCAAGCGTTTGAACATATCGAAGCTATTATGCCGAAAGTGAGACATAACGTAAATGCAGAACGTCTGGCCCAATTACCGAATATCCAATCGAACCTTAAAAATCCGAAGGCTGAGGCACACCGATTTGCGGAAGATTGGAGTGAGATACGTCCGGAATGGGGACTGGCTCGTAATGCCGCTTTTATTATCGGCCAACGTGAACTGACACAGGATTGTGATTTGGAAGGAAGAGCTTTCCTTCATAATTATGATTGGAAGCAGGATGAAAGCGGTGAACTCCTAGCAAATATTATTGCAGGACCTGGAACTGTGGCCCAATGGATTAATTTACAATATTACGCATCAACAGTAGCACCCCAATATTATGGCAGCGGAAATAAAGCAACACAAACCGTTACTGCAGGTCTCGGAGTGATGCAGGGGAATGCAAGCGACTTGTTAGCCGGACTGCCTTGGCAATCCGTCATGCAATCAGATCATGAGGCATATCATTCTCCTCTTCGTTTGTTGATTGTCATCCAAGCGCCTAGACAACATGTAGAACGGTTATTAAATAGTGACCCAGTATTTCTGCAAAAAGTTCAAAATGGATGGGTTCGACTGGCTAGTATTGATTCAGATGGATGTTGGGAAAGCTGGTAACCATGAATCTAAACATTTATCAAATGGATTTGTTACTCAATATAAAATGATGAAACATAAGGAAGAGGTGTGTTATATGAATGTAAATAAAAAAGTATTATTTTTGACGGACATGGAAAACGGTTTGGAGCCTATTTTACAAGAAGTGACGAACACTCCAGCAGAAAATATGCTGACGATACAAAGCTATGGTGCCGCTATCTCACATCCTTATGGAGAAATCATGAGATCTGTTATTTTTGCGATTTACCAGGAAGATGTTGAGGAGGTCTTTGTTGTAGGAACTAAAGATAAGCGGACTTCAACAGATCATATGCTAACTCAACTTGAAACAATGAAGGATAAAATACAAACATTGGATTATCTCTTTCAAAATTGCAAGCCTGAATTTTTAGGTGGTACAGTCGATGAATGGCTAAATGAAAAAAGCAATGGTATTGAAAAAAGTGTTGATATCATTCGTCAGCATCCACTGGTGCCGTCATATGTTAAAGTCAGAGGTTTAATCGTTGATCATAAGGATGGGGAATCCTCAATTGTGGAGGTTCCTTCTATTAAAACAGGTCAAGCCTTACCTGATCATTGCTTGTCATGATGGAGTGAAGTGGTCAGCTTCTACACCCATATATGGGGAGAAAGCAGTTTTAAGGAGAATGTAATGGGCGCTAGTATAACTGATTTTGTCACGAAAACAATAGAGGAAATGACTCTGTTTGATCGTGAAAATATGGAATGTATAAAAACAGTAATAAGAAAAGCAATTCATTTTTATCATTTAAAATCTTATGAAGAAGTTGAGGAAACCCATTTAGGGAGCGTTCGATTTTTGCATGTACACTCTATGATGGAAGAAAATATGCTATCCAAAATTGTAGCGGTCACAAGAAACGGCACAACTGATTTGGATATTGAAGGTGTATATGAAGGATATGTTGTAAGAGAATATTAATGAGACGAAATAACGAATAGAATATGCCAATTTTTTTGCCAGGAGATGTGTTATATATGAAAAAAACGAAGGGTTCTATTGAATCAGAGATCAGTAAGTCCATTACGCAATGGGAGAAGGATTATCTTGGGCGCGGGTCTGTATCTGTTAAAACTGATATACTGCGGGATATGATCATCGTTAATTTAAAAGGAATTTTAACACCAGCAGAATATGCAGTTTGTGGATCAAAAGAGGGTATGTTATCTATCAAACAAACTCGTTCGGAGTTAGTTGAATCAGGGATAGAGGGTCTAAAGGATATTATCCTAACGATAACTGGAGAAGAAGTGATAAGTTTTCATACTGATTTAAGCTCTCGGACAGGTGAACGCGTGATGGTATTTAAATTATGTAATGATCTTGAGAAAAATCTATAATATTTGGAGAGATAAAAAAGCAGAATGAGAGCAAAGTATATATAAAGCAGCGCTTTCTAATGGTCAATCTAACAGTAGATATGCGAAAGTTAAGTTCTGTAATACCTCCAACTGGCCTGAAATAAGTCTTCAGATTTTTAATGTCTAAAAAGAAGTTAGGCATCAAAAAAGAAAAAAACGAATTGACATATCGGAATATAACGATATAATAAACGATATGGAACCCATTGAAGTATTCAAAGCCTTATCAAATGAATCAAGGCTGCAAATTTTGCAATGGCTGAAGGAACCTGATCGTCATTTTTCACCCCATGAAGGGATTGATATGAACACAATCGGGGTATGTGTCAGTCAAATAACAGACAAATTGAAAATGACGCAATCAACGGCTTCCCAATATCTCACCATCCTTTTAAGAGCCGGCCTGATTAAGGCGGAGCGTATTGGAAAGTTCACTTATTATAAAAGAGATGAAGAAGCCATTGGGAAGCTTGCGGACTTTCTTAAAACAGAGATATAAAAAATAAACATCAAAAGATGTTTATTTTTACACCATACATATCGACATATTACGATGTGTTTATTTTTTAAATTAACATATCGATAATTCGTGATATGTTGTTATAATAAAAATTAAGGAGTGAACGTTTATGTCTAACACCTTCAAAATTTATATGTTAGCCATTGTCAGCTTTTTAGTCGGAACTTCAGAGTACATCATTTCGGGTATTTTGGATCGCATTGCTCATACACTCGGGATCACCTTGGCTGCCGCGGGCCAGCTCATTACGATCTTTTCACTTGTATATGCTCTTTTAACACCCGTACTCATGGCGTTGACAGCAAGTATGGATAGACGCAGATTGATGATGTATGCTCTCGGTTTGTTTGTGTTCGGCAATATCTTGGCCTTTGTTCTGCCTGGTTATGGTTGGTTTATTGCAGCGCGGATCATTATGGCGATGGGAGCGGGTGTGGTTGTTGTAACTGCATTAACGATTGCCGCTAAGATTGCGCCGGAAGGGAAGCAGGGCAGTGCCATCGCTACGGTCGTTATGGGATTTACCGCTTCTTTAATCATTGGTGTTCCGCTTGGAAGAATGATAGCAGTAGCATTAGGCTGGAAATCTGTATTTGGTGCAATTGCTTTGTTGGGATTGATCGCAATGGCCGTTATATTCTTTACTCTTCCGCATACTGAAGGGGATAAACCTGTACCATTGCTTCAACAGCTTGCTCTTTTCAAAAAACGGAAAGTGGCGATGGGCTTATCAATCACTTTCTTCTGGCTCGGGGGGTATTCAGTTGCTTATACCTATCTGTCACCGTATCTCTTGAACATTTCAGGAATAAGCGGCAAGCTGCTTAGCGGTGTTTTGCTTATATTTGGAATTGCCAGTTTGATTGGATCAAAGTTTGGGGGATATAGCACCGATAAATGGGGAGTGCCCTTTACACTCGTTGGCGGGATGACATTGCATATCGTCACACTGATTCTGCTGTCACTTGTCACCCATTCCCATATCGGAGTGTTGGTGATTCTGATATTATGGTCGTTTGCCGCATGGTCTACCGGTCCGACACAGCAATTTCACCTGGCTACAATAGAGCCGGGAATGTCAGGTGTTTTGCTTAGCATGAATCAGTCAATGATGCAACTTGCCATGGCAGTCGGCGCAGGAATAGGGGGAGTTTTTGTAGAAAACGTATCATTGGCTTCGATTACTTGGATTGGTGCATTAGGGGTTATGATTGCCATTATTGCATCATTGATGATTTTTCATTCACAACCGAAACAGGCGCTAAAAGATCTTAATCAATAATATACTTCTTAAAATTCAATAGGTTCATTTCGAAAGATCTAACATCCGCCCGTTATACAAGCGGGTGTTTTTTTATAAGCTGTTCAAAGTCAGTTCATAAGACTTCCAAGGGCCAACATCGTTCTGTATGTGTTGAAGGCGTTCTGAAGCTGAAAGAGATTTCTTAAGGTTTTGCCGGCGGTGAGCTGAAGCATGGCACGATTGCCTTGATCGAAAACTGGAAACACAAGAGCATGTAAACCTGAACATCCGCGTAAACGTCAAGGAAGTTGCCCCTTGGGGAGTAAACACTTGCATTATCTCGCTGAAAGAGCAGCTGAGATCCTTATAGTAGTATGACTGATACTAACTGACAAACAAGTTAACAGTAGTATATATGATATCAAAATGGTCAGTTTGTTAGTCGTTTTATTAGCTCCTCACAGGAGTATTCATAGTGTTTGTGGTATTTATATGTTAATTGGAAGTTAAGGCGCTTACTGATATATCTTTGTGGAAAATATGCTGAGTATCTGTTATCAAACGAGAGAGGGGCTCTTTTATGAAATCAAATGGTGATGAATTATCGTTATCTGTCCAAAATTTAGCGAATACAAATGAGATCACAATTGTTCAAGCGATAGGGGAGTTAAAGAAGTCAGGAAAAGACGCGATACCTGTTTTGGTTGAGGCTTTAAAAGATGAAGGCTCTTTGCGTAATATCGCTGCGGCTGTTTTAGGTGAGTTTGGGGAAGATGCGAGTGAAGCAGCGGAAGAACTATCACGTCTATTAAAAAGTCATGCAGAAGATACAAGAATGGCTGCGGCCATTTCACTCATGAGAATTGGGAAACCCAGCCTCCCCTTTGTCATCAAAATCGCTCAAGATAGTGAAGGGCAATCATGTTTTTGGGCATCTTGGTGTATTGCATGGATCGATCCGTCTCACATTGAACCGAAGATGTATGAGTGCCTAAAACGCGAGCATGAACACCCTTCAGGAATGGTTGCTCCGTTTGCGGCTGAAGAGGCATTAGGAAAGCTGATTGCTTTTCAGCTTAAAGATAAGGAGGATTGAAGTTAGGATAGCAGGTGTTCTAGTTTTGTATCGATAAGCGGTAAAAATGAGAATGAGGAACTGTTATTCTCTATATAGTTCCGTGAAATTAGGGGAAAGGACGAAAAATTCCTATTGGAGGTTGGCAGCCTTTTCTAAGAGAAAGATATGGAGAGAATTTTGAGGCTGCCGCTTATTTTTATTCTTATCTTTCCTAAAAAAGTTTAATCTTTCACTGACAGGACAATACATTCCTTAATGAGCTTCCACCTATCAAGAGCATTTATAAGGAATTCTGATGCGATCGCTACGACTAGATCTTTCTCCGGAACACAGCAAATCACATTCCCGCCATCGCCTAGTGATGAGTATGAAAAAACATCATCCTCATCACGAAGCCACCATAGATAACCATAGTTATTGGCGTTCATCACTGTTGATTCGTCAATCCATGATCTCGGAATGATCTGTTGGTTGTTCCAAGTACCATGATTCAAATAAAGATAACCAAACCGTGCCATATCCCGCGGAGTCAGCGTAAGCCCCCATCCTCCGGTTGAGTTGCCGTCCGGATCATTAACCCATCCCTTCACGTTTTTTCCGAATAGATCGTCAAAGCCGAATGATTGCATATCATAATGCGGGATTTCTTTCATGCCGATCGGTTTAAACAGGCGCTCGTTGGCGAATTTGCGGGCACTTTTTCCTGTGCTGCGGGTGATGATGGCTGACAGCAGGTGGGCGCCTGCGGTGGAGTATTTAAATGTGCCGATCGTTCCTCCTTGTCCCAGCATATCCAGCGTATAGGTGATCCAGTCTGGCTGCATGCACATCTTGTCGAGCGGTTCATGCCAATCCTCAAATGGGTAGGGGGCCGTCATTGTGAGAAGATGGCGTATGGTGATGTTTTGGTTTTGTTTATTATAGGGAGCCGGAACGTATTCTGGGAAAAAGTCGAATGCGTTTTGGTCGATACTTTTTATGTATCCTGCATGTATCGCAATCCCAATAAGAGCTGATATGATGCTTTTGGTTACTGATGCTACATGATGCGTATCATTCGGTCCATAGCTATGATAATAGCGCTCAAAGGCGATGTATCCATTTTTCACAACCACCACACCGTTTATATTGCTGTATTCGGACTTTATTTTAGGGTCAAGCTCAGACAGTTTTTCGGCGTCCATCCCTAAGGCTGCCGGGTCTGCAGTTGGCCAGTCGTTTCTTTGCATGACAGTTACCTCTCTTTTTTCTTTATTGGAAAATACACTTCAGTCACAATATCCTCTGGGACACCAGCTTGCTGGTGATCGGTTACGTACACTTCATAGGGGGATTGTGCCAATTCATAGCCTTCATCTTCGACCCATTCCCTCAGCTTAGCGTATACGGATGTCAATTCTGAATAGGGGCCCTTTAATACAGACTTTGCGCATAGGCCTCCGCGCAAATCTCTTGTTCCTCTAACAGTCTCCTCTATTGGAATCGCAAACTCTGTATCATTGCCGGCAGGGTTGTATTCAGGGCTGTGATAAATGGTCATGGGCGTGCCGAGCAAGGTAAGTTTATCAACAGCAATTCTTTCATATAGCCTGCTAAAATATTTTTCGTATCCTAGGGCATAGTCATGACTGCTCATCATTTTGCGTAAATACAGGATGTTCATTGGCTGGGTTTCAGCAAGCACTACTTCTATATCGTCAAGCCATGACATCATTGGTTTGCCTTTCTCTGCACGCAGAATATCGAGGTTCAATTGGGTAAGGGTATATTCATAAGCATTGATCTTTTCCTGTACTTCTTTTCTTTTTCGCTGAAGGGCAGAACCAAGCTTTTCTTCAGCCTGATCCTCTTCCAAATCGAGGATGGCTTTGATTTCTTCTAAAGAAAAATGATACGACTTTAAACGGTTAATCAAGAGCATTTCTTTGAGCTGCCTGATAGAATAATATCGATATCCATTTTCAGGATTAATGTCCTCGGGGTGGATGAGTCCGATTTCATCGTAGTATCGCAATGTTTTTGTTGATACTTTGCATATCTTTGAAAATTCACCGATCGACAGCAAGCGATCACCTCCATGCTCCAAATGTACACCTTTCCGTAAGGGCAAAGTCAAATATGAAAATAAAACTGTTCCAAAGTTAATCAGTTATTTATTTTCATGTCGTATCCTTTCCGTATCAGGGAAAGGAGCATCATATGAAAACGTTATGGAAAGTCGTAAAAATCTTTTTTGGCAGCATAGGTGCTTTGATTTTGCTTGCAGCCGTCTCGGTTTTTATCTACCACCATTACCAGCTAAATAAGGAAGCAGCGCTCCTTAAAGAAAAAGGCACATTAGTCAATGTTGACGGTAAAAAGATGAATGTGTATCAAGAGGGAAGCGGGAAGGAAACGTTTGTGTTTATGTCCGGTTCGGGGATTGCTGCGCCTGCTTATGAGATGAAAGGGTTGTACAGTAAGTTTTCAAAAGAAAACAAGATTGCTGTAGTGGATCGTGCGGGCTATGGCTACAGCGACGTGTATGATGATGGCAGGGATATTGATACAATATTAGAACAGACGAGGAAAGCGCTTCTGAAAAGCGGGAATAAGCCTCCTTATATTTTAATGCCTCATTCCATATCCGGGATTGAAGCGATGTATTGGGCGCAGAAATATCCTAAGGAGATCAAGGCGATTGTTGCGATGGATATTGGATTGCCTCAGCAGTATGTCACGCATAAAATGAGCGAGATTGACAGATTGAAAGTGAGGGGGTTTCATCTGTTAACTGCGATTGGTTTTCATCGATTTATGCCTTCCGCAGTATATAATCCTGAGGTGATTCATCAGTCGTTTTTAACTGATGAAGAAAAAGAAATCTATAAAGCCATTCATTTTAAGCAATTTTTTAATGCTGATATGGAGCATGAGCTGTTACAGTCTTACCAAAATGGCAGCAAATCAGTCAATCTTCCGGTACCAAAAGAAACCCCGATTTTATTTTTAGATGCCATCGCTGATCAATATAAAAACTCAAAATATACAAAACAGAAACGTAAAGATTATAAAGAACTTGCAGACCAATTAGAAGTATCAGAAGTGAAAGAGTTAAGGGGCACACACAGCATATATTTATACCAGCCTGATCAAATCTATCAGCTTTCTATGAAGTTTCTCAAACAAAAACTGAAATGAAAGGTTCGCTAAGATGAAGGGTTATCATATTTTAATCGTGGAAGACGATGTCATGATTGGTGATCTGCTGCAGAAGATTTTACAGCGTGAGGGATATCATGTGATGTGGAAAACAGATGGAGCGGATGTGCTTTCGGTCATTCAGAAGGCGGATTTGATCATTATGGATGTGATGCTGCCGGGTGAGGACGGGTATCAAATGTCTAAGAAAATTAAAGATTTAGGGTTAAACCTTCCTATTATTTTTCTGTCCGCCCGCAATGACATGGACAGCAAGCTTCAAGGGTTGAAAATCGGCGAGGATTACATGGTAAAGCCTTTTGATCCGAGAGAGCTGCTGCTGAGAATGAAAAATATGCTTGAGCATCATTATGGCACCTTTACGCAAATCAAACATTTGTATATTGATGCAGAAACGAAAAAAGTGTTCAATGAAACCTTACATGATGAGGTGCTGTTTACTGCAATTGAGCGGAAAATTTTCTTTTATTTATATGAAAATAGGGACAGCACCCTGACAAAGGAACATTTCTTTGAATATCTGTGGCAGCTCGAAGACAGAAACCCGAATATCGTCAATGTGCACATTAAAAAAATCAGAGCTAAAATCAATGATCAAACGGGTGAGATTATTGAAAATATCTATGGAGAAGGGTATCGGCTGAATACCGTTGTGAAGAAATGAAGCTCAAGACAAAATATCAGTTGTTACTATGTACCGCCGTCATTAGTGTTCCGGTGCTATTGCTGGCGGTTAGCATTTTGATGTCGGTGATTTATGACAGCATGTTTAAACCGATCAATCATGGCATGCCCTTTCACAGATCTTTTGCGTATCCGGCAATGCTGGCTGTATTTTTATTATCACTTTTATTGTTAGCTTTTTTATTTTCAAAATCGATTCATTCTCTGCTGTATAAAATCAATCTATTGAATCAAACCATTCGGCATCTGGCGAGTGATCAAAAGGTGCCTGATAAAATAGAAGTGAAACGCGCTGATGAAATCGGGGAACTGATTAAGTCGGTCAATTTGTTAATTGAACGGACGATATACCGTGAACTGGAACTGAGGCAGCAGGAGGAAGTGAAAAAGGAGCTTTTGCAAAAACTGCGTCATGACATGAATACACCTTTAACAGCTCTCAGGCTGCAGTTATTTTATTTGGAGGGCCAATGTGATGATCAGGCCGTATTTGAATCATTGTATCAGCAAATCCACTATATCGCGGAATTAACCAATGAATTCAATTTATATTCCGCTGAGACGTTAGAAAGTTCTTATATTGTAAATGAAGAAGTGCGTCTAAACGAGCTGTTAGAAACAGCCGTGAAAAAGTGGGATTATTTATATAGTATGAATGGAATTGAATTGCACTTTAAGCCGGCAGATCAAGATGTGATATGGATGAGCAACGTGTTATGGATGCAAAGGCTGTTTGATAATATTTTTCAAAATACATTAAAGCATGCAAAAGCTGATAAGATGGAAGTCACGATCGAAGATGGCACTGTTTCTATTCGCGATGATGGTATTGGGTTTGACCAGAATAAGAACAGTGATGGGCTTGGGCTAAAGATTATTGATGATATATGCAGGCTTCTTCATATGACGTACCATTTAAAAACAGATAAAACAGGAACTCATTTCAATTTCAAAAATGATAAAATGTAAACCCCTTAGACTGAATATGTAAGGGGTTTTTCAGCACGAAGAAAAACTGCTCATTACATATAAAATTAAAAGAGTGCAAGTGATATGATGAGGGCGATGAATTCATATAATAAATAGAAGGTATTTAGGATCTTTTGGGATTGATTCGATAGAGAGATAAGATTATTCCATTTTATCTGTTCTTATTAGTTCAATAAAATTAAATGCTGTTGTCGAGATGACATCATCATTTCTCCAGCATAGCGAAATAGGGTTAGTAACCTCTACATGTTCCACATTAATTCTTTTCACATCTCCTCTTGATAAATAACTATTGACTTCAAGGAAAGAAACAAATGTTACGCCATATCCTTCTATGACAGTGTTAATGGTTTCATTTAGTCCGTTCATTTGTAATCCGGTACATGGCTTATTCACATTGAAAAGGTTGCATAAAGAGAATAATAACTCCCTAGAGAAGCTCCCTTCCTCACGAAAAACAAACGGTTCTTTTACCATTTCCGCTAGCGAGATGGTTTGTTCTGCATATTTATGTATGTTATTAGAGATAAATAACATTTCATCCTCCAATAATAATGAACTGCTAATGTGTTTATTAAATGTCCTGTTTCCGCCAATAATACCGATGTCAGCTTTATAATTTACTAGTTGATTTATGGCTTCTGTTGAATTGACTGTGGTAATTTCTACATCAACATCAGGGTATTCTCTTTTAAATCGGCTGATCCACTTCGGGAGTAAAAAATTAGCTGGTAAACTAGTGGTCACGATATGCAGGGTTCCTACAGAGCCTTCTTTTATATGTTCCAGATAGGATTCAATCTCATGTTGGAGTGAGAATAATCTTTTTGCTTGTTTAGCAAGCTGGAGACCTGTTTGCGTTAAAAAGACACCTCTTCCTCTAGGGTGAAACAAAGTTAGTCCTATTTCTTTCTCTAGTTTTTTAATCTGAGCTGTTACAGCAGGCTGACTTATATTTAGTTTTTTTGCGGCGCCTGTGACATTTCCTTCCTCAGCTACAGTGTAGAACAGTCTCAATGCATGAAGATTCACCGTTCATCTCTCCATTCATAAAAAATAATTATGATTATAAAATATATATATATTAGAAATTTCCATTTGTCTATATTATTATAAATCCACATATAAATACTTTATAGGTGGTGAGAGGCAGCTTGATGTCTAGTAAAAAATGAAACTAATTTGTATTGACTGTGGCCAAGAAATGTCTCCTGATGATTTTAAGTATCAATGTTCTTGTGGTGGACTGCTAGATATTGTTCATGATTTTTCTCAATACGATCCCGATTTTTTAAAGCATGTATTTCATGAACGTCTATCTGAACGCATGTCTGTTTTTGCAAGCGGAGTTTGGAGATATAAGGAACTTATCTATCCAGACTTGCCTGTTGAAAGCATCGTTACAAAATATGAAGGGAACACAGGATTATACCGCTCTGAGATGCTATCGACATATACAGGGGTTAGACAGGTATATGTAAAGGCGCAAAGTGAAAATCCCAGCGGTTCATTTAAGGATAACGGCATGACTGTTGCTGTTTCACATGGCAAACATTTAGGTTATGAAAAATACGCTTGCACGTCTACTGGAAATACTTCTTCATCATTGGGAATGTATGCTTCTCTTGCAAATGCTTCCTCCTACGTTTTTGTGCCAGATAAAGAAATTTCAATGAATAAAGTATTACAGACAGCTGCTTACGGTGGAAATGTATTCAGTATTCCGGGAACTTATGATGACGGGATCAAGTTTTTGGAAAAGTATAGCAGTGATTTTGGTTTTTATATATGCAATTCTATTAATCCTTTCAGAATTGAAGGCCAAAAGAGCATTATTTATGAAATCGCTCAATATCTAGACTGGCAATTGCCTGATTGGATTATTGTTCCTGGGGGTGCTCTTAGCAATGCAACGGCTTTAGGGAAAGGGCTCCGTGATTTATATGCTCTACACTTCATAGACAAGATACCTCGGGTAGCCATCATACAAGCAGAGGGCGCCAGTCCATTTCATCAAATGATTAGTGAAAAGAAAGAAACCCTTGATCCAGAACCATTTCCGTATACTAGAGCTTCTGCATTGAATATAGGAAATCCTCCTAGCTGGAAAAAAGCAAAAAAGGTGTTGGATGATACAAATGGAATCACTGTTTCTGTTACAGACGAGGATATTCTTGATGCAAAAGCAATAATCGACAGAACAGGAGTGGGTTGCGAGCCTGCCTCTGCCTCGACTGCAGCAGGACTCCGCCAATTGAGGTCACAGCACATAATAGACAAAGATGAATCAGTTTTGTGTATTTTAACAGGCAATATCTTAAAAGATACTGGGGCTCTTCACGATTATCACTTTGGCAAAGAGTTGAACGGCAAGTTTAAAAACAATATTAAATCTGTCGAGTTGCAATTTGAAAAGGTAAAATCAGCGATGGAGTCGATTCGTGATGTAAATGGTTTATTAAAGAATCATTAATGAACCAAAAGACCGTACAAGAGAGGAGTAAAAGCGATTAGCACTTTAATATTGAATAAAACCTCATATTCTAAATCTCCGTATGATTTATGGCTGAAGGATTTAGAAGAACCTATCGTCATGCTAACTTCAACTGAACGATTGAACGAATGTAAAAACTATGATCAGATCGAGTCATTTGATGAGTACCCTGTTAATGGATGTATTGAAATCAGAGCGCTGGAGTTACATGAAACATATAGATTTCATACGATCATTGCAATGTCTGAGTATGATCTTTTAAGAGCAGGTAAACTCCGTACTCATTTAGGAGTGGAAGGGCAGTCTTATGAGAGTGCATTATTATTTCGGGACAAAGTGTTAATGAAGCAGCGTTTGGAAGAAGCGGGGATTCCTGTTCCTCCTTATCGGAAAATTGAATCTTCGGTTGACCTGTACCTTTTTGTACAGCAGTTTGGTTTTCCGGTAGTCGTCAAGCCAATAGACGGGTCGGGATCTGTCGGTACAAAGGTGCTGAAAAATGAATCAGACATGATGGAATATCTATCTAAAGGGCTCAGTGAAAATATGGAAGCGGAAACGTTTGTTGATGGTGATATGTACCATATTGATGGGATGCTGATAGATGGACAGATGACATTAAATTGGCCCTCTCGGTATATAAACGGATGTTTGGCTTTCCAAGAGGAACAATTTTTAGCCAGTTATCAGCTTGGTGCTG
Source organism: Bacillus sp. PK3-037 (assembly GCF_054161355.1). Lineage (NCBI taxonomy): Bacteria > Bacillati > Bacillota > Bacilli > Caryophanales > Bacillaceae > Bacillus > Bacillus sp. PK3-037. Next base: position 3,906,889 of record NZ_CP096408.1, on the reverse strand, counting down.
ACAATCCATTGACCGCCAGACTAACGGACATTGTTGAAAAAGCACTAAAGGCGCTGCCATCACCAAAAACAACTACTTTTCACGCGGAAGTGTTTCATACTCCGGATGATAAGCTAGTGTTTTGCGAAATTGCCAGCCGGACTGGAGGTGGGTTAATACGTGAGGCTACACAGCAAGGATTTGGTTTTGACTTGAATGAGGTTTGCGTGAAAAAACAATGCGGCCTGTCCTATGATATTCCAAATGATTCACAGCTTAAAAGAGGGCCGAAACAGTTAAGCGGATGGATTTTAATTCCTCCTAAACACGGGCGGCTGGTCAAAGTTCCTTCAATTCCTTTTGAGAATTGGATAACAAAGCAAAAGATATCTGCTAAAGAAGGGGAGATTTTTCAAGGTGCTTCTTCTAGTGTAGATGTGGTATCAAGTTACTTAATCAAAGGGGATTCGGAAGATGTACTGATTAATAGAATTCATCAAGTTGCCTCATGGTGCAGTGAGAATATGATTTGGGAAGGCCAATCAACGTGGTCTCTCAAATAAAAGAGTTTTTCGGATTACATCCGATCATTAAGTTTCTGCTTGTGGGAACTCTTGTCACAAAAGCAGCAAAATCAATGACAACGCCGTTTTTGGCTATTTACCTCCATCAAGAAACAGGAGAGGGTTTCGGTGTCATTGGATTGGTTATTGGCTTAGGATATTTTGCAACTACGATAGGCGGAATCATTGGCGGCACCCTCTCTGACAGAATCGGCAGAAAAAGTGTTATGTTATGTTCCATTTTTATTTGGAGTATTGTTTTCTTTCTTTTTGGCATTGTTCATACAATTTTATGGTTCAGTTTGTTAAATATTTTAAGCGGTCTGTGTCATTCCTTTTTCGAGCCGGTTTCGAAAGCTTTAATGGTTGAATTAGCAGATAGCAAGAAGAGGCTCAGTATTTTTTCTTTACGGTATCTGGCTATTAACGTTGGCGGTGCTTTAGGTCCGCTATTAGGAACATACCTGGGGCTCGTGAGCAGCGGAACTCCTTTTATTATTACTGGCGCGGTATACCTTTGTTATGCTCTTTTATTATTATTTATGATGAATAAACTGCTTTTGAAACATAAAAGAAATTCAAAAAAAGAATTTCATTTGTCGTTTATTGTAAAGACGCTAAAAAAGGATGTTGCTCTTCGTTATTATATAGCAGGCGGAATATTCTTGTTATTTAGTTATTCTCAGATGGAGAGTACCTTGCTTCAGTACCTCAATCTTGATTTCGTGAACGGCGTGAAGATTTTCTCAATTTTAATAACCATTAATGCTGTAACTGTCATTATATTGCAGCTTCCATTAACACGGCTTTTTGAGAGATATAAATCAATGACAACGATTTCTGTTGGAACCGGGTGTTGTATCATCGGGAATATTGGTTTTGCTTTCTCAACCGGTTGGCTTACTTTCTGTATTTCTATGTTTATATTAACTATGGGCGAAATCCTATGTTTTCCATCAATGAATGTATTAATGGATGAGTTGGCCCCTGACAGTATGAGGGGAGCTTATTATGGAGCGCAGAATTTCTATAATATAGGCGAGTTTATAGGCCCGTGGCTTGGAGGCATGATCCTCAGCCTTTTTGGCGGAAGAACGATTTTCTTAGTTGCAGCTTTGTCGATCTGTTTTGCCTTAACAGCATATCGTATCGGAAACAGAAAGCATAGATTCATTCAATTTAATGAAGCTGAGGTTATGAATAAATAATCATTACTTATTTCATGTAAGGGGAGAATTCGATTTGAACTCAACTGCAGAAAGAATGCTGAGTACACTTACAGAAAACAACTATACACATTTTACCGGAGTGCCATGTTCATTGTTAAAAGGTTTTTTCAGGCTGCTGGAATCAAATGAAACTGCGGAAAAACAGAATATTACGTTTATCCCTTCCATTAGAGAAGATTCAGCTTTAGGTGTTGCATCCGGTATGTATCTAGGCGGGAAAAAATGCGTGATGCTCATGCAAAATTCAGGCTTAGGGTACTGCTTAAATGTACTTACATCCTTTAACTTCATATATGACATTCCTATTTTATTGCTCATTAGCTGGAGAGGGGCATACGGTAATGATGCTGTTGAACATGACATAATCGGTGAAAAACTCACTGATTTACTCCATTCAGTGGACATCCCTTACAAAGAGCTGGATGATGAAAATGCTGAAGACACGTTAGTAGAGGCGCTTTTTTTAATCGAAAAGACAAACCGCCCTGTTGCGATATTAATTAAAGATGAAATATAGGAGGAGTCAGTTTGAATAAACATGACGCAATTCAGCTTGTTTTAGAACAGTTTCCGTCAGCATATTTGGTTAGTACATGCGGTCATATAAGCCGTGATTTGTACAACATAGATGACAGAGCCAAGAATTTTTATATGGTTGGCTCTATGGGGATGGCTGCTCCTGTCGGATTAGGATTGTCTGCCGTGTATCCTGATGTTCCTCTGGTTGTGCTGGATGGAGATGGCTCGTTTTTAATGAATATGGGGATTATTACGATGATCGGCCATCAAAAGCCTAAAAATTTCATACATGTTGTTTTGGATAACGGTATGCATGAAAGTACGGGCGGGCAAAAGACGGTTCCGCTAATGAATGTAACAGATATCGCTTTACAGGTGGGATATAAGTATGCCGTTGAAATCAATTCCGTACAGGAAAGCTTTGATTTGCCTAACGAAGGTCCGGCACTCATCCATATTAAAGTTGAACCACGAAGTGAAAAAATCGGTAAAAGAGTGCATTGGACACCGCAAGAAATCGTTCAGCGTTTTACACATGAAATCACTTTAGAAAATGAGGTGTCAGTATGAATACGCAAGTAATAGATTGTACACTTCGGGACGGCGGTAATTTCAATAACTGGTTTTTTTCTGCTGAAGACATCGGTCAAATTATCAGAAACTTGGATAAAGCCAATGTGAATATCATAGAAATCGGTTATGTAGGGGGTTCGGGGAGCAATAAAGAAAAATCTGTCGGGAGTTTAGCAAACTGTACACCTGAACTTCTAGATGAGCTGCCGAAGATGAGCCATTCACAATTAGCGGCGATGGTTGTCCCATCAGTCTGTGAGCTTCATCTATTGGATAATCTGAATCCGCAGCAGATTCCATGGATGCGTGTTGCTTCGTATCCTCATAATGCCGAAGATGCTTTACCGTATATTGAATATCTGAAAAATCAAGGCTTTCACGTTAGTTTTAATGTAATGGCAGCCAGTTATATTGAAGAGAGGGACGTGGCTGAGCTAGCGAAAAAAGCGCATGCTTTTGGTGCGGATGTGTTTTATATGGCTGATTCTTTCGGAAATTTAACGCCGGATGGTGTTAAAAACAGGGTAGCTGCTGCATGTGATCAGGCGGATTGTCCAGTTGGTTTTCACGGACATAACAATCTTGGATTAGCCTTTGCAAATGCTCTTGCAGCAATGGATGCGGGGGCAGCCTTTATAGATACATCATTATGCGGGATGGCTCGAGGTGCGGGAAACCTTCCAACAGAACAATTTATAAGTGCATTACATCATTGGGACAAGTTCCATATCCCATACAAACTAGATCCCATTTTAACTGCAGCTGAATATGTACTATCTTCCATTTTATCTTCACCAATGAGAATTTCCACTCCAGAGATTATAAGCGGAATCAGCAATATCCACTACTATTTCTATGATTTAGTCATTCAAAAATGCCAAGAAGTCAATCTTGACCCCTTAGAAGTATCAACCTTACTCGGAAAAAGCTTACCTAAAAAAGTTGACATGTCTTCCATTGAATCAGTTATCGATCAAAACTTTAGACAGGAGAGTGCAAAATGAAAGCTAAAAAATTACGTGAGTTGTTATATTCCGATCAAGTCGTGAGAGTCATGGGGGCGCATAACGGTTTAAGCGCTAAACTTGCTGAACAAGCCGGATTCGATGCAATATGGGCCAGCGGATTAGAAATTTCGGCATCTTATGCTGTTCCTGATGCTAATATTTTGACGATGACAGAAAATCTGCAAGCTGCGATCGGGATGAATGAATCTACATCAATTCCAATCATTTGTGATTGCGATTCTGGTTATGGAAGTGTGAACAATGTGATACGTATGGTAAAAGAATATGAGAGGAACGGAATTGCGGGTATTTGCATAGAGGACAAGCTGTTTCCTAAATTAAACAGTTTCGTAAAGGGATCGCAGAAATTAGCTTCTATTGATGAATTCTCAAATAAAATCAGAGCGGCAAAAGATGTTCAAAGAAATCCTGATTTTGTTGTTATTGCTAGAGTAGAAGCTTTAATCGCGGGCCAAGGATTAGAGGAAGCATTAAAAAGAGCCTATGCTTATGAGGCAGCAGGAGCTGATGCCATTCTGATCCATTCAAAAGAAAACCAGCCAAACGAAATTAAAGAATTCGTCAAACAGTTTACTGGAGCAGTACCTATTGTGATTGTACCTACGACATACCCGCATATAACTGTAGACGAAATGAAACCATTAGGCATCGATATGGTCATTTATGCCAACCACGGTCTTAGAAGCTCTATTAAGGCCATGCAGGAGACATTTTCTCAGATTCTTCTTGATGGAAATACTGTTGGTGTAGAAGATCACATTGTGCCTATGAAAACTGTTTTCGAACTTCAAGGCATGTATGACATGAGAAAACAGGAAGATATGTATAACTCCGGCGCTTCTGTCACCAGTACGATCAAATAAAATACGAGAGGAGTCATTTTAGAATGATGTCTGACCAATATCATATTGTTTCACTAGCCTATTTACATTCGAAAATCAATTTCTTTATTGAACCGTCATTATCATTAGATCATGTTTTTGATTTTTTCAGTACACACTTTTTTATTAACAAGGGAAGGCATGAAGAAGATCGTTTGGCTGATGTTTACATCACTCCTCATAAAGAAGAAGTTCAAGCGATAGACTTTCATAACGGTGAGGATATTTATATCAGAAAAAGTGCGACTGAGTATTTTACCATTCCTTGTAAACGAGTAACAGTTGAAGGAATTGAATATGTGAAATGTACAAAAACAGATACGATTCTCTCATTTGATAGAGAAAACAAGAAAATCATTATTTCTACACAGTTACAGCATACAGAGCAGGATGAACTGGTTTTCATTGAGTTCATTAGAGATTTAGTATTGAAAAATGAAGAGAACTATGGGGTGGCAGTGGTGCATGCAACCAGCGCGTTAAAAGATGACAAAGCAACCCTCATCATAGGTTCAAAAGGGAAAGGCAAATCAACTTTATTGCTGGAATTAGTGAGTAAACATGGATACAAGCTCATAAGCGGTGATAAGACGTTCCTTTGGATCGAAGACGGAAAGTTACGGGCCGCAGGGTGGCCGGATTATCCTCATTTGGGACTCGGCACACTTTCTAAATATCCGGAGTTTGTTGAATACTTCGGTCTCTCTCATCAAATTGAATCTGTAAAAGAAAATCTGTGGTCAACTGAACATAAAATGGCCATTGACCCGGTTTTTTTTAAGAAGGTTATTCCTTTTGCAGAACGAGGAGAATCATTTTTGGTTGAGTCTATGATTTATCCTGATTTATTCCCTTCAACAGATTGCGAAATTAAGCGGGTAAGTAATCATGAAGAATTGATTGTACCGCATATAGAAAGGATTTTTACGGAAGGAAACAACATGTGGAACCATTTTATACGCCCTGTACACCAGAATGAACTGGAGAGAAAAATAAATCAGTGTCTTGAGCTTGCGGGAAAGCTTTCTGGTTTTGAAGTGAGCGGGTCAGGTGTTTTGGAAGGTTCAGGATTCAGCGAGAGATACGCCCTGTAATTTTCGGAAAAAAGAAAATAAAGGAGAAAATAAAGTGGTTGAAATCACGATTCAATCAAAAGGCTTTAATCAAAGTTATGATATTACAGAACAAGTAACAGACTCATTATCTCAATTAGAGCCATCTTCAGGTGTAGCAAAGGTTTGTGTAACCGGCAGTACAGTAGGTCTCACTGTCATGCGTTATGAACCAGGCACCATACAAGACTTGCTTCAATGTTTAGAATCAATTGCTTCAAAAAATAAACAATACGAGCACTTTAACACGACCGGTGACCCGAATGGTTTTTCACATGTATGGTCTTCAATGATGGGGACAAGTGTGATGGTTCCATACAAAAATCATAAGCTGGCTTGTTCGGAAAGCCATAGGATCGTATTATTTGATTTTGATTTAAGGGAAGCAGAACGAAAAATCTATGTTGATCGGTAATGAATATATGAGGGGAGTTGTTTGAGATGAGGAAGTTACGGATGGCTACGCCGGGACCTACGCAAGTTCCGCAGGACATTTTATTGGCGGGAGCACAGGAAATGATTCATCACAGATCTCGGCAAATGGAAGATATTATCAATGAAATTAATCGCGAACTCCCAGATCTTTTTTTGACAAAACAAGATATTTATATTTTGTTATCTTCAGGTACGGGGGCGATGGAGGCAGCTGTATCAAACTCCTTTAACAGGGGAGATAAAGTCTTAGTCGTCTCTAATGGTTACTTTGGAGAGCGTTTTACAGATATCTGTACAGTCTTCGGATTAGAGGTGGTCACCGTAAACGCTCCTTGGGGAACTTCTGTAAATATTGAAGAAGTTGAAAGAGCGTATAAGCAGCATCCGAATATAAAGGGAGTGCTCGCTGTTTATAGTGAAACCTCAACAGGAGCAGTTAATGATGTACAAGCCATCGGGGCATTGTTCAGAGATACAGATGTGCTGGTGATTGTTGATGCTATAAGCGGTCTCATTTCTCATGAGCTATCAATGGATGATTGGGGATTAGACATCGTATTAGCAGCCTCTCATAAAGGATTTATGATGCCGCCGGGCCTCGCTTTTGTTGCTATTTCGCCGAAAGCTTGGAAGTTGATTGATGATGTTCAGCCTTCCACTTACTATTTTTCATTTAAAAGATTTAAAAAGTTTTATCCTATGGCGCCTTCAAGTCCGGGTGTATCTTTATTATTAGCATTGAAAAAGTCACTAGATTTATTGAAAGCAGAAGGCCTTTCGAATGCGACGAGGCGGCATGCCCGTATCGCCAGGGCAACGCAAAAAGGATTGGAAGCATTAGGTTTTCACCTTTTTGTACAATCTCCTCATGTGAGAAGTCATACAGTGACAGCAGCGTTGACTCCATCGGGAATTGACGCAGCTCTATTATTACAAAAACTAAATAAAGAATATGGGCTTACGATAACAGGCGGTCAAGGTGAATTTAAAGGAAAAATGATCAGGATTGGGCATATTGGAGCTGTTGATGAAATCGATTTGTTCGGAATATTCGGGATAATAGAGTTGGTGTTAACAGAAATGGGTTATCAGGTTCAGCCTGGGACCAGCATGACTGCTTTGAGTGAAGCATTAGGAGCGGAGGTCATACAAAATGCTTAAATTATATCAGAGGGAGCCATGTCCTTATTGCAAACCGGTAAGAGAGAAGTTAACTGAGCTGAATGTAACGTATATCAATGTAAACCTTCCGAAGGATCGGACTTTGCGGACAGAATTAATAGAAAAAACAGGCGTTCCTTATATACCCGCTTTAATTGATGAAGAAGATAATGTGGTCATTCCAGGCAAACTGGAATACAACCAGCATGTCTTGGATTATATAGAAAAAAAGTTTGGCCAAAATCGTTAAGGGGGATTCTGCTTCTTGCGCTATGCCTTCATAACAGATATACATGGGAAACGTAATAATCTTGAAAAGGTTTTGGAGCATATCCAAACCTTTTCTTCTATACATGAGATCATTTGTTTGGGAGATGTTTTTGAAGTTAAGGTTCCTAAAAAGGATTTAAAAGATTTTCAGTTTCAGTCCATAGAACAAGTTTTAGATTTGGATTGGGAGTTAATTGATTTGTTAAAAGGTATACGAGTGATAAAAGGCAATCAAGAGGAGAGGATATTAAGTCTGATCCCTGAGAAAGAAATTCCGATAGACTTTTATAACTTTTTGACTCACATGCCTTTAGACATTTATTTAACTCCAGTGGTCAGATTAACGCACGGTCATACATTTGACTGGATGGAGGAAGAAGACTATTGGAGGCCCAGCCATATTCATTATTGGAGCAGACCGTGGATTTTTTATGGCCATAACCATCAAAATGTACTGTTTGAAGTTCAGGAGAAAAAGAATCATCCTTATTACGAACGAAAACACATTATAAATGGTAAGCCTATCACATTAGACGCTGCATCTCGTTATTTGATCAATATAGGTGATATGAAATATGATCACCCTAGTTGGATGCTTTTGGATACATTGGAAAATCAGATTACTTACAATATATTGTATTGAAAAGGAGTTTATTCTGATGCATCGTATTCTACTCATTAATTCCGATAAACCAGAGCCTATTCAGTTTTTTCAAAAAGATAAGGAAACAAATGATACGATCAATATATCTGTCATTACGAGATCGTGTTATGCTCCTCTTTATTCACATTGGGCGGATCATGTATACATCGTTGATGATATAACAGATGTAACGGTTATGAAGAGTTTGATGCTTGAGATATTAAAAGTGGGGCCAATTGATCATATTGTTACCACAACCGAAAAGAGTATATTAACAGGCGGGTTTCTTCGCTCTTATTTTGGGATAGCCGGTCCTGAATTTGAAACATCTCTTTATATGACGAATAAATTGGCGATGAAGACAAAACTTAAAATGGAAGGGATTCCTGTTGCAGATTTTTTGTGCTTAAGTCAGGTAGAAGATATCCCTGCAGCAGGCGAGAAACTAGGCTGGCCTATAATTGTAAAGCCGGCTCTTGGTTCGGGTGCCTTAAATACTTTTATAATCGAATCCTTACATCATTTTGAAAGCCTATATTCAACATCGGACGGTTTAGGTGAACTAAAGAAGAATCACTCTCTTATGATTGTCGAAAAATGTATAGAAATGGAAGAGTTTCATTGCGATACTTTATACGCTGACGGAGAGATTCTTTTTGTATCAATATCAAAATATACAGTGCCTTTGCTAAAAGGAATGGCTAAAATCCAAGGATCATTCATTTTAAGTCAAGATGATCCGCTTTATGCTGAAATATTAGAACTTCAGAAGTCTGTTGCTCAAGCATTTCGAATCACAGACGGTCCCGGGCATCTTGAAATATACAGAACTCCTTCAGGTGAATTGATCGTCGGTGAGATTGCGATGCGCATTGGGGGCGGAGGGATCAGCCGCATGATAGAAAAAAAATTCAATATTTCTTTATGGGAAAGTTCTCTTAACGCTTCCATAGGTAAAGATCCAAATCTCATGGTCAATCCAATAGAGGGGACTGTCGGGTACTTTAGCCTGCCTTGCCGAAACGGAACAATAAAAGAATTTACTCCCATTGAGGACTGGGAAAAGCTCGATGGCATAATGGAGGTTGAATTGTTATACCAAGAAGGTGATGTTGTTGATGAAAAGCAAAGTTCAAGTTTTGATCTGGCCAGACTTTATTTTTGTTTAGAAAATGAGAATGAAGTCCAGCATCTACTAGCTTTAGTCAAACAAACATATTATCTTCACGTAACAGAGGATCATATGATGAATCAATAAATTCATTTGGATGTTGCTGTTGTTTAAGTATAAACTCTGCTGCATATAGCAAAATGGTCAAGCAGCTATCGCGAAGTTACAGCTCCATTCATGGAATTATGGCACCGGAGATACTGAGTGGTTTGTGACAGCGTCAACCGGGCGTACATTATTAAGTAGGCAAGCTGTTCTTGATGAACAGCTTATTTTTTATGAGAAACGATGAAATATAAACATTACATTATATCTATATAAAAGAATGTAAATAAAGTTCACAATTCGAAACTACGAATATAGGTGTTTCTCTGAAAAAAACAATTGTATTTTCCAGAGAAATTTATTATGATGAAATAAGTAATTTTGGAGATTATCTAACAATTTTATGATTGAATTTTCTGTTATTTTCAGCTTAATAAGAAATGAAGAACGTTTTGGAGGCTGGACGGCCTTGATCCTATTTCGGTTGAGCTGTACATGTATTCGTTTTTAAGAGGAGGAAGCGGAGTGGAAAATAAAGAATTGAAGAGAGGTTTGAGCGCCCGTCACATTCAGATGATCGCTTTGGGCGGCACGATCGGTGTTGGCTTGTTTATGGGTTCTGCCAGCACGATTTCATGGACTGGCCCGTCTGTCCTTCTGGCTTATGCAATATGTGGAATTTTTATCTTTTTTATCATGCGTGCGATGGGTGAAATGCTGTATGTCGAGCCGAGCACAGGTTCTTTTGCGACGTTCGGCCATCAATATATTCATCCGATGGCAGGTTATATAACAGCATGGAGCAACTGGTTCCAGTGGATTATCGTCGGCATGTCAGAAATTATCGCTGTCGGTTCTTATATGAAGTATTGGTTCCCGGATTTGCCTGCTTGGATACCTGGTATCGTGGCAATGGTGATTCTTGGCGCGGCGAATTTAATTTCTGTTAAGTCGTTTGGGGAATTTGAGTTTTGGTTTGCGATGATTAAAATCGTGACGATTATCTTAATGATTATTGCCGGAATCGGGATTATCTTCTTCGGCTTTGGCAACGGCGGAGATGCCATCGGTTTGTCTAATCTGTGGTCTCACGGAGGCTTCTTTGCGGGCGGTTTCTCAGGATTTTTCTTTGCATTGTCTCTGGTTATTGCGGCTTATCAAGGGGTTGAGCTGATCGGGATTACTGCCGGAGAAGCAAAGGACCCGCAAAACACGCTGCGCAACGCGATTCAAAGCATTATCTGGCGTATTTTGATTTTCTATATCGGTGCTATTTTTGTGATCGTGACGGTATATCCTTGGGATGAGCTGAATTCACTTGGAAGCCCGTTTGTGTCTACGTTTTCTAAAGTTGGAATTACGGCAGCCGCCGGCATTATTAACTTTGTCGTTATCACGGCGGCAATGTCCGGCTGTAACAGCGGTATTTTCAGCGCGGGCCGCATGCTTTATACATTAGGCGTCAATGGACAAGCCCCGAAATTTTTTAAGAAGATTTCACGTAATGGTGTGCCGCTGTATGGCACAATCGCGGTGCTGATCGGATTAGCTGTCGGTGTTGTGCTGAACTATGTTGCGCCGCCGAAGATTTTCGTTTATGTATACAGCGCAAGCGTGCTGCCGGGGATGATTCCTTGGTTTATCATTTTGATCAGCCACCTCGGATTCAGAAAAGCGAAGGGCGCGGCGTTAGATAAACATCCGTTCAAAATGCCGTTTGCACCTTTCACAAATTATTTGACGATTGCTTTCTTGCTGATGGTTCTTGTCGGCATGTGGTTTAATGATGATACTCGGATATCTCTAATTGTAGGGATTATTTTCTTAGCTCTTGTGGTCATCAGTTATTATGCTTTTGGAATTGGGAAGCGCGTGCAGGCGGATCTTACAAAAAGAAATCAAGCAGCTGAATAATACAGGAAAAAGAGACATTGACTGATGTCTCTTTTTTCATTTTTTGCGTATGGATTTTTCTCATTTCAGCAACCTATAGGATAAAGAACGCAAAGGAAAGGTGCTTATAATATGGATGTTACACTCGGTTATTTGCGTGAGTCACTTTCAAATCATCTTGAAAACGAAGTCTGTCTGCGAATTTGCAAGAAGATGCTGGCGAAGCGGTATGCCAATGAAGAGGAGTTTGTAAAGGATTTGGATGACGATGAGATGTCATACCTGAACCAGGTGCTGGAAAAGGAAATTAAGTATGCCCAAGACGAACAGGATCAAAAACGGGCCAAGGAGTTAAATGAGGTGTATGAATTACTGCTTTGAGAAAGGCGGGAATGAAATTGGGTGCGATTGAACGAAGCGGATATACGTTTCAGCCGGAGTTTAGTGTCGTCCGGCAAAATGGGGCGATCCACGTGTATCATCATGGAGAATTTGTTGGAGAAATTGAATTTGAGTTTAACGGGGATTACCCGGATCATGATTTGATTGAAGAGCTTGTGGATCATTATTGCTTTGAGCATGACATTTAAGAGCCCTGTACGTTTACAGGGCTCATTCATTTATGAAGTAATCAGGCCATATTTTTTTAGAATATCAATTGTGATGTTTTTGGCTGTTATACCGGAGTCATCAACATTGGTGACAAACGTATAGGAGCCGTGCTCTGTTTTGATGAATCCGACAAACCACCCTAATCTCATGTCTGTCAGGCGGGTTCCGGTTTTGCCGTAAAGCGTATAATGATCTCCTTCTTCTTGAATCATCATGCGTTTGACCGTTTTCATGACCGTTTTGTTAAACGGGAGCTTCTCTTTGTAAAGATTATCCATAAAGGCTTCTTGTTCCAACGGAGAGATTGTCAGAGAGCTTTGCAGCCAAAACTGGTCGATTCCACCGCTGATATCTTCGTTTCCGTATGACAGGGTATGAAGCCATGTTTTCATTCTTTCCTCGCCGATGTCCCTCGCTAATGCCTGGTAATACCAGATGGCAGATTCCCGCATGGCTGAGCCAAGTGTATGGTCGTGGTTCCATGACTCAAATTCGCGTTTGACGCCATCCCAGCGTTTGACATCGTATTCATCCCGGACAGCTTTTACCTGCAAGCCGATTAAGGCATTGGTCACTTTAAAGGTAGATTGCGGAGTTTGTCTTTTGTTGGCCCGTTCCTTGTTGTAGACAAATGTCTTATCCTTTTCTAAATCATGAAGGATGAAGGTTCCGTCAGTATCCTTGAACTCCTTATCCACATTCATTCGGCTGATATTCAGGTGCTTTTTTGTTTCATTGGCGGGCGCTTTTGCATGAACGGACAAACCTCCTGTCATGGCAATGAACAGCACAAGAAAAGCATATATCCATTTCTTCATTTTGATCTCCCCTTTGTTATGATCATCTATCTTTTCTCCATTTCTGCTTTTCTACCTTTAAAAGTAATGAAAAAATGCTTGGAAGCAAATACTGTAATGGGGTTTATCTTCGTGAGATAACGTGAAAACAGAAGTAAAAAAGGAAGGCAGGGTTGCGGGATGAATGAGCAGATTCCACATGACAAAAGCCTCGATAACAGTGTGGCTTTGATGCGGGAAGGATATTTGTTTATAAAGAATAGAAAAGAGCATTACCATTCGGATTTGTTCCAGGCACGTTTGCTTGGAAAAACATTTATTTGTATGAGCGGCGCGGAGGCTGCGAAGGTATTTTATGATACCGAACGGTTTCAGCGGCAGGGTGCTCTCCCGAAACGAGTGCAGAAATCGCTGTTTGGCGTCAATGCGATCCAGACAATGGATGGCGACGCTCATATTCATCGGAAGCTGCTTTTTCTGTCATTGATGACACCGCCCCATCAAAAACGGCTGGCTGAGCTGATGACAGAGCAGTGGGAATCGGCTGTAACAAGATGGGAAATGGCGGATCAAGTTGTGTTGTTTGATGAAGCAAAAGAAATCTTATGCCGGGTGGCGTGCTATTGGGCGGGTGTTCCGCTGAAGGAAACGGAAGTGAAAGAGAGAGCGGACGATTTCATTGATATGGTAGACGCGTTCGGTGCTGTGGGACCGCGGCATTGGAAGGGAAGAAGAGCAAGACCCCGAACAGAAGAGTGGATTGAAAAAATGATTGAAGAGGTCCGCGGCGGCAGGCTGGAAACAGAAAATGGATCAGCGCTGCATGAAATGGCTTTTTATACGCAAGAGAATGGGAGCCGGCTTGATGCCCGCATGGCAGCCATCGAGCTCATTAATGTGCTGCGTCCGATTATAGCGATAGCTTACTTTATTTCGTTTTCAGCGTTGGCGCTGCATGAACACCCGAAGTATAAGAAATGGCTTCGTTCTGGAGGCAATCAGGAAAGAGAAATGTTTGTGCAGGAGGTGCGCAGATTTTATCCGTTCGGACCGTTTTTAGGAGCCGTTGTCAAAAAGGATTTTAGATGGAATGATTGTGAGTTTAAGAAGGGTGCATCAGTGCTGCTTGATGTGTATGGAACGAATCATGATCCCCGTATGTGGGACAAGCCTGATGAATTCCGGCCTGAGCGATTTAAAGAGCGGGAGGACAATCCGTTTGATTTCATCCCTCAAGGCGGGGGCAACGCGGAGAAGGGCCACCGCTGTCCGGGGGAAGGGATTACCATTGAAGTGATGAAAGCGAGCCTGGATTTTCTTGTCAATCAGGTTGAATATGACGTGCCAAAACAATCGCTGCATTACAGTCTTGCCAGAATGCCGTCATTGCCTGAAAGCGGATTTGTGATGAGCAGCATTAGACGGAAAAGCTAAATAGAAAAGCTCTCTTCCTTTTTGAAGAGAGCTTTTTGATTACTTCTTTTTTTCATCGTAGTATTGAACAGGATACATGGAGCCTTCGGATACCATTTTGTTGTCCTCAATGTCATGCGGGTGCGGGTGACCGGCTTTATCGACTGGGAACGTTTCCATATCTGGTTGTTTTGTTATCTTCATTTTCATGCTGTGAATGAATTCTCTTGCCTTTTGGCGGTTTGACGGGTCTTTTAATAGATAAGAAGTGATGCCGACAGTTGAAACAGCGAGACCGGAAAGTAACAGCTTTTGTTTCATGGTAATAACTCCTTTCTATTTTAAAAATAATGTTTCCTGTATCATTCCCGTTCTGCTTAAGGCTAAACCTCTGTGTATTTTATCAATTGTTTTACAGTAAATTCTATTTTAGGTGAAGCTAGTGACTAAATTCCTATATTGGAAGGCGAGATCCATTGATTTTTTATTATTTTAGCTATCATTCGATAAATATTGACAAAGTAAAGTAATCAGAATAATAATATAACTTAGCAACAGAATGTCATCATACATGAAAGGTGTTTACGATATGAATCAGTTACATCGAAGAATGGGAACGTTTGCCCTTATGATGGTCGGACTCGGGTCGATGATCGGGTCAGGCTGGTTATTTGGGGCGTGGCGCGCTGCCCAAATTGCGGGGCCTGCTGCCATTATTTCATGGGTTATTGGCATGATCGTTATTTTATTTATTGCTCTTTCTTACAGTGAATTAGGTTCTATGTTCCCTGAGGCAGGGGGAATGGTGAAATATACGCAATATTCACACGGTTCGTTTATCGGATTTATTGCAGGCTGGGCCAACTGGATTGCAATTGTATCCGTTATTCCTGTTGAAGCTGTAGCCTCTGTTCAATATATGAGTTCATGGCCATGGGAATGGGCGAAATGGACAAGCGATTTGGTGAACAACGGAACGCTGACAGGAGAAGGATTGGTGTTCGCTTCTGTTTTGCTTCTGATTTATTTTCTGCTGAACTACTGGACAGTCAATTTGTTTTCGAAAGCGAATTCATTAATTACGATTTTTAAAATCATTATTCCAGGCCTGACAATTGGCGCTTTGCTCTTTGTCGGATTTCATGGAGAAAACTTTACAGCGGGACAAAGCATTGCACCGAATGGCTGGGCAAGTGTTCTGACTGCGGTTGCGACTTCAGGTATCGTGTTTGCGTTTAATGGATTTCAAAGCCCGATCAATATGGCGGGAGAAGCCAAAAATCCCGGGAAATCAATTCCGATTGCGGTTGTCGGTTCTCTGTTAGTTGCGACAGTCATTTATGTGCTTCTGCAGATTGCTTTCATCGGAGCGGTGAATCCGTCTGATATCGCTCACGGCTGGAGCCATCTTAATTTTAATTCTCCTTTTGCTGATTTGGCGATTGCATTAAATATTAACTGGCTTGTCATCGTATTATATGCGGATGCTTTTGTGTCACCTTCCGGAACAGGTATTACATATACGGCGACGACTTCCCGCATGATTTACGGAATGGAGAAGAACAAATACATGCCGAGCG
This sequence comes from Bacillus sp. PK3-037, assembly GCF_054161355.1. Classification (NCBI taxonomy): domain Bacteria; kingdom Bacillati; phylum Bacillota; class Bacilli; order Caryophanales; family Bacillaceae; genus Bacillus; species Bacillus sp. PK3-037. The sequence goes on along the minus strand of NZ_CP096408.1, from coordinate 3,890,985 downwards.
TGTTTGGCAAGCTTCATCCGATTTACGGAGTTCCGCGCCAAGCGATGTTTTTTAACTTGATTGTTTCGTTTATCTTTTTGTTCCTGTTCAGAGGATGGGGTGTGTTAGCGGAAATTATTTCTGTAGCCACGTTAATTTCTTATATCACCGGCCCGGTTACAGTGATGACATTGAGACGGACAGGGAAGGATTTGTACAGGCCTCTTCGATTAAAAGGCTTAAGCGTGATTGCGCCGCTTGGATTTATCTTTGCGTCGCTCGTGCTGTATTGGGCGCGCTGGCCGTTAACAGGGCAGGTTCTGTTTATTATTTTGATCGGACTTCCGATTTATTTCTATTACCAGGCCAAGGCGAAATGGAAAGGATTTGGCCAAAACGTTAAAGGTGGCATATGGATGGTGTTTTACCTGCTTGTCATGATGATGATTTCCTATTTGGGCAGTGACAAATTCGGCGGTCTGAACGTCATTCATTACGGCTGGGATATGGTTCTGATTGCGGTTGTATCACTTGTATTCTATGTGTGGGCGCTGAAGAGCGGATTCAAGACAGAGTATTTGAAAGATGCGAAGGAGATTAATAGCCAGCTGATAAGCACACAGTCAGAAGCTGCTGAGGGAAAAGAATAGAATGACATAAGAAAACCTTGCGATAGGTATCGCAAGGTTTTTTTTTGTTATGGAATGACACCAGACAAAGGATTCAAAGAAACGGGTTCATTGTTAAGCTTCGGGAGCACTCTTAATTCTGTTCATGCTGTTTGTTTAAATTTACTTTAAATACATCCTGGAAAAACTGAATAAAAATAGAATTGTGGTAAAATTGTCTAGTTAAATGTATACTTCTTTTTTATTACATTTATGCAATTTATTGAACATCCATAAAAATTTATTAGGATAAATATATGTGTACGTCGAAAGGAATAGGGGGAAAGGTATGAAATTTTCAATTGCAATACCAGTATATAATGACCAAAACTCAATAAAAACATGTTTAGATAGTGTGTTAAATCAAACTATCGGACAAGACAGACTTGAAATTATTTGTGTGAATGACGGTTCAACCGATGAGAGCGGTGCCATATTAGATGAATACATGAGTAAATACCCTTGTATAAAAGTGATTCATCAAGAGAATAGCGGAGCGCCTGGCCGGCCTAGAAATAAGGCAATAGATATTGCAACAGGAGATTATATCTATTTTGTTGATGGAGATGATTATTTAGGGATTGAAGCCTTGGAAAGAATGGAAGAAAAGATACTTGAGTACCAAAGTGATATTGTCATAGGGCGTTATGAAGGGATTAATAGAGGCGTACCTGTTTCAATTTTTAAGAGAAACCCGGACTGTTTTTCTTTTTTTGGTTCAAACGCTCTTTTTACAACGAGTGCTCAGAAATTATTCAAACTTGATTTATTGAAGAAACATAATATTCGTTTTCCGGAACATTTCTCCCTTGGAGAGGATCAGCCGTTTATGATCCAGGCATATGCCTATTCAAATTCCATTGCATTGGTGAAAGATTATGTATGCTATTACTTGACGAATCATCAGACAGTTGGAAGAGTCCAGTTAACGAAAAAACCTTTATCCGGTAAACTTTTCATGCTGAGAATTGAAGAGACATTGGCTGCTATTGAAGCGTTAGAACTCGACAAGGATAAAAAATTAATGGTTTTTCACCACTACTGGGAGAGAGTTTTAGATGTAGAACTGAGTGCGCTCATCTCAAGATCGTTTTTAGTAGAGGACAAACTTTATATTTTCAATACATTTAAGAAAATGCTTGATAAGTATCATTATCTAGATTATTACTCTCAATTTTCCTCCAGACAGAAGCTATTATTTCGGTTGATTGACAATGGCAAGATGGAGGATTTGATTGCTTTTTGGTATTCGGAAAAACATACGGGCAATATGGTGGTTTTTCATGGACAAGTATATCCAAAACCCAAAATGGCTTATGAACTAGCGTTAAATGAATCCATATCCTTTCATCGGCTCAATAAATTTGAAGGTGAAATAACAAGATTAAAACGTATGGAAAACACTCTTTTACTGGAAGGGTTTTGTTATCATTCTCACGTTGATTCATCAAAAGAAAATTTATTTATTGAAATCTCTTTAAGGGGTCAGCAAGAAGGAAGTGTTGCGTTACCGGCCTTCAGAAACAGCTATGAAAAACATCGCCCAATAGAAATTGAGTCCTCCTATTTGAAAAAAGAACGTGTTACCTATTTTCACACCTTTATCCCGGTACAGTCCCTTCTCCGTTTTAATCAAGAAGGAGACATATTGGATGTAAGATTAATTAGTAAGATAGAAGATTATACGAAATCGGTAAGATTAAGAGCAAAACCAACAGTGTTATTAAAAGAGTCCTTATTTCTTTCTCAAGAGCATACAGAGTGGGTATTATTGTCTTCCTATTTAACCAAATGGGGAAATCTTTCTTTTGTCTTAAAAACTCAAGAGCTTGATATTAAAAATTTTTCATTATCATACAATGATTCTGAAGTGAAAGGGTATTTCAGTTTGCCATCGAGTGTATCTTTGGATGAATCAAGCCGCTTTCAACTTATATTTTCAAAATTTCTTACTTATGAACCTGAAGTTATACTTCAGAAATCCAGTGGCAGCGAACAGTTGTGCCACTTTCGCTTCGCAGTCTCTAAGAGTGATTTAAAGCAGCTGAGACAAAAAAAGAATGTGGATATTGCGCTAGGGCACTATAAGAAAAGAGTACCAGTTTATTATAAAGAAAGACCCTCTATCATAAAGCGCGTATTAAATAAATTAAGACGGCTTTTCATTTAATATATTTACAAATCAAAAGAGCTTTGAATCCAGAGATTCAAAGCTCTTTTTTTACTTTTTATAGGATTTTTTCACATAATGAAACACATCCGGGTAATTCGTAAACACCCCGGTAACTCCTAAGTCCAGCAGGCGGCGCATATCTGCTTCTGTATTGACTGTGTAAGGATGAAGCAGGAGGCCGTGGCTGCGGATCATACGGACGTTTTCTTGATTTAAAGCTTTATAATCCGGACCCGCGCCGACAGCGTAGGTTTTGATTTCCTCCAAATCAGCATCTGTCATTGAAGCTATTTGCTTTGCTTCCATCAATTGAACAGTCGGCAGGTTAGGCTGTAATTGATGAATTTTTAACAGGCTTTCTTTGCTGAAAGATTGAATGATAACTTGTCCCGGCTTTTTATGTTTTCCTATCAGTTTATGTTTTTGTAAGGAAGCGATCAGTTTTTCTTCCATACCAGGATACGTATCAGGCGATTTTGTTTCAATGTAATAGTTGGCATGCTTTCCGAAATGGTCTAATACCTCATCCAAAGTAGGAACTTGGAGGCCGACGTACCGAGTCTGTGCTTTTTCCGGATAAGCTTCATTAAACCATGATCCCGCGTCGAGCTGCTTGATTTCTGCAAGCGTGTAGTCTTTGACCCAGCCTTCTCCGTTTGTAGTACGGTCTAATTTTTCATCATGCATGACAATTAACTTGCCGTCCTTTGTCATCTGTAAATCCAATTCAATATAATCGGCTTTCATTTTTTGAGCCGTTTCGTAGGACAATATCGTGTGCTCCGGCACATATCCGGAAGCTCCCCGGTGGGCGACATTCACGATACGCTCAGGAGACAGCAGGTCCCCCTTTGACTTGGCAGAGACAGGCGGACAAATAAATGCCGCCAAGCTAAAAGACAACAATATCAAAACTAGTAATCTATTTTTCCTCATTCTATAATCCCCCTTAAGTTAAACAGTGCAGCAATTGTGACCCATCCCCATCATAAAAAAACGATATGAATAGCGTTTTTAGAAAATATTAATCTTTTATTTATTTTCGTTAAGATTTTTTTCGATTTTCGCTGCTGTATGGAACGAGCTTGAAATCATCATTCTCTCTTAAACATGCTCCGCCCGTTTTCCCGTATTCCATGTCAAAGCCAAGAACACGATGGCCAGTATACAAGATGAGACCAGCATGATGAAGCCGCCGTTCCAATCAAATCGGTCAACGACAAATCCCATAATCGCGTTTGCGAAAGCAGACCCGCCGATGTATCCGAAAAACCCGGTCAAACCAGCTGCAGTTCCGGCTGCTTTTTTCGGAGCAAGATCAATGGCTTGCAGACCGATGAGCATCACAGGTCCATAGATTAAGAAGCCGATGCTGATCAGAGCGATGTTGTCTACCAGCGGATGGCCGGCCGGATTCAGCCAGTACACCAATACGGCAATGAAAACACCTGCCATAAACAGAACGCCTGCCGGTGCGCGGCGGCTCTTAAAGAAGCGGTCGCTGATCCAGCCGCACAGGATCGTTCCCGGTATGCCGGCGTATTCGTAAAGGAAATACGACCACCGGGAGTCTTCAGGGGAGAACCCTTTGGCTTCTGTTAAGTAAGTAGGCGCCCAGTCCACTACGCCGTACCGCACAAAGTAAACAAATACGTTCGCAAATGCGATGTACCAAAGAAACTTATTATTAAGTACATATTGAAAAAGGATTTCTTTTGTCGTTAATTCTTTTTCTTGATCTTTGAAAGCGTGTGTTGGATAGTCGTTCCGGTACTCTTCAATTGGCGGAAGCCCGCAAGATTGAGGGGTATCCCGCACCAAAAGGACAATTAAAAATGAAATCAGAATCGCAATAATGGCAGGGAAGAAAAACACGCTTTTCCAAGTGACAAACATCGCAATTCCAAGAGTGACAAGCGGAGCCAGGATCCCGCCGCCAATGTTGTGAGCGACATTCCAAATCGACATCTTCGTGCCGCGTTCACTAATAGAAAACCAATGGGCCATCGTTCTGCCGCATGGAGGCCAGCCCATTCCTTGGAACCATCCATTGATAAACATAAAAATAAACATGATGGTGACACTCGAAGTTACCCAGGGCATAGAAACAAAAAGAATATTAACAATTGCAGATAAAAATAAGCCTGTCGCGAGAAAATACCTCGGATTGCAGCGGTCGGACACCATGCCCATAATAAATTTACTAAAGCCGTACGCAATGGATACGGCGGCCAGCACCAATCCCAGCTCGGTTTTTGAAAACCCTTGTTCCTGCAGATAAGGAATGGCAAAAGCAAAGTTTTTCCGCAGCAGGTAATAGCCTGCGTAGCCGATAAAAATACCTAAGAATACTTGCAGCCTGAGCCGTTTATAAGCCGCATCCGTCTTTGAATCATCCAGTCTCTCAATGTGCGGAGCCGGTTTAAATAAGTGAAACATCAAATCATCCCCTTTGCTGTTTGTGTTGGATGTGTGGCGTGCCCCCCTTTCTGAAAAACAAAAAGAGCCAGAAAACACCCCCTTATTAAAAGGGGTGGAATTCCTGGCTCTCCTCATCTCCATCCAAGCTATTAACTTATAATGATAGCGCTTTCTTAAATTATCATAGTCTGGAGTGAATGTAAACGGGTAATTTTAAATTGTGTGAAAAAGTAAATGTTATCCTTTTGGTAGTTATGTTTTTTTACAAGTAACATAAAAATCTGGGGGGAGGCTGTTGCAGGTGGATAAATTAGATATCGCATTCGGCATTTTACCGTTAGCAATTATTGTGTTATCGGTCGCCGGGACTTATGTTTGTAAAAATGTATATATGATGCCGTTAGTTAGTTTGATCATTTCTCTCGTGCTTACGTTTACGGTTTTCAATCAATCTTTTTTGGGTTGGGTCGTTGTCTATAGCTTGTTTTCGCTGATTTTATCGTATATTACATTGATGGTGCTGAGAAAGAGGAAGGCATCTGGAAAATGAAATTTCGTCCCGCTTTTTTGATATATCGTTGACTATGGCAACTATATATGATTATAATGGCTTTAATCAACGATATAAGAAAGTGGGGAGAAGTTTGAAAACCAATGAATCAGCAACAGGCTTAAAATTCAGAAAGTTCAATCGGTTTTATACGAATGTTCTTGGCTTCCTTAACGAACACATTTATGACAGCCCGTTTTCCTTAACGGAGACACGGATTTTATTTGAGATTTACAATACGCCAAATTGTACGGCGAAAGATCTTCAGGATAAGCTGGGGCTTGACCGGGGATATGTCAGCAGGATGCTGAAACAGTTTGAAAAAGAAGATTTGATTTATAAAGAGAAGAGCAAAGCCGATGCCCGCCATCATTATATATATGTGACGGAAACGGGGGAAGCCATTTATAAAAAGCTTGAGAAGAAAGCAAATGAACAGGTTGAGCTGATGCTGAAGGAAATCGATGATGAAGAACAGCACAAGCTTGCGACGGCTATGGAGGAGATTGAAGCCATATTGTCACAGTCGCTCTCATCCAGGTCATCAGGCATTTCAGTAAGAGATTATTATCTTTCGGATGATATTCACCTTCTCATTGAAAAGCAAAGGCAATTTTATGCAGAGACTCATGGCTGGGATGATACATTTTTAGCTTATCTCCATGAGACATTTGACGCGGAAATTGAAAAGATATGGATCGCGGAAAGCGGCGGAAAATTTGCAGGCTGTGTGGGATTGGTCAAACAAGATAAAAAGACGGTGCAGCTGAGATGGTTCTTGGTTGATGCCGCGTTTCGAGGCAGAGGGCTGGGCACGCAACTGCTTGAGCATCTCGTTACATATAGCAGAGAGATGAAGTTTGAACGGATTTTTCTTTGGACAGTGAGCAGTATGGCTGAAGCTCGTCCGCTTTACGAGAAATTTGGATTCAGACTGAGTGAAGTGAAGGAAGAAACGCCATTATGGGGACAGCATCTGACAGAAGAACGATGGGATTTAGAGCTGTCATGAAAAGACTCCACTATGCCTGGATCATCGTTTTTATCACCTTTTTGATTTTATTGGCCGTACAAGGTGTGCGCCTGTCGTTTGGTGCGTTTGTCGAGCCTTGGGAGCGGGAGTTTTCGCTGGATAGGGGCACCATCTCGCTGATTTCAACGCTGAGCTTTATTGTTTACGGGATATCCCAGCCTGTGATCGGGCGGCTTGTGGACAGATGGGGCGCACGGGCGGTTTTATCATGGAGCACGTTACTGACCGGGATCAGCATTTTCTCGACATGTTTGATCACTTCACCGTGGCAGCTTTTTCTGCTTTACGGGTTGGGGGTGTCACTCGGAGTTGGCGGAGCGTCGAATGTAGCAACAAGTGTGCTGGTGGTGAATTGGTTCAGCAAAAAGCGCGGCCTTGCCTTTGGAATCATGGAAGCGGGCTTTGGAGCGGGGCAAATGCTGCTGGTTCCCGGCTCGCTTATGCTGATCCATTGGTTTAGCTGGAAGCTGACGGTTGTGGCATTGGGGTTGCTGTTAATGGTCGTTGTCCTTCCGGCAGCCCTTTTATTGCTGCGAAATCATCCTTCAGAAAAAAATGAAGAGCCGATCGGCGGGGCTGCTGAGGAGAAGTTAGAATCAGGCTCAAAAACCAAAGCAGGCTCAGTAACCGCGATGTTTCGTATGAGGCAGTTTTGGCTGTTGGTCCTTCCGTTTTTAATCTGCGGCTTTACGACCGTCGGACTGATGGATACCCATTTGATTCCCTTTTCTCATGATCACGGTTTTTCTACGACTGTTACGAGCGCCGCTGTCAGTCTGCTGGCCGGTTTTAACATCGCTGGTATCTTACTGTCCGGAATCATAGCGGATCGGTGGAGCAGCCGGAAAATCCTCTGTTTTTTATATGCGGTGCGCGCGCTGTCGATTGTGATTCTGATTTACAGCCACGAACCCTACTTGCTTTTAGGCTTTGCGGTTCTGTTTGGATTGGTGGACTTTGCAACGGTAGCGCCGACGCAAATGCTTGCCACCCAGTACTTTCAAAATTACTCGATCGGCCTCATGATCGGCTGGCTGTCACTTGCCCATCAGATCGGCTCTGCCCTCGGAGCATATGTGCCCGGCGTCATTTATACCGTAACAGGTGAGTATACGCTGGCTTTTTATTTATCGATTGGAATGCTTGTGCTTGCAAGCGTGATGAACGTGATGCTGAGGGAGCCTGCGGCGATGAATCGTGACAGTCAGGCTGTGACGGAGAAGGTGTAAGTGAGAAAAAGCATCTCTGGAGGATTATTCAGAGATGCTTTTTTTGTATTTTTGTTCTAATACGAAGTCGATCATACCGACAATGCGGGTGTTTTCGGATTTTTGTTTGAAGTTTTGGGAGATTTGAATTCTTTTAGCATTTGGAAAAGATGCAACAATCCAAAACAACCCGATCAACGCAAACAACATTTGTATAGACATGGCTATTAAGTCATTATAATGAGTGCTGAAAAAAAATATATATAGAGTTATTAATGTGACGGAAAATACGATTTTAATAGAATGCTTGAAGGTGAGTTCAGGTTCAGTTAAGCACATTTTCATTTGGTTTAATGTCAATGAATCTTGTTTCATAAGATATGTCAATAATTCATTATCATTATTTCTGACAGGAAACAATTCAGTTTCAATTTTTTTGACTGTTTCCCTATAAATTTGCATATCAAATTTCATGTAGAATCCTCCTTGAAAATAAATCCATGAATACTCATAGAGTATTCATGGATTATAAAACTATCTAAAAGCTGCTAATAACGAACCGAACAGTGCTGCCGCTGCTCCTGCCTCAGGTGCTAAGAGTACTAAAGCACCAATACCTACAACTACAATAATACCTGTACCTACCAGCAGCATGTTGTTTACAATAGTATCCCAATTTGGTGTGTATACTTCTTCTTCCGAATCTGGTAATCTAAAGTGCTTCTGTTTTATTTTAAACGTAATCGTAGTCGTAAGTCCAGTTGTAGCACTGTCACCTACTGGAATATCAGGCGTATAGATTTTAAATTGAATATTTAATGATTGAGCTGTCGGGTTCACATAAATTTCTAAAAATCCATTACGTACTGACAAGCTGAGACTGTTTAAAAGGTTTTGATAAGAATCAATTTGTGACGCAGTGAGAGACGTTTGGGTATCGCCCAATAAACCCGTGATATAGGCACCTGGTTTACCATTTGTAATGGTAATTGTGTTTGGTGAGCCTTCGCTCGGTATGGTTGCAAGAAGTGATGTGGATAGAATAATATCCAACTCTGGTGATGTAAAAATGGTTTCTGTCGTATCAAATTCAAACATCGCGTTTGCGAGACCTGATAGATTCTCTAAAGCCGGGATGGTAGATAAAATATCCGTTAGTGTGCGCAGTCTGGCATCATATACCGGATCTGCAGGCGGATTTACGCTGCTTACTCCAGAGTCTTTGCCTGAAAAACCGTCTTTATCAATGCCGATGCTTCCGGAACCGCTTCCGATTGTTCCCTCATAAAATTGATCGAAAGCCCAGTTTTGCGGCATTGGATAACCGAGATTGCCGCTGAAGCCAGTTGACATATTTGCCACAAAACTATACTTTGTGAGTCCTGCTTCTTGGGTTCGGATGCAAATATTTCTTGGTCCGTATACGCCTATTTCGTATTTAGGCGCAGTAGAAAATGTCTGCATTTTCGCAAAAGCTGACTTGATTTCTTGGAAATAAGGAATAATTTTATCAGTTACTTCATAATCGTAGGCATCAAAATCGACAGCAAAATAAATGGTCGTTCCGGATGGGAAGCCTAGTCTGCGAGCTGCTGATGCCGCACTGTAAGCATCTCTTGTTCCTTGGTCTTTTACAAAGTAAGAAGATTGATAGCCGCCGTCTTGATAAATTGGAAAGACCTTTAATCCGGCATTAAAAATAACTGCAAGTTCTTCAGCCGTCAGGGCTTTTGATGTGAGGCCGCTGCTTGTCCGCACATTTCCGGTCAAATATCTGCCAATTGTTTTATAACCGTTGTTCCGCAGTGTTTGGGCTTTTTCTGTAGTTATAATAGTAGCGGTGTCACAAGCTGAAGCGGTGCGTGTTGTGTCTCCTGAGCTTGATAATAAAGCTTTAATGGTCGGCATATCTGCATAACCTGTTTGCGGCAGGCACATGAACGCTTGAAATGCTTTAACGGCTGAAACAACACCGACGCCGTATTTGCCGTCAAACTCACCAGGGTCGAATGATTTTCCGTTGCAATAAAGGGCGTACTGAACAATTAAAACAAAGCCTGTTCTCGAATCACCGGGAGTTAAAGTAGGGCATAAGCTTGTTGTGCCGTTTCCGAAAAATCCATTGGCGACACTTGTGCTCATACCTTCTTCTTTTTGCAAAGCATAAATAAGGGCCTTGTTGGTATCGCGGGCATACAGTCCGTCACAAGGCATTAAACCGATATAGTCATTGTAGTCCCGGTTTAAGTTTTGTTGAATCTGGCGGATTCTTGAATCGCCCCCAGACACCAGCTTAAAAGCGCTCATGTCCAATAAGGCTTTCATAATCAAGGTGGTGACAATTCCGTCCTGAGTTGTCAGTCCTGCAGCTTTCTGAAACTCCTTCACCGCATTTTCTGTTTTTTCGTAAAAGACGCCTGTAAAACCGCCGGGATTAAAGCCTTTGCACCATAAAGCCCCCTGTAAAATAAAATTCATGTTGCTTGGTTTTGAATCTGGAGCTTGGCGTTTAAGAGGCTTAAATAAGCGCTGTGTTGTTGGCCCGAAGTTATTAGCTGGCTCTGAGATACCTAGTTCAATTTGAAGCGCCCGAGTCAGACCGTAGATCGTATCCCACCCAGTTTTCCCGCTTTCTTCTACTGGGTTATACCCATGTTTGCCTCTGTACGTCTCGTTCAGCCACTGCTGTGTGATTAAAACCATTTCATCCATTTCGATTCCTCCATTCTTTTGATCGCGTTCATCTATAGGTGGCAAACGTAGGACGAAATAAAAAAGGATACCGATACGGCATCTTTTTTAAACCCGTTCTTCTTTCCATTTCGCTTTCGGTTTCAGCTCTGAAATGTAGAGTCCTAACAGTGTAAGCGCCCCTCCCAGAAGAGCAATCCATGTCATTTTTTCTTGCAGAATTATGATGGAAGAGATGATTGTGATAACCGGCACCATGTAAATATAAGCGCTGGATTTCACGGCGCCGAGCACGCCAACCGAGTAATTCCATGAGGCAAAGCATAAGGCGGAAGCGCCAATGCCGAGGTAAAGCATGTTGAGTACATTTGAAGCGGTTGAAAAGCGGCTCGGGTCAAGATGGAAGTCAAACAAGAATAAAGCGGGAATCATAAACAGCAAACCGTACAAAAATACTCTTTGTGTCAGCTCGATAATGTGATAACGGTGAGCGCTTAATTTCTTCATAAATATCGAATAAAATCCAAACACGAGAGCGGCTGCGGCGGCTAAGATGTCCCCGAGCGGCTTCAGGTGAAGCACGACATTACCGTTGAAAGTAATCAATAAAAGCCCGGTCAGCGCTGCAGCGAATCCGATGAAAAAAGTCAGCTGCAGTTTTTCCCCTTCAAGCAGAAAATGAGCCAGAACCGCAGTGATCATCGGAATAATGGATACAATCATGCCAACATTGGATGCGTATGTATACGTGAGCGCTATATTTTCTAGTAGAAAGTATAAGGTCACGCCAAATAAACCTGCTCCGGCGAACAACATCCTGCCGCAAGCTTTTGAACGGGATCATTTTAGGACGTACAAGGATCAGAGCAATAAAGCCCATCAAAAACCGGTAAAATAATATTTCCATCGGAGTAAAGTCAGCCAGCAGAACTTTTGTCGAAACAAAGGTCGTGCCCCAAATCAAAATGGTCACAATCGCCGCTGTATGGCCGGCAGTTTCTCGTTGAATGCTCATTTTTGAAACTCCCTTTCGAAAATCTTCATGTATTGCTTCGGCGTCAGCCCCACCTGACGTTTGAAAAACTTCGTCATATGGCTCTGATCGCTGAATCCTGTCTGAAATGCAGCATCAATCGGTCTAACCCCTTGTTCAAGGAGTTTTTTCGCTTGATTAATCCGGATTGTCTCCAGGTAGCTATTAGGCGTAATTCCTTTTTGTTTTGTAAATGAACGCAATAAATGATACTTGCTCCAGCCTGTTAGTTCACTCAAATCATTGAGCGTGACGTTCTCGGCATAATGTTCTTCTAGAAATCCGCAAACCATTTTGACTTCGTCGGATGGTTCAGGAATGCTGTCGGGGAACGTAACGTCTGAATATCGGCGGATCAGCTCTTCCAGTAAATGAAGAAACAGCTCCTCCTTGCGCAAAGCCTGCTTTTCCTTGGAAATCAGAATATGCAATTCCTGCAGACTGGATGTCAGCTCATGGCGGAATAACACATGGTGGGAGAAATAAGGGAGATGCCCGGCGCCAGTAATCTCTTCCACCGCCTTCTTCATGACATCCGGCATCACGTTGATACACCGATAATCGAGCGTGCGCCCGTCAATCTGCTCACAGCTGTGCGTGTCACGGGGGTTAAAGAGAAGAAGATCACCTGGATTGATGATATATTCTTGATTTTGACAGGCCAGGTACCTCTGCCCTTTTTCAATAAAACCAATCACATAATAATCGTGAAAGTGATTCGGGAATTTTTGCATAATTCCCTTGAAGCGGTAGGCTTCTATATGAAGGTGCGGATCAAGATGCAGTGTTCGGGTTTCGTTTTGCATGGGATGCCTCCTGTCGGTGTGGTGGTCTTGGGTTAAGTGTAGCATGATTTTTGGGGATTTCTTGTATGATGTTGCTGCAGGACAAGGAGAAAGCAGGTGATTTACATTACCTGCTGCTAACGTCATGTTTCGCCATTAGCTTTGTGAAGTACTAATAAACTGCCCAACATTAATTACCAAAGGAATATTAATAGTTTAATAAAAGAAGCGCCATTTGCTGGCTTCGATTTTTGAGATGTCAATTCGTTCCGTGGAAGAACATTTTTTTTGCCAATAACCTACCCCAGGGTGGATTCCATAGGCATGAGTACTCATCCAGTTCCCGTATAGCAGAGGAACTGCTCTATGAGGCGGGATTACAGGGATTACTCCATTTTTCAGCGCTTATGCCATTGGCGGGTGGTTTGCGGGGAAAGCGGATTGACACCATTTGAAGGAGAGTGAGATGATTGATGAAAAAATGGAGGAGAGATGGAAATGCAGCCAGAAGATATTGTCCGAAGCGGTCCGAATCAATACATATGCAAACAAGGAATTGTAAAAGAGCTGCCGGCACTTGTGAAGGGATGGAAGCATCCTGTTGTTGTAACGGGCATCAAGTCGTATGAGGCGTTTCAAACGTATGCTGCGATTCCGCCAAAGTGGAGAGTGATTCAGCATAAAGGGTACAGCTCTCCTGAAGCAATAGGGGAGATTGCGGAACAAGCGGCATCTGCTGATCTCATTATTGGGATTGGCGGCGGAACAGTGTTAGACACCGCGAAAGCTGTCGCAGATCGTTTGGATATCGAAGTCATAACTGTTCCGACAATCCCTGGAACGTGCGCGGCAAGCACGCCGCTGAGCGTGATCTATGATCAAGAAGGCAACTTTATCCGAGTCGATTATCATAAACGTTCCAGCTATTTGACACTCGTTGATCCGTTATTGCTGCTTTCTTCTCCTATCGAATATGTCAAAAGCGGAATTGGCGACACGCTTGCGAAGTGGTATGAAGCGGAAGCCATTATCAGAAATACGAAGGAGCCTGTTTCATTAATGGTCGAAGCAGGGCTTAGGCAGTCTGTCTATATTCGTGATCTTTTACTGCAGGAAAGCCTTAAGGCTGTTGAAAGCCTTGAGAGAGGGGAAGCCTCTGCTTCTTTCACAGCTGTAGCAGAAACCATTATTACATTGGCAGGAACTGTAGGCGGTTATGCCGGACGCTTCGGCAGGATGGCGGGTGCCCATGCGGTTCACAATGGTCTGAGTTTTATCCCGGAAACCCATCATGTACTGCACGGACAAAAGGTGGCGTACGGCATACTGATTCAGCTTGCGCTTGAGAAGAGAAATCAGGAAATTGAAGAGCTGATTCCGTTTTATCAGCAGCTTGGCTTCCCGGTGAAACTGAGTGATTTAGGCATCCATAAGGATCAAGAGCAAGCGAAGAAAGTCATTGCGGCTCATGCGTGCAAGCCGGAAGAATCGTTATGTTTGATGGGTTCTTTTTGTGAAGCGGATGTTGTGGCGGCAATCAATGTTTTGGAATCATAAGCTATAATAAGGGTTTTCTTATTTTAGCTTTTTTATTGCGAAATTTATTTTTTGAATATTTCAGTTATAATGGTTTTTGAACAGATAGGAGGGGCAAAGATGTATCAATCAAAGAAGGTTTTGTTGTTAGGATCAGGTGAACTGGGGAAAGAGGTTGTGATTGAAGCCCAGCGTCTCGGGGTAGAGACGGTGGCGGTAGACAGCTACGAGCATGCTCCGGCGATGCAGGTGGCGCATAAAAGCTATGTCATTGACATGCTGGATCGTGAGCAGATCAGACACATTATTGAGAAAGAAAAACCTGATTTGATTGTGCCTGAGGTTGAGGCAATCGCGACGGATGAATTGCTGAAGCTTGAAGAGGAAGGATTTCACGTTATCCCAAATGCGCGTGCAGCAAAGCTGACGATGGATCGGGAAGGCATCAGGCGGCTTGCGGCAGAAACGCTCGGGCTTGCGACGGCAGGCTATGAATTTGCGAATACATATGAAGAATTTGTACAGGCGGCAGCTCATATCGGCTTTCCTTGTGTCGTCAAACCGTTGATGAGTTCCTCAGGAAAAGGCCAAAGCGTATGCCGCTCAGAAGCGAATTTGGAGAGCTGCTGGGAGACGGCGATGGAAGGCGGACGAGTGAAGAACGGACGCGTGATCGTCGAGGAGTTTATCCCGTTCGAATCAGAAATCACACTCTTAACTGTGCGTGCAGTGAACGGTACGGTATTTTGTGCGCCGATCGGCCATGTGCAAAAGGATGGAGACTATATCGAATCATGGCAGCCTCATCATATGACAGAGCAGCAAATTGAAGAGGCGAAACATATTGCGAAAGCCATTACGGATGAGCTTGGCGGGTACGGTCTGTTTGGTGTTGAGCTTTTCCTTGCGAAAGACAAGGTGTATTTCAGTGAGGTGTCTCCTCGACCGCATGATACAGGTCTTGTGACGCTGGTGACGCAAAATTTGTCGGAATTCGCGCTGCATGTCCGGGCGATTCTCGGCTTTCCGATTACAGAAATCACACAGCTTTCTCCAGGCGCCAGCCGGCCCCTCAAAGCACCGGAAGAGTCAGCGGATTACACTGTTGAAGGTTTGGAAAACGCGCTGGCAGTGCCAAAGACACAAGTGCGCGTGTTTGGAAAGCCCATAACGAAGGTCGGACGCCGTATGGCGGTTGCGCTTTCTGCGGCTGACACTGTTGGAAAAGCGCGAGAGAACGCGAAGAAAGCGCTGGATCAACTATCGATTCAATAAACATGAAACAGACGGGCCTTGTCTTGATACATGGCCCGTTTTTTTTATCATCACCGCCAAAAATTGTATCATAAGAATCAAATTCTTGATTATAATGTAAAAGTCTTCCAATGAAATGGCTGGTTGACACAAAAGGAGGGGGATGACTAAAATGAGAGTAGTCTCAAGATTCGGAAAAAAATGCTTTGCAGGTTTTACGATTTTGTGTTTGGCAACGGCAGCGGCGGTATCTTTCGGAACGCCGGCAGAAGCGGCGGAGAACCCGCAAACCTCTGTCTCCAATACGGGAAAGGAAGCTGAAGTCAGCAATAACCAGACGTCGAAAGCGGAATTGGTTTCTGATCCTTATGAAGGAACCGGAAAAACAAGCAAAACATTACACGAGCTTATAGAATCAGAAAAAAACATTAAATCCTTAAAGCCTTCAAGTGTAATTGGATCTGATGAACGCGTCAGAATTTCAGGCACTACGTCATTTCCTTACAGAGCAACGGTTCAGCTCTCAATCAAATATCCCAATACCTCAAGCACTTATGGGTGCACAGGCTTTTTAGTGAACCCGAATACTGTGGTGACGGCCGGACATTGTGTGTACAGCCAGGATCACGGGTGGGCATCTTCAATAACTGCTGCTCCGGGCCGCAATGGTTCATCGTATCCATACGGCACTTATTCCGGCACGATGTTTTACTCCGTTAAAGGATGGACGGAAAGCAAAGATACCAATTATGATTACGGTGCAATTAAACTAAATGGTTCTCCTGGCAACACGGTTGGCTGGTATGGGTATAGAACAACAAACAGCAGCAGCCCCGTCGGCCTTTCTACATCAGTTACAGGATATCCGTGTGACAAGACTTTCGGCACCATGTGGTCTGATACAAAGCCGATTCGCTCTGCGGAAACGTATAAGCTGACCTATACAACTGATACGTACGGCTGCCAAAGCGGCTCGCCTGTTTACCGCAATTATAGTGATACGGGGCAGACGGCCATTGCAATCCATACCAACGGAGGATCGTCATATAACTTGGGAACAAGGGTGACGAATGATGTATTCAACAATATTCAATATTGGGCAAATCAATAAATACGGCAAACTGGCCGTTTTCATTTCTATTTTGTTTTTATGCGGATGCACCTCTCAGGCGCATTCAGATTCTGCTCAGAAAGAAACAACGATCCCTGTGACCCTTCATGTGGAAGACGATGCCGGGTTACCGGTGGAAGGCGTTCAAGTGACGATTGTCAAAGCGCCGGCATCAGATCAGGAGCCGAATATAGAGATCGGTGAGATTCTCGGTTTGACAGACAAAAACGGAGACATCACATGGGATACCGGGAAAAAGGGTGACTATTCCATTGCCTTAACGAAGAATGAAACGTCTGTGACGCATCAAGTGTCATTAACAAAGGACAAAAAAGATAAGGTTATTCCATTAGTCTTTAAAGAATAGACGGTTTTCCTTCAAGTTTAGGAAGGGCGTCTTTTTTTTATTGATCTTCGTATATGATCAAACTATATACTGGAAAATTGTTATATGAGATAATAAGAATGGGTATTTTTTCTTACAAGAAAGGGCAGTTTCCTTTCTCTATATATAAATGACAGTCGGAGGAAAAAGAAAAAGATGAAACAAGATTCGATGCAGCTTGCCGCGGCTGAAGGCGGTACATGCTTTTATCAGGCTTATGATGAAAGTCTTTCTTTGTGGCCGATTGATATGGAAGCTTTCTATGTTTCTACTCGTTTCGGAAAAACACATATCATGGCAAGTGGGCCAAAGGACGCACCTTCGCTTGTCCTGCTTCACGGAGGGCTCTTCAGCTCTGTCATGTGGTATCCGAATATCGCCGAGTGGAGCGGTCAATATCGTACATATGCAGTCGATATCATAGGAGACAAAAATAAAAGTATACCATCAGCCTCTCTGGATACGAGGGCTGATTGCGCTCACTGGCTGAAAGATGTTTTTGATTCACTTGGACTTGAGAGAGTACATCTGGCCGGATTTTCCCTTGGCGGGCTTCATACAGTGAACTTTCTGCTTGATATGCCTGAAAGAGTGGAGCGGGCGGTTGTCATGAGTCCTGCTGAAGCGTTTATATCATTTCATCCGGATGTCTATAAATATGCCGCAGGCCTTAGTGAGCCGAGCGGGGCTGATGCTTACATCAAGTGGCTGACAGCTGACCGCTATCAGCTTCATCCCATGCTGCAAAAGCAGATCAAGGCTGGAGTCAAGTGGCAGGATGAGAAAAGAAGCCTGACACCGAGAGAAAATGGCTTCCCGTACGTGTTCACAGACGCGGAGTTAAAGTCGATCACGGTTCCGATGCTGGTGATGTTTGGTGAGCATGAGGTGATGTACCATCAGCAAATGGCTTTAGAAAGAGCTTCTGTATTGGTTACGGGGATTCAGACGGAAATGGTTAAGAACGCGGGACACTTGTTACCTCTGGAGCAGCCGGATTATGTCAATGAACGGGTTTTGTCATTTTTAGGCGAAAATGAAATTTGCAGATAAATTGAAAAGACTGGCATTCATTGTTCAAAAGGTAACAAATGTTGTATAATAATAGAATTTGAGTGCTGCTTTTTTTCTGGCAGTCTATGTTATCATGCTTAATAGATAGATTTTTCCTGTAACGCTGATTCGATATACAACGTCGTGTTGATATAAGGTTTTTTTCAATTGGAGGTTTGGTTACACTGTGAATTATATACCCAGTATGATTACGATAGGAAACTTTATTTGCGGGCTTTTGGCGGTTCATTCCTTAATATTTCACAACATCCATTCAGCAGTGATTTTCATTTTTACCGGCATGTTTCTCGATTTCTTCGATGGAATGGCTGCGCGGAAGCTGAATGCTGTATCTGATATGGGGAAAGAACTGGATTCATTTGCCGATCTGGTTACATTTGGCGTGGCGCCATCCATGCTCGCCTACAGTGTCGCTTTATATGCCCTGCCGTTTATCGGGATACTATGCGCGCTGGCTTACAGTATTTGCGGGATGCTTCGGCTCTCTAAATTTAATGTTGAACAAAGCAAGCTTCCGACGTTTATCGGAATGCCGATTCCATTTGCGGCAATGTGTCTCGTCATTTTATGCTTTGTGAATAACCCGATTCTGCTGGCGCTCGGCACATGCGGGCTGTCTTATTTAATGGTGAGCAAAGTGAAATTTCCTCATTTTAAAAAACACGCGGCAGAAAATCTGGAGTCCGAAAGATGGAATTAGTGCAGCAGCTGATAGCGGATTATGGTTATCTCGCTATTTTTTTGATGCTTGTTCTTGGAATTATTGGATTGCCGATACCCGACGAAGTCATGATGACAATCGTCGGTTATTTTACGCATATTGATGTGCTGAATTATGAGCTTGCCATTTTTATCAGCTTTGTCGGAGCCCTGTTAGGGATGATGATCAGCTACATGATCGGCAGAAAGGCCGGGCGTCCGTTTATCGATAAGTATGGCAAATGGGTCGGTTTGAAAGAAAAGAGAATGCTGAAAGTAGAAAAATGGATGAAGAAATACGGACCATATTCTCTTATATTAGGTTATTTTATTCCAGGCGTCAGGCATGTGACGTGTTATTTTTCAGGAATCGGCAAAATGGAGCTGAAAACGTATATCGTGTATGCAGCGATCGGCGCCTTTTTGTGGTGCTTTATTTTTATTACAATCGGAAGGGTTATAGGGGTTATTCATGTTTAATACAGCTGTAAAGATTCTGTACCGATCATTGATAGAACTGACGAACCATCGATTATCTTCCTGCCTGATCAAAGGATTTTGCGAATCGAAAATCAGTAAGCCAGTCATTCCGCTCTTCTCTAAACACTTTCAAATTAACTGGAATGATGTAGACGGAACAGCCGCTGATTACGGTTCGCTTTCGGAATTGTTTATTCGGAATATTAATTTGGAGCGGCGCCCTGTTTCAGAAGAGGCGCATGCTGTGGTCAGCCCCGTTGACGGTGTCGTTCAGACGATAGGGACGATAAACCCGAATCAAACCTTTACGGTAAAGGGAAAAGACTACTCATTTGCTGAATTGACCGGCTGTAAAAGCGCTGATCATCAATACAACGGTGGATATTTCGTCGTGCTGTACTTAAGCCCGCGGCATTACCACCGTTTTCATTCCCCGATCAGCTGCACATATCAAAAGCTGGCTGAACTCGGAAACCGTTCATACCCGGTGAATCAGTTAGGATTAAAATACGGAAAAGATGTACTGTCGAAAAATTACCGAGTTGTTTATGAGTTGAATAGCGGCAATCGAAACGTGCTGATGATTCCTGTCGGCGCGATGAATATTAACTCAATCGTGCAGACCGGCACAGGTGATCAATTGAAGATCGGCGAGGAGCTGGGGTACTTTTCATTTGGTTCAACCGTCATTTTGGTCTTTGAAAAAGACGCGTTCCGGCCGTCTGCTGATGTAACAGAAGGCCAAGAAGTCCAAGTCGGGCAACTGATAGGCTATGGAGAGTAAAGAAGAGGAGCTCGCAAATGGAAGCGGCGCCTCTTTTTTTGAAGAAAGGTGAGCGTGATGGAAAAACAAATCGTCAGCTGGATCACACATTATCAGCAAACCGGAGATGGAGCGGCTCTTCACAAGGTGCAGGAAGCGTGCTGGCCGATTGTGGAAACAGTTCTGCAAGAGGCGGCAACTGATGCAGAGCAAGTGAACGATTTGCGCCAAAAAGGATTGGAGCGGTTTCCATTCATCATCAACAAATACCAATCGGATGTGCAGCTCCCGATTGAAACGTTTTTGAGAAATACGTATCGGTTTTATTTTCATCAGGCAATGAAAGGCTCTTAAAAAACGGCTTCTATCAGCAGAAGCTTTTTTTTTATAACTGAAAAGGAAACTTTTTCTATAACTATCTCGTAACTACTAGAGAACCTAGCAGAAAAGGAGAGATAGAATTGAAACATAAGTTAGTAAAAATGACTTTGCCGCTGCTGATCGTCTGTCTGGCGTTTTCTTCTTTTGCGGCGCCCGCCCGTGCTGCTTCTGAAGAAAAACATTGGGATCGCTGGATTGAACGGAATGCCCATCCGCTGGATTCTTCCGACGCTTCAAACAAAGATCTTCGATTTCTGAAGAAGGTGCTGAAAGGAAAACGAATCGTCCAGTTAGGAGAAACCACACATGGCTCAGGTGAGATGAATGCAACAAAGGTCCGCATGATCAAATACCTTCATGAAGAACTGGGATATGATGTGTTGGCCTTTGAATCTGCCTTTACCGATACTAATGCCTCCTACCTCAATATGGACCAATCCACACCTAAGAGCACGATGAAAAACTCCATTTATGCTGTATGGCACACAGAAGATGTCGTTGAGCTGTTTGATTATATGAAAGAGCAAAAAGAGAAAGGCCATCCGCTGATTCTTACCGGTTTTGATATTCAAGGCATGAAGAATTCATTCAATGATGCCGCGAATCAATGGGTAAAAGCCGTAGACCCGGGAAAAGCGGAGCTGCTTTCCCAATCAGAAAACGATTTTTCAACATTGGTGACAGACAGCAGCACGTTTGATGAATTTGTACAAAAAAAGGAAAGACTTGTAAAAAACTATCAGGAGCTTATCAAGTTCGCTGAAAAAAACGCTTCAGCGCTAAAAGCACATCTTCCGAAAGAGCCGAAAGCTTATCAGATGTTTATGCATTCCCTTCAGCTGAGAATTGACGTCATGGAAATATATATGCCCCAAGAAATGAAACAAAATCTAAAAGAACCACTGGAGAGATTAGAAGATGTCCCGTTTATTATAAGAGATCGCATGATGGCTGAACAATTTCAGTGGGTCGCGGATAACCTTTATCCGAAACAGAAAATCATCGTCTGGGGCCACAATTACCATCTTCGCAAACAGAATACCAAAATGATACAAGATTGGACGTACGCAAACGGACCTAACATGGGTGATTATTTACCGGACAGGCTGAAAAAACAAACGTATACGATTGGCATTTATGCGTATTCAGGTGCGAGTCTTGACAGTGTCGATAATAAGACGGTTATACCGGTTACAAGCCCGCCGCCACCAGGAAGTCTTGAAGCTTTGCTGAAAGCTGCGGACCATCCAGCTGTATTTGTTGATTTTCTCCATACAAAAAACAAGAAGGGCACTTCGTGGATGTACACCCCGCGGACAGCACTCTATTGGGGGGATCAAGAAGAGCAGATGATCCTGAAGGAACAATATGACGGTGTCATTTGGCTGGAGCATATCACGCCATCAGTCATTATCAAGTGAGAGATGTCCCCTGTGGTAACAGGGGATTTTTACATATCGCAAAAATAATCAAAACAAGAAAGCTGTGATCCATTAGTCTAAAACAGAAAGGAGATTGAAGCGTGAATGTATTATGAAAAAGCTGTCCAGAAAACAATCGATTGGATTGAATCACATTTACATGAACAAATATCACACGAGGATATTGTAAGTGTTTCAGGCTTTTCCAAATTCCATTTTCATCGGATTTTTCAAAAAAAAGTCGGCATGTCGGTTGCTTCTTATATTCGGTTAAGACGTCTCGCGAATGCGGCGGCAGCTTTGCTTTATACAGATGTTCGCATTATCGACATTGCCTTGCATTATCAGTTTGAATCTCAAGAGGCGTTTACTCGGGCATTTAAAAAAATGTATCACATGCCGCCGGGAGCATATCGAACATTTATGAAGCGTTTGACTTCAAAAAAGGAGGAATCTTGCATGAAGAAAAAAATGAAAGGCTGGGTATTGAGCGGGAGCCATCCATTCCAATTCGAAATGGGGGTTGACCGGGAAAATGTACACCAGGGAAAAGTGTCAGGGTATTTAAAATCAACGATGGTGCAGGATATCGGCGAATTTGCGACGATGATGCAGCAATTTAAGGCGGATCGTTATCTCGGGAAAAGATTGCGTCTATCAAGTTTTATCAAAACAAAAGGCGTAAAGCATTTCGCGTCGCTTTGGATGCGGGTTGACAGTGCGGCTGAAGATGTTCTTCAATTTGATAATATGAGCAACAGGCCAATTACAGGAACAACCAATTGGAATCATTACGCTGTTGTTTTAGATGTTCCTGAAAATAGTGCTGTCATTTCATTCGGCGTTCAGCTATCGGGACCGGGCCAAGTGTGGCTGGATCATGTTGTTTTTGAAGAGGTAGACGAGAGCGTTCCTTCAACAAATCTTGAAATGCCGGGAGAGCTTTTAGATGAGCCTGTTAATTTATCGTTTGAGGAAGAATGATAAATATAGTTATCTGAAAAATACAAGTGAATTTATTAGTAAATGAATGGAAAATACTATTGTTTTTCTACAAACCCGCTCGCCCCTTGGGTTTGTAAGAGTTTGGATATTTTTATCAGTCTGGGCGGATGTGTTCATCTTTGAGGTGTTTTCCTGTATGATATAGTAAGAGTGTGCATAACAACTAACTATATCATTGAACAGGGTGTTTATATCATGGAAAAACAATACAGAGTATTACTTTACTATAAATATGTTCCGATTGAAGAGCCGGAGGTGTTTAGAGAGCAGCATCTGGCTTTTTGTAAGGAGCTTGGTTTGTTAGGCCGTATTCTTGTGTCAGCTGAAGGGATTAACGGTACGGTATCAGGTACGTTTGAGCAGACTGAACAATATATGCAAGCGATGAAAGCGGATCCTCGTTTTGCGGATATGGTGTTCAAGATTGATGAAGAAGAAAATCATGCGTTCAAGAAAATGTTCGTCCGTCATAAAAAAGAGCTTGTGACGCTTCGCCTTGAGGATGATGTCAATCCGAATGAAACAACAGGAAAGCATTTGAAGCCTAAAGAATTCTTTGAAAAGATGCAGGATCCTGATACAGTCGTCCTTGATGCGAGAAATGATTATGAATATGATCTCGGCCATTTTAGAGGAGCTGTCCGTCCTGACATCGAGGCGTTCCGTGAATTGCCAGAGTGGATCGAAGAAAATAAAGAGATGCTTGAAGGCAAAAAGATTTTGACATACTGTACGGGCGGCGTGCGCTGTGAAAAATTCTCAGGCTGGCTGATGAAGCAAGGCTTTGAAGATGTATCACAGCTTGACGGCGGAATCGTCACATACGGAAAAGATCCTGAGGTGCAAGGAAAGCTTTGGGACGGCCAATGCTACGTATTCGATGAAAGAATCAGCGTGCCGGTCAACCGTGTCGAGCATGTCATTGTCGGAAAAGACTACTTTACAGGTGAACCGTGTGAACGGTATGTCAACTGTGCAAATCCATCATGCAATAAGAAAATCATATGCACACCGGAAAATGAATACAAATATATGCGCAGCTGCAGCCACGAATGCCGCACGAACCCAAGAAACTTATATGTACAAGAACACAATATGACGGCGGAAGAAGTTAGTGCCAGACTTGCAGCGATTGAAAAAGAAGAGCACGCTGCTGCTGAATAATATGGAAAGAACACCTCTCATGCAGAGAGGTGTTCTTTTTTTACATGCTTTCCGTTTGTCCGTTTGCGGCGGCCCATTCTTTTTGGCGGAAGGCCTTTTCCCATTTAGAAACCACGATGCAGGCGACCGCGTGTCCCGGTACATTCACACCTGTTCGGGCCATATCCATGATGCGGTCCACGCCTGCGATAATGGCGACGCCTTCGGCAGGCAGCCCCACAGCGTTTGCAGTCGCCAAAAGAACGACAAGGGAGCCCGACGGAACAGCGGCGATGCCTTTGCTGGTCATGACAAGCACAAGCATCATGAGAAGCTGCTGTGACAGCGTCATGTCTACATTGAAGGCCTGTGCCAAGAAAATACAGGAAACCGATAAGTATAAGCTTGATCCGTCACAATTCAGCGATAAGCCGGAAGGAACGACAAATGATACCACCCGCTTCGGACAGCCGTATTTCTCCATTCGATCCATCAGCTGAGGAAGAACGGTTTCGGTGCTGGTTGTGGAAAACGCAATCAGAAACAGATCCCATATCATTTTCAGCACTTCAAAATACTTAATGTGAAAGATGAGACCAACAAGCGGAAAGAGGACAAAGAGGATCAGAAACAGACCAAGAAAAACAGTACCGACCAATTTAAACATGGGGAGGAGGAGTTCGATGCCATATTGGCCTACAGAGGCGGCCATCAGGGCAAGCACGCCGATAGGAGCGGTCACCATGACGATTTGCGTCAGTTTAAACATAATCTGAGCGACCGATTCAAAAAAATTCATCACTGGTTCAGAGGCTTTGCCGATGCCGGCGGCGGCGACACCGAATAAAATCGCAAAGAAAATGACAGCGAGTAAATCGTTTCTGGCCATGACATCGATGATGTTTGTCGGGATAATATCGAGGATCATTTGTTTGATATCCACGACTTTCTCTGTATAGCCGGAAAGTTCATGAATATCTTTTTTCGCTAAGTGAGAAAGATCCAGCCCGACGCCTGGTTTTAAGACATTTGCCAATAAAAGTCCCAGGCCCAGCACCAAAGTGGTGATCACTTCAAACCAGATAATGGTCTTTACGCCGAGGCTGCCCATCTTTTTCATACTTCCGCTTCCAGCAGCTCCGATGACAATGGTAGAAAATACAATCGGCACGACAATCATTTTAATCAAGCGGATAAATCCGTCACCGACAGGCCTGAGCGCCATTCCGAAATCAGGAAAAAAGTGGCCGATTACTGCGCCGATAGCCAATGCGATTAAAATTTGAAACGCGATAAATTTTTTCAAATGAATCCCCCTTTAGAATGATATGATGAGGCTTATTCATACCATTCGTGAATCAAATGCAAACCCCTTTTTTAAAAATTTATTTTGGTAGCGCTTTCATTATGTTGGATAAAAAGTCCCCCGCGTCAGGGGGACTTTTTTACTTCATGTTCATACGGTTCATTTCTTCCTCAGATACATTTGTGAAAATAATAGGCGTTATGGAGGAAGCGGCATGCTGCTTAATGTAATTCAGATCAAAGGTTAGAAGCAGTTCGCCTTGTTTGACGGTTTGGCCGCTCGTGACATGAGCTTCAAAGCCTTCTCCGTTCAGCTTCACCGTATCAATGCCGACATGAATCAACATTTCCGTGCCGCCAGCGCTTGTAAAGCCAATGGCGTGCTTTGTCGGAAAGATCGATACAATCTCGCCGTCAGCGGGGGCAACGACTTTTCCTTCTGCTGGATCAATCGCAAAACCCTCACCCATCATTTTTTCTGAAAATACTTGGTCAGGCACGTCGGATAGGGAGAGTTTTTCTCCTTGTACCGGATAGATAAAAGACTCTTCGGCAGGAGGCTCCTTCTGGGTCTCGGCTTCAGCATCAAGCGCCGCGGCGGCAGCCGGGACACCTCCAGCTATAATCGTTTTGATATCATCTTTTAAAGCATCCGACTTTGTGCCGAAAATCGCTTGGAAGTTGTTGTTGACTTCTAACACACCTACCGCCCCAAGCTGCTTTAGTTCGTCTTTGTTTACTTGGCTTGGCTGATGAACGGTGACACGCAGCCTTGTAATACATGCGTCGAGGTTGGCGATATTTTGCTGGCCGCCCAGCGCCCGCAACACGTGGAAGGCGAGCTGGTCTTTTGAAACAGGAGATTTGGCTTCACTTTGATCATCTTCATCTGCTTCACGGCCGGGTGTTTTCAGATTCCATTTCAAAATCGCATAACGGAACAAATAGTAATAAATAAAGGCGAAGACGATCCCGACAGGAATGACGACCCAGCCGTTGGTCGAAAGCCCGTAATTCAGTACATAGTCAATTCCGCCGCCGGAGAAGGTGTAGCCGTGACGGACATGGAACAGATCACACACGACAAAGATGACGCCGGCAAGAATAGAGTTTATTAAATAAAGCACAGGCGCGACGAATAAGAAAGCAAATTCAACTGGCTCTGTAATTCCAGTGAGCATAGACGTAAGCGCTGCTGAAATCATGACGCCGGAAATCATTTTCTTTTTTTTGGGCCGCGCGGTATGGATGATGGCAAGCGCGATTGCCGGCAGACAGAAAATCATGTAAGGGAAATCGCCCATCATAAAACGTCCCGCAGTCGGGTCTCCGGCGAAAAACCTTGTCAGATCGCCGGTTACGGTATTGCCCGTTGATGGATCTGTGTATTCGCCCATCATAAAATAGAAAGGTGTATAAAAAATATGATGCAGTCCAAAAGGAATCAGTAAGCGATAGATTGTCGCATAAAAGAACAGGCCGACCGTTGAATCGGCAATTAAGCTGCTGGCGGCGTTTATTCCGTTTTGAATTAGCGGCCAAACAAATGAGAAAATGACGCCGATGACCAATGAACTGACCGAAGTAATAATCGGGACAAATCGTTTTCCTGAGAAAAATCCAAGGACGGGATGCAGCTCTATTGATGAAAAACGCTTGTACAAATATGCGGCAAGCAGGCCGATGATAATGCCGCCGAATACCCCCATATCAATCAGATGCTCGGCCCCTTCATAAGGAGGCTGAAGGCCGAGTAATTTTCCCATGTTATCCAGGGTGACGGTTAAAATCAAGTATCCGATGACAGCGGCAAGTCCGGCCACTCCTTCGCCGCCAGCTAAACCAATCGCGACACCCACGGCAAAAATCAGCGGCAGGTTATCGAATACAACGCCGCCCGCATCCTTTATAATAGGGATGTTCAGTAAATCCTTGTCACCGAAACGGAGCAAAAGACCGGCTGCCGGCAGGACGGCAACCGGAGTCATCAACGCGCGGCCAAGCTGCTGCAGAATTTGAAATGCCTTTTTAAACATGACAATCTCCTTTATAAGTTGCTTTCTTTAGTTTTTGAGCTGCTTTTTGATCGGCGATAACGGTTACATGATTGTGTTTTTGAAGAATTGAGGCCGGCACATCTGTCGAGATAGGGCCTTCAGCCATCTTTTGAATGGCGTCTGCTTTTTCCTCGCCGCTCGCTAAAAGCACAATATGTTTGCTGAATTCCATGATGGTTTTAATGCCCATTGAAATCGCAAGTCTCGGCACCAGTACAGGATCGCCGCCGAAGAATCTGGCATTTGCCTGTATTGTGCTTTCTGACAGCTTAACGATTCGTGTCCGATCCTCAAAATCAGAGCCGGGTTCATTAAAGCCAATATGGCCATTCGAGCCGATGCCAAGGATTTGCACATCAATGCCTCCCGCCTGGCGGATAAGTTCCTCATACACTGTGCACTCAGCCTCAAGCTGGGGATTGTCTCCTTGCGGGATATGAATATGGTCAGGCTGAACATTGATATGCTGAAAAAGATGTTCGTGCATAAATTTGTTATAACTTTGTGGATGAGATGGAGAGAGGCCTGCGTATTCATCCAAATTAAATGTTATAACCTTTGAAAAATCAATTTCGCCTGCCTGATAGTCTGAAATGAGCTGTTTGTACAAGACGATCGGCGTGCTGCCGGTAGCCAGGCCAAGAACGGCGTTTTTCTTTGCCTGTACATATTCCTTAATGATGTTAGCGCTTAACTTACAGAGATCTTCATAATGATCAGCAACGATGATCTTCATCTGACACCCCCTCAATGAAATAGACAAGCATCATATTTGTTATGATCAATTTATGACATTTGTCATTACGAATTTAGCACCATCGCCATAAAATTGTCAACGTTATTTTCTGAAAATTTGTTACAAAAAGAAGTGCAAATCTTTCAAAATAGGAAGGCAGATGGTATTATGGTTTCATTCAAAAAGATCGGTTTACATACAGAATGGGGAGGATGAAATGGCAGCTTTATATTCTGTTATCAAATTTAAAATCATTGAATTAATCAAGTCGGGCAAATATCAGGCGAATGACCAGCTGCCGACAGAGAGCGAGTTTTGCGAGCAATATGATGTCAGCAGAACAACTGTAAGGCTGGCTTTGCAGCAGCTTGAGCTTGAAGGATATATTCAGAGAATCCAAGGAAAAGGAACATTTGTATCGGCAGCTAAAATCCAAACTCCGATTCCGCATAAAATTACGAGTTTTGCAGAACAAATGAGGGGGCTGCGTTCTGAGTCAAAAGTGCTTGAACTTGTGGTGATCCCTGCCGATCATTCCATAGCCGAGCTGCTGAAAATGAAAGAGAATGAGCCTGTCAACAAGCTTGTCAGAGTCAGATACGCCGAGGGTGAACCTTTGCAATACCATACCTCATATATACCTTGGAAAGCGGCACCGGGATTGGCGCAGGAAGAGTGCACCGGATCTCTGTTTGAATTATTAAGAATAAAATACAATATCGAAATCAGCAGGGGGACGGAATCGATCGAGCCGATTTTAACGGATGAAACGATCAGCGGGCACCTGTTAACCAATGTTGGAGCGCCTGCGTTTTTATCGGAATCCCTCACCTATGATAAAAATGAAGAAGTAGTAGAATATGCACAAATTATTACACGAGGAGATCGAACGAAATTCACCGTAGAACAGTCATATCAATCGTAAAGCAATGGGAGATAAAGAAAACGCTTTATTGTTTTAAGATGTAATGAGGAGGACTGGTTCTATGTTTCTATTGATGAATGAGAAAGCGGTGTGGGGGTCTGTCATTGCGGCTGTCGTACTCTCTATGGTGTTTTATCCTTTTCTTCCGGCAGATATGCCGATCCATTATGATGTAACGAACAGCCCGGATTTGACGGTCAATAAGCTGGCTGGAACAGCTATTTTGCCGGCCTTGATGATTGTTTTTGCATTGGCGCGGAAGGTCAACTGGCAGTTAGGGATCGCGGTTTATATTCTGCTGATTGGTCATGCTGTCATTTTGTTTTTAGCAATTTAACGAAAACAGCCGGAAAAATCTCTGGCTGTTTTTTTCTTTAACTTCACCTTCATCTTACACGAAATGTAGTGTATAATAGCCGAAGACGATAAAGAATATTCTGATATTTATAATTGAGCCCTCTTATATCAAATAAGAACGGAAACATCCTGTAAAAAAAGAAAGGCATTACCGATTTGCAGCTCAAAATTGACAGAAAATTTAAACAAATTCATCTAGAAAGGTGTGCTTATCAGTGAACAAGCTTATTGAACGAGAGAAAATCACATCAAAGAAGGAAAAACCAGACCCTTCATCCTTAGGGTTCGGCAAATACTTTACAGATTATATGTTTGTGATGGATTATGAGGAGGAAAAGGGCTGGCATCGTCCAAGACTTACTCCTTATGCACCGATTATGCTCGATCCGTCTTCTTCTGTTTTTCATTACGGCCAGGCTGTTTTTGAAGGTTTGAAAGCATACAGAACTGAAGATGGCAGGGTGCTGCTGTTCAGGCCGGAGCAAAATATGAAAAGGCTGAACAGATCATGTCAGCGAATGAGTATGCCTCCTTTAGATGAAGAGCTGGTGCTGGAGGCACTGACGCAATTGGTCGAGCTGGAAAAAGAGTGGGTTCCGAGGGAAAAGGGAACGTCGCTGTATATTCGTCCGTTTGTTATTGCCACCGAACCGAGTCTCGGTGTAAAGGCGTCAAAAAACTATACATTTATGATCGTGCTTTCGCCTGTCGGCTCTTACTATGGCGATCAGCTGCAGCCGATTAGCATCTATGTGGAAGATGAGTTTGTGCGGGCAGTTAATGGCGGAGTCGGAAATGCCAAGACGTCAGGAAATTACGCGGCGAGTCTTCAGGCGCAGCAGAAGGCGAATGAATTAGGCTATGATCAGGTGCTGTGGCTGGATGCCATTGAAAAGAAATACGCGGAAGAAGTAGGGAGCATGAATATCTTTTTCGTCATAAATGGAGAAGTTGTTACTCCTGCATTAAGCGGAAGCATTTTGAGCGGGATTACACGAGCTTCTGCTATTGAGCTGATCCGAAGCTGGGGCATCCCGGTCCGGGAAGAAAAGATATCGATTGATGATATCTATGCAGCCTCCGCACGAGGGGAATTGACAGAGGTATTCGGCACAGGTACGGCTGCAGTTGTTACGCCTGTCGGCGAACTCAATATCCATGGAAGAACGGTGATTGTGAACGACAGGCAAATAGGAGAAATCTCAAAAAAGCTGTATCAAACGATAACTGACATTCAGCTTGGAAAAGTGAAAGACCCGTTTCATTGGACAGTGGAAGTATGAAGATAGAAAAAGAACCTGCCTTGGGGCAGGTTCTTTTATTTTGAATGGGTCATATCAGCGGCCGGACGCCTTTTGCGGTTTTTCGTGTAATACACCGCATAGCAGATGGCCATAAACGGCACACCGCAATATAACGCGATTCTTTGATTTGGATCAAAGGCAATGCCAATCACGGATGCCAGGCATAAAAGAAATGCGGCAATCGGCACAAATGGGTACCAAGGCGTTCGGTATTTCAAATCTGTGACCTTGTTTCCCGCTTCCAGATAACGTTTTCTGAACATGAATTGAGAAGCGGCGATGCCCATCCAAACGGCAACGACGGCAAAGCCGGAAATCGACACGAGTATAACGTACACCGTATCTGGCGCAAATACGCTGGACAGTAATGACAGGATGCCGCCAATCATGCTGAAAACCAGCGCGTTTAGCGGGATTCCCTTTGATGTCAGCTTTGCAAATGTTGGGTGAAGCGTCTGTTCTTTTGACAGTGACCAAAGCATACGGGACGAAGCGTAAAGTCCGGAATTAGCGGCTGACAGGATGGCTGTCAGAATGACAAAGTTCATGATGTCAGCTGCGTACGGTACACCGACTCTGTCAAAGACTGCAACGAATGGGCTTTTGATAACGCCCGCTTCTTGAATCGGAATCAGCCCTGAGAGTACAAAAATGGTTCCGATAAAAAAGAGTGAGAGGCGCCAGACCGTTGTTTTAATCGCTTTTGGTATGGTCTTGTCGGGATCAACGCTTTCTCCCGCGGCAATTCCGATCAGCTCAGTTCCCGAGAAGGCAAAGTTGACAGACAGCATGGTCATGAAAATGGGGACAAATCCATTCGGAAAGAGCCCGCCTTCCGCTGTGAAGTTTGACAGCATCGGAGCGGCGCCCCCGTCTTTGATCGGGATGATGCCGAACATCGCGGCGCCGCCTAAAAGAATAAATAATACGATGGCTAATACTTTAATGCTGGAAAACCAAAACTCTGATTCAGCGAAAAACTTGACTGAAAACGCGTTGAGCAAGAAAATCAACAAAGCAAAAACGGCGCTCCACATCCAAACAGACGTATCGGGGAACCAGCGCTGCATTAGCAGGCCTGCCGCTGTGAACTCAGATCCCAATGCAACGGCCCATGTGAGCCAGTACAGCCAGGCGACCGTAAAACCTGTGCCCGGCCCTATGTATGTTGCTGCATAGGTATGAAACGAGCCTGTCACTGGCATGGCTACAGACAATTCGCCAAGGCACAGCATGACCAAATAGACAATTCCCGCGCCGACTAAGTACGCAAGGATGGTTCCGGCAGGGCCTGCTTGCTGAATGGTATAGCCTGAGCTTAAGAACAGACCGGTTCCGATGACGCCTCCTAATGAAAGCATAAAGAGGTGTCTGCTTTTCATACTTCTCTGAAAGTTTGTCTCATTCTTGTTGTGAGCGGATTTCATCTTTTTCCAACTTTCTATACGGCGATTTTATGGTTTCCTAATAAAAAATCTCATGTCAGCGGGTGACACGAGATTCCGGCAAGCCGGCTTTTAAGTTAGAATATACAAACTATTCCGATAAGTCAAGTGGTTTTTAAAGTCCGGGCCCAGCCGGCGATTTCCTTAATATCCTCCGGTTTTGTCCGGCAGCAGCCGCCAATCAGCTTTGCTCCGTTTTCATACCAGATGCGGGCGCTTTGTCCGTAAGGCTCTCCGCATGCTGCGCCGCTCCACGTTTTGGTGTCCGGATCGTATTGTTCGCCTGAATTCGGATAGACGATAATCGGTTTAGAAGTGTTCTTCTTTAGCTCAGCAATCAATGAAGGGATATGCTGAAGCGGAGTGCAGTTGATCCCGACCGCCGCCGCTTGGCTGTGCTGATCAAGCCATGACGCGCATTCAGCGGCAGGGGTTCCGTCACTGATACGCAGACCGTCTTTCGCGCTGAAGCTGAACCACGCGTATGTTTCAGGAAATTCCTTCAGCAGACGGACAATTGCTTTTGCCTCAGTAAGACATGGAATCGTTTCACATGCCAAAACATCCGCACCGGCGTCAATCAGGGCTTTCATACGGGGGCGGTGAAATTCAGCCAGCTCATCCTCAGAGATTCCGTAGTTTCCGCGATACTCGGAGCCATCCGCAAGATAGGCGCCATACGGGCCGACAGAGGCCGCAACGATCGGTTTTGGCCGATTCAAGCGGTTACCTTTCTGTGCCCAAAATTCATCACGGGCTTCGGCCGCGATACTGACGGACACCTGGATAAGCCGGCGAGCTTCCGCTTCGCTGAGCCCGCGTGCGGCAAAGCCTTCAAACGTAGACTGATAGCTGGCGGTGATCGCACAGTCGGCGCCTGCCGCAAAATAATCAGTATGAACTTGTTTAATCAGGTCTGGCTGCTCCATCAGAATTTTTGCCGACCAGAGACTGTCATTCAAGTCGCAGCCTTTGCGTTCAAGCTCGGTTGCCATCGCGCCGTCTAACACGATAAGCGGGTATGTATCTAATAGATGCTGAATTGGATTCATAGGCTGTTCCGTTCCTTCTTTCTGATTTTTTAAAAAGATATGAAAATGGTAAAGGACGTCTTGATGTTTGTCAATCAACCGAAAGGTAAAAGGTGTTCAGATTCCATTGATCTGAACACCTTCTGCGTTATGATATTTGTTTGTTATGAGGATCAGCAGGCGTTTCTGAAAGCTCCCAGCATTCAATCCGCTCATGATCTTTTATGACATTTTTATAAAAAACGGGATCTTTGCCCGCTTTTTTCTGCCGGGTATAGTCCTTGAGAGCCGCAAAAACCACCTTCGACAATAAGAAAATAGCGATTAAGTTGACGACGACCATCAAGCCCATAAACAAATCGGCCAAATCCCATACAAGCTGCACCTTGGCTACACAGCCAAACACGATCATTGCAAGCACGCCGATGCGGTAAACGAAGATCAGTTTTTTGCTTTTGTTCAAAAAGCCGATATTGGTTTCGCCGTAATAATAGTTGCCGATCAAGGCACAGAATCCGAATAAGAGGATCAGGATGGCGAGAAAGCCTGACGCCCATGGTCCGATATGGGAGCTGAGAGAGGCTTGAGTTAATGCGATTCCGCTCAGTCCCGGTGTATGATAGGCGTCTGAAAACAGGATGATAAAGGCCG
This sequence comes from Bacillus sp. PK3-037, assembly GCF_054161355.1. NCBI lineage: Bacteria > Bacillati > Bacillota > Bacilli > Caryophanales > Bacillaceae > Bacillus > Bacillus sp. PK3-037. The sequence goes on along the minus strand of NZ_CP096408.1, from coordinate 3,857,381 downwards.
TGCTTGTACAAATGACCAGCGTATCAGTAAGCACACCAAATGCCTGGATCAGCCCTTGTTTTACAGGGTGGCTTGTCGTCGCGGTGGCAGCGGCATTCGGTGCGCTTCCCATTCCCGCTTCGTTTGAAAAAATCCCCCGTCTGACACCCTGCATTAAAGCCGCTCCCAAAGCGCCGCCGGCCGCCTGGTCAAATCCAAACGCATTTTTGACAATAAGCGCAAAAACGGCAGGCAGCTGGGTGATGTTTGTGAGAATCACGAAAAAAGCGACTCCGATATACAGGACAGCCAAAACAACAACAATATATTCAGCCAGTTTTGCGATGCGTTTGACTCCGCCAAAGATAATCGTTCCAAACACAGCAATTAAAATGAGTCCAAGTGTCAAGCGGTTTGTGCCGAACGCGTTTTCAAACGCGAGACTGACCGTATTTGATTGAACCGAGTTAAAGACGATACCGAACGACAGGGTGATTAAAACGGCGAACAAGGCGCCCATCCATCTTTTGTTCAGCCCTTTTTCCATATAATAAGCAGGACCGCCGCGGAAGCCGTTTGCATCTTTCACCTTATAAATCTGAGCCAGTGTACTTTCGACAAAGCTTGACGCTGACCCGATAATGGCAATAATCCACATCCAGAAAATCGCACCGGGCCCGCCCAGCGCAATCGCAATGGCAATACCCGTAATGTTTCCGGTGCCGACACGGGCTGCCATGCTGATACAAAACGCTTGAAACGGAGAGATGCTGTTTTTCGACCGGGATGCAGCGCCTTCCTTTAACACCCTGACCATTTCCTTCAGCATGCGAACCTGTAAAAATTTAAGCCTGAACGTAAAATAGATTCCCAAAGAAAGAAGCAATACAATTAATAGCTTTGACCACAAAAAATCATTAGCGAAACCGACAATATGTTCCAGGAATTGCTGCATACAATCACCTCGTTTTTTATTTTAAAAAATGCTGAGTTCCCACTCCTGTGCGATGTGCTTCAGCAGCATGCCGCCAGTCAGGCTGTTGCCGTATTCATCAATGGCAGGCCCGTAAATGCCGATGCCGCATCCGTTTTGGAAAGGCTGCTCTCTTCTGGCGCTTGGAGGAACCAGCGCCATGATGCCGCCGGAGACACCGCTTTTGGCCGGTACCCCGACAAACGCCGCATATTTTCCGGAGGCGTTATACATGCCGCATGTCAGCATTAAAGCCTTGGCGAGCTTTGCCACATCCTTTGGAATCACCTGCTGGCGGTGAATCGGGTGATAACCGTCATGAGCAAGAATCAGGCCGATCAATGCAATGTCTTCTGTCGTGCTTTCCATGGCACATTGCTTCAGGTAAACCTCCAGCGTTTCTTCCACATCGGCTTCTAAAAAGTTTGTCTCTTTTAAGTAGTAAGCCAGTGCTCTGTTGCGGTGGGCGGTTTCCCATTCAGACCGGAAAACTTCCTCATGTATTCTGGGCCGTTTCCCTATTAATGTTTCAATGACAGAGTACAGATACTCCAGCCTATCGCGGGCTGTCTCTCCCGGAAGAAGCGAGGCGATTGTAATGGCGCCCGCGTTAATCATAGGGTTAAACGGTTTTCCGGGCTTGTGCATTTCAAGACGGATAATTGAATTAAAGGCGTCACCTGTCGGCTCGACATCGACGCGGTCAAGCACATAAGGAATGCCGCGGCTCATGCACGCAGCGATAAAGCTGATGACTTTTGAAATGCTTTGCAGGGTAAAAGGGACGTTCCAATCGCCGGCATGTATCATTGCTCCATTAGGCTCCAATATACAAATGCCGAGCTGTGAGTCATTGACTTTTCCTAACGCGGGGATATAATTTGCGCTTTGTCCATTGGCGGCAAAGGGGCGGTAATGTTCTACCCATTCATACAGCTGTGACGCCAGATTCTTCTCTTCAGGGCGTTCTTTTATCAGTTCTTTCATCAAATTCCTCCTATCTGTTTTTGCTATTAGGGACTGAGGCGGAGTAAAATCGAAGACAGGCGAGGCGTTAAACGCTTTCATGAATGCGGAAAGGTATCATAACTGTATAATGGAGACTACAGAATCATACAAAATACGACAAAAATTTTTTGAAAATAAGCCGTTGGTTTTATAAAAAGCTTACTTACTGGGTCGAAAGAAATTTGCAGGTTTTTTGTCCTTTCCTCAAAATAAAAATGAGGATGTGATCATAATCAAACTGGAACGTTTTTTTGAGAAAGACGCATATATAATGGCGCTCATGATCGTTACTGTGCCGCTTGCAGGCGAACTGAAATTTTATCCCCTCAATGAAGAGTTCCGAATCAGCTTCGGCGCGCCGGCTTTTTTCTTTTTCTTAGTGCTGCTGCGGCATGTGTCCGCTGTATTGCCGGGGTTTTTGACTGGAACATCGGTTTTCGTATTTCGTGTTTTATTGGAATTATGGGACGGAAGACACGCAGGGCTGATTCCAATCCTGTATGATCAAGCGTCCGGTTTTTTCTTTTACATGACGTTTGCATGTCTGTTTTATGTGTTGCGGGCGAACCGCTATCGTGATCGGCCGGTAATGCTCGGTTTTTATGGATTTATGATTGAAATTGCTTCCGATAGCGTCGAGCTGGCCGTTCAGTTTCTTCTTTTTCATACAGTGGTGACGCCTGAGAAAATAACGGATATCGCGGTCGTTGCAATTTCTCATACATTTATTGTCATCAGTTTTTTTAACGTGCTGAAGCTGTATGAAACGCAGTCCAGAGAAAAGCAGACAAGGCGGCAAAATGAGCACATGCTGATGATTGTGTCGAATTTATATGAAGAAACAGTGCATTTAAAAAAGACGCTGAAAACGACAGAGCACGTGACAAACGAATCCTATCAGCTCTACCGGGAAGTGAAGGGCAAGGACGATCAGCTCGGAGGCAGGATTCTAAGGCTGGCAGGAGAAATTCATGAAGTGAAAAAGGACAACCAGAGGATATATGCCGGGCTTTCGAAACTGATTTCCAATGAGAGTTTTAAAGATTATATGAATGCCTCGGACCTTTTCCGGCTTGTCATTCGAATGAATGAAAAGTACGCTGAATCATTGGGCAAACAGATCAATTTTCATTGTTCAATAGAGGGCGAGCATGACGATTATCATGTATTTATTGTTCTTTCTATCATTAATAATTTGACGGCAAACGCGGTGGAGGCGATGGGGGATGAGGGAACGGTCAGCCTGAGGCTCCGTAAGCCAGATGAGAGTACGATAGAATTTCAGGTGGAAGACAATGGTCCCGGCATTTCGGAGAAAATCGGAGATATTGTGTTTGATCCGGGCTTTACCTCAACGTATGACGAGTTTGGCACACCCTCAACCGGAATTGGGCTTTCCTACGTCAAGGAAATCGTGACAGAGCTTGAGGGAGACATCAAGTTTCACAACCAGCAGCAAGGAGTGGTCTTTACCATCAGGCTGCCTGCCAGACATTTGATTCAGAAAGGATGAACGGATAATATGCGTTTTTTTATTGCTGATGATGACCGCGCGGTGCGGTCGATTTTAAGGCAGATCATAGAGGATGAGGACCTTGGAGAGGCTGCGGGTGAAGCGGAAGACGGAAGCCAAGTGGAGGGGCATATATTGCAATTTAAGCAGATTGATATTTTGTTAATCGATTTATTAATGCCCGGGCGGGACGGAATTGAGACCATACGCCGGATCAAGGGCTCTTATTCCGGGAAAATCGTAATGATCTCACAAGTGGAAGCTAAAGAAATGGTCGGAGAAGCGTATTCTCTCGGCATTGAATATTTTATTCATAAACCGATTAACCGTATTGAAATTGTAACTGTTCTGCAAAAGGTGAAGGAACGGATCGAGCTTGAAAACTCGATCGGAGATATCCAAAACTCTTTAAGCCGGCTGGTCAGCCGTACCGAACGAAAAGCACGGTCTCAGTATAAAAATGACAACAGCTTAAAAGAAGCGGGAACGTTCTTGCTATCCGAGCTCGGCATGATGGGGGAAGGCGGCGCTCATGATATGATGGCGGTCCTTCAGTATTTAACTGAGCATGAACAATCGGAGCCTTACGAAAAAAATATCCCTTCTTTAAAACAAATCTTCACACAAGTAGCGGAACGAAAGCTTGGAGCTGCGGCATCACAAACGGAAATCAACCGCGAAATGAAAGCCTCGGAACAGCGAATCCGCAGAGCCATTATTCATTCGCTTGACCATTTTGCCTCACTGGGCACAACTGATTTTTCGAATCCTAAATTCGAAACCTACGCATCAAAATTCTTTGATTTTCCGGTCGTCAGCCAAAAAATGAAAGAAATTCAATCCAAAGAGGCAAAACCCCTCGCACCTGCCAGAGTGAATATGAAAAAATTTATCCACGTATTTTTTTTGGAAGCAAAGCTTTTGAACGAAACGATGAAAGAAAGAAGTATGTGAAAAAACAGCCGGCTAGCATCGGCTGTTTTTTTATGCAGAAAACGGGGGCTTTCAGCGTTTTTATGAAAAGTCTGAAAATAAAGTTATTGACTTATTGTTTATTTGTCTTACAATTAAACAATAAGATATGTTGAAAGGAGAGAATATGCAACCACATGATTTTAAAGCGCTTTCAATTGAGCTGTTTACACAAATGACAGGAGGTTTTGTACATGAGCGGTATAAGAAAAGCACCTGAAGGGATTTTAGGTTTTCCGGTTGCGCCTTTTGATACACAAGGAAAGCTGGAGGAAGAAGCTCTGTTTCAAAATATTGAGTTTTTGCTGGAAGAAGGCTTGGAAGCGATTTTTATCGCCTGCGGGTCAGGGGAATTTCAGTCCCTTAGCCAGAAAGAATACGAAAACATGGTCGAAGTCGCGGTTTCGGCAGCGGGAGGAAAGGTCCCGGTCTATACGGGAGTGGGCGGCAACCTCAGCACCGCGCTTGATTGGGCGCGTATATCGGAGAAAAAAGGCGCTGACGGCTATTTGATCCTTCCTCCGTATTTGGTGCATGGCGAACAGGAGGGGCTGTATCAGTACGCCAAAATGATTATTGAAAGCACGGACTTGAATGCCATTCTGTATCAGCGCGCCAACGCCGTATTTTCTCTTGAACAGATCAAGCGGCTGACGGAGCTTGAACAGCTTGTTGGTGTTAAAGACGGGGTGGGGAACATGGATTTGAATATCAACCTCGCTTATACAATCGGTGACCGCTTGGGATGGCTTAATGGAATGCCGATGGCTGAAGTGACGATGCCGTCCTACCTGCCAATCGGTTTTCACTCTTATTCTTCAGCCATTTCGAATTATATTCCGCATATTTCCCGGAGGTTCTATGAAGCTTTGAAAAACGGAAACAACGATGCGGTGAAGGAACTCTATCAGCATGTCATTCTGCCGATCAACGATATCCGGAAGCAGCGGAAAGGGTACGCGGTATCCTTGATCAAAGCCGGCATGGAGATTATGGGGATGAATGTGAGAAATACAGCCAGACCGCCTGTCGGACCGGTTGAAAAAGAACACTATCAGCAATTGGAAGCCATTTTGAAGCAAGCGGCGGATCGTTTCCCGAAGAAGGCCGCGACGGTTTGACAAACATAAAAAGCATGAAAGGGGCAATGGGCATGTCTGTAATCACGGAAAAAAACACATATCTCAATTTTATTAATGGAGAGTGGGTCAAAGCTCAATCAGGCGATATGATCAAATCGGAAAATCCCGCCGATGTGAATGACATCGTCGGCTATGTGCAGAGTTCAACGGCTGATGATGTGGACCGAGCCGTCGCCGCCGCTCATGAGGCAAAAACGGGATGGAGAAAGCTGACGGGTGCAGAACGGGGCCAATTGCTGTACAAAACAGCTGATATCATGGAACGGCGCTTAGAGGACATCGCCGCATGTGCGACGCGTGAAATGGGAAAAACCCTGCCGGAAGCAAAAGGAGAAACCGCTCGCGGCATTGCGATTCTTCGCTATTACGCCGGCGAGGGCATGCGTAAAACAGGCGATGTTATCCCGTCTACTGACAAAGACGCACTGATGTTTACCACCCGTGTCCCGCTCGGTGTCGTCGGCGTGATTTCGCCGTGGAACTTCCCGGTAGCGATCCCGATTTGGAAAATGGCGCCGGCACTGGTGTACGGCAATACTGTTGTCATCAAACCCGCAACAGAAACTGCCGTTACATGTGCGAAGATCATTGCTTGTTTTGAAGAAGCGGGATTTCCGGCGGGAGTCATCAATTTGGTGACTGGCCAAGGGTCAGTTGTCGGCCAAGGCATTGCCGAACATGACGGGGTCAATGCCGTTACGTTCACGGGTTCGAATCAGGTCGGGAAAATCATCGGGCAGGCCGCTTTAGCGAGAGGCGCCAAATATCAGCTTGAAATGGGCGGGAAAAACCCGGTGATCGTAGCGGACGATGCTGATCTTGAAGCGGCAGCGGAAGCCGTGGTGACAGGCGCTTTCCGTTCAACGGGCCAGAAGTGCACCGCAACAAGCCGTGTCATTGTCCAAAGCGGAATTTACGGCCGCTTTAAAGAAAAACTGCTGCAGCGCACAAAGGAGATCACGATCGGAGACAGCTTGAACGAAAACGTTTGGATGGGACCGATCGCAAGCAAAAATCAGCTTGATAACTGTCTATCGTATATTGAAAAAGGCAAGCAGGAAGGCGCTTCTCTTTTGATCGGAGGAGAAAAGCTGGAGGATGGAAAGTATCAAAACGGATATTATGTGCAGCCTGCCATTTTTGACAACGTGACATCTGACATGACGATTGCCCAGGAGGAAATTTTCGGACCGGTCATCGCTCTGTTAAAGGTGGACACGATGGAGGAGGCTTTAGACATCGCCAATGATGTGAAGTTCGGATTAAGTGCATCTATTTTTACGCAAAACATCGGCCGTATGCTTTCATTCGTTGATGAGATTGAAGCCGGGCTTGTCAGGATCAACGCGGAAAGCGCAGGGGTTGAGCTTCAGGCGCCATTTGGCGGCATGAAGCAATCAAGCTCCCACTCCCGCGAACAGGGTGAGGCCGCGAAGGACTTCTTCACGGCGATCAAAACCGTATTTGTGAAGCAGTAAAGGTGCTGGAAAGAGGCGCTTGTCTCTTTCCAAGCCTTATCACCAGCCAGCATATGATTCTCTACTTTGACAAAGGAGAAGATATTATGAAAAAAGACCATGCGAATGTTTCGCCGGCGGGCAAAAAAACATCTGTACGCTGGTTCATCGTATTTATGCTGTTTCTTGTGACGTCTATTAACTACGCAGATCGTGCGACGCTTTCGATTACGGGTGATTCCGTCCAGCATGACCTTGGACTGGATTCGGTTGCCATGGGGTATGTGTTTTCTGCATTCGGCTGGGCTTATGTCATCGGACAGCTTCCCGGAGGCTGGCTGCTGGATCGGTTTGGCTCAAAAACGGTTATTGCGTTAAGCATCTTTTTCTGGTCATTTTTTACGCTGCTACAAGGGGCGATTGGATTTTTTACCGCTGGCACAGCGATTATCCTGCTGTTTGCGCTGCGCTTTTTAGTCGGGCTTTCTGAGGCGCCTTCATTTCCCGGAAACGGCAGAGTGGTTGCTTCCTGGTTCCCGAGCTCCGAACGCGGTACTGCTTCAGCCTTTTTTAACTCAGCTCAATACTTCGCAATCGTCATTTTTTCTCCTTTAATGGGCTGGCTCACCCACTCTTTTGGCTGGCATTCCGTCTTCGTGGTGATGGGGGCCGCGGGAATCCTACTGGCTTTTATCTGGTTAAAAACGGTATATGAACCGAAAAAACATCCGAAGGTCAACAAAGCCGAGCTTGCGTACATTGAAGAAGGCGGCGGGCTGATTTCAATGGATGACAGTCAAAGCAAGCAGGAAAAAGAATCAAAATGGCCGTATATCAAACAGTTATTAACCAACCGCATGCTGATTGGCGTGTACATCGCGCAATATTGCATTACGACTCTCACCTATTTCTTTCTCACATGGTTTCCGGTATATTTGGTTCAGGCCCGCGGAATGTCCATTCTTGAAGCGGGGTTTGTGGCTTCCCTCCCGGCGCTGTGCGGATTTGCGGGCGGCGTGCTTGGAGGCATCGTGTCTGATTTTTTACTGAAAAAAGGCCGTTCCCTCACCTTTGCGAGAAAAGGACCGATCATTGTCGGTATGCTGCTGTCTTGCAGCATGATTATTTGCAACTATACAGATTCAGCATGGCTCGTCGTTGTAATTATGTCGCTCGCGTTCTTTGGAAAAGGCTTTGGCGCCTTGGGCTGGGCTGTCGTGTCGGATACGTCGCCAAAAGAGTGTGCGGGATTAAGCGGCGGTTTGTTCAACACATTCGGAAACATCGCCTCGATTACGACTCCGATTATGATCGGCTACATCGTGAATGCCACAGGATCTTTTAATGGCGCGCTCGTTTTTGTCGGCGCTAATGCGATTGCAGCAGTCCTCAGCTATTTGCTGCTGGTCGGGCCGATCAAACGGGTCGTATTAAAGAAACAAGAGCAAGACCCCGAACAATCACTGCCTGTCTAATAATGATGAAAGCGCTTTATCAAAGGAGGATGACAGATGAGTTTACCAATACAGGAACAGGTTCAAAAAGAAAAAAGTTCGAATATTCCATCAATTACTGAAATGAGAGTCATTCCAGTCGCGGGGCATGACAGTATGCTGCTGAATTTAAGCGGCGCCCACAGCCCGTTTTTTACCCGGAATCTTGTCGTCTTAACGGACAGCAGCGGGAATCAGGGTGTCGGCGAGGTGCCGGGCGGGGAAGCGATCCGCCGCACACTGGAGCTTGCAGAGCCGCTTGTTGTCGGAAAATCGATCGGCGCGTACCAGTCGATTTTGCAAACAGTCAGAAAGCAGTTTGGGGACCAGGACAGAGGGGGCCGCGGAATCCAGACATTTGATTTGCGCACTGCGGTGCATGTGGTCACAGCCTTGGAAGCCGCTTTGTTGGATGTGCTCGGCAAATTTCTCAATGAACCGGTTGCGGCTTTGCTTGGAGAAGGACAGCAGCGGGATGTAGTCAAGATGCTCGGTTATCTATTTTACATTGGCGACCGAAAGCGGACGACATTGCCGTATCAAAGCAATCAGCAGTCAGATTGCGACTGGTTCCGCCTCCGCCATGAGGAAGCGCTGACTCCTAAGGCCGTTGTACGTCTGGCAGAAGCGGCACAAGAGCGCTACGGCTTCCAAGATTTCAAGCTGAAAGGCGGCGTATTGCGGGGCGAGGAAGAAATGGAAGCCGTCACCGCGTTATCAAAACGTTTTCCTGAGGCGAGAATTACCCTTGATCCGAACGGGGCTTGGCCGCTAGAAGAAGCTGTTACATTATGCAGAGGAAAGCATGATGTACTTGCTTATGCCGAAGATCCGTGCGGGGCGGAAAACGGTTATTCCGCACGTGAAGTGATGGCTGAGTTCCGCCGCGCGACAGGCCTGCCGACAGCGACAAATATGATTGCGACTGACTGGCGGGAAATGGGGCACGCGATTCAGCTTCATGCGGTCGATATTCCACTGGCTGATCCCCATTTCTGGACGATGCAGGGTTCGGTGCGGGTTGCACAGATGTGCCATGATTGGGGGCTGACGTGGGGCTCGCACTCCAATAATCATTTTGACATCTCTCTTGCCATGTTTACCCATGTGGCGGCCGCAGCTCCGGGACGCATCACGGCGATTGATACCCATTGGATCTGGCAGGACGGACAGCGTTTAACCAAACAGCCTTTAGAAATTGCTGATGGCTGTGTGAAGGTGCCTGATAGGCCTGGGCTTGGCATCGAAATTGATATGGAACAAGTGGAAAAAGCGCATGATCTCTATCGAAAAATGAATGTAGGCGCACGGAATGATGCAATCCCTATGCAGTTTCTGATCAGCAATTGGGAATTTGACCGCAAGCGCCCATGTCTGGTGCGATAAGTTTTATTCTAAATATTGTCATAACGAATTTTTTGTCTTACAATTGAACAACTGAAGGGAGAGTTGTTCGTGTACGAAGGTTTAGAAGATCTGAAGGTGGATACAGTCAATCGGAAAACATTAGCCAAGCAGGTCATTGAACGGATTGTCCATTTACTGTCAAGCGGACAATTAAAGGCCGGAGACAAATTGCCGACGGAAATGGAGCTAATGGATATCTTACATGTCAGCAGACCGGTGCTTCGCGAAGCGCTTAGCTCACTAGAGACGCTGGGCGTTATCACGAGAAAAACCCGCGGCGGCACGTATTTCAACGACAAAATCGGGATGCAGCCTTTTTCCGTCATGCTTGCTTTGGCGACTGATAATCTTCCGGCCATTATTGAAGCGCGGATGGCGTTAGAACTCGGGCTGGTGACGATTGCCGCGGAAAAGATAAATGAAGATGAGCTTAAGCGTTTACAGAAAACAATCGACGACATCGCCAGCAGCACTGACAACAATTATGGAGAAGCAGATAAAGAATTTCACCGAGTTATTGCATTAAGCGCTAATAATCCCGTTGTTGAAGGAATGATTCAATCTCTGCTGATCACGCATGCGAAAATCGACAGCCAGATTCCGTACAGGGAAAGGGATGTAACGGTCGAATACCACAAAAAAATCTATGACGCTCTTGCCAAAAGAGACCCTTACCAGGCTCATTACCACATGTATGAGCATTTGAAATTCGTCCGTGACAAAATTTTGAATGGAATAGATGAAAAATAATTGTTATGACAGCCGCAGTTTGAAATCGGGATTTGCGGCTTTTTTTAAACCAAATCGGAAAGCGTTTACAATATTGAGGAGTGATATTCCTATGGTGATGAACCTCAGACAGAATCAAGCGCCTCTTTACATTAAAGTGAATGTAAAAGATAACACGGCGATTATTGTAAATGACGGCGGACTGAAAAAGGGCATTGTTTTTCCATGCGGGCTGATGCTTGAAGAAGATGTTCCTCAAGGCCATAAAGTGGCCCTAACCGATTTGAATCAGGGGGATGCCATCCTGCGTTATGGAGAAGTGATCGGATTTGCAGATCAGCCGATCAAACGCGGAAGCTGGGTGCGGGAAGCTTTGGTGAGAATGCCCGCCCCTCCGGAACTCCATGACCTCCCTATCGCAAACAAAGTGCCCGAACCGCTGCCGCCCCTTGAAGGCTATACGTTTGAAGGATATCGAAATGCTGACGGCAGTGCGGGAACAAAAAATATTCTCGGTATCACCACAAGTGTTCAATGTGTCGTCGGCGTGCTGGATTATGCGGTAAAACGGATAAAAGAAGAGCTTCTTCCGAAATATCCAAATGTCGATGATGTCGTGCCGCTTCATCATCAATATGGATGCGGCGTGGCCATCAATGCCCCAGACGCCGTGATTCCCATCCGCACGATTCAAAATCTGGCAAAGCATCCGAACTTCGGCGGAGAAGTGATGGTGGTCGGATTAGGATGTGAAAAGCTCCTCCCGGCACGGATTGCACCTGAGAAAAAAGATCACATCATTTCACTTCAAGATCATCAAGGCTTTGCGAATATGATTCAATCGATGATGGAAATGGCGGAGGAGCGGTTAATCAGACTCAATAGCAGAGTCCGTGTAACCTGCCCTGTTTCTGATCTGGTCATCGGCCTTCAATGCGGCGGCAGTGATGCCTTTTCCGGCGTGACGGCGAATCCGGCAGTGGGATATGCGGCTGATTTATTGGTTCGGGCAGGCGCAACGGTCTTGTTTTCTGAAGTGACTGAGGTGCGGGATGCGATTCACTTATTAACGCCCCGGGCTGTCAGCGAAGAGGTCGGACGTTCGCTGATCGATGAGATGAAGTGGTATGACAGCTATCTGAGACGGGAGGAAGCAGACAGAAGTGCCAATCCGTCACCTGGCAATAAAAAAGGCGGTTTATCCAATGTGGTGGAAAAAGCGTTAGGATCGGTAGCAAAGTCAGGCACAAGCCCCATTTCCGGTGTGCTCGGGCCTGGGGAGAAGGCGGAGAAAAAGGGTTTGCTGTTTGCAGCGACGCCGGCAAGCGACTTTGTGTGCGGAACCCTTCAGCTGGCGGCAGGCATGAATCTGCAGGTCTTTACGACAGGCAGAGGAACACCGTATGGATTGGCTGCTGCGCCGGTGCTGAAAGTATCTACACGCCATTCATTAACAGAGCATTGGGCGGATTTAATCGATATCAATGCCGGGCGAATTGCTACCGGAGAGGCCAGTATCGAAGAAGTCGGCTGGGAGATTTTTCGGATGGTCTTAGATGTAGCGAGCGGCAGGAAACAAACATGGGCAGACCATTGGGGCCTTCATAATGATTTGTGTTTGTTTAACCCCGCGCCTGTGACTTGATTCATTTTTTATAGTAGATTCAAACTGGAATATGATGTAAGATGGAGATCAACTACAATGAACGGAGGGGTTCCGACATGGCATTCATTAGATTCCGATTGACACGAATTCAATAGTGACCGACACTCGCCTGGATGCGGGGAATCGGGATGAATCTGCCTATGTATGCACCCTTATATTGTAATGAAAAGAGGGTGGCGATGCTGCCCTCTTTTTTTGTTCCTTAAAAACATCCCTTCTCTCTAACGACAGGCGGAATATGTGAAAGGGGAAAAGAGATGACAAACCCGAACGAAAGGCAGCTAATCACTGAGATTGTCGCGCTTGCACGCAATCAAGGTTTGACGGTTCACTGTGATAACGCTCAATTGAATGAAACAGGAATGGATTTTCAAGTTGTATTCGCCGAGGACGATACAGGTATGCCATGGGTGCTGCGAAAACCGCGGCGAAGCGATGTAGTTGAAAGAGCAGCTTCAGAAGGCAGAACACTTGCCTTTCTCCGCGCGAACCTCACAGCTGATGTGCCGGATTGGAAAATTCATACGCCGGAATTGATCGCTTACCCGAAGCTTAGCGGAACGCCTGCTGCTGGGATTGATTTGGAACAGAAACAGTATGTATGGAATATGAGTCATCAGCCGCCGTCAGACGATTTTGTTCATACACTTGCCGAAATACTGGCAGAATTACATGGCATGAATCAAACATCTGCCGGCCAATCCGGAATAGAAGGGGTGATGCCAGAAGATTTCAGGAAAATGACAGCTGAATCTATGGCTGATGTGAAGAATAAGTTTGGCGTATCTAAGCAGCTTTGGGAAAGATGGCAAACGTGGATCAATGATGATGCATACTGGCCCGCTTTCTCCGCGCTGATACACGGCGATCTCCATCCGCCGCATATCCTTATTGATCAAAACGAACACGTCACAGGCCTGCTGGATTGGACAGAAGCGAAAGTCGCCGATCCAGCCAAGGATTTTGTCTTTTACCACATGATTTTCGGAGAAAAAGAAACAGCCCGTTTGCTTGAATGCTATGATCAAGCAGGCGGCCGTGTATGGTCAAAAATGCAGGATCACATCTCAGAGATGCGGGCGGCGTATCCGCTGGAAATTGCCAAGTTCGCTCTTCAGACACAGCAGGAGGAGCACGTAAATATGGCTTTGGAAGCACTTGGCGAATCTAAAATGGATTAAGAATTGACTTCTGTAAATTGACGGAGTATTATAAATTTTACAAACGAAAGAACGGATTAACAATTGTGAGGAAGAGCAAGTAAGCATCAGTGAGCGGGGTTCAGAGAGTCGGTGGCAGGTGTGAACCGATCCTCCCCTGATGCCGAATGGGCTTCTGAATTGCTTTGCTGAATAGATAGTAGGCAATGCCGGGATGCTCTCCCCGTTACCAAGAGAGGAGTATCGAAACGGATGTTTTCTATACTGATGAGTGAATGGCTTTTTAGCTGTTAATAAAGGTGGTACCGCGAGACCCTCGTCCTTTGATAGGACGGGGGTTTTTGTGTTTCTTAAAGGAGGTGACGGCCGATGGAAGAAGGCTGGTGGTCCATGTTTAATCAATGGGAAAGGAGGAATTCAAATGGTGATCGCAACTGATGATCTGGAGGTTGCTTGTCCGCATTGTGAAAGATCCGGAGAAATAGAAGGCAAACCTTGTCCGGCATGCAGCGGGAAGGGCGTCATTCTTACCGCGCAAGGAAATACGCTTTTGGATTTTATCCAAAAACATATGAACAAGTAAAGGAGAAAAGCTGAGCTGAGATGAGATTAGAAGAGCAGAGTGAGATTCGCAAGGCATCGGCAGGGACGGTTTTTTTGCTGGTCGGAACGGTTTGTTTTGCATCTAAGTCGATTTGGATTAAATGCGCATATGAAATGGGTGCTGAGCCAGACGCGGTATTGTTATACAGGCAGCTGTTTGCTGTTCCGCTGTTTTGGCTGATTTATTTGTTATACCGACCGCCAATCCCAGACGGTATGAAAAAAGGGGATCTATGGAGGGCGTGTGTCGCGGGAGTGTTTTGTTTTTTTCTGTCTCCCTTGTTTGATTTTATCGGGCTGAACCATGTATCCGCGATGGTTGAGCGTATTTTGCTGATGAGCTATCCGGTGTTTATGATCGGATTCAACGCGTGTCGTGACCGGAAAATGGTTTCCATCCAAGACCTTTTCGCAGTGCTGATGGTCATGATCGGCTTTTTCTTTGCGCTCGGCGGCTGGAATGCTGAGCTTTTTCAGGCGAATATGATTGGATCTGTATTCATTTTGTTATCCTCGGCCGTTTATGCTGGTTATCTTGTCCTTTCCGGGCGTCTCGTCCATCAAATCGGCGGCATCCGACTCAATGCTTACGGGATGACAGCAGCCGGAGCGGCCATGATGCTTTACACAGGCATCAAGGCGGCGATCGGCATGAATCCGCCAATGACAGCATATCCGCTTGCTGTGTACGGTTTGTTTGTGTTCATCGCAATCGTCTCTACTGTGATTCCATTTGTGCTGATGCTTGAGGGCATAAAACGAATCGGGGCACTGCGAGCTGCCACTATTTCAATGGCAGGGCCCGTTCTGACAATTTTCTTTGGAGCCTTATTTCTCGGTGAACGGCTCCAGTTTACTCAAACCATTGGATGCGCAGCTGTATTTATTGTCATAACGGGCATGGAATATAGAAAGCTGAAAACAGGAAAAAAAGAATAAATTTTGTAAAACACACATGTTTTTCAATTACAATAAGCGTAATGACATGTGTGTTTTTTTGACTATGAAAAAGGTTAGGTGAGAGGATGCAGCGCATATTGCTTGTGGAGGATGACCATTCCATCAGTGAAATGGTGGACCATTATTTAACAAAAGAAGGCTTTGAAATCGTGCATGCTTTCGACGGTGAAGAGGGCATTCGGAGGTTTCAAGAGCAGCCGTACGACCTCATTCTGCTTGATATTATGCTTCCGGAGCTGAATGGAATGGATGTTTTAAAAATCATTCGGGAAAAAAGCAAGATTCCTGTTTTAATGATTTCAGCAAAAGACGGAGATGTTGATAAAGCACTGGGGCTGGGATTCGGGGCGGATGATTATATCGCCAAACCGTTTTCGATGATTGAACTGACAGCCAGAGTCAAAGCAGCGATAAGGAGGGCGACGCAATATTCATCGAGTGAATCGGCTGAACATCAGGTGATTCGTGTTCACCAGCTTACGATCGATATAGACAATGTATCCGTTCAGAAAAACGGCGAACCGCTTCAGCTGACGTCAACCGAATGGCAGCTGCTGACACTATTTGCAGCAAATCCTAAAAAGGTGTTTACGAAAGAACAAATCTATCGTTCCGTATGGAATGAGGAGTACTTTGGCGACCAAAACATCATTAATGTACATATGAGGCGGCTGAGAGAAAAGATTGAAGATGATCCATCGTCACCTCAATATATCAAAACATTATGGGGCATCGGCTATAAATGGGGAGAGTTTTAGAATGGCAGTATTAACAATTGCTGCTATCATCGCTTTGGCGTGTCTGAATGTCATTCAATATATGATGAAAAAGAACCGGGACAGGAATTTGACGTATACGGCAGAAAAGCTTAGCGCCATGCTTGACAACGAATCGGCCGATCAGGTTTTACTTCATACAGATGACCGTGCGCTCAGGGACCTGCTCGTCAACATCAATCTGCTCGCTGAGGACCATCAGCATATCAACGCCCGGTTTGCAAAAACAGAGCAATCCATGAGACGGATGCTGACCAATATGTCACACGATCTCAAAACACCTCTGACGGTCATTCTCGGTTATATCGAAGCCATCCAAAGTGACCGGGATATGCCGGACAGCGAGCGGGAAAGACTGCTTGAGAAGCTGCACCAAAAAACAAATGAACTCATCCAAATGATCCACTCTTTTTTTGATTTAGCCAAATTGGAATCTGAAGACAAACAAATCCCGATCACAAAAATACATATCAACGAAGTATGCAAACGAAATATCCTGCATTATTATGATGCCGTTCAGGCAAAAGGTTTTAACGCGGAGATTGATATTCCGGATACGCCGGTATACGCGCATGCAAATGAAGAGGCGCTGGACCGTATCCTGCAAAATTTATTATCCAACGCGATTCAATATGGCGAGGTTGGCAAGTTTATCGGATTATCACTTTCTTATGACGAGACAAGCATTGCCATCTCCGTATGGGACCGCGGAAAAGGAATCAGTGAAACAGACCAGCAGCGGGTATTTGAGAGGCTGTACACACTTGAAGAATCAAGAAACAAAGCATTCCAAGGGAGCGGTCTCGGTTTGACGATCACGAAAAGGCTAGTGGAAAAAATGGGGGGCTCTATCTCTCTTCAAAGCAAGCCGTATGAACGGACAGCGTTTACGATTACATTAAAACGAATGACCTATTAACAATCGTAAGAATTTCTTAAGAATGAAGAAATAAAAATGACAGGGCCCGCCGCTACAATAGAAAACAGGAAAAAGAGGAAAGGAGCAACAACGTTGACTTACATCGTACAAACAAACGGACTGACCAAAACGTTTCAAGGCAAAGAAGTCGTATCAGATGTCAGCATGCATATCAAAAAAGGTGAAATTTACGGCTTTCTCGGCCCGAACGGAGCGGGGAAAACAACCATCATGAAAATGCTGACAAGTCTTGTAAAACCGACAAGCGGTGAAATCAATATCCTCGGAAACAATCTCACCCATACATCATATGAGGTGCTCGGCAAGATCGGCAGCATGATTGAATATCCGATTTTCTATGAAAACCTGACGGCTATCGAAAATTTAGAGCTGCATTGTGCATACATGGGATATCACAATAAAAAAGCCATTCAAGAAGTGCTCAATATGGTGAATTTAAAACAGATCGACAAGAAACCCGTCAAAACATTTTCACTTGGAATGAAGCAGCGCCTCGGCATAGCGCGCGCCATCCTCACCAAACCTGATCTGCTTATATTGGATGAGCCGGTAAACGGCCTTGATCCTGTCGGCATTAAAAAGATCAGAAACTTATTTCAAGTATTAAGCAAAGAGTACGGAATGACACTGCTGATCTCCAGCCATATGCTGAGTGAAATCGAACAAATTGCGGACACAATCGGCGTCATTCGTGACGGCAGGCTGCTGGAAGAGGTGTCGATGGAAGATGTAAGGGGGCATAACACAGAATACATCGAACTCGTTACATCGAATCAGACAAAAGCCTGCTTTGTGCTTGAGAAAGAACTTCACATTGCCAACTTTAAAATCTTAAATGATAAAACCATTCGTATTTATGATGCTCAACAATCACAGGGTGCCATATCAAAAGCGCTGATTTTAAATGATGTAGACATTGAATCAATGAATAAAAAGTATACGTCACTTGAGGACTACTTCATCAGCTTGATCAACGGCAATCACATCAGTGCGTAAAGGAGGCGAGACCGTTGCTGAATTTGATCAGAATCGAATTAAGGAAAATGAAGATGGGATGGTATGTGAGAGGAGTCATCATTGCTAACCTGATTATCCTTGGCTTTATGTGGTTGGTCAGTTACACAGAAAAAGCGGAGGGCACTGAATCGCTCCAAAGCATGGATGAAGCATTTCTCGTCATTGGCACTTTTGTCAGAGCGGTGTTTATCGTTTTTGGCGCAGTACTGATCGCCAAATTAGTCATATCGGAATATAAAAACAAAACGATTCAAGTGATGTTCACGTACCCGATCAGCCGGAAAAAACTGCTCGCTGCTAAGCTTAGCATCTCAGGCGGGCTGACGTTTATCACCATTTTAGTCTCAAATGCGTTCGTAGCAGCCGCTTTCTATATGCTGAACTCGATCTACCATGTCATTCCGGGAGAATTGAGCGCCGATGTCATTTCTCAGCATTCGGTAAAAATGGCGGTTTTCGCTTTTGGCGCCGCTGGCACCAGTTTAGTTCCCATCTTTTTTGGGATGCGTAAGCACTCTGTCTCGGCAACCATCATTTCATCTGTCGTGCTCGTCATGCTGATGAGCTCAACAAGCCCTGGCCTGTCCATTTCTTCCATTGTATATATTCCATTATCTCTAGCTGCTGTCGGTTTGTTTTTTTCATACATGGCAGTCAGGAAAGCAGACTGGCAAGATGCTTAAATACGGAGTTGAAATAACATGTTGAATTTAATGAAACTTGAATTGAAAAAAATGAAATTAGGCAGGTATTACAGAGGCGCCGTTATTACAAATCTATGTATTCTCGGATTTATGTGCTTGATCGCATCAGAAGAAAAAAAACTCCCGCAGCCCGAGATGATGACTGATGCGGCATCCACGCTATTTTTGCTTGGAACGTTTGTAAGATCTGTATTTGTTGTTTTCGCCAGTGTGCTGATTGCCAAATTGATTATTAGCGAGTACAAAAATAAAACGATTACCGTCATGTTTACATATCCCATCAGCCGGAAAAAACTGATTGCTGCCAAGCTGCTGATTACAGGCGGACTGACGTTTATCACCATTATGGTGTCTGAACTTGCGCTTGCATTCATCTTTGCGCAAATCAATCAATATTATCAACTTACACCTGCTATGTTATCAGTCCAGACTATCGGGCGGGAGGTCGGCAGTATGGCGATATATGCCGCTTCGGCTGCGTGCTTGAGTTTTATTCCTTTATATTTTGGGATGAGGAAACGCTCTGTTCCGGCTGCTATCATTTCATCGGTTATATTGACGATACTGATCAGCCAGCAAAGCCCCGAGTTATCGCTGGCAACGATTATCTACATTCCGCTTTCTTTAGGTGCGATCGGCATCTTGATAGCGATTTGGTCTGTCCGAAACATAGACCGGGAAGATGCTTTATGATAGAAGGCCGATGCTGTCAGCACCGGCCTTTTGATTATGAATCTGTTCTTGTTTCAAGATAATGCTTTTTGCCAATTTCTTTGCTCATCATATAGAAATGGAAGCAATATTCACCGATGGCCATGGCGATTGCTCCAAATAGAGCCGCCAGCGCAATTTCTCCGCCAGTCATCCCCATAGAAAGCGGCATGCCCATCAGCCAAATTACGAGAAATGCCAAACCGAAATCAGCCAAAGTGGCGATCATATTGTTCCATCGGGGCAATACATAAAGGTCTCCAAGCAAATAAGAAATGATCCCTAACACAACCGTCATCAGCAGCGTATCACCAAACGTGAAACCAAAGCCAAGACCCAGCACCAAATACAAAACAATAATCGTCATAATACCTTTAATCGCGAGCGCTTTCACATGTGTCATGATAAGGTTCCTCCTTCTTTTATCTGATATGTTATGTATGATTCCTCAAATACGGAAAGTTAAACATTACTTTGTGTTCTGTACAAAGCGTTTTCGGCTACGGGTGGAAAAAGGCTGAAGAACTGTTATGGATCGGGGGGGGGAATCTGCATCTGCCATGCCCGTGGAATCCGGGATTTTACATTAGATTTCCTTGACGGCCAGATGTCCACTTTTCTTCTGCAATTACCGATCTTTATGGTTTGTGACAGTACCGGGAGAATAAATTTTAAAACTTCTCCTGTCCCTCCGTCATCACTCTTTGGGTATTGCAATATGATGAAAGGAGAAAAAGGGGAGGTGACGTGATGGCGGTTGTGAGAGCAACAAGCGCTGATGTCAACTTGATGGCACGGCTGCTCAGAGCGGAAGCGGAAGGTGAAGGAAAGCAGGGGATGCTGCTTGTCGGAAATGTTGGGATTAATCGGCTGAGGGCCAATTGCTCTGATTTTAAAGGCCTCCGCACCATCAGGCAGATGATTTTTCAGCCGCATGCGTTTGAAGCGGTAACCCATGGGTACTTTTATCAAAGACCGCGGGAAAGCGAGCGGGCCTTGGCGCGCCGGACGATAAACGGGGAGAGGTTCTGGCCGGCAAAATTCAGCTTGTGGTATTTCAAGCCGGAAGGAAACTGCCCGCCGACCTGGTATAACCAGCCGTTTGTGGCCAGATTCAAATCACATTGTTTTTATCAGCCGACGGCCGAAACATGTGAAAACGTATATAACACTTTTTAGGGGCAGGACGCCGTTCGCATTTGAACGGTGTTTTTTCTTTATTGGAAAATATTTCTGTGAGATAATCGTAGAAAAGAACTACAGGAGATGACAAAGATGGCGACAATTGACCTGCAAAAGAAGAGCGTAAAAATCGTACTGGAGAAAAAACAGTTAACCAAGGTGACGGCTCGTGTCGGGCTGGTGCTGGATATTACCGGTTCAATGAGAACGCTGTATAAAAACGGAACGGTTCAAAAAGCGGTGGAGCGGATTTTGGCTGTGGCTGATCAGTTTGATGATAACGGCCTGCTTGATGTATGGGTTTATGATAATGAATTCTCCCGGTTAAAGCCAGTCTCTGAAATCGATTTTTCAGGCTATGTTGATCGCGAAATTTTGAATAATGAACTCTTGCATAAATTCGGGAGAAATGATGAGCCGCCGGTCATGAAAGATGTATTACATAAATATGTTGTGGAAGAACCGAGTTCATATCCCGCTTTTATCGTTTTTATTAATGATGGCGGGTGTAAAAAAACGATCAAACCCATTATTGAAGCGGCCTCTGATAAACCGGTGTTTTGGCAGTTTGTCGGCATCGGTAACGGCAACTTCGATTTTCTTCATAAACTGGATACGCTAGAAGGACGTGTTGTTGATAACGCAAACTTCCTGCATATCGAAGACATTGAACGCATCTCTGATGATGAGCTTTATGATGCATTGCTTACTGAATTTCCATTTTGGCTGAAAGAAGTGAAGGAAAAAGGAATTTTAATAGAACAAGAGCCTGCTGCTGCAAAACCGGAAAGAAAGGGCTTTTTCAGCAGATTGTTTTCTAAATAACAGACAGCCTTCCCGAACACTGAGTGATTCTGCAAAATCGCTCGGTGTTTTTGTTTTTTTAAGATCATGTGAAGAAAAATAGGTAAAAAGGGCAGCTTGCAAACGACAGGATTTGCAGAAAATACGCCGTTTTGCCAGCTGTCGGCATGTTTCGGCGAAAGGGCTGTGAAGGAAGTCCTGTTTCCCATGTTCAGTGCTTACAATCCGTTCATACTTCTTCACAGCTAATTAACAATCGTTTTCTATAATGAAAGCGATCAATGAGAAGAGAGGGGATCTGGAATGGCATATGACAGTCGTTTTGACGAATGGGTAAAGAAATTGAAAGACGAAAGTTTTCAGAATAATACGTTTGACCGCCGCAAATTTATTCAAGGAGCGGGGAAGATTGCAGGACTTTCTCTTGGATTAACGATTGCCCAGTCGGTTGGGGCCTTTGAAGTAAATGCTGCGCCTAAATTCTCAAGCTATCCGTTTACATTAGGGGTAGCGTCAGGTGATCCGCTTTCTGACAGTGTCGTACTCTGGACACGTCTGGCGCCAGATCCGCTGAACGGCGGAGGAATGCCGAACAAGGCGGTTCCAGTCAAATGGGAAGTCGCAAAGGATGAGCATTTCCGCAAGATCGTGAGAAAGGGCACTGAAATGGCCAAACCGAGTCTCGCCCATTCTGTCCACGTGGAAGCGGACGGGCTTGAGCCGAACAAAGTGTACTATTACCGTTTCAAAACCGGGCATGAACTAAGCCCTGTCGGTAAAACAAAAACACTGCCGGCCCCAGGTGCCAATGTGCCGAAAATGACCTTTGCCTTCGCTTCCTGCCAGCAATATGAGCATGGCTATTATACAGCCTACAAGCATATGGCGAAGGAAAAGCTTGATCTTGTCTTCCATCTCGGTGATTACATATATGAATACGGCCCAAATGAATATGTATCAAAAACAGGCAATGTCCGCACGCATAGCAGCGCGGAAATCATCACGCTGCAAGACTATCGGAACCGTCATGCCCAATACCGTTCTGACGCCAATTTGAAAGCTGCACATGCGGCGTTCCCTTGGGTTGTAACATGGGATGACCATGAAGTCGAAAACAACTATGCCAATAAAATACCGGAAAAAGGACAGTCGGTTGAAGCATTCGTGCTCCGCCGCGCGGCAGCATATCAGGCGTACTATGAACATATGCCGCTCCGTATCTCCTCTCTGCCGAATGGTCCGGATATGCAGCTGTACCGCCACTTTACGTATGGAAATCTGGCATCATTTAATGTGCTGGATACACGCCAGTACAGAGATGACCAAGCCAATAACGACGGCAATAAGCCGCCTTCTGATGAATCGCTCAATCCGAATCGGACCTTGTTAGGAAAAGAACAGGAGCAGTGGCTTTTTAACAATTTGAGCAGCTCGACTGCATATTGGAATGTGCTGGCACAGCAAATCTTCTTTGCGAAGTGGAATTTCGGGACAAGCTCAAGCCCGATCTACAGTATGGATTCATGGGACGGTTATCCGGCTCAGCGCGAACGGGTCGTCAATTACATTAACAGCAAAAATTTAAACAATGTTGTCGTGCTGACAGGAGATGTACACGCAAGCTGGGCATCGAATCTGCATGTCGATTTTAATAAAACAAGCTCAAAAATTTTCGGGGCTGAATTTGTCGGCACTTCCATCACATCCGGAGGAAACGGAGCGGATAAGCGGGCGGATACCGATCAAATTTTAAAGGAAAATCCACATATCAAGTTCTTTAACGATTACCGCGGATATGTCCGCTGTACAGTAACGCCTCACCAGTGGAAAGCTGATTATCGGGTAATGCCATTTGTGACAGAGCCGGGAGCAGCCATTTCCACACGGGCTTCATTTGTCTATCAAAAAGACCAAACCGGATTGAGAAAGGTATCCTCGACAATGGTTCAAGGCGGAGTGAAACAATCCAATGAAGTCGAAGAGGATCGTTTCTTTGAGCACAACAAAGCCCATGAAAAACAAATGATCAAAAAACGGGCAAAAATTACGCATTAAGGAGTGAAACATAATGTTTTCAAACATTGGAATACCAGGCTTGATTCTGATCTTTGTCATCGCCCTCATTATTTTTGGCCCTTCAAAGCTTCCGGAAATCGGGCGAGCCGCCGGTCGGACTCTGCTGGAATTCAAAAGCGCCACAAAATCACTTGTGTCTGGTGATGAAAAAGAAGAAAAATCAGCTGAGCTGTCAGCGGTGAAGCAGGACAAAAACGCAGGCTGAGTGCTGATGAGGCAGACGCATGGTCTGCCTCTTTTTCTCATGAAAGGGAGGCCTTTTTTGAATGGATAAAAAAGAAACTCATCTGATCGGACATTTAGAAGAGCTTCGCCGTCGGATCATCTTCACACTTGCGGCTTTTCTTCTGTTTTTAATTACGGCTTTTTTGTTTGTGGAGGACATTTATGATTGGCTGATCAGAGATTTTGACGGGAAGCTAGCTGTTCTCGG
Source organism: Bacillus sp. PK3-037 (assembly GCF_054161355.1). Classification (NCBI taxonomy): domain Bacteria; kingdom Bacillati; phylum Bacillota; class Bacilli; order Caryophanales; family Bacillaceae; genus Bacillus; species Bacillus sp. PK3-037. The sequence goes on along the minus strand of NZ_CP096408.1, from coordinate 3,833,676 downwards.
ACCGAGTGAAATTCTCTGGGTATATATGATGCTTGCCGGCATTTGTGCGATTGCCGCTTCCATCCCCGTTGCCGCCTATCAGCTTTGGCGTTTTGTAGCGCCGGCGCTGACAAAAACGGAACGCAACGTGACACTGATGTACATACCGGGATTATTCGCCCTGTTTCTGGCCGGCATCTCGTTCGGATATTTTGTGTTGTTTCCGATCGTTCTCGGCTTTTTGACCCATTTGTCTGCCGACCATTTTGAAACGATGTTTACCGCCGACCGCTATTTCAGGTTTATGGTGAATTTGAGCTTGCCGTTCGGTTTTCTGTTTGAAATGCCCCTTGTGGTGATGTTTTTGACAAGGTTAGGCATCTTAAATCCATACCGGCTGGCCAAAGCGAGAAAGCTGTCCTATTTTCTGCTGATCGTGGTGTCCATATTGATTACCCCGCCAGATTTTATTTCTGATTTTCTCGTGATGATTCCGCTGCTTGTCCTGTTCGAAGTGAGCGTCACACTATCAGCGTTTGTATACAAAAAGAGACTGACCAGTGAAGCGGCCGCCGCTTAGTGCAGCGCGCCGCCGGGTGACTTCGTATCCTGATCATATTGTGCGGCCGTAACAGCGGCGATCCTCAATGCTTTGACGATCATGTCGAGGCTCAGGCTCGGCGCTGTTTTGTCGATTGTTTGTTCCGGAATGTACGGAATGTGGATAAACCCGCCGTGAATGTGCGGAGACGTACGGTGGATGTGATCCATTAACCCGTAGAACAGATAGTTGCATACAAATGTGCCGGCCGTAAAGGAAACAGCCGCCGGAATGCCGTTTTCCTTCATTTGAGATGTAATGCGTTTAATCGGAAGCCCTGTCCAGTAAGCGGCAGGCCCGCCGGGAGAAATCTCTTCATCAATCGGCTGGTTTCCTTCATTATCCGGGATACGCGCGTCTGCAAGATTGATCGCGACCCGTTCCGGTGTCACCTGCATCCGGCCGCCGGCTTGCCCGACGCAGATCACGATGTCCGGCTGATGTTTATGAATCGCTTGCTGCAAAGTGTCGAGAGCGGTTCTGAACACAGTCGGAATTTGTGCCGAAGCGATGATCACCTGATCCGTTTCAAAGCCATTCAGCTGTTTCACCGCTTCCCACGATGGATTGACAGTTTCCTGATCAAAAGGGTCAAAACCTGTGAAGAGCACTTTTTTTCTCATGGTAACCATCTCCTTTTTTCTATTATTCTATTGTTTATTTCTGGATTTTTCATCAAAATAATAAAAAGGAGTGAATCAGAATGGAACATTTGCCGCAGCAGTACCGACATCTGTTCCCAACCGTGCAGAGCCGCATCATGCTTGCCAGCTGCTCACAGAGCGCGTTGGCAGAGCCGGTGTCAAAGGCGATACAAGATTATCATGACAGCTTGCTGCATAGGGGGACGAACTGGAATGAAGCGATTGAAAAGACAGAGAGTGCCAGAAACGAGTTTGCGAGGCTGGTAGGGGCTGAGCCGGAAGAGATTGCGATTGTGCCGTCAGTTTCTGATGCGGTGATTTCCGTGGCATCATCCTTGTCTGCTGTTCAAAAGAAACAGGTTGTATACACGGAGATGGATTTCCCGGCGGTGTCTCATATTTGGCAGGCACAATCTGATTATAATGTATCTGTGATCCCTTCAATAGACAGTGAGCTGCCGCTCGAACAATATGAAAGGTATATCACGGAAGAGACGGTGCTGACCTGTGTTCCGCACGTTCATTATCGTGACGGCTGCATTCAGGATATAAAAGCCATCGCTGCCATCGCCAAGAGAAAGGGATCGATGGTATTTGTGGATGCATATCAATCTGCCGGGCATATTCCTATTGATGTGAAAGAATGGGGCATAGATATGCTGGCGGCAGGCACCAGAAAGTATATGCTCGGCATACCGGGCATGGCGTTTCTTTATGTGAGAAAAGAGCTGGCGAACGAGCTGAAGCCCAAAGCATCCGCTTGGTTCGGGCGGGAAAACGGGTTTGGGGCGTCGTCTTATGCAGAAGGCGCGAGGCGTTTTCAAACAGGAACCCCTGCTTTTATTAGCGTGTATGCAGCGGCTGCGGCTTTATCGCTGCTGAATCATATCGGAATGTCCCGTATCCGCGATCATATAAAAGCGGTGAGTGCCGATGCGTTTCAATATGCTGCTGAAAAAGGGCTGAAGCTTGCGGGGGCGCCATCAGGACAGCAGCCGGGCATGATTTCCATTCGGGATGAACGGGCATCGGAAACGGCGGCGTTACTAAAGAAGAAAAACGTGATTTGCGCTCCGCGGGACAATGTCATCCGTCTCGCTCCTCACTTTTATAATACGAAGGGCGAACTGCGTTATGCGATTGATGAAATGGCTGCGATTTTATCCGCGCGTTAAAAGAGATCACCTAAAAATAGATGTTCACCTCCTTCGGCGCCGCTCGCGTCTAGCTTGAGTATGTTGTCCGATATAGGTATAGAAAACCCCCTGACCTCAAGATCAGGGGGTTTTCTTATTGATGATCAACCTTTACTCGCTTCAAAAAGAAAGCGGCAATTAAACCGATAATCGCAACAATCATCGCAAAGACAAACGCATGCTGAACGCCAGCTGTCAATGCTTGCGGAATGACTGCCGGATCGGCTGGATTTTTTACGCTGCTCATGTAGTCATGCTGACCGGCAGCCATGATGCTGACCGCAACAGCTGTCCCGATCGCGCCCGCCATTTGCTGAAGTGTGTTCATAATGGCAGTGCCGTCCGGATAAAACTCACGCGGAAGCTGGTTTAAACCGTTTGTTTGAGCAGGCATCATAATCATGGAGATCCCAATCATCAAGCAGGTATGCAGCACGATAATCAGCACTGCTGTTGAAGCTGTCGTGAGATTTGAGAAGAGCCACAGAACAATAGTCACAATCAAAAATCCCGGAATAACAAGCCACTTCGGTCCGTATTTATCAAACAGACGGCCTGTGACAGGTGACATAAATCCGTTTAAAATACCGCCCGGCAAGAGAATAAGTCCTGAGGCAAATGCTGTTAAGACTAAGCCGCCTTGCAGATACATCGGCAGAAGCAGCATGGATGACAGGATGACCATCATGCAAATAAAGACCATAATGACGCCCAAAATAAACATCGGGTATCTGAATGCACGCAGGTTCATCATCGGCTGCTTCATCGTCAGCTGACGGATTGAAAATAGAATAAGGGCGATAACACCGACAATAAGTGAAACGATCACAGTCGGGCTGGACCATCCGCCAGAGCCTTCACCCGCGTTGCTGAATCCAAACACAATGCCGCCGAAACCGATCGTCGACAGGATAATAGACAGGACATCAATTTTCGGTTTTGTGATATCAGACACATTTTGCATGTACAGGATACCGAAAATGAGCGCAAGCACAAGGAACGGAAGAGAGATCCAGAAAATCCAGTGCCAGTTAAGGTGCTCAAGAACCAACCCGGAAAATGTAGGCGATGCCGATTGCCGGCGCAAACATAATGACAAGTCCGATTGTTCCCATGGCCGCTCCCCGTTTATGGGGCGGGAAAATCACCAAAATCGTATTAAACATGAGCGGTAATAAGAGTCCCGTTCCAAGCGCCTGAACGATTCTCGCCGCTAATAAAAATGAGAAGCTAGGCGCAAGCGCCGCAATCAAGGTGCCTATGATTGAAAAAATCAGTGACACAGTAAAAAGCTGTCTAGTTGTAAACCACTGCAATAGCAGACCTGAAACAGGAACAAGAATACCGAGCACAAGCAAATAGCCTGTTGTTAACCATTGAACGGTTGCCGCTGTAATGTTCAATTCCTTCATAAGATCGGTTAACGCGATATTCAGCGCTGTTTCACTGAACATGCCGATAAAACCAGCCGTCAGCAAAGATATCATAATGGGCATCACTTTATATTGCTGAGATGCTTTAGTTGCTGTTTCCAAATCTATTTCTCCTCTCGTTCATCTGAATGTATTCACTCAGCTTGTAGTAGTATGTCTCTTTTTTTATTTCTTCAACAGAGCGGGAATGCGGCTGGAGATATGAAGAAGCGGTGTGCTGTCTTTTGCCGTTAATGATAAAAGAATGCCGCCTTCAATCATCGCGTTAATGACGATGCTTGATTCCTTGGCATGGCTCTCACTGTAACCCGACAGCAGCAATTTTTCTTCAAACACAAGGGACCACGCTTTGTAGGCTTCATCACAGGCTTTTCGCAAAGGCTCGCTTTTTAATGATGTCTCGGCCGCAAGCAAGCCGACGGGCAGGCCTTCGATGTCCTCTGTGCATGAGAATTGACAGGAGAGCTCCTTCAAAAAGGCTTGAATGCTTTCTGCGGGATCGGTGCTCACGTCCATGCAATCTGTGATTTTCTGGCGGATGTATTCCTTCATTTCATTCACGGCTTCAATGGCCAGCTGTTCTTTACCCCCGGGAAAGTGGTAGTAAAGAGAGCCTTTAGGTGCACCGCTTTCTTTAATAATCTGGTTCAGTCCCGTGCCGTAATACCCCTGCAGCTGAAAAAGCCGGGTAGCTGCGGAAAGGATTTTCTCACGAGAATCTCCATAGCTCATAACATTCCCACCTTACTCATTGCGATTATAAAATATAGTGACTGGTCTATTATCTTGATTTCCACATCTATTGTCAAGATAAAGAAACTTGTATAAGAAAATAAAGTAAGCATATAAAAAAACTGAGAGATAACCTGACGTACATTTTGACTGAACAGATGAAATATTCAATTATGAAAAGGCGTAAAGACGTTACCATACAAAAGGAGAGAAAAACATGAAAACACAACGATTCCTCTTACTGACCCTTTTTGCCGCACTATTGCTTGCTTTTATCGGGTGCTCACAATCTCCTGAAGCAAAAGAATCCCCAAAAGAAAAACCGCAGACACAAAAAGTTTCTTCAGCTTCTGCTTCCAAAAAAAATGATCTTCCAAATATTAAAATACTGGCGACAGGCGGTACGATTGCCGGAGCCGATAAATCAAAAACCTCTACAACTGAATACAAAGCAGGTGTCGTCGGCGTTGAGTCTCTGATCGAAGCGGTGCCAGAGATGAAGGACATTGCGAATGTCAGCGGCGAGCAAGTGGTTAACGTCGGAAGCACAAACATTGATAACAAAACATTGCTGGAGCTCGGAAAACGAGTCAACAAACTGCTTTCTTCAGAAGATGTTGACGGTATTGTCGTGACCCACGGAACAGATACATTAGAAGAAACGGCTTATTTTCTGAACCTCATTGTGAAAAGTGATAAACCGGTTGTTGTTGCCGGTTCAATGAGGCCGTCTACAGCCATCAGTGCTGACGGCCCGTCCAACTTGTACAACGCAGTTAAAGTGGCAGGCGCACCTGACGCAAAAGGGAAAGGGACGCTCGTCGTTCTCAATGACCGCATTGCTTCAGCACGGTACGTTACAAAAACCAACACAACCGCAACAGACACCTTTAAATCAGAAGAAATGGGATACGTCGGCACGATTGCCAATGACATTTATTTCCATAATGAAATGACACGCAAGCATACAAAGGATACCGAGTTATCGATTTCCGGCCTTGATAAACTGCCGCAAGTAGACATTCTGTACGGCTACCAAAATGACGGAAGCTATCTGTTTGATGCAGCTGTGAAAGCCGGAGCAAAAGGCATAGTGTTCGCAGGATCAGGCAACGGATCTTTATCTGACGCAGCCGAAAAAGGAGCAGTCAGCGCGGTCAAAAAAGGCGTCACAGTGGTTCGCTCAACCCGTACGGGAAATGGTGTCGTCACACCGAACGGCGACTATGTGAAAAACGGGCTTTTGGCATCAAACTCCTTAAATCCGCAAAAAGCCCGGATATTGTTAATGCTCGCGCTCACCAAAACAGATGATCCTGAAAAAATCCAAGACTATTTTAATGAATATTAAAGAGAAGAAGGCGAAAAAGCCTTCTTTTTTTGCATTTTCGGGATCATAAACAGCTGAAATGTTCTCTCAACCTTAAAATTTCTTTAAAAATAAGTCAAATTTACCCTTTACTTAATTAATCTGTAAAAGTAATATAATTTATGAATTTGTTACAAAAAAAGGAGGAAACTATGAAACTTTTAAGAGGTAAGATCATTGCACTTGTAACAATTGTTGCACTGTCAGTTACATCCATGTTTGCGATGCAGCCGTCAGCGAAAGCTGCTGAACATAATCCGGTGGTGATGGTTCACGGAATTGGCGGAGCTTCTTTTAACTTTGCCGGTATTAAAACTTATTTGGCATCACAAGGCTGGTCACGGGACAAGCTGTATGCTGTAGATTTTTGGGACAAGACAGGCAATAACTTAAACAACGGCCCAGTGTTATCACGTTTTGTGCAAAAGGTATTAGATGAAACCGGTGCGAAAAAAGTGGACATTGTCGCTCACAGCATGGGGGGCGCCAACACGCTTTATTACATAAAAAAACTGGACGGCGGTAATAAAATTGAAAACGTTGTAACGCTTGGCGGCGCGAACCGTCTCGTTTCAAACAAGGCGCTTCCGGGAACGGACCCAAATCAAAAGATTTTATATACGTCCATTTACAGCTCGGCGGACATGATTGTTATGAACTATCTGTCTAACTTAGAAGGGGCAAAAAACGTTCGTATCCACGGTGTCGGACATATCGGCCTTCTGTACAGCAGCCAAGTCAACAGCCTGATTAAAGAAGGACTGAACGGCGGCGGACAAAATACGAACTAATGAGAAACATAACCTTGAAGAATCCTATTCTTCAAGGTTATTCTGCTTTCAGCACAATCGTTTTCACAGCCATATCATGAACGGTTTGTTTTTTCTTCGTAAATGCGGCTGTTAAATAGACCAGGCGGGAAAACACATGCACCCACGCTATCATGTAACGGACGTGGCCTGAGGGAGATTTTCTCGTGTGTTTCATCTCTCACGATTTGCAGCCCGATGATTTTTTCCCCAGCGTACCTTCCAATTTGTCAGCGGCATCAGCAAAGGATACACAAGCAGCATCAATATGGCGACAGCAATGACGCCAGCGGACCCGTCGCCAAACATAAATCCGGATGCTACAATCACTGCGGCCGCAATGATCACGTCAAGCACAAGAGCGCAGGCGCGCAGCATAAAACCAGCTAGTTCCAACATAAACACTTCCTTAAAAATTTTAGATAAACACCTAACGATTGTAAAAAAGAAGGGCCTAAAGCGGGAATAGGTTATAAGTCTTACGTCACAAAAGTTAATGAAAAAGTCATAGATAAATTTACATAGTGAACCAGGCTGTCACATTACCAAATTCTTTTTTAGCCCGAAACCAAGCCCTCAGAAGTTATTTTTGTTAAAATAGAAAAGTTACAACAGAATTCGGAGGGTTTATTGTGGGAAAAGTGAAAAGAAATGCCCCTTGCCCATGCGGCAGCGGTAAGAAATATAAAAAATGCTGCGGAAATAAAGTTGTCGACTTCCCGACAGAATTAGCGGCAAAAGAAGCAAAACAAATTCAGGAAGACTTAGTGGAGTATGCCTTCACAGTACATAGAGAAAGCATTTCAGGTTTTATCAACCAGCATGATTTTCTTTCTACTATGGACAGGCAGACAAAGGACATTAGTGTATTTAATTTAGGAGTCTGGGGAATCTTCTTCCACCCGCTCGCTGGTGACAAAACGATCTTTGAAGAGTACCTTCAGAAAAAAGGCGATTCGATCACCCGCCCGAAAACACGTGAGATCGTTGAATCTTGGAAGAGCATGACGCCTGCTTTATTGCTGCTGAAGGATATGAAAGAAGCAGTTGTTCATTTTGAAGATGTTATTACGAAAAAACAATTCAACGTGGAAATGGACGTCACAAGTCAAGACCTCCCTCCAGTGGGAAGCTTGATTCTCGGCTATCCGATTCACGAAGCGGAAAAAGCGGAATTCTTCATGCAGTTCACAATCTTCCCAGTGAAGAAAACGGAAGAACTGATCAGCAAGGTGAAGACATATGCGGATGCTGCAGTGAAAAACGGCAAAACGCCGGAGGACTTCATGAAGCAGGAGTTCAACAACGTGCTTTTCGCGCTGTTAGCTGAAAAAGATGAACAGCCGCAGCAAGCGGAGCCTGTTCAAGAAAGCAGCGTTGAGTGGGCAAACGACATGGAGAAAGAAACAGCCGCGGCGATCGAAAAAGGCATGAGCGGAGATGAATATCCGAATGAGCTGATTCCGGCAGTCATTGACATTTGGAAATCGTTCTGCGAGAAAAAATCACCTGTCATCAGAAAGCCGGAAGCTTTTGCGGCGGCAGTTGAATATTATGTGAATGCAATCTCACTTAACGGCGCAACTGTTTCCCAAGCCAAACTGGCGAAAAAATACGGCGTAAGCGCATCAACGATTTCAAGCCGCTACAAAGAAATTGAAAGCACGCTTCAAGATGAAGCGGATCGCTTTGCACAATCATTAACATCTTAATGACGAACAAAAAACCTTGAAAAGCCAAGCTTTTCAAGGTTTTTTATTTTGGAACGGAATTTTGATTTCTAATCGGAAGACAGGATGGCGATATGTGAAATCAAGCTTGCCAAAAGCTTGGTTCACCAGCTTTTGGATCACATAGGTGCCGATTCCTTCATGAGTGCCGCTTTTCGTCGTATAGCCGAATGACTGATACAGTGTATCGAGCACTTTCGGTTCCATGCCGGGTGTCGTATTTTCACAAATCAGCACATAAAGCCCGCTTCGCAGTGATGTCTCCAGCTTGATCTCCGCTTTCTCAGGGGCCTCTGCAGCGCTGTCGAGCGCATTTTCTAATATGTTGCCGGCCAGGCTGACCTGATCAGCGGGAGAGAAAGGGAGGGCAGAAAGCGGCGTATGCAAATGCAGTGAAACGTTCACATTCGAAGCGTTTGCTTTTTCCAGAAAGTCATACAGCACTCCTGCAATGTACGCACTCTCTCCTTTTAAAAACCGGTCATATTGACTGTACTGGCCCGCCCAATGTTTTATGTATGTTTGTGTGTCCGGCTCTGACAGCGCCGAGCTGAGCGCTGTGATATGCTTCATTATATCGTGATTCCGGCTCCTGACATCCATCAGCATTCGATTGGCGTGCTGTTCAGCCTGAGTCAGCCGATCGATTTGTTCAAAAAGCTTTGTCAGCGAGCGGCACAGCCCGATGCGGAGCCATTCACACGTTGCGAATATCACAATCACAAGCAGCACCGCCAATCCAGAGGGTGCGATCAGCAAAAACGCCGCCGACAGAATGTGAATCACGGCGATACATGAATAGAGTTGAAGCGGACAGTGATCCCGCATATGCTTCGTTTTCCATATGTATAAAACCGCTGCCGCCGCGCCTAAAGCAGCGGCGAGCCAAGAAACGGCTGTGCTGTGCGATAGAATGGCAGCCGACTGATAAAATAGGAAACTGAATAAAAACAAATAAAGACATTGAAACAGAGTTATCACAACCTGCGCTCCTCAAAAATAATAGTTTTGAAAATAATCAAGCTGCTGTTTGGTAATCATCGCTTTTTTAGATGTTCCCTCAAACGAAACCGTAAACGAATGCTTCGTATAAGCGGAAAAATGCTTAATGTAATGAATGTTGATAATAAAGGAGCGGTGCGAACGAAGAAAATCTTTCTCCGGCAGATCGCCTTTAATATCGTTTAATGTTTGATACGTTTGCACTTCTTCAGCTGTTGTCACAATCGTCGTCGACCGTCCTGTGCGTTCGGCGAAAATGATATCCTTCTTTTGCAGCACATGCATTTTAGATTTTTGTTTAATCAAAATCCGCCCGTTTAAGCTCGTTTCCGTTTTCTTTTTGAAATAACGTTCGAAGGAAGAGCTGAGACGATCGGCGTGGTACGGCTTCATAATATAGTCGTGGACGTTCAGATCAAATGCGTGAACCGCATAGCCGCTGTTGCCGGTGACGAAAATCACATCCACATCCAGCGAATGAGATCTGATTAAATCCGCCAGCTCGTAGCCTGACATGTGAGGCATCTCAATATCGGCAAGCAGAAGATCAATGTCCCCGTTCTTCACCCGGCTGTAAGCTTCCTCCGCCGAATCGGCGGCAAAGACAATTTCGACATCCTGCATTCTGGACACGATTGCTTCCAGCTTCTCTAAATCTACTCGATAATCATCGACTAGTCCGACTTTTACCATTATCATTCCCCTAGTTAAATAGAATCATCTTTATTTTATCCCATTTCGCGACATAAAAAGAACTCTTCGCGACAACTTTATCCAACAAATCCAGCTTTTCGTATATAGTCATTACTAGAAATAACGAAAAGGGAGATTGTGACATGATTACACTGACGGATTGCAGCCGCAGGTTTACAGATAAGAAAAAAGTAGTCAAAGCTGTGCGTGATGTAAGCTTAACGATTCAAAAAGGAGAAGTCGTCGGCATTCTCGGAGAAAACGGAGCCGGCAAAACAACGATGCTGAGAATGATCGCAACCCTGCTTGAACCGACACAGGGCACGATCGCAGTAGACGGCTTTGACACGGCCAAGCAGCCGGCGGAGGTCAAGAAACGAATCGGCGTCTTATTTGGCGGAGAAACAGGACTCTATGACCGGATGACTGCAAAAGAAAATTTACAGTACTTTGGCCGGCTGTACGGGCTGAACCGCCACGAAATCAAAGCGAGAATTGAAGATTTATCAAAACGGTTCGGCATGCGTGATTATATGGACCGGAGAGTGGGCGGGTTTTCAAAAGGAATGAGGCAGAAAGTCGCCATTGCCAGGGCGCTGATTCACGATCCGGATATCATTTTATTTGACGAGCCGACGACAGGACTAGATATTACGTCAAGCAATATCTTCCGTGAATTTATTCAGCAGCTGAAAAGAGAACACAAAACCATCCTGTTCTCCAGCCACATTATGGAGGAGGTACAGGCGCTCTGTGACAGTGTCATTATGATGCACAGCGGAGAGGTCATTTACAGAGGAGCACTTGAAACACTATACGAGAGCGAACGCAGCGACGATTTGAACTACATCTTTATGTCTAAGCTGGTCAGGGGGATTTCATAAATGGTAGGACAGATTTATAAAAAAGAGATGATCGACGCTTTACGGGACAGAAAAACAATTTTACTGACGATATTGGTTCCGATGATTACGATGCTGGGCCTTGTGTTTTTCTACGAAAGTATGCTGTCGGACAAAGGGGAGCAGTACACGATCGCTGTCGGCAAGTCCCTGCCGTCTGAGCTGGATCATAAGCTGAATGCGATTGACGAAATCCGTGTAAAGACATTCGCAAAACCTGAACAGGCCGTCGATGACGGCAAAGCGGATGTGTATCTGAACGTCCCGAAAGAGTTTGATTCTTATATCACCAGTATGACATCTTTTGAGGTTGACGTTTACGGCAGCTCGGTCGATCAAGGTTCATCAAATGCTATGCAGCTTGTGCAATCTGCCTTAGAGCAGTACAAAAATGAAATTGTGCAAGAACGTTTAACGAGTAAACATATTGACCACTCGGTGATCCAGCCGTTTTCGGTTCAGCAAAAAGAAGCAGATGAAGAGCAAGGCGTTTCCGCGATCATGCTTTCCGCCATTCTTCCGATGCTGCTTTTAACATCAATCGTTTCCGGTGCCATGCCGATCGCTCTTGATATTATTGCCGGAGAAAAGGACCGGAAATCCATAGAAGCGCTGCTGTTAACCCCGGTCAGCAGAAACAAAGTGTTAGTCGGCAAGTGGCTTGCGGTTTCTACCTTCGGGATAGCCTCTGGCGTATTGTCACTGATCTTTCTGATTCTGTGCACCGTCTTATTTACGGAAAAGTTAAGAACAGCCTTTCAGCTGGGAGATCACTTATGGGTCATTATCGGAGCTTCAGCCTTGATCATCGTGCTTTCTGCAATGCTGATTGCCGCAATGGAGCTTATGATCAGCATCATTTCCGGCACGGTAAAAGAAGCGCAGAGCTATATGTCTCTTGTCGTCTTTCTGCCTATATTCCCGATGTTTTTCATCTTCAATAAGGCGCCGAATCAAATCGATCTATCCTACTTTCTTATTCCGTTCCTAAACCTGCACGCCTTATTTAAACAGCTGTTATTCGGGATGATAAATCCGCCTGCCATTCTATACACGTGCGGAACCATCATCGTGCTCATCGCCATTTTCTTTTTACTGGCCAGAGCCTGCTTCTTGAAAGACAAATGGGTTCTGCCAAAATAAACTTGCAAAAGGAGAAATACACTTTCTCCTTTTTGTGTATGCTGAAAAAAGAAGGAAAATAGAAAAAGGATATCTAATACAGAAAGTGGAACCTGCGCTATTTTTCATCCAATCATTTCGGAAGGAGAAGGGACAATGGATCGAACACGTGCACTTGGACAAACGAATTTACAGGTGAAACGGATCGGATTCGGCGCAAATGCGGTCGGCGGGCATAATCTGTTTCCGAATCTGAATGATGAAACTGGCAAGGACTTGGTTCGCACGGCATTGGACGGCGGCGTGAACTTTATCGATACCGCCTTTATATATGGATTGGGGCGATCCGAAGAATTAATCGGTGAGGTCGTTCAGGAACGCGGTGTCCGGGACCAGCTCATTATCGCCTCTAAAGGAGCCCATAAAGAAGTAAACGGCAGCATTGAATTAGACAACAGCCGGGACTTTCTTCGCGGCGAGGTGGAAAAGAGCCTGAAGCGGCTGAAGACAGATTACATCGATCTGTATTATGTTCATTTTCCGGATGGCAAGACACCTCTTGCGGAAGTCGCGGGCACGCTGAAGGAACTGAAGGATGAAGGGAAAATCAAAGCCATCGGGGCTTCGAATCTGAATTATCAGCAATTGCAGGAATGTAATGCGGACGGGTACTTGGAGGTCTTTCAATCAGAATACTCTTTAATTCAGCGTGATGCTGAGAAGGAGCTGCTCCCATACTGTGAAAAACACGGGATTTCCTTTATTCCGTACTTCCCGCTTGCATCCGGGCTGCTGACCGGAAAGTTTACAAAAGATGATGCCTTTGACGACATTCGAAAGGACAAGCCGCAATTCCAGGGAGACACCTTTATTCAAAACCTGAAAAAAGTGGACAAGCTCAAAGCGGCAGCTGAGGAAAAGAATGTGGAAACGGCTCATGTCGCCTTGGCGTGGCTGTTAACGAGACCGGCTGTAGACGCCATTATTCCAGGTGCTAAGCGCCCGGAACAGCTGAAGGCTAACCTGAAAACCTTAGATGTTGAACTGACGGATGATGAAGCAGATTTCATCAGCGAGATTTTTAAATAAAAAAGGAAATAGCATTGGGGCTATTTCCTTTTGATGTTTATTCTTTAATGAATGCTTCAACTAATTCTGCTGCTCTGTAATCGTCCATATCAAGCTGCCATTGATCGATGTTATTTTTCTTCATTTTCACTTCAACTGTTTTTTCAGATGAAGCCGGTCCGAGCTTTTTGAATTCCTCAGGATATACTTGAAGCGCGTATTTCACAGCTTCTTCATAGCTGGCATTAGAATTTTTGCTGTAGTAGTCTTTCACTTTGTCTTCGATGCGGTCTGAAAGAGAAGACGCATCTACAGGTTTAACTGTGGCTTCAACAATGGCTTCATCTTTAGAGATTGAAGTTGTTTTCGCTTGAATCGATGAGTTTTTGCTTAATCCCGCTTTAATGCCGTTCACGATATTATCAAGCGCTTTGCTGTCCGCATATGTGCTTGAAAGGCCTGAAGCTGAGAGGTAGCCGTCTTTTGCTGACTCGTTAAAGTCGTTCACAATCTCATTTTTGTTAGCGCCGGTGATTTTTTCAAAATCTTTGTTATCTTTACCGAAAAGAAGGACATCTATATATGCCGATAAAGCTTTCGCAGAGTCTTGGAGCTGATCTGCTGTCGCAAGGATTTTTTTGTCTTTTCCATCAATTTTGAATGTAACTGATTTTGGCTTCTTATCACCGTAAGATTCCGGCGTATAATTCAGCTCGTATTTTTCGCCTTTATCTACAACGAAGAAAAGATTTCCTTCAACGGATTTGTCAGCGTTAATCGTGCTGCCCTGCAGCTTTTCGTTATAGTCTTCAGGATCTGTGTCAGACATTTTGGTATCACCCTGGTACAAAGTGAAATCCATATTGTCTACATTAAGCGGTTCTTTCCCTGTGTTTTTCACAGCGACATTTACCTTTAACACGAGCTGATCATCTGAAGTTGACTTATCATACTGAGACGGAAGTGTATAAGAGACATCTTTGATCTTAACTTGAGCTATATCTGCGCTTTTTTCTGTTTCTGAATTTTTCTTCTCCGCGCTTGTTTTACTTCCGGAACAAGCAGCTGTAAACAGCATCAGCAGGAGAACAAGGAAAACAGCGTACGTTTTTTTCTGAAACATTCATTTTTCCTCCTCAAATGGTTTTAGGAAAGGGGGAGTCTTTTGTCTTTGAGAATTGGATCTTTTTGAATGGATTGACATCATGCAGCCAAAAAAATCGGTTCTTTTCTCACGGTTTTACCCATATTTCTGGAAACTCCGTCCTTCTTTGCGATTGATGACCTATAAAAAGTTGCAACGGAATTAATTTTAAGATTATTGGCTTTTATATTGAATAGGTTCATCATACTATTTTTGGTGAAAAATGTTCTGGTAAAACTGGAAAACACAGAAATTTGTGTATATTAGACTATTACTTTGTGATCATTCGAAGAGTGACATTCGAACGAAGAAGGGGGCCGCCTTGGTGAAAAAAGAGGAATTGAAACAAAAAGCACTGGAAATCGGCCGTGTGCCGACACACTTAAAGCTGGAAATTGAAGATTATGGTGATGAACGGAAAAGGTCGTATTTTTGCTGGATAGATCCGCAGGATGAACACAAAGGGATCGTCGTAGAGCTTGGACCGGACGGACAGCTGGAAGGGCTTTCTCGTGATATTGAGCTTGAAAGCGATGAGAAGCTGTCCGAAGACCAAATAGAGGATATCTTGATTCAGTTCGTGAATTCTCATTATCCTGAAGCTCCGTCTGCGTTTGTCCGTAAAGAAAATGATGAGGCGTATGATGATAAAGTAAGGTTTTCATATGTTCAAATGGAAGACGGGCTGCCGCTTCCTATGAGCGGATTTATGGCTGATGTCTCCTTATCAGGGGAGGTGGTGTATTTTCAGTATTACGGGAAAGCGTGCAATATAATCAAGCCGGAACAGGTCGCAAATGAAAAAGAAGCACTGGCTTATTTCAAGAAAGATGTAGATGTCACTCTCCTGTTTGAGATCCTTCATCGTTCTGTTTACAAAAACGGGGACGATCAGCCGCATTTGGTGTATGAGCCTGAATGTAGGGCCATTACCGTGCCTGCTGATTTGGTTCGAGAAGAAAAAGAATTTGATGATGACGATTACAGGGAGCGGGAAAGCTTTCCTCTCCCTTTATTCGAGGGCATTCACGAAAAGGCCGATCCTGGCAGCATGATCGGGGTCGAAAAAGGCTTAGTCAAAGAGCGGGAAACGGATCTAGGGGATGGGAGAATCGGGGTCGTCTGGCGGAATCCGGATAATCCTGTGTATCAGCCGGCGGATAAAAGCATGGACAGCTGGTTAAGAGGACGGATTCACCAAGTGCTGAAAACCATCCATAACAAAGAAACCGGAAAACTTGAAGGTGTTATGTCGTTTATAGACGAAAAAGGGCCGTATACCGTAAGTGAGGAAGAGTGCGAAAAAATCGCCATTCGTTTTCTGTTTGCGTTGTTTCCGAATGCTGAACAATATTTTAAGATCAAATACGATGAACAGGATGAAGAAAGGTCGTCAGCCGTCTTTACGTTTGACGTGCACTGTAACGGAGTTCCGCTTCGGTTTGGGCAGGTCAAAATCTGCGTCAGCCGCCAGACAGGACTTATTACCGTTTACATGGGACCGGACATTGACCCTGAAGTGCTCCAAGCTATTGACCCTGTTCCATCCATTTCACCGGAACAAGCCAAGTCCATCTTTTGGCGCCATTTTAAAGTGGAGCTTGGCTGGGAGAGAGAATACAAAGAAGATGAAGAATACAGCTACCGGCTCGTCTACAAGCCGGTATATCCGAGATTGATTGATGCCCATACTGGTGAGGCTGTCATAAGTGCATTCTAAAACAGTCAAAAGTCACACATTTCCGGCGTGTGTACTGGCTGATGTATGAAAAAAGTAATAGAAAGAATATGGAAACCCAGTTCCCTTAATAGAAAAGGACCTTTCTTCACTTTCAAAGAAGAAGGGTCTTTTTATATAATAAACAAGGTTCTCTTTGTCGTAGACTCTTTGAAAGGATGACTTCATTGGTAAACAAACAGCTGAAAAAGAAGGCGCAAGAGATCGGAAATGTACCGCCGCATTATGAGCTTGAGATCGAAGATTATGCTCAAAAACAAAAGAAGAAGGGGCATGCATACTTCATTTGGAAGGACCCCGAAGATCCGGAAAAGCAAATTATCGTAGAACTCTCGAATGACGGCGCTTTGCTCACATTTTCAACAGCCGCCGGCCTCGAGCAGGACAAAAAGCTCCCAGATGCCGAGCTGAAGCTGACAGCTCTTCAGTTTGCCGCAGCCCACCATCCGGCCACATTTATGAAATTTCAATTTCAAGCCAAGGAAGAACGAGGGCATCACATCCGGTTTGTTTATACAAAAAAACAGCTGGGCCTCTCGCTTCCTAATTCAGGATTTTTAATAGATATCACCCGCAGCGGACAGATTGTCCATTTTTTATATTACGGAGAAGGGAACAAAGCCGACAACCCAAAGGAATTCGTAGAGAAAGAGAAGGTCGTTTCCCATTACGTCAATACCATGTCTTTACGGCTCATGTATGACATCATTGATGATGAACAGTCGCCCAGACTCGTCTATGAACCGATTTTGCCGGGTTACAGCTATCCAGCGGATGTAGATGAAATCGTGCCTGACCAGCATATATCGGATGAAAGAACGGAAAACGGGGCGCCTCTCCCGCCGCATGAAAAAATAGAAGAAACCGATATATATGGAATGCTGGGATTTACCCCTGATATGAAAAAAGTCGGTGAAAAGGACTTCGGAGAGGAACTTGGAAGCACTTGGCGCAAAGGCAGTGCGCCGGAGCGAAAGGATTTAAGCATAGGAAGCTATTTTGCAGCGAGAAATAAAAATACAATCAAGATGAAGACTGATAAAAAAACAGGAAAATTAAAAGCAGCTATTTCTTTTATGGAACAGCAGGGTTCTGCACATTACTCAATGGAAGAATGCCAAGAGACAGCGCTTCAGTTTTTGTACGCGCTCTATCCGAGAGCTGATGAGTTTTTCAGAGTTAACCCAATCCGAATCGACGAAAGAGGCAGGGTCCGTAATCATTTTTCTGTCTGGTATAAAGGAATACCGTTGCGGTTCGGCGCTGCCCGCATTATCGTCAACCCGGAAACCGGAAAAATTGACGCTTTTATGGCTCCGGATATAGACCCAGAGCAATTAGAAACAATCAACCACAAACCGGATGTTTCAGCTGACGAAGCGAGAGAAGCATTTTTATCTGCTTTTGATGTGAAGCTGGAGTGGCAGCCTGATTTTTCAGCAGGCAGCCATCAGCATTATAAGCTTGTGTATAAGCCGATTTATCCTTCATATATTGACGCGCATAAAAGAAAAAAGAAGAGGCTGTGAGGTGTCTAGTCAGGAATCATCTGCAAGTGAGGGTAATCCTTGAACCGTTCCCAATCCCCGCCCCACTCAAATCCGAGTTTTTTAGCGATGGTGACGACCTCCAGCCAATCTGATTTCCCGTTTTGATTGCCGTCGTAATCCATATCCCATAAGATGCTTCCATCCTTTTTCTGAAGAGCGAAATCAATCGCCAAACCATAGTTATGATACGATTCCCCTCCTTTTGCATAGGTGACAATATTCCCTTTTTTTGTACGTCCTTGCTTATATAATTCGTCTTGTTCCTTGAAGGATCTGAATCCTTCGGTAATCACGATTGAGATGCCTTTATTCGCAGCGGCCGCCTTGAGGGTATCGGCGTTCTGCTTCACAATCGGATCAAGAGCAGACGGAACAGGCCTGTCCTGAAGGGCGGTTTGAGCGTGCCATGCGTGCCGCACATATGAAAAACAAAGGTCTGCCACAAACAGGAGGCATAAGATGAAGGATGTTTTTGCTATTAATTTCATATCGATCTCACTTTCTCATGAGGTGCTGAATGTTATGTTTTAAGCCATTGACTCTCTCTAAAAGAGAATAGCTATGATAAAATATAACATAAATAGTAGCAGGAGGAAGGAGGCAGAACAATGAGAGCAAAGATTCCATCTGAAGAAGTGGCGGTAAAACTAAACGAATGGTACAAACACATTCGTGCGTTTGAAGCAGTTAAAGCGGAAGCGTTAAAGCAGGAGATCGAGTACGAATTAGAAGACATGGAAGAAAATCAGGATTTGCTATTATATTTTTCTTTGATGGAATTTCGGCATCGGATCATGCTGGACAAGCTGATGCCGGTGAAAGACAGCGACACCGAGCCTCCGTTCTCTGACATGCTGAACGAAATTGAAAGCAATCAGCAAAAACTGACGGGCTTATTAGAATATTATTTTTACTATTTCAGAGGGATGTACGAATTTAAGCAGAAAAATTTCATTTTAGCCATCAATCATTATAAGCACGCCGAGGAAAAGCTGGAGTATGTGGAAGATGAGATTGAAAAAGCTGAATTTCTTTTTAAGGTCGCAGAAGTGTATTATCACATCAAACAAACGTATTTTTCGATGAATTATGCAAGCCAGGCGCTTGATATCTATACGAAATACGAACTGTACGGCCGCCGCCGCGTGCAGTGTGAATTTATCATTGCCGGAAATTTGACGGATGTCTACCATCATGAAAAGGCGCTCAAGCACTTGTGCAGCGCTTTGGATCATGCAAGACAGCTTGAGGAAGCATACATGATTGCCGCCGCTCATTATAACGTAGGCCACTGTAAGTACAGCTTGGGAGATCTTAGCGAAGCGGAGGGCTATTTCAAGAAGGCCGCCGCCATTTTCGAAGAGCACAAATTTCAGCAGACCGTTCAAGCTGTATTTTCACTGACACATATCTACTGTAAAGAAGGAAAATACGACAAAGCAATAGAAACGTATCAACACGGGGTAAAAAGCGCGGCAGAATGGGCGGATGACATGTACTTAACAAAATTCCGCCTTATTCACGAGCTTTATCTTGGCAGCGGCGACAGGAAGGTACTCGAAGAATGCTTTGACCTTCTCGAATCCCGCCAGCTTCTCGCTGATGCAGAGGAGCTGCTGCTGGACGCGGCAGAACGCTTCAATCAGCAGCAAAATTACGAGTCCGCCGCTTTCTTTTACCGCAGGCTGATGGACATAAAAAAGACACTTGCCGAGCAGCGCTTCCAATAAGAGATGGCAGAGAACCGAAAAAGGTTCTCTGCTTTTTTTATGCTGTTTTCAACCCGGAAAAATGGGGTATTTTCCAGATACACAATGGAAAATCAGAGGAGGACATCATTTATGTATAAAGATTTAATCGGCAAAACAGCCATCGTAACAGGCTCTTCAAAAGGAATCGGGAAAGCCATAGCGGAACGTTTTGGGCACGAGAAAATGAATGTGGTGGTGAATTATCACAATGACCCGTCAGGAGCCGATGAAACAGTGGACATCATTAAGCAAAATGGAGGGAAAGCCGTCACAGTCGAAGCGGACGTGTCAAAGGAAGAAGGGATTCAGGCGCTGATGGATGCCGCTTTAGAACACTTTGGCACGCTTGATGTAATGGTGAACAATTCAGGATTCAACGGTACAGAAGCCATGCCGCATGAGATGAACCTTGAAGATTGGCAAAGGGTCATTGATGTAAACGTAACGGGAACATTTATGGGGGCAAAAGCCGCGCTCAATCACATGATGAAGAACAATATCAAAGGCAATGTGCTCAATATCTCAAGTGTTCATCAGCAGATTCCGCGCCCAGTCAATGTTCAATACTCAACTTCGAAAGGCGGCATCAAGATGATGACGGAAACGCTGGCGCTTAACTATGCAGACAAGGGAATTCGCGTCAACGCGATAGCGCCGGGCACCATCGCCACAGAGTCCAACGTCGACACGAAAAAAGAAGAAAACAGACAAAAGCAATTGAAAAAAATTCCGATGAAAGCCTTCGGTAAACCGGAAGAAGTGGCTGCTGCAGCGGCTTGGCTCGTATCGGGAGAAGCGAGTTACGTCACCGGCACAACATTGTTTGTAGACGGAGGAATGACACTTTATCCGTCTCAGCTCGAGTAGAAAGAAAAAACAGGGGGGAGTGCGGGATGAAAAAAGACTGGTGGAAGGATGCAGTCGTTTATCAAATATATCCAAGAAGTTTTCAGGACAGTAATGGAGATGGGATCGGGGATTTGCGGGGGATTATTTCCCGGCTGGACTACATAAAGGAGCTTGGGGCAGATGTGATTTGGATATGTCCCATCTACCCTTCTCCAATGTTGATTACGGTTATGATGTGACTGACCATAAGACGATTATGGAGTCTTACGGCACGATGCAGGATTTTCATGATCTGCTTGACGAGGTGCATCAGCGCGGCTTAAAGCTTGTCATGGATTTTGTCCTCAATCACACCTCAGTCGAGCATCCGTGGTTTAAAGAAGCGGAGCTGGACAAAAACAGCAAGTACCGCAGGTATTACTTTTGGCGCCCCGGAACCGAAGATGGCCCGCCGACAGACTGGGTGTCAGACTACGGACGTCCGGTTTGGCAATATGAGGAGCACACTGGTGAATATTATTTGCACATGAATGCCGTCAAACAAGCTGATTTAAACTGGGAAAACCCTGACGTTCGCCAAGCAGTATGTGACATGATGAAGTTTTAGCTCGATAAAGGGGTCGACGGCTTGCGTATAGACCAGCTTCATCTGATCTCAAAGAAAGAGTTCCTTCCTTCATATGAGGACTACGTCAATCAGTGTGCAGAACCGAAACCCTTCCAGCCGAACGGCGAACGCATCCATGACTATTTAAAAGAGATGACAGACGAAGTATTTTCACAATACGATGTCATGTCGGTCGGCGAGGTTGGCTCTGTCACACCGGAGGAAGGCTTGACATATACGGGAACTGATAAGCATGAACTGAATATGATTTTTCACTTTCAGCATATGGAGCTTGACCAGCAGCCGGGAAAAGAACATTGGGATCTGAAGCCCCTGGAGCTTTCTGATTTAAAATCTGTATTAACAAAGTGGCAGAAGACGCTTGAACATAAAGGCTGGAATACTCTGTTTTGGTGCAACCACGACCAGCCGCGGATCGTTTCCCGTTTCGGAGATGAAGGGAGATATCGCAAAGAATCTGCGAAAATGCTTGCCACTGTCCTTTATTTTATGAAAGGAACACCGTATATTTATCAAGGAGAAGAAATCGGCATGACAAACGCGCCGTTTACGAGAATTGAGGACTACAAAGATATCCAAACGATTAATATGTATCATAAACGGGTGTTTGAGAACGGCTATGATCCTGAAGAAGTGATGACTTCTATCTTGGCCAAAAGCCGGGATCACGCCCGGACGCCGATGCAATGGAGCAGCGGGAAGAATGCCGGATTCACGGACGGAACGCCATGGCTGAAGGTCAATCCGAACTATACATCCATCAATGCCGAGGAAGCGGAGGCCGACCCCGATTCCATTTTAGCCTATTACAAAAAGGTGATCAGCCTGAGAAAGCAGTATGCAGATCTCATAAAAGGAAGCTACGATCTCTTGCTCCCTGATGATAAGCAGCTGTTTGTGTACGTCAGAGAGAACGGCCGGCAGAAGCTTTTGGCGGTGAATAATTTTTCAAAAGAGCAGGCTGTATTCCAATGGCCGGAGTGCAGCAGCAAGGATCAGGCGTCCCTTTTACTCAGCAATTATAAAAACAACGGTGATATTGCTGATGAAATGGTGTTTCAGCCTTACGAGAGCAGAGTATATCTTTTGAACACAAGAGAATAAGAAGTCAGCCCGGCGCAGTTTGCCGGGTTTTTCAGTACATATATCCGCGCTGCACGCGGGAAGAATAAAAACATAGCGTCAACATAAAATTAATCTTGCAAAACGTAATGACTTCGGTTTATTATTATTAAGGATTACAAAATCGTTATCATTTTGATTTAAAGTCATTGTGAAAAAGAGGGGATATTCGTTATGTTTAAAAAATGGAGCGGTTTGTTTGTGATTGCAGCGTGCTTCTTATTGGTCGCGGCATGCGGCAACTCATCAACAAAAGGGTCAGCGGATTCAAAGAGTGATAAACTGCACATTGTCACGACGTTCTACCCGATGTATGAATTTACGAAACAAATTGTGAAAGATAAGGGCGATGTGGATCTTTTAATTCCGTCTTCTGTCGAACCGCACGACTGGGAGCCGACGCCGAAGGACATTGCAAGCATTCAGGACGCAGATTTGTTCGTTTATAATAGCGAGTACATGGAAACTTGGGTTCCTTCAACTGAAAAAAGCATGGGCCAAGATCATGCGGTTTTCGTAAATGCGAGCAAGGGCATCGATTTAATGGAGGGCTCTGAAGAAGAACACGAACATGAACACGGAGATCACGAAGAGCATGAACACAGCCATGAAATGGACCCTCATGTATGGCTCAGCCCTGTTTTAGCGCAAAAGGAAGTTGAAAATATTACTGCGCAGATCGTGAAGCAAGACCCGGATAACAAAGAATACTATGAGAAAAATAGTAAAGAATATATTGCAAAACTGCAGGATCTTGATAAACTATATCGTACAACCGTAAAAAAAGCGGCGAAGAAAGAATTTATCACACAGCACACAGCTTTTGGCTATTTGGCAAAAGAATACGGCCTGACTCAGGTTCCGATTGCAGGGCTTTCTCCTGAACAAGAGCCGAGTGCAGCTGACTTAGCAAAACTGAAAACGTATGCCAAAGAGCATGACGTGAATATTATATATTTTGAAGAAATTGCCTCCTCCAAGGTGGCAGATACACTGGCCAGTGAAATCGGCGCGAAAACAGAAGTGCTGAATACGCTGGAAGGCTTAAGCAAAGAAGAACAGGATAAAGGTATAGGGTACATCGACATCATGAAGCAAAACCTCGATGCCCTGAAAGATTCACTATTGGATAAATAAAAAGATAGTGTGCGCCGGAGGGTGCACACTATTTCTTTGTGAGAAAGGAAGATTGACATGAATCTCGTCTCATTGAAAGATATCGTTTTTGGCTATTCCCACACGCCTGTGTTGGATAAAGTATCTCTTGATATTGAAAGCGGCGAGTTTGTCGGCATCACAGGTCCAAACGGCGCTTCTAAATCAACGCTGATCAAAGTGATGCTCGGCATGCTGAAACCGTGGGAAGGCAAGGTAACAATCAGTAAAAAGAATGCAGAAGGAAAACGTCTGACTATAGGGTATGTCCCGCAGCAAATCTCTTCATTTAATGCAGGTTTTCCGAGCACCGTGCTTGAGCTTGTCCAATCCGGCCGGTACACAAAAGGGAAATGGTTTAAACGTTTGAATGAAGAAGATCATATCGAAGTAGAAAAAGCCCTGAAAATGGTGGAAATGTGGGAGCTTCGCCATCGGAAAATCGGGGACTTGTCGGGCGGCCAGAAACAGAAAATCTGTATTGCCAGAATGCTTGCCAGCAATCCCGATCTCTTAATGCTGGACGAACCGACGACAGCGGTTGATTATGACAGCAGAAAAGGGTTTTACGAATTCATGCACCACTTGGTGAAAAATCACAACCGCACAGTTGTGATGGTCACTCATGAACAAAATGAAGTACAGCAATTTTTAGATAAAGTGATTCGATTAGAGAGAGGAGAAAAAGGCGGATGGAAATGTTTGACTTGGAATTCATGCGACGAGCTTTTCTAGCAGGCGGCATGATCGCCATCATGGCCCCGATTTTAGGGGTATATCTTGTGCTTAGAAGGCAGGCCTTAATGGCTGACACACTCTCGCATATTTCACTGTCGGGTGTTGCCATCGGCTTTTTCCTCAGCACCAATATTACCGCGGCGAGCATAGTCGTTGTGACCGTCGGCGCGGTCGGAATTGAATACATGCGGCGGGCATATCGGACATATTCGGAAGTATCCATTGCCATCTTAATGGCGGCTGGTTTGTCCTTCGCGATGTTTTTAATCAGCCTTTCGAAAGGCGCCGCCAATATGAGCATTGATCAGTACTTATTCGGGTCGCTCGTGACGGTTAACCAGCAGCAGGTCTATATTATCGGCATCATTACATTGTTGATCCTGCTTTATTTTATCGTGCTGAAAAGGCCGCTCTACCTGCTGACATTTGATGAAGCGACAGCCAAAACGTCCGGAATCAATACAAACATTTTGTCGATGTCATTCAGCATTGTCACTGGTCTTGCGATCTCAGTTATTATTCCGATTATCGGCGTACTGCTCGTATCGGCACTGCTCGTATTGCCGGCAGCTTTCGCCATTAGAATCGCAAAAGGCTTTAACATGGTATTTATGTCAGCTATACTCATTTCCTTATTCAGTGTATTTATGGGACTGACATCATCTTATCAGCTTGGCACACCGCCAGGGCCTTCCATTACCCTGCTGTTAATTGTTCTGCTCCTGATCGGATTTGCAGTTCAGGGGATATGGACGTTTATCAAAAAAGAAACCCAGCGTAAAAAAGGGCGCAGATAAAAATAAAAAGCAGTTTTTCCTTTGGGGAAAACTGCTTTTTTTATAGAAATAACCCGGCAAGACGTTCATATGATTCTTTTTTCGCCTCAAAATCAAACACATTGCAAAGAACCATGATTTCATTTGTTTCATATCGGTCCGCCAGCTCTAGAAGCTGCTGTTTTACAGTGATGGGAGAACCGATGACCATGCGCTTTCTGTTTTCTCGTATTTGGTTTTTATCTGATTCAGTATAGTGGTATGCTTTCGCTTCCTCAATGCTTGGCACCCTGCTGTCCAAGCCTTTCCCGACGCGAAGAAGCCACAAATCCTGGCTTAACGCGAGCTCCTCTGCCTCTTCATCTGTTTTTGCGCAAATGACAAAGATCGTAAACAGTGCGGCCGGAGATGTGAAATGGGCTGATGGCTGAAAGTTTTCACGATAGACCCGAAACGCGCTTTCCCCTCGTTCAGGGTTGATAAAATGTCCAAACACATATCCGATTCCCTGATGGGCCGCTCGCCTTGCGCTGTTCTCCCCCAATCCAAGCACCCAAAGCTCCGGTACTGTGTCAATAAGAGGCGCCGCTTTGATCCCGGCATACGGATGCCCGGCGGGAAGCGAATCGGTCAGAAAATAAGAGACATCCTGAAGCTGTCTGTTAAAATCGGTTAAGCTTTTTTTGATGCCGTCGGTTAGTGCGAGCCGGGTCTTCGTCGTTCCGCCCGGCGAACGCCCGAGGCCAAGGTCAATCCGGTTCGGATACAAGGCCTCAAGCTGGCGAAAGGTCTCGGCCACCTTAAACGGGCTGTACTGAGGCAGAAGCACACCGCCAGACCCGACACGAATCTTGTTTGTGTGAGCCGCGATGCGGGCGATCATAATTTCCGGTGCCGTGCTTGCCAGTCCTTTCGTGCTGTGGTGTTCGGCAAACCAATAACGCTTATAGCCCCATTCTTCACTTCGTCCGGCCAGCTCGACCGAATGCTGAAGGGTTGTCACGGGGCTTTCTCCTTTAGAAACAGGTGCCTGATCAAGTATGCTTAAATGAATCAAAAGGCCGCTTCCTTTCCGTTGCTTTTTAGAATGTGATACAAGAATAGGCAAAATGACTCGCTCACGTCAAATGGTTTGTTTAAGATCCGCCATTCATATGATTTGCAAAACATATATCAAATATGGGAGATTTTTTTCGAGGATTTTCGTCAATTATTCTTAACTTTTACGAAACTTTGATATAATAAAAAACGTATATATTAATAATTTACGGCATACTCAAGTTACGTTTGTACGTAAAAATAAATGTGACTATATTCACATATCGATGATTAGGAGTGAATCGTGTGGCGATTTCTTTAGAAAAAGGTCAGCGAATTGATTTAACAAAAGGAAAAGCGGGTCTGTCAAAATTGATGGTCGGTCTCGGCTGGGACCCGGTTTCATCAGGCGGCGGCTTTTTTGGAAAGCTGCTCGGCGGAGGCGGACCAAATATTGACTGTGACGCATCAGTGCTGATGCTGGAAAACGGCAAGTTCACTGATAAGAAAAATGTCATTTATTTTGGAAACCTGAAAAGCCGCTGCGGCAGTGTCAAGCACACAGGTGACAACCTGACAGGCGACGGAGCGGGCGATGATGAGCAGATTTTAATTGATTTGGCGAAAGTGCCTGCCAACATTAATAAGCTTGTATTTGTTGTGAATATTTATGATTGCGTAAGAAGAAAACAGGATTTCGGCATGATTCAAAATGCTTTTATCCGTGTTGTTGATGAATCGAATCATAAAGAAATGCTCAAATACAATTTGAAAGACAATTATGCCGGCAGAACAAGCCTGATTACGGCTGAAATCTACCGCCAGGACAGCGAGTGGAAATTCGCGGCGGTCGGCGAAGGCACAAACGATACGAGATTAGAAGATATTGTCAACCGGTACGTATAAAAGAAAAAGGAGTGGATGAAACATGGCAATTTCATTGGCAAAAGGACAAAAAGTAGATTTAACAAAAACAAATCCGGGTCTTTCAAAGGTTGTTGTCGGTTTAGGCTGGGATACGAATAAGTATGACGGCGGACATGACTTTGACCTTGACTCAAGTGTATTCCTTTTAGATGCGTCTGGAAAATGCGCAAGTCAAAATGATTTTATTTTCTATAACCAGCTTGAAGGCGGAAACGGTTCAGTTGTTCATTCAGGCGATAACCTGACAGGTCTTGGCGAGGGTGATGACGAGAATGTAAAAGTCAATCTCAGCGCCGTACCTGCGAATATCGACAAAATCTCATTTGTTATCACGATTCATGAAGCGGAAGCGCGCAGCCAAAACTTTGGACAAGTGTCAAACGCGTTTGTACGCATTGTCAATGAAGAAACAAATGAAGAGCTTATTCGTTACGATCTTGCGGAAGATTTCTCTATTGAAACGGCAATTATCGCTGGCGAGCTTTACAGACACAACGGAGAATGGAAATTCTCTGCTATCGGCTCAGGCTACCAAGGCGGTCTTGCCCGCATCGCAACAGACTACGGCTTGCAAGTCGGTTAAGACATATTACGGAGAGCAGAAAGGAGAGAGGCAGTATGGCCATTCAATTAGCAAAAGGACAGCGTGTTGACTTAACGAAAACAAACCCGGGACTCACAAAAGCGGTGATCGGTTTAGGCTGGGATACAAATAAGTACTCAGGCGGACACGATTTTGACCTGGATGCTTCAGCCTTTTTAGTGGATGCGCATGATAACTGTGTGAATGATCTCGATTTCGTCTTCTATAATAACCTTGAGCATCCGAGCGGCGGTGTCATCCATACGGGTGACAACCGCACCGGTGAAGGCGACGGAGATGATGAGCAGATCATCGTTGATTTTTCAAAAATCCCCGCTCACATTGAGAAAATCGGCATCACAGTTACAATTCATGACGCGGAAGCACGCAGCCAAAACTTTGGACAAGTGTCAAACGCGTTTGTACGCGTTGCGGATGAAGAGACTCAAAACGAGCTTCTTCGCTTCGATTTGGGAGAAGATTTCTCGATTGAAACAGCCGTTGTCGTATGTGAGCTGTACAGACACGGAAACGAGTGGAAGTTCAATGCGATCGGCAGCGGTTTTTCCGGCGGCCTTGCTTCATTGTGCCGGAACTACGGTTTGCAGGTGTAAGCGAGTGACAAATAAAGCAGTCACCGTTTTCAATTAATAGGAGGAAAAAACTTGGAATTTTTACATCACATCATGTCTACGTATGCTTCATTTTTCGATTGGAAAATGTGGGGAGAGGTATTGTCTGATCCTGTTTCCTGGGGTCTGATCGGTTCCCTTGTTGTGCTGGAAGGCCTTTTATCGGCCGATAACGCGTTAGTTCTTGCGGTTATGGTGAAACATCTTCCGGAAAAACAGCGTAAAAAAGCGTTAACGTATGGTTTATTCGGAGCGTACATTTTCCGATTTATATTCATCGGACTCGGTATGCTTCTCATTAAATTCTGGTGGATCAAGGTGCTTGGCGCGCTTTACCTGGCTTGGCTCGTCATTAAGCACTTCTGGATCGGCGAAAAAGAAGAGGAAGCAGACGGTATTAAGAAAAACTCTTGGATGGTCCGTACATTCGGTATCTTCTGGGCAACTGTTATTTCAGTTGAACTGATGGACCTTGCCTTTTCTGTGGACAGCATCTTGGCCGCGTTTGCGGTATCTGAAAAAGTATGGGTTCTTTTGATCGGCGGTATGCTGGGTATTTTAATGATGCGTACAGTCGCAAAAGTATTCCTTGTGCTGATCGATAAAATCCCTGAGCTTGAAAACACAGCATTCGTGTTAATCGGAATTATCGCGCTGAAAATGGCAGGGAGCGCTTTCCATTATGAAATGCCGCATTCTGTATTCTTCATTATCATTATCGCTGCATTTGCGGTGACATTTATCATTCACTATATCAACAAACAAAAGCAGGTGCGCGAACAAACAGCTGCGTCAAAAGAAGAATAAAACAAAACAAGGAGGGAGTTTCATGTCCTTCCTTTTTTGTTACAGAAAAGAGGGTGACTGGTTTGCGGTATTTCCACTATTTATCAGCGCGTCAAGAAGAACATGTATTTTATCAAGTGGCGAAACAGGTCACGAAAGAGGCGCCTAAAAAATGGCTTGAACAAGCGCTGGGAGCCCTATTATATATGCCTGCAACCCGCCACGACATAGCCGCTATGATTACTGAACAAAAGTACGAGGATCTAACGTCCGTTGTTTTCTGCTTAGAGGATGCGATTGGGGATCATGAAGTCGAGCAGGCTGAACATAATCTCAACATTCAGCTTGAGCGCATAGAACAGGCGATTCAGCAAAACAAAATAGAACCGGATAATCTTCCACTCATGTTTGTAAGGGTGCGTTCTCCGCAGCAGCTGCAGGAGCTGGCGGGCCGCTTGAAGCGCTTTCTTCATTTGTTAACCGGTTTTGTGTTTCCGAAATGTTCAGGAGTGAACGCCCGTGACTATGCGGAAACGCTGGACAACATTTCTCGCGGTATGAGAGCGCCGATTTATGGAATGCCGATTTTAGAAACGCCCGATTTGCTTTCTAAAGAGACGCGGCCGGAGGCTTTCGGAGAGCTGAGTGCGGTTCTGCATCAATATCAGGACTTGATTTTAAATGTGCGAATCGGTGCGACTGATTTGTGCGGGTTATACGGCATCCGGAGAAAGCCGGGGCAAACCATCTATGATATTCGCCTGATTTCCGATTTTATGGCGGATGTCATCAATTATTTCGGCCGGACGTTTGTCGTTTCTGGACCGGTCTGGGAATATTTCCAGACAGCGCAAAAGCCTCACCTTCTGTCAGCACACCAGCCTACTGAGCTGAATGAGCATGTCAAAGGTTTGGTGAAGGAAACAGAGCTTGATATCGCTAACGGGATTCACGGAAAAACAGTCATTCACCCGTCTCAGCTTAAAGCGGTAAACAGCCTGTATGTTGTATCAAAGGAAGACTATATGGATGCGTTAAGCATTATTCATCACGGAAACGGTTCAATCGGTGTGATGAAAAGCCATTTTTCCAACAAAATGAATGAGATGAAGCCCCATATGAAATGGGCTGAGAACATCATAATAAAATCAGAAATCTATGGGGTGTATCATGAAAACCGATCTTTCTCCGATTTGCTCAACGAACAGCAAAACACTTCAAATATTGGACAATATGGCGGTTGATCTGTCGGTCACTGACAATCCGCTTTCTATTCCGGAGCAAGTCTTATTTGAAATGGCGGCGCGGGTGAACAAAAAAAGGGGTTTTTTATTTGTCAGCAAAGTGCTGGGAAAGCATATTCCAGTTCATCCGCTGAAGCCGCTTTTGGCGTCAGGGCTGCTTGCTTTGGAGTACGCTGAACGAAAAACGGGCCGTGAGCTGAAGGAGAAGGCCGACATTTTGAACGGGTTTCTTTCAGGAACGGACAGCGGGCTTCGGGCTGCTTATCGAATATTGCAAAACCAGCGCATTGCACTAGAGGAGGCGCCGCTTGTGATCGGGTTTGCGGAAACGGCGACAGCCCTTGGACACGCGGTTTATGACTGCATTGAGAATGCGTCGTATGTCCATACAACACGTGAATTGATACGAAACAACGAGCCTTCCATTACCTTTGTCGAGGAGCACTCCCATGCGACCGACCAGCTGTGCTATGCGGAACCTCATATGATTAACAACGATTGCCCGGTGATTCTCGTGGATGATGAAATCACGACAGGAAAAACCGCACTGCATATCATTCGGGATATACAATCGAAGTTCCCCCGCAAAGAATACGCTGTTTTGTCTTTATTGGATTGGCGCACTGAGGAGCACAAACAAGCTTATGCTGAAGCGGAACGGGAACTAGGGGTTACCATATCAACAACAGCTTTACTGTCTGGGCGCATTTCTTTTAAGGGAGAGCTTTTGTCAGAGTCCTCCTACGATTACAGACCGAAGCCGCAGGAATCAGCAATAAACAGAACAGACATCGACTTGTCCGGCTTCTTTGCATCCTTACCTTATCAGCCGGCCATATTCGCAGACGAGCATTTTTATGTGAAGGAAACAGGGCGGTTTGGCTTAAAGGCGAGTGACAGGCAGGCAGTTCACGAGGCCTGCTGCCTAGCTGCGCAGCATGTGGAGCAGTATCGGAAGGGGAGAAGGACGCTTGTGCTTGGAACGGGAGAGCTGATGTACATTCCTATGAAAATCGCGGCGCATCTTCAGGGCTCCATTTCCTGTCATTCTACTACCCGCAGCCCGATTCACCCTGTTGTCAAAGCGGGCTATGCTGTGCAAAACGGTTATTCATTTATGAATCCCGAAGATGAGGCGGTTCGCCATTTTATCTATAACCTCCCCGCCGGAGCGTATGACGAGGTCTTTTTCTGTCTTGAAAAGACCGTTTCGGATGAGGCGTTACAGCCGATTTTTCATATATTCAAAGAAAAAGAAGTGCCGCATGTCCACATTGTAACTCTTTCAGGAAAGGCGTGATCTGAATTGACAGAGATAATTGACCAGATTGGGAGCTATCCGAAGGAGGATGTCACCTTTCTATTAAAAGATTTGTCCGCCGTTTCGATTGAAAAAAGCACGGAAGAACGGGAACGCTCGATCCAAAGCGGCACCCATTACTCAGAGATGCTGCCGATCGAATATAAGCCGACAGATGAATATATGAAACTGTTTTATGCCTCGCTTGAAGACAGTAAACAGAAGGTTGCGTCAGCGGCCGGAGCTGTAGCGGAGCAGCTTTTCGCCAAACACGGTGAGCATACAGTTTTGTGCAGTCTGGCAAGGGCGGGCACACCGATCGGTGTATTGATCAAACGGTACATCAAGATGAAGTATCACGTCTCAGTTCCGCACTACAGCATATCGATTATTCGGGACAGGGGAATTGATGAAAACGCCTTGCAGTATATGCTGAAGCATCATCCAGACGGAAAAATCGCCTTTATCGACGGCTGGACAGGCAAAGGCGCTATTACTAAAGAACTGAATCGATCCATCGAACAGTTTAACCAGCGCTGGAACACGAGACTATCCTCAGAAATTGCGGTGCTTGCCGATCCGGGTGATTGCGCGGACATCTACGGAACGAAGGAGGATTTTCTGATTCCGAGTGCCTGCTTGAACTCTACGGTCTCGGGTCTTGTCAGCCGCACGGTCTTAAATGAAAAATGGATCGGGCCGGATGATTTTCACGGGGCGAAATATTACCGTGAGCTGAGCGAAGAGGATGTTTCTGTATTCTATATTGAAACGATAGCCGAGCAATTTCCGTCTATTTTTAAAGAAGCAGAACGTCTGGCGATTGGCTTGCAGCGCGCACGTATGAAACCGGCTTGGGACGGTTTGGCTTCCATTGAGACGATCCGAAAGCAATTTGGCATCAGCAATACGAATCTGATTAAACCTGGTGTCGGAGAAACGACCCGTGTGCTTCTTCGCAGAGTGCCTTGGAAAATACTGATTCAGCCTGGCGCTGAAGAAACGCTGAAACACATTCTTTTACTGGCAAAGGATCGGGGAGTGCCTGTAGAAGAATACGAGAACATGTCTTACAGCTGCTGCGGGCTGATTCGTCCGGCGGAGAAAAGCCTATGAACGCGTTTGCCAGCGATTTAGACAGAACATTAATTTATTCAAGGCGCATGATCGGCACGCCCGATAAGGAAGCCGGGATTGAGCTGATTGAAACATTAAATGGGCGGGAGCTTTCTTATATTTCCTCAGCCGTAAAAGAGCATTTAAATCAGATTCAGAAGGATCACTATTTTATCCCCGTCACCACGCGTACAAACGAACAGTATAAGAGAATCGTATGTTTCCAGCAGGACATTGTGCCGGAATACGCGGTGACAACAAATGGCGGGTGCATCTTAAAAGACGGCGAGCCTCTGAAAGAGTGGGACGAGCTGATGAAAGAGGAGCTGGCGTCGTGTCTGCCGATCGAGGCCATGCTGAGGGAAATCGCAGGTCTCTCTTTATCAGAGGCGGTAAAAAGAACCCGAATCGCCCATCACTATTTCGTGTATCTCATTTTACATGAGGAAAAAATACCGTGTATCGATATATCCGCTGTGAAAGAGTGGGGCGCCGATAAGGGCTGGCAAGTATCTCTGCAGGGGCGGAAGCTTTACTTTATTCCCAATCCGCTTAATAAGTGGAAAGCAGTTGAATACCTGAAATCCAGGCTCTCTCTTGATGAAATCTATACGGCTGGAGACTCGCTGCTTGATCTTGAACTGATCCGGGAAGCCGATTTTGGCATCGCACCCGCGCACGGAGAGGTATTGAGTCACGATCCGGAATTACGCAAAACGATTGCAAGCGGCATGCTGGCGGGTGAAGAAATCACAGCGTCAGTTTTATCGCAAATATCCAAATTAAAACACGTGTAATATACACAAACAAACCAGAAAGGAGGATATGATGAGACAAGAAGAGCTAATTATTCATAAAGCTGTTCCGGCCGATGGGGATTGGAAAAGCATACTGTTTCAGCCATTGCCGGAGCGGGATCACTATGAGAATGAACAAGGTCTTTCTTTTTCGCGGCTTGCCGGGCAAATACTGGGCACGCCCATTGATGAGACCGACTACTTTAACGAGCTGTATGAACTTTCTGTAAACGATCATATTTATGTCCTGAGCGAAACACTTGATAAAACAATTGCACCCGAAACATTTCAGGCGCTTCAGCATATTCATTCCATCAACCAGAAGGAAAAAGGCCTTTCGATCAGCCGCTTTGTCGCCTTTCTGGACGGGGAACAGCTGATTGCGAAGCATTCCAATCCTTTGCTGCACCGCCATTTAAGAAAAGCACTGATGACGCTTTTACATACTTTTGCCGAAAATCATGAGCAGGGGCTGAATCATCCTGATTTTCGCAGAGTGCTTCTTGATGTTTCAAAGTTTTCCTTGAACCACCTGAATCCTTGGCTGGAAAAAGCCGATATAGAGCAGGAGATGCCGAAGGTGGTCTGGTATGGAGACGCGACGAAAAGCCAGCTGTATTTCTTATATTATTTGATGCTTGTCGGCTGTGATGTTCTATTGTTCCATCCGGCGGGAACCGATCAGCTGACGCTCCTTGACCCTAAGCAGGAGCTAAGCTTCACGGAAAAGCTTCCGGATGTCTCAGATCTTCAGCCATTCCCGAAAGAAAAACCTGACCGTAAATCAACGGTGGCGTATCGATCGACAAAGGAATTTGAGCATGTGCTGAATCACGAGGAATCCATGCTGTACAAACCTTGGCAGTTCAGAGACCACACACCGGTTTCCGTGACGCTGAAAACGACCTATGATGAACTGTTTTTAATTGCGAAAGAACGTGCGTTTATTCGCCCGAATTTCAAAGCCGATAAACATTCGATCGATATTCCGAATGTGTTTGCCAAAATGATGGGTGTGTCGAAGGACAATAAAGAATATTGGAACAGACTTCATACAATGGCGGATTATCCAGAAACGGAAATGGTTCGAAGCTTTCCGTTTACAGAAGAAATCAAATCAAACTATCAATTTCATTACAGCCACGCGCTTGATCATGAAGGAAACATCGATCCGGAAAAGCTGATCGCAAGCAATGTGTGGCAGTACAAACAGCTTCCGGCAGGCATTCAGACCGCGATCGCCAAAACGATCTCGAGAATGTGCAGACACCCGCGGCTGAAGGCATTGCATCAGGAACAGGTCAAGGATGTTCAGATCTACTTATTTAAACAAACAACAAACCTTCCCGCTAACCTGTTGAAATTGATTCAAATGTTCGACTATGCGCAGACTGTTCCGAAACTGGTGCTGTATCATACGGAAATGAACGGTGAGCTCACACGATCAGACGCCGCAGCCCTGCTGTTTTTGAATGAAATCGGCATTGATATCGTCATTTATAATCCACCCGGACATCAAGACATTGAGCATTATATTGAAGAGGATCAGTATGATATCCACTGGCTGGACGACATGGTGTTTCAGCAGGACTATAAAGAGCCTTCGCTCGTGAAAAGGCTGTTCAGAACGATTACCCAAAAGTAAGGAGAGAAGAAAAGCATGACAACAGAAAATCAAAATCCGCTTGTTCTCGATAAAAACGAAGAAATTTCTCAGCAAAAGGCAGACGATATCCGCCTGCAGCTCCGCCAGGAACCAGAGGTGCAGCGCCTCGCCCAGCAAATTGACGTGAAAAACCAAATGGAGCTGCTGGAGTATGGAAAGGAGCCGGCTGTTGAAATTTCCAAGTTCTCTGACCGCATCTTGGGAATGATGAAAACAACAAGCGTGACAGATTCAGGCACAATGCTGACTCAGCTTGGAAAAATCATGGACCGCTTTGACAAAAATGATTTTGACGAACCCAAGGGACTGATGGCCAAAATCTTCAAACGCGGCGGCAGCATGATTGAGAAAATCTTTAAAAAGTACCAGACGCTCGGCGGAGAAATTGAAAAAATCAACGTTGAGATTTCCAAATATAAAGATGAGATGACAAAAACAAACTACACGCTCGATGAAATGTATGAAAACAATATCAACTACTACATGGAGCTTGAAAAATACGTTGTTGCCGGTCAAATGAAGCTGGAAGAGATGCAGTCAATCCTTCCTTCATATGAAGAAAAAGCGGCAAGCGGAAACCAGCTTGCGCAAATGCAGCTCGATACGCTGCGCAACGGCATTCAGGCGCTT
Source organism: Bacillus sp. PK3-037 (assembly GCF_054161355.1). Lineage (NCBI taxonomy): Bacteria > Bacillati > Bacillota > Bacilli > Caryophanales > Bacillaceae > Bacillus > Bacillus sp. PK3-037. Next base: position 3,798,226 of record NZ_CP096408.1, on the reverse strand, counting down.
GAGGAACGCGTGTATGATCTTGATATGGCGCGAATGGTGGCGCTTCAAACCGCACCGCAGATCCGACTGCTCCAGCGCGGTAACGCTAAGCTGATCGGGAAAATCAACTCCGCTTTTATCATCACGATTCCGATTTTCAAAAACGGCATTATTCAGGCTGTTACGGTGAAACGCCAAAAGCTTGTGGCTGACTCTATGAGCGAGCTTGACCGCCGGACAAATGAGATGCTGAAACGCAATGCGGAGAACATCTCGAACCAGAGTGTTGAAATTGCCAGAATGGCCGGCAGACCAAGCATTGATATAGAAACGATCGAATCCTCTTGGAACACGATTGTCAGCGGCATGCAGGAAACAAAACAAATCGAAGAAGAAAACAAACGCCTTCGGGAAGAGGGCGCAAGACGAATTGCCCAGCTGCAGGATAATATTAAAAAAGCAGCATTACAGCAATAAAAAGACCCCCGCTTGTGAATCATAAGCGGGGTTTTTGATTGACATCAATTAGGTAATGACAACGTGTAAAGACAGGTGTAAACTTAAACGGTAATTATTTTGCATATCAGAGGTGTTGGCTATGGGAAAACAACAGCCTATATCCCAGCGTAAGCTGCTGGGTGTCGCCGGTTTAGGGTGGCTGTTTGATGCAATGGATGTCGGAATATTATCGTTTATTATCGCCGCGCTCCATGTGGAGTGGAATCTTTCACCTGAAGAAATGAAATGGATCGGAAGCGTAAATTCCATCGGCATGGCTGTGGGTGCGTTTTTGTTTGGATTGCTGGCTGATCGAATCGGCCGCAAAAAAGTATTTATCATTACCCTTTTATGCTTTTCAATCGGAAGCGGTATATCAGCTTTCGTCACAAGCTTATCGGCATTTCTCATTCTGCGTTTTGTAATTGGGATGGGACTTGGCGGCGAACTGCCTGTCGCTTCAACACTTGTTTCGGAAGCGGTTGTGCCTGAAAAACGGGGCCGGATCATTGTGCTTCTCGAAAGCTTTTGGGCTGTGGGCTGGTTGGCAGCGGCGCTTATTTCCTATTTTGTCATTCCAAGCTTCGGCTGGCAGACGGCTTTGCTTTTAACCGCACTGTCGGCATTTTATGCGCTGTACTTGCGGACAGGATTGCCTGATTCGCCAAAGTACGAATCGCTTTCTATGAAAAAGAAATCGGTGTGGGAGAACGTGAAAAGCGTTTGGGCGAAACAGTATATTCGGCCGACGGTAATGCTGTCGATCGTCTGGTTCTGCGTTGTCTTTTCTTATTATGGGATGTTTTTGTGGCTGCCGAGTGTGATGCTGTTAAAAGGATTCAGCATGATTCAAAGCTTTGAATATGTTCTGCTGATGACGCTTGCTCAGCTTCCGGGCTATTTTTCGGCTGCGTGGCTGATCGAAAAGGCGGGCCGGAAATGGATACTGGTCATTTATTTGATCGGAACAGCGGGAAGCGCGTATTTCTTCGGAACGGCAGATTCCTTAGGGCTGCTGCTGACGGCTGGAATGCTGTTGTCCTTCTTTAATCTTGGCGCGTGGGGCGTGCTGTATGCCTATACACCGGAGCAATACCCAACATCGATTCGCGCGACAGGTTCAGGAACCACAGCGGCGTTTGGAAGAATCGGCGGCATTTTCGGCCCGCTGCTCGTCGGAACACTCGCCGCCCGCCATATTTCGTTTTCAGTGATTTTTTCAATCTTTTGCATTGCCATTTTACTGGCGGTCGCGTGTATTTTGATTATGGGGAAAGAAACGAAACAAACTGAGCTTGAATAACAAAAGCACCTCTTCATGAGGTGCTTTTTACATGGAAACCGGCAGCTTGCGGTTTGTTTTTTCTGCTTGTTTGATAAAGGGCCATAGACAAGACAAATAAAATCGCCGTAAACGCCGTGACAGCTCCAAAATGATGCGTGTTTTGATATAAAAATCCGGCAAGGCATGTGCCGACAGTGGTTCCTGCATACATAGCCGCATTGGAAAGAGATGCAATCGTTCCGCGCGCGTTCGGTGAAATGGATTGGAATATCCCCATCATTAACGGAAAAATGATTCCCGCTATAAAGAAAGTCAGAAAAAAGCTGGCTTCTACAATAAATAAGTTAGGAAAGAAAGGAAGGGAAAAATAGAGCGCGCCCATCAGCAGCATGCCGCTGATTAATGTCTTACACGTTCCGAGCTTTGATGCAATTTTGCTTCCTATTAGGCTTCCAAGCATATTTCCCAGCCCCAGTACAAGCATCGCGGCGCCGATTTGGGATACGGTTAAATGATAATCTGCAGAAAGCCACGTGCCGAGAAAGCTGAACGTGGCGAAATTCCCTGTTTGAAAGAGAAAATAAGCAAGCAGGATCATCGATGTTTTTGGCAGTGAAAACAGCTCACGATAAGGGCTGGCTATAGATGAACGGTGTGCTGCGGCTTCTGCAGGACGAATATCTGGCATGGCCGCCGCCAAAATGAACAGGAGAACCAGCGAGCCTGCTGACAGAACGAAAAAGGGCGTGTGCCAAGTGAAGGAAGCCAAAAATCCGCCGATCGGAAGCCCGAGCATTTGTGAAGCAGCTAATCCTGCTGTTGCAATCCCCATGCTTTTTAATACTTTTGAGGGATGGACGATGACAGGGATGGATGCCCAAATTTGAGGCGTCACAAACGCCGCGCTGACGCCGGCGGCAAAACGGAAAGCACACATGGCGGAAAAGGAGGGAGCGATGCCGCATAAAAACGTGGAAAGGATAAAGCCCGCAAGCCCCGACAGCATCACTGTTTTCCGATTAAAGCGGTCAGAGATCGGACCGGCTGCCAAAGCAAACAGCGCATAACCGAGCGCATAAGCACTGACCATCCAGCCTGACAAATCAGTGGAGACATGGAATTGGTCCTGCAAAAGCGGGAGAAGCGGTGAGAGCAAAAAGGTATCTGTGCCGATGACAAACATTACACTGAAAAAAAGCCAAATAAGTTTCACGTTTAACACTCCTATAGTTTTATAATTATGAAACTATGAAACAGATATGTATATAGAAAACCCTTCTTAGAGGGTCTCCAGAAAGCCAGGCAGGTATGTTTGAAATGTGTCTTCACGCAGCCTGACATATTTTGTCCGTGAATCTTTTCGCGTTGCAGTCAATCCCGCTTCACGCAGCGTTTTGAAATGATAAGATGCTGTGGTTTTGACAATATTGCATTTTTCACCTACTTCACCGCAGCTGAGTTCTTTTCCGCTGTAATAAAGCGTACGAACAATGGCAAGCCTGGATTCGTCAGACAATGCTTTAAATATGTGAGCTCTGATATGGTCTTCTGATAGTTTCATAGTCATGAAACTATAATACATTATATAGAGATGAAAACGCAACTTATTTTTCCAGTATAGGAGCTTGAAGTCATAAGAGGAATAAGGATTTTCGGTTCAATAATAGCGTTTTCAATTAAAAAAAGGCTTAATTTTACCCGTAAAATACAATAATAAAGGAGGATTACAGAGTATTTAGAAGCATAAATAAGGTCTTGGGGTCACAGGGATGTTTATCATGAAATGGTACAGAATAAAAGAGAATATGCGGTTTGTATGTGTTGTTACATAAATGTTACGGTAATAAAGATTGCTTAATATGGAGGGAAAATATGAGTGTAGATGAGAAACCGATTAAGATAAAAGTCGAGAAAGTCTCTAAGATTTTTGGGAAACAAACCAAGAAAGCAGTTCAAATGCTTGCCGACGGAAAAAATAAAAAAGAGATCCTGAAAGCTACCGGATCAACCGTTGGGGTTAACCAAGCAGATTTTGATGTATATGATGGTGAGATATTTGTCATCATGGGTCTATCAGGGAGCGGTAAATCAACTTTAGTACGGCTGTTAAACCGGCTTATTGAACCGACTGCCGGAAAAATTTACATTGATGGTGACATGATAACAAATATGTCTAAAGACCAGCTCCGGGAAGTCCGCCGGAAAAAAATCAGTATGGTCTTCCAAAAGTTCGCTCTGTTCCCGCACAGAACGATACTTGAAAACACAGAATACGGACTGGAGCTTCAAGGTGTAGACAAACAGGAGCGCCAGCAAAAAGCGCTGGAGTCGCTTAAACTTGTCGGACTTGAAGGCTTTGAACACCAATACCCTGATCAGCTTTCGGGCGGAATGCAGCAGCGTGTCGGCCTTGCCCGCGCTTTGACGAATAATCCGGACATCCTTCTGATGGACGAAGCATTCAGTGCGCTTGATCCTTTAATCCGTAAAGATATGCAGGATGAGCTTCTGGATCTGCATGATAATGTCGGAAAAACGATTATTTTTATTACGCACGACCTGGACGAAGCGCTTCGCATCGGCGACAGAATCGCTCTGATGAAGGACGGAAATATCGTTCAGATCGGCACGCCGGAAGAAATCCTCATGAATCCGTCCAACGAATATGTTGAGAAATTCGTTGAGGACGTTGATTTGTCTAAAGTATTAACTGCCGGCCACATTATGAAACGCGCTGAAACGGTGCGGATTGATAAAGGGCCTCGCGTTGCGTTAACACTGATGAAAAACCTGGGGATTTCATCTATTTATGCAGTCGATAAACAGAAACAATTGTTAGGTGTCATTTACGCAGCTGATGCGAAAAAAGCAGCCGAGTCTGATTTATCCCTTCAGGATATCTTGAATACGGAATTTACGACTGTACCAGAGAATACGTATCTGACTGAGATTTTTGACGTTGTGTCTGACGCGAATATTCCAATTGCGGTTGTAGATGAAAAGCAAAGAATGAAAGGGATTGTCGTAAGAGGCGCGCTGATTGGCGCACTTGCGGGCAATAACGATTATATCAATGTTGAAGGCACTGATGAGCAAACACAAGATCCTTCTGCACAGGAGGTGAAGTAAAATGGATAGACTGCCTAGAATACCTTTAGCAGATATCATTGACCGTTTTGTTGACTGGATTACGATGACGTTTGGCGGATTCTTCGATGGAATCGCAAACGGTTTGGCCGCTTTTGTAAATGGAATTGTCAGCGGACTTGGATTTATTCCATCTATTTTGTTAACGATTATTTTCGCCGCACTTGCGTGGTGGATCAGTACAAGGGGAATTGCGTTATTTACATTGATTGGATTCCTCCTGATCGATTATTTAGGATATTGGGACCCAATGCTGCAAACATTAGCGCTTGTTCTGACATCTGTCATTATTTCGATTGTGGTCGGGGTTCCGATCGGAATTTGGGCGTCCCAGAAAGAAACGGTTCGCCGTATTGTAACGCCTATTCTTGATTTAATGCAGACAATGCCTGCTTTCGTATATCTATTGCCGGCGATTTTCTTCTTCAACATCGGTGTTGTGCCGGGTGTCGTTGCATCTGTTATCTTCGCGATGCCGCCGACAATCCGCATGACGGTTCTCGGTATTAAACAAGTGCCGGCGGATCTGATTGAAGCGACTGAGGCGTTCGGTTCTACAACAGCTCAGCGATTGTTTAAAGTTCAGCTTCCGCTTGCGACAAAAACCATTCTGGCCGGAATCAACCAAAGCATTATGCTTGCGTTATCAATGGTTGTTATCGCCGCAATGGTCGGTGCGCCTGGGCTTGGTTCTGAAGTATACAGTGCAGTTACACAGCTGAAAACCGGGGTCGGCGTAGAGGCAGGTATCGCTATCGTTATCGTTGCCATTACGCTGGACCGCATTACTCAAAATATTAAGGTGAAGAAGAAAAGCAGGGGGAATGCCTGATGTTTAAAAAAATCATCGGTATCGGCGTTTCCGCCATGCTGGCGCTCTCACTTGCGGCTTGCGGGTCAGAAAACGACGAAAATGCATCCGCGGCTGAACAGGTGAATAAGACCATCATCGGTATTGACCCTGGTTCAGGGATTATGGCCCTGACCGATCAAGCGATGAAGGATTATGACCTAAATGACTGGACATTGATTTCGGCGTCAAGCGCCGCGATGACTGCTACGCTCAAAAAGTCATACGACCGTAAGAAACCGATCATCATTACAGGATGGACACCGCACTGGATGTTCTCCAGATATAAGCTGAAATATCTCGATGATTCGAAACAATCTTATGGCAGCGCAGAGGAAATCCATACGATCACGCGCAAAGGCTTCAGCAAAGAACAGCCGAATGCCGTAAAGCTACTGAGCCAGTTTAAATGGTCGCAAGACGACATGGGCGAAGTCATGATCAAGGTGGAAGAAGGCGAAAAACCTGCCAAAGCCGCAGCTGAGTATGTGAAGAAACACAAAGATCAGGTTGCGGAGTGGACAAAAGGCGTTCAAAAGGTGAAGGGAGACAAAATCAACCTTGCCTATGTGGCGTGGGACAGTGAGATTGCAAGTACAAACGTGGTTGGCAAAGTCTTAGAAGACTTGGGCTATGACGTAACGCTTACTCAGGTAGAGGCTGGTCCAATGTGGACCGCGGTTGCGACGGGAAGCGCCGACGCATCCCTTTCCGCATGGCTGCCGAATACCCATAAAGCATACGCCGCTAAATACAAAGGCAAATATGACGATATAGGCACCAGTATGACTGGCGTGAAGATGGGTCTTGTTGTGCCTCAATATATGAAAAACGTCAACTCAATTGAAGATTTGAAGAAATAATGAAGAAAGCAGCCTGTTCGCAGGCTGCTTTTTTGATTTAAGAAGCATTGGCTGATGCGAGTGTATCCGCTTTTTGAAACGTTTTTAAGACGGCGTTTGCTAATATGTGAATCCCTGTAAACATCGCGTTTCTGTCAAAGGTCATATGCGGGTGATGGAGTCCTGGCTGAAGTCCGCAGCCGAGGCCAAGCATGGTCGTTTTAAGGTTCGGCACTTTTACGGCATAAAAATGGAAATCCTCACCGCCGGTTGTGACAAGCGGTTCATCTAGCTGCTCAGCCCCGATGATATCTGTAATTGCTTCTGCCATGATCGCTTCAGCTTCTTTGTTTTGTGTTGCCGCAGGAAGGCTGTGTTCCTTTTGCAGCTCGATCTTCGCGCCGAATGCCGCGGCGGCCGCTTCGCAGGCTCTTTCCGTTTCGGCGATCAGCGTCTCCATGGCTTCATTTGTTTGCGCCCGCAGGTCAAGGCTGAAGGTCGCTTTTCCGGGAATGATGTTGGAGCTGTCGCCGCCGGCTTGAAGCTTTGTCATTTTGACAGTGTGCGGGATTTTCGGATCGATGTGAATCAGCCCCAGCTTATGGACGAGAAATGCCGCGATTTCGATGCTGTTTTTGCCAAGATGCGGCCGCGCGCCATGAGCTTCCTCTCCGATGATTGTGCCTTCAATGTGCTGGCTTGACCCGTGCAGAATGGATGGAGCGCAGCGGCCGTTTTGGGTTTCCTGAATTGGACGGACGTGGACGCCATACAAATAGTCGACGTCATCAAGCACGCCTTCCTTTATCATTTTCAGAGCGCCTCCGCCTTTTTCTTCTGCTGGCTGAAAGATAAAACGTATCGTTCCGCTCGGAAGCTGCGGCTGTTTTTTCAGCAGCATTAACGTACCTAAAGCCATTGTCATATGCGAATCATGCCCGCAGGAATGATTGGCGCGAAATGTGCCGTTGACCTCCTGCCATAATGCATCAATGTCAGCGCGGACAGCTACAACAGGCGAACCCGAACCTATTTCGCCGACAACTCCGGTACAATCTGAAAACATGCGCGTGCGGCACCCTGCATCTTCGAGTTTTTGTTTAAGAAATTCAGTTGTCTCATATTCTTTCCAGCTGACTTCTGGATTGGCGTGAAGATGTTCAAAGATGTCCATTACGGTTTGTTTCATTTCTTCTGAGAGTTTTTGCATGGCAAGGAAAACCTCCTTCATTCTTTTTTTTTATATTGAAACAGGTAGATAGGCTGTTTATAATATAGCACATATTTATATTTTTCAGAATAATAACTATTTTCTAAAAAAGGGGGATGGATCGAAATATGAGTATGCCAGCAGCCGAAACACAGCCAAAGAAAAAACGCACCGCCTTTAACATGCCTGACGCCTATGTCCTCTTATTTATCATCGCTTTCATTTGCGCCGTTGCTTCGTATATTGTGCCGGCGGGAGAATTTGACCGTGTGACGAAGGGGGAGGTTACCACTGCGGTGCCGGGAAGCTACCATTCAATTGAACAGTCTCCGGTCAGCCTGATCAGCTTTTTCACTTCTCTTCAGGATGGAATGGTCGGATCAGCGTCTATTATTTTTCTGATTTTATTCACAGGCGGCACGATCGCTATTTTAGAAAAAACAGGTGCCATCAACGGACTGATTTACAATGTCATCAGCAAGTTCCGCACAAAGCAATTATTATTTATTTGTATTGTTGGTGCGTTGTTTTCTATTCTTGGAACGACTGGAATTGTCGTGAATTCAGTGATCGGATTCATCCCCATCGGCCTTATTGTCGCACGCTCCTTAAAATGGGATGCGGTCGCGGGTGCGGCTGTTATTTATATTGGCTGCTATGCCGGGTTTAACTCTACCATTTTATCACCGTCTCCGCTTGGCTTATCTCAATCGATTGCGGAGCTGCCTCTGTTTTCGGGGATCGGCCTTCGTGTGGTCATATACTTATGCTTTTTGGTGTCTTCTATTATTTATATCTATTGGTATACAAGAAAATTAAAGAAATCAAAGGATGCCAGTGTGTTAGGCACAAACTGGTTCCCGGCGGCAGGATTGAGCGATGCGAATCAAGAAGAAGATAAGTCTGTGCCGTTTACCGTTCGCCATAAGCTGATTTTGGGAGTGGCGGGTTTGTCGCTGATCGGATTTTTGTACGGCGCATTGAAGCTCGGCTGGTCAGATTCCCAAATGGCTGCGACGTTTATTTTTATTTCTGTCCTTGCCGGATTCATTGGAGGACTTGCGGCAAACGATATTGCCAAAACTTTTATTATTGGCTGTCAGAGCCTTGTATACGGTGCGCTGATTGTCGGGATGGCGCGGAGCATTTCTGTCATTCTTGAAAATGGGAAGCTGCTGGATACAGTCGTCAATGCTTTGGCTTCGGTTTTGGACGGGTTCAGTCCGATGGCAGGCGCAATCGGCATGTATATCGCCAGCGCCCTGCTTCATTTTCTCATCTCTTCAGGATCGGGCGAAGCGGTTGTATTCATTCCGATTCTGGCGCCGCTCGCTGATTTGATGGGCATCACGAGACAGGTCGCGGTGGAAGCGGTTATGCTTGGAGAAGGGGTCGTCAATTGTGTGAACCCGACGTCCGGCGTTTTGATGGCAGTGCTTGCCGCCAGCGGAATTCCGTACGTCAAGTGGCTTCGGTTTATGCTGCCGCTCGCTCTGATTTGGTTCTTAATCGGGCTTGTGTTTATTTGTATCGGTGTCCTGATCAATTGGGGGCCGTTTTAAACATTGCTGCCCGCCGGCTTGTACGGCGGGCTTTTCATTTATTCGTTGCAGAAGCGCGGGCTGTTATTGTAACATGTAAGCCATAAGCCATTCGTAAAAGTGCGGGAGGAAGGTCATGAATAATCTGCATAACAGACTTTCAGGCGTGAATGGGAAAAATAAGAGAGTAAAAGAAAAAGAACAAAAGATCTGGTCGGAGATCGGCAAGTTAGCCGGGGCGTTTGCGCTCCTGGATGTGATCATCCGCGGCATTATGTTTGAATTTCCGTTTAAAGAATGGGTCTCGAGCCTTGTGTTTTTGTTCATTATCATCTTATATTACTGCATCAGGGCATCAGCTTCTGGAATGCTGATGCCGAGAATAGACACCGAGGAAGAACTGCATAAACGGGTGAAGCAGCAATTCATAGAATCAATAGCTGTCGCCTTTGCGGTAGTGGTGCTTACGATGTACGACAGGGGGATTCCCCATACATTCTTCGCTTGGCTGAAAATGATCCTTCTTTTTATCGTCTGCGGCGGCATTCTGTTTCTGCTTCGATATGTGATTGTGAAGCTGGCTTACAGAAGAGCGGTAAAAGAAGAAGTAAAGAAGAAATCATCTTGATGGTGGTTTCTTTTTTTGTTTATAAGAGAAAAAAGTCTTTTTATTTGATAGGAATATAGATTTGAATTCACTCTGCCGCGTTGCTTTGATAGAGAGGGTGTGATAAGTTGAGATGTAAGCGTTAACATAATTCTCCAGTCTTCACAATAATTGAAAGGAGGAAGCTGAAGAAAGAGTAAGAGGAATTTTTGACTCCGCAGTCAGTCTTCAAAAATCAAATAAGGAGTGTCAAAAATGTTTAAAAAACGATTCAAAACCTCTTTACTGCCGTTATTCGCCGGATTTTTATTGCTGTTTCATTTGGTTTTGTCAGGCCCGGCGGCTGCAAACGCTGAAACTGCAAACAAATCGAATGAGGTGACCGATTCATCGGTCAAAAACGGGACCATCCTTCATGCATGGAATTGGTCATTCAATACGTTAACGCAAAATATGAAAGAGATTCGTGATGCGGGCTATGCAGCCATACAGACGTCTCCAATTAACCAAGTAAAGGAAGGGAACCAAGGAGATAAAAGCATGAGGAACTGGTACTGGCTGTATCAGCCGACATCGTACCAAATCGGCAACCGTTACTTAGGCACTGAACAAGAATTTAAGGACATGTGTGCAGCCGCGGAAAAGTATGGCGTAAAAGTCATTGTTGATGCGGTTGTCAATCATACCACCAGCGATTATGGCGCGATTTCTGATGAGATTAAGCGTATTCCAAACTGGACCCATGGAAACACACAAATTAAAAATTGGTCGGACCGATGGGACATCACTCAAAATGCATTGCTTGGGCTGTATGATTGGAATACTCAGAATACTGAGGTGCAAGCCTACCTGAAAGGTTTCTTGGAAAGAGCATTGAATGACGGAGCAGACGGGTTCCGCTATGATGCCGCCAAGCATATAGAGCTTCCCGATGATGGGAATTACGGCAGCCAATTTTGGCCGAATATCACGAATACATCTGCCGAGTTCCAATACGGAGAAATCCTGCAAGACAGTGCCTCCAGAGATGGAGCATATGCGAATTATATGAATGTGACAGCATCTAACTATGGACATTCCATAAGGTCCGCTTTAAAGAATCGTAATCTGAGCGTGTCGAATATTTCCCATTATGCATCTGATGTGTCAGCCGACAAGTTAGTCACATGGGTGGAATCACATGATACGTATGCCAATGATGATGAAGAGTCCACATGGATGAGTGATGACGATATTCGTTTGGGCTGGGCAGTGATTGGTTCCCGCTCAGGAAGCACGCCTCTTTTCTTTCCAGACCTGAGGGCGGAGGAAATGGTGTCAGGTTCCCTGGAAAAAGTCAAATAGGCGATCGCGGGAGTGCCTTATTTAAAGATCAGGTGATCACTGCAATCAATCAATTTCACAATGTAATGGCCGGACAGCCTGAGGAGCTATCGAATCCGAATGGAAACAATCAAATACTTATGAATCAGCGCGGCTCAAAAGGTGTTGTGTTGGCAAATGCAGGTTCCTCATCTGTCAGCATCAATGCTTCAACGAAATTACCTGATGGCAGCTATGATAATAAAGCTGGGGATGGTTCCTTTCAAGTAACAGACGGTAAACTGACAGGCACGATCAATGCCAGATCAGTGGCTGTTCTTTATCCTGACGATATTGCAAATGCGCCTCATGTCTTCCTTGAGGATGTCAAAACAGGGGTAACCCATTCTTTCAATGATCAACTGACGATCACCCTGCGTGCAGATGCGAATACAGCAAAAGCCGTGTATCAAATCAATAATGGGCAAGAGACAGCGTTTAAGGATGGAGACCAATTCACAATCGGAAAAGGAGATCCATTTGGCACAACATACGACATCATGTTAACAGGAACGAACAGTGATGGCGTAACGAGGTCTCAGGAGTACAGCTTTGTAAAAAGAGACCCGTCTGCGGCCAAAACAATTGGCTATCAAAATCCGAATCATTGGGGCCAAGTAAATGCTTATATCTATAAACATGATGGAGGCCGGGCAATCGAATTGACCGGGTCTTGGCCAGGTAAAGCAATGACTAAGAATGCAGATGGAATTTACACACTGACGCTGCCTGCGGATACGGATACAACCAACGCCAAAGTGATTTTTAATAATGGCAGCAGTGCCCAAGTGCCCGGCCAGAATCATCCTGGCTTTGATTATGTGCAAAATGGTTTATATAACAACTCTGGATTAAGCGGTTCTCTTCCTCAGTGAGGGCAAGCGATCAGCGGAAAAATCCCAAAAGAAACCATCATAGATGGTTTCTTTTTTGTTCATAAATCAGACAAATCTTTTCTCTTGCAAAAGTTTGTGAAATGTTGCACAATATAAATGTGAAATACTTCACAAACAAACATCAAAGATAAACAAACACTGGAGGATGAGGATAAATGATGAATGAACGTGTAAATAAAGTAGCTTTAATCGGAGCGGGTTTTGTTGGAAGCAGTTATGCATTTGCGTTAATTAACCAAGCGATCACAGATGAGCTTGTGGTCATTGATTTAAATAAAGAAAAAGCAATGGGCGATGTAATGGATTTAAACCATGGAAAGGCGTTTGCGCCGCAACCGGTCAAAACATCTTACGGAACATATGAAGACTGCAAGGATGCTGATATTGTCTGCATCTGCGCCGGAGCAAACCAAAAACCTGGTGAGACACGCCTAGAATTAGTAGAAAAGAACTTAAAGATTTTCAAAGGCATCGTCAATGAAGTCATGGCGAGCGGATTTGACGGCATCTTCTTAATCGCGACAAATCCGGTTGATATTCTGACTTACGCTACATGGAAATTCAGTGGCCTGCCAAAAGAGCGGGTGATCGGAAGCGGCACAACACTAGATTCTGCGAGATTCCGTTACATGCTGAGCGAATACTTTGGCGCAGCCCCTCAAAACGTGCACGCGCATATTATCGGAGAACACGGTGACACAGAGCTTCCTGTCTGGAGCCACGCAAATGTCGGCGGAGTGCCAGTCAGTGAACTCGTTGAGAATAACGATGCGTACAAACAAGAGGAGCTTGACCAGATCGTAGATGACGTGAAAAACGCCGCTTACCATATCATTGAGAAAAAAGGTGCGACTTATTACGGTGTTGCGATGAGCCTTGCCCGCATTACTAAAGCCATTCTTCATAATGAAAACAGCATTTTAACTGTCAGCACATATTTGGACGGACAATACGGCGCAGATGACGTATACATCGGTGTTCCGGCTGTCGTAAACCGCGGAGGTGTTGCAGGCATCACTGAGCTGAACTTAAATGAGAAAGAAAAAGAACAGTTCCTTCACAGCGCCGGCGTCCTTAAAAACATCTTGAAACCGCATTTTGCAGAACAAAAGATCAACTAATCGCAACTATAGAGTAAAGGGCTGATTGTCAATGTGGGAGCAGTTGTATGATCCGTTTGGAAACGAGTATGTGAGCGCACTTGTGGCGCTCACTCCGATCCTCTTTTTTCTCTTGGCTTTAACTGTTTTTAAAATGAAAGGCATTCTTGCGGCATTTCTTACCCTAGCCGTCAGTTTCTTCGTCTCCGTTTTGGCATTTCATATGCCGGTTGAAAAAGCAATTTCTTCTGTTTTACTAGGAATCGGGAGCGGTTTGTGGCCGATTGGCTACATCGTTCTGATGGCGGTGTGGCTGTATAAAATCGCAGTGAAAACCGGGAAATTTACCATTATTCGTTCCAGCATTGCCGGCATTTCGCCTGACCAAAGAATACAGCTATTATTAATTGGTTTTTGTTTTAACGCGTTTTTGGAAGGCGCGGCCGGTTTTGGTGTTCCGATTGCGATTAGTGCGGCGCTGCTCGTCGAACTTGGTTTTAAACCGTTAAAAGCGGCGGCGCTCTGTTTGATTGCGAACGCAGCCTCTGGAGCCTTTGGTGCGATTGGAATTCCTGTAATCACAGGGGCACAGATTGGTGATTTGTCTGCTCTTGAGCTGTCACGGACATTGATGTGGACACTGCCAATGATCTCATTTTTGATTCCGTTTCTGCTTGTATTCCTATTAGACCGAATGAAGGGAATCAAACAGACATGGCCTGCCCTGTTGGTTGTGAGCGGTGTGTATACAGCGGTTCAGACACTGACAATGGCGGTGCTTGGACCGGAATTAGCAAACATTTTGGCGGCTTTATTCAGCATGGGCGGACTTGCGCTCTTCCTCCGCAAATGGCAGCCGAAAGAGATTTACCGGGAGGAAGGAGCCGGCGAGACTGGTGAGAAAAAGGCATACAGTGCCGCTGACATTGCGAAAGCATGGTCTCCTTTCTACATTTTAACTGCCGCGATCACAATCTGGAGCCTTCCTGCCTTCAAAGCGCTATTCCAAGAAGGCGGGCTGTTATATCAGACAACACTATTATTGAAAATGCCTTTTCTGCATCAGCAAATTATGAAAATGCCGCCGATTGCGCCACTTGCCATGCCGTTAGATGCAGTCTTTAAAGTCGATCTGCTGTCAGCGACCGGTACAGCGATTTTAGCCGCGGTCATCGTGACAGGACTGTTCAGCAAAAACTTCTCTTATCGGGATGGCTTCAGTTGCTTGAAGGAGACAGGGAAGGAACTGTGGATGCCGATTGTCACGATCTGCTTTGTGATGGCGTTTGCCAATCTGGCCAACTTCGCAGGGCTCAGCTCTTCAATTGGGTTGGCACTGGCGAAAACAGGAGATTTGTTCCCGTTTGTCAGTCCTGTTCTCGGCTGGATCGGCGTGTTCATTACCGGTTCTGTTGTCAGCAATAACGCTTTGTTCGGACATTTGCAGGTTGTCACTGGAGCGCAGATCGGTGCGGGTTCTGATTTGCTGTTAGCTGCAAATACGGCGGGAGGGGTGATGGCGAAACTCGTTTCTCCTCAGTCTATCGCCATCGCCGCCGCAGCGGTCGGACAGACTGGCAAGGAATCTAAACTGTTTAAACGGACAGTGGTGTACAGCCTGATTCTGTTATTGATCATTTGTATATGGACGTTTATTCTTGCAAGATTAGGGTTGTAATCGAAAAAAGCAGTACATGTCAGCCATGTACTGCTTTTTTGTTAATTTGCTTTCTTCGCCATTTCCGCTGTTGTTTTCACTCTGGCTTTTCCCATAAACAAAACGGTGACCGCCGCGAGGACAATTGGAATCAAAGCGAGCAAAAAGACATATGTGATGCTTGATGACATCGCGTCAATAATGCGATTCAGGATCACCTCAGGAATCTGGGAACGTGTTCCTGCTTGAAAAATCTCCTGCGGGTCGCCGATATTTTGCGCGGCGCCTGAGCCTGCTGAGCCTTTCATGCCGCTGAAGCCTTCGCTCAGCTTGTTTGTGAATACGTTTGTTTGCACCGTTCCGAAAATGGTGACGCCCAAGGTCATGCCGAATGACCGCAAAAATGAATTTGTAGAGTTGGCCGTTCCCCGAAAACGGGGTTCAAGATCATTCATCGATGCCGCCGGCAGCAAGGAGAAGTTAAAGCCAACCCCAAAT
Source organism: Bacillus sp. PK3-037 (assembly GCF_054161355.1). Lineage (NCBI taxonomy): Bacteria > Bacillati > Bacillota > Bacilli > Caryophanales > Bacillaceae > Bacillus > Bacillus sp. PK3-037. Next base: position 3,782,754 of record NZ_CP096408.1, on the reverse strand, counting down.
CCTGAAATCATCATAAAGACGGTCAGCCATACCCGTGCTGTGTCAGGCGTCATATTGGAAAGAAGCAGCATGCCGATAAAGAAAGCGATAACAGATATCAGCATCAAATTGCGGAAGCTGACCTTCGTTTGGAAGATCCCGCCGATCATGCTTCCGATGACTGATCCAATCATCATCGGCGTCAAAATAAAGCCCGCGCTTGTCGCTGAGCTGCCGTATACCGCCTGAACGAAAATCGGAATAAATACCGCTAAAATAATGAATGTTCCGCCATACAGGAAAGCGAGAATCTGCGCTGTGGCAAACAAACGGTTTTTAAACATCCAGAAAGAAATAATCGGCTCTTCCGCTTTTCTCTCCACTATAAAAAAGGCAATGAAGAAAACAGCGAATACAATAAACAGACCAATGATCTGAATGGAATTCCAATCGTATGTTTTGCCGCCAAGCTCAAGTGCGAACATCAGGCATACAATGGATACGACTAAGGTAACCGCGCCGCCCCAGTCAATTTTCTGCTTTCTGTGCTCCAAAGATTCTTTGTAGTAGCGAATAATGAAAAACAATGACAATGCACCGATTGGCACATTGATGTAAAACACCCAGTGCCAGCTGATCGAATCTGTAATGATCGCGCCTAACAGCGGCCCAAGAACACTGGATAATCCGAATACAGCACCGAACATGCCGGACATTTTTCCGCGTTTTTCCGGCGGAAACAAATCAAAGATAATGGTAAAGGCAATCGGCAGGAGCGCGCCGCCTCCAATCCCTTGAATGGCCCGGTAGATGATCAGCTGATTCATCGTCTGTGCAATGCCGCATAAAGCCGACCCGATTAAGAAAAAAATAAGTCCAAACAGGAAAAAACGTTTTCGGCCGTACATATCGGAAAGCTTGCCGTAAATCGGCATTCCAGCCATGACCGCCACCATATAGGATGCCGTCACCCAAGCAAATTTATCAAAGCTCCCAAGATCGGCTACGATGCTGCCCATCGCGGTGGCAACAATCGTATTGTCCATTGCAGACATCAAGATGCCCAGCAGGAGACCGAGGACCACAAATTTGGTGGAAGCCTGTTTTGCTGATGTTGTGTCCATTTGTTCTACCTCCTCTTACTTTTCTATGTAAGTTCTGATATCATGATAATAGTTTGATCATTGAATATCTCGATTATCAAGATAAATTTGATTCTATAGGGAGGACTGTCAGTTGTCAACAAGAAATTCCAAAAGTGAGTTGGAAAAGACTGCCGTTCAGCTTTTTCGGAAATTGGGCACAAGAACGGTTCTGTTTCATCAGGCAGCCGCTCAGGCTCTCGGTCTGTTTCCCACCGATTTGAAATCAGCTGACATCTTAAATGAAGCGGGACCGATGACGGCCGGAGAGCTGGGGAAAAAGACAGGCCTCAGCACAGGTTCTGTCACAGCGCTTGTTGATCGGTTAGAAAAAGCGGGGTATGTGGCTCGTGAAAAGGACCCGAACGACCGCAGAAGAGTCATGATCGTCCCTTTGACCGCTTCGAAAAAACATGTAAAGGATTTGTTCCGCTCTCTGTCAGAGTCGACGATGGATTTGTGCCGCGAGTATACGGAAGAGGAACTGGAACTCATTTTCAGCTTCGTAGGCAAAGCTGCCGATATTATGGAAGAAGAGCTTGAACGTCTGAAACAGTAAGCGAAATTGTGCATAGCTTGGCCCGTTCCCGAATAAATTGTACAAGTTGAGTAAGAGAGGGGAGTACGGGCCGGTGAACATTTTTTTGAGTTATATTGTGCTGGGGCTGTCCTTGTCTGCGCCTGTGGGACCTGTCAATGCGGCGCAAATTGATAAAGGCATTAAAAACGGGTTTTGGCATGCGTGGATTTTTGGTTTAGGCGCCATGACAGCTGACGGACTGTACATGCTTTTCATCTATTTCGGTCTGTCACAGTTTTTGACCGCTCCGTTTGTGAAAACGTTTTTGTGGCTCTTTGGCTTTTTTGTACTGACTTATACGGGAATTGAAACACTGAAAAATGTCAGAGAACCGATGGATGTGCGAAGCACACGGGGAAAAGCGTCATACAGGAAAACGTTCGCTTCAGGTTTTCTCATTTCACTGTCAAATCCATTGAGCATCCTTTTTTGGCTTGGGATTTACGGAAGCATACTTGCGAAAACAGCAGAGGCCTACAATATGAATCAGCTTCTTATCTATAGCTCCGGCATCATGATCGGCATTTTAATCTGGGATTTTTGCATGGCGATTACCGCCAGCATGTTCAGAAACCTGCTTCATGAAAAGCTATTGAGAGGATTGACCGGAATCGCCGGTATATCTCTCCTTGTATTTGGCTTTTACTTCGGCTATCAGGGTATCAAACAGTTATTGGGCTGAGTCAAAAAGGACAGTCACCTGCCGCCTTCCGTTTTAATATAGTATCCAGATGATACTGGAGGTGGATCAATGGTGAAAGGGATTTACACCAAAAGTTTTCTGGAACGGAATCAAGCTGAGTTCCCGGAATGGCAAAGAATCGCTTTTGAGCTATTAGCAGAAACTGTGGCGGATGACGCGGATACGTTCCCGTGTATTCCCGGCCGTCAGGCATTTCTGGCTGATCAGCTTCGCATTGCCTTTGCAGGAGATCCTAGGGAAAACGGTACGGTGGAGGAACTGGCGCCGCTGCTTGCGGAGTATGGGAATATCTCGCGAGACACCGGGAAGTATACGTCATTGGTTGTGTTATTTGATACACCGGAGGATTTGGCTGAGCATTATTCCATTGAAGCGTATGAAGAGCTGTTTTGGCGCTTTTTAAATAGACTGAGCGAACAAGATGAAAAAGAGTGGCCGGCAGATATTCCGGCCGATCCAGAGCATTATAAATGGGAGTTTTGTTTTGACGGCGAGCCGTATTTTATTCTGTGTGCAACGCCGGCTCATGATGCGAGGAGAAGCCGAAGCTTTCCTTATTTTATGATCACGTTCCAGCCAAGATGGGTGTTTGAAGATCTAAATGGTTCAACCGCATCTGGCCGAAACATGAGCAGGCTGATCCGATCCCGTTTACAGGCTTATGATCAAGCTCCGGTTCATCCGCATTTAGGCTGGTACGGAGGAAAGGATAACCGGGAATGGAAACAATATTTTCTGCGGGATGATGAAAAACAGGTATCAAAATGTCCGTTTTCATATTTAAAGAACATGTTTAACAAAATGAAATAGTTCACGAACTGGCAGGGCGGTCTTTGTGTCCCTGCTTTTTTTGATAGATCAAGGTGACGACGGCAATGACAGCTAGAAATCCCAAGCTGACAAAAAATCCGGGTCGGCTTGATTTTTCAAACAGCGTGCCGGACACAGCCGCCGCGATCAGAATTGTCGCCAAATAAATTTGCGTTTTCGCCATCGCTGCCGGATCGGTCAGCTTTTTGCTGGAGAACAGGATAAACAGCCAAGTGTATAAAAGCATAAGCCCGGCCGCTGTTGTCATGTGCTCATATATATTTTTAGGCAGCACTAAAGACAGTACGATAGACACGATAAGCCCCGCAAATGTTAATCCGAGCGCGGGCCAGCATATTTTTTTGCCTTCTTTTAGAGTAAAGCATTTCGGCGCGTCGCCGTCATCGGCCATCGTACAAAGCAATGTTGTCACGGCAAAGAGTGAAGCGACAAGGGTCGAGAAACCCGCGATAATAAAAATGCCGTTGAAAACATCAAGGATCACTTCGAGATGAAATCCTTTTAAAGACGTAATAAACGGGCTGTCCTGTTCTGTAAACTTGTGTAAAGGAACTAGTAGCAAAGCAAGCCCGATTGAAATGATATAAATAATCGCCAGCGTTGCCAGCATCAGCTTTCCTGATTTTGAGGCTTCCTCCGGCTTCTTTAAATGAACCGTCATGAGCCCCATGACTTCAATGCCGCCAAACGCGTAAAATGCATAAATCAGGCCTGTCCACAGCCCCATAGCTCCGAATGGGAAAAATTCTTTCGTCTCATTCGGAATCTGCACCTCCGGCTTTCCGCCTGACAATATGCCGCACAAAGCCAGAATGGCAATCACGATAAACATGAAGATAGCGGCTGTTTTGATAACTGCCAGCACGTTTTCTGTTTTTTCAAAAACAGAAAGTCCGGTAAAAATAATGAGAAGCCCCAGTACAGCATAGATGGAAGCAAATACCCACAGCGGCACTTGAGGAAACCAATGCTTCGTAAATAACGAAATGGCTGTCAGCTGGCTTCCGGTAATCAGCATTTCAGATGACCAGTACACCCAGCCGTTGCTGAAGCCGGCCCACCTGCCGAACGCTTTTCGCGCATATGAACAGAACGAGCCCTTTTCAGGGTGTTTTGCCGAAAGCTTGGCAAGCTGTTCGAATACAAAATACGTGCCGATCGCTCCAATTAGAAATGAAAGCAGAACGGAAAATCCGCTTTTCACAATTGCGATGCTGGAACCGAGAAAAAATCCTGTTCCGATTGTGCATCCAATCCCGATTAATGAAAGCTGCCACCAAGCCAGATTTCCTTTTTCTTGGTCTTTTTTTGTTTGACTCATTTACATTCAACCCCTTTTATCTAAGGTTAGATTGCAACCCGCGCAAGGCTTATATGCATCGGATTTTTGCCTCTTTTTACATGGAGGAGATGGTAAACGTTCATACTAATAGAAAAAGGAGCGAAGCGAATGACACAGCAATATATCGTTCAGCCGAAGAAAGGGCTCGGCCTGAAGCTGAAAAAGGGCCAGATTTTGAAGGTGGTTGATGTAGAGGGGCAGCAGGTTGCTGATTTTGTGGCGTACCACGCAAAGGATTTTTATGAGCATCTTGATCAGGGAGCGACCATTGATGCCAATCATTCCATTCATGTGAAGGTCAACGATCATATTTACTCTAATTTGTATAAACCGATGCTGACGCTCATTGAGGATACAGTCGGCAAGCATGACCTGCTTCTGCCCGCCTGCCGTCCTGATATGAACAGGCTGTTATACGGAAAACAAAAGGACGAGTTCCAGGATACGTGTTATGACAATATGAACCGGGCGCTTGAGCAGTTCGGCGTGCCGAAGCCGCATATGCATTATCCGTTTGCGATTTTTATGAATACCGTTCTGGATGAGAAGGGGAACCTGTCTGTGGAAACGCCGCTGTCAAATGCCGGGGATTACGTCAGACTCAGAGCGGAGATGGATTTGGTTGTCGCGTTTTCTTCCTGCCCGATTGAAAAAGGAAAGTGCAATGGCGACAGTGTGACGTCCATACGGGTTGAAGTCAGCTGATCTCTCTTATTCACTATGAAATAAGACCTGTGCTATAGTTAATATGGATACATAACAGTCATGATTCATTTTCATTGATTCGGGGAAATGAACAGTAAGAAACAAGCGAAAATGTACAGGAGGAATGATTGGGATGAGCATGCAGGAAAAGATTATGCGAGAATTACATGTGAAGCCCTCAATTGATCCAAAGCAAGAAATTGAGGACAGAGTCAATTTTTTAAAACAATATGTAAAGAAAACCGGCGCTAAAGGACTTGTGCTTGGCATCAGCGGCGGACAGGATTCAACACTTGCGGGAAGACTTGCTCAGCTTGCGGTGGAAAGCATTCGCGAGGAGGGCGGAGATGCTCAATTTATCGCGGTCCGTCTTCCGCACGGCACACAGCAGGATGAAGATGATGCTCAGCTCGCTCTGAAATTCATCAAGCCGGATAAATCCTGGAAATTTGACATTCAATCAACAGTCAGCGCTTTTGCGGATCAATATCAGCAAGAGACAGGCGATAAGCTGACAGACTTTAATAAAGGAAACGTAAAAGCGAGAACGAGAATGATTGCTCAATACGCGATCGGCGGCCAAGAAGGCCTTCTTGTGATTGGAACAGACCATGCGGCCGAAGCCGTGACTGGTTTCTTTACGAAATACGGTGACGGAGGCGCAGATCTCCTGCCGCTGACAGGTTTAACAAAGCGTCAGGGAAGAAGCCTGCTGAAAGAGCTGGATGCCCCGGAACGCTTATACTTAAAAGAACCGACTGCCGATCTGCTGGATGAAAAGCCGCAGCAGTCCGATGAAACTGAGCTTGGCATTTCCTACGATGAGATTGATGATTATCTCGAAGGAAAAGAAGTATCGGCGAAGGCGTCAGAAGCGCTGGAGAAACGCTACAGCGTGACGGAGCATAAGCGCCAGGTCCCAGCTTCTATGTTTGATGACTGGTGGAAATAATATGATAAAAGCCCACTCTTGGAGTGGGCTTTTTATTTATTGATCCATTTGCATGTATCAGGGACATGGTTTCAAAACGTCTTTTATTTGATGCGGATATGATTCAGCTTCACCATCAATCTGTCGGTGAATCTTCGCAGGCTGCCTCTCGAATCAGGCTCAAGCGGCAGATTTGCTTGGGCAGCGATCGTTTCTGTGACCTGCTGGATAGACATTTGGTCTGTATGGAGATGTTCTGTGAAGAGGCTATCAGACAGGCTGTTGATGCAGCGGTCGATTTGTTTTGCGGCCCAGGAGTTTTTTCCTTCCGCTCTGGTGCGCAGGCGTTTCAGCAATGTTTCCTTTGAAGCCAGCAGGGTAAAGTGGTGAATGATCCGGCCGTCCTGTCTCAGCCTGCTGATAATGTCATGGAAGTATTGATCGTTCGTAATGGTCATGGGCACAATGATGATGCCCTGATATGTATCTGACAAATAGGAAAGCATGCTGTAATTGAATTCCCGCCACAGAGGGTAGCTTTGAAAGTCATCTTTAGCGATATCCGGCGGTATCATCGAACGCATCGCAAACCCCATCTTTTCAGGATCATATACGTAAGACGGTTTCAGCCTTCTGTGCAGTTCAAACGCTGTTTGTGTCTTTCCGGAACCGAAAGCCCCATTTATCCAAATGATCATCATGATATCCCCCTTTTTGTTTATGATACAAAAAAAGACCCTTCGATCGAAGAGTCAGCGGGAAAAAACAGACGTATATTCGCGGAACGATTCCTTAATATGCGTAAAGGCATGTTCTCCAAAATACTCAAGAGAAACAAAACCATCATATTGTCTGTTCATCAGCTCTTTTAAAAATGCTTTTTGATCGAGATCTCCTTGAAAAAGCGGAGTTGGCTCGCTCAGATACCAGTTACCAAAGTTCCAGCGGTAGTTTTTCAAATGGATATGGCTGATCGTATGAAAGGTTTTTTCTAAAGCGGGCAGCTGGTCAATTCGGTTCACGTGCAGATTTGACCCGTCAAAAATCGTTCGGAGTCTCGGATGGCCGACATCCTTCAAAAATCTTAAAGCAGCTTCAGGTGTATCGGCATACGTATCATAGTGAATTTCCAGACCGATATTCACCTCATAGTCGTCTGCCATTTGCGCAGCCTGCTGGAATTGTTCAACCGCACGCAGCCATTTTTCCGGTGACGTTCTGTTTGACGCCTGATTGCCGGCAAATACGCGAATAAGCGGGCTGTGTAGCTGTCTCGCCGCCCGAAGCCCTTTTCTCACTGCTTCTTTTGTTTCTTCTTCTCCTTGTGTCACAAAATCGGTGTATAAGCTGACCGCGGGCACCTTCAGTTTATGCTGCTGCAGCAGGGTATAAAGGCTGTCCAGCGGCCCGAAGTCCTGTTCATACTGTTCGATGTGGCCGTACCACAAATCAATCCCGTCAAAGGACTGCTCCTTCGCAAAGGAAATGACGTCCATTACATTTTGCTTTTTACATCCGGTTGTACAAAAGCTTATTTTCATCTCGCATCCCTCCCGTCATCTTTTTCCCTGATGAAAAACGGATAAACGCAGAGAGAGGAAGGGCGTTTAACCATTTAATGCTTTTTTGCGTCGAAGTATTAAATTGTTTCTGAAAATGTTGTACAATGAATGTCATCCGGACAAGAAGGTGATTGAACGCAAAAAAGAAAAGGAGCCGACTGCTCAAAAACGACGTTTCGTCATGTTACATCTTTTATGCTGCATCACGGCTAATAACATCTTGATTGCGGAGCGGCAAACTCGTATAACGGAGCGGTTCTGTTAGTTTGAAAGCTTGAACGGATGACGATGAAATAGAGGTTGCCCGAGCCGGTACCTATATAAATATTCGCAAAATCAGCATATAATGAAGATAAACTTTCATTCCTTAGGAGGATTTCGCCGAAGATGAACGCTAAACGAGCCATCCCAGTAAGAGAAAGAAATATCGTCCTGATTGGATTCATGGGTGTAGGAAAAACGACAATCGGCCAATTGGTCGCTAAGAAATTATATAGAGATTTTATCGATATTGACCAAGAAATCGAAAAGGATTTCAACATGTCGATCCCTGAGATGTTTGAAAAAAAAGGTGAGGACTTTTTCCGGAAAACAGAAAAAGAATATATCCTGAATCTATGCCACCATACAAGATTTAAAATTGTCTCACTTGGCGGAGGCTCTTTTAAGCAAGAGGAAATCAGAAAGTGCTGTCTCGAACATTGTCTGGTGCTTCACCTCGATCTGTCCTGGGAGAACTGGAAGCAGCGCGCGGATTTGCTGATCGAAAGCCGCCCGGTGCTGCATAACCGGTCAATGGATGAAATGGAGCAGCTGTTTAACGAGAGAAAAGTCATCTATGACAAGCACAATTCAAAAGTGGAAACAGACAACCTTGCTCCTGAAGAGATTGCAGATTATATTGTGGAGACGTTAAAAATCGGTTGGGATCTTTATCAGCCAATGTAAAAGCCGTGCGGGAGGGACTGATCCCATAAGATGAAACAAATAAAAAACACCTTCATGTTTGAAAACGGATCGTTGTTATCCGAAATAAGGCTTGGAGGTGTTTTTTGTAGCGGAAAGCGGCTTTAAGCCGCACGCGGCGTTTAAAACGAGCCACATCGAAACCGCGCAATCCCTTGTGGCAAACGGTTTGGGGGTAACACTTGCGCCAAATATGGTCAAAAGAGACAAAGACCCGGGTGTCATCTATTTATCTCTTCAATCCGCGCCTTCACGCACTCTGGTTTTTGTATTTTTAAAGAACCGCTATGTCAGTCTGACCGCTCAGGCCTTTATGGAACTGAGCCGGGAATCGGTTAAACAAACGTTTGACCAAGAAGAGTAAGTATGGTGTTAGAACGAATTCACATCGAGGGATTGAATCACAAAACAGATGTTAAAAAATTTAGAAAATAGATTCAAAACGTGATAGTATAGAATAAACTAAATCTTATTAAACAAAGGAGGATAATCGGAAATGCAACTATTCGATATGCCGCTCGACCAATTGCAAACGTATAAGCCTGACAAAACTGCCCAAAAAGATTTTTCTGCGTTTTGGAAATCCTCTTTGAATGAGCTTGCCAAAGTTCCAGCAGTTCCTGACTTACAGCCGGTTGATTATCCTGCTGATGGGGTGAAGGTATACCGCCTCACATATAAAAGTGTTGGAAATGCCAGCATTGCCGGATGGTATGCGGTGCCTGACAAAGAAGGCCCGCATCCGGCGATCGTGAAATATCACGGCTACAATGCAAGCTATGACGGAGAAATTCATGAAATGGTCAATTGGGCGCTGCACGGATACGCTGCGTTTGGCATGCTTGTCCGCGGCCAGCAGGGCAGCGAGGACACCAGTGTTTCTCCGCACGGACACGCACTGGGCTGGATGACGAAAGGAATTCTTGATAAAGATACATACTACTACAGGGGAGTTTATTTGGACGCCGTCCGCGCGCTTGAAGTCATCAGCAGCTTTGATGAAATCGACGAAACGAGAATCGGCGTGACGGGCGGAAGCCAGGGCGGAGGCTTGACGATTGCCGCAGCGGCTCTGTCAGATATTCCGAAAGCCGCTGTTGCTGATTATCCTTATTTAAGTAATTTCGATCGGGCCATTGATGTGGCGCTTGAACAGCCGTACCTTGAAATTAATTCCTTCTTCAGAAGAAATGGCAGCCCGGAAACAGAAGAGCGGGCCATGAATACACTAACGTATTTCGATATTATGAATTTGGCTGACAGGGTGAAGGTGCCTGTACTGATGTCGATCGGGCTGATTGATAAGGTTACGCCGCCTTCTACTGTGTTTGCGGCCTATAACCATCTGGAGACAGAAAAAGAGCTGAAGGTGTACCGCTACTTTGGGCATGAGTATATCCCTGCCTTTCAAACGGAAAAGCTTGCCTTCTTTAAGCAGCATCTTAAAGGCTGACAGACGTGAAGAGCCGCCGCATCATCGGGCGGTTTTTTTCTGCAAACAGCCGGAATGAGAAAAGACGGGAGACGAATAGATATGAAACAAAGAATCATTGATGAACTAAAACGAATTGAGCAGGAATACAGCGTTAAAATCGTGTATGCCGTTGAATCAGGGAGCCGTGCTTGGGGATTCCCGTCGCAAGACAGCGATTATGATGTCCGCTTTATTTATGTGCCGAAAAAGGAGTGGTATTTTTCAATTGAGCAGGAGCGGGATGTCATTGAAGAGCCGATCCACGATTTGCTGGATATCAGCGGCTGGGAACTGAGAAAAACGCTGCGTCTTTTCAAAAAATCAAACCCTCCGCTGCTTGAGTGGCTGTCCTCAGACATTGTGTATTACGAAGCTTTTACGACTGCAGAGCAGCTGAGAAAGCTGCGAAGCACAGCGTTTAAGCCTGAAGCCAGTGTGTATCACTATATCAATATGGCAAAAAGAAACGTCAAGGATTACCTGCAAGGGCAAGAGGTGAAAATCAAAAAGTATTTTTACGTGCTGCGGCCGATACTGGCGTGCAAGTGGATTGAAAAGCACGGAACCATTCCGCCGATGGATTTTACTGTCTTGATGAATGAACTGATTACGGAACCCGAACTGAGAACAGAGATGGAAACCTTGCTTGAGCGCAAAAGAAAAGGTGAAGAACTGGATCTTGAAGCAAGAATTCATGTGATTCACCAATTCATTGAAACGGAAATTGAAAGGATTATGGAAGCGGCGAAAACGCTGAAAATCATCAAAAAAGATATCACGCCTGAGTTGAATCGTCTGCTTTTGAATACTGTTGAAGAAGTGTGGAATGACGGAGGAAGCTGATGGTTAGTGTCGCTTCCTCTCTCCATTTTTCGACAGGAAGTCCCCCGACTTTCTAACTATCTGATTGTGAGAAACCCACAAAAATAATCAGAATCTTTGTATTTTGAGAATATTGTGAACGTCGGTTTTGTCCATTTACAATAAACTCATACAAATACTTCTTAGATTGCGGGGTGTTGAGGTTGGAAGTGATCACAAGAGATTTTTTCTTATTTTTATCCAAAAGCGGCTTTCTCAATAAGATGGCGAGAAACTGGGGAAGCCGGGTGGCAGCGGGTAAAATTATCGGCGGGAATGATTTTAACAGTTCAATCCCGACCATTCGACAGCTTAACAGCCAAGGCTTGTCAGTTACTGTCGATCATTTAGGCGAGTTTGTGAACAGCGCCGAGGTCGCAAGGGAACGCACGGAAGAATGCATCCAAACCATTGAGACCATTGCGGATCAGCAGCTGAACTCACACGTTTCTTTAAAGATGACGTCTTTAGGTCTCGATATAGATATGGATCTGGTGTATGAAAATATGACGAAAATCGTCCAGACGGCCGAGAAGCATAAAGTCATGGTCACCATAGACATGGAAGACGAGGTCAGATGCCAGAAAACGCTTGATATTTTCAAGGATTTCAGAAGGAAATACGAGTATGTAAGCACGGTGTTACAGGCCTATCTGTACCGGACGGAAAACGATATTGACGATTTGGATTCTTTGAAACCGTTCCTTCGTCTTGTAAAAGGAGCATATAAGGAATCAGAAAAAGTGGCTTTTCCGGAAAAAAGCGATGTCGATGAGAACTACAAAAAAATCATCCGAAAGCAGCTCTTACATGGTCACTACACAGCGATTGCGACACATGACGATAAAATGATCGATTATACAAAGCAGCTTGCCAGGGAAAACGGCATTTCCACTGACATGTTTGAATTCCAGATGCTGTACGGCATGCGATCGCAAACCCAGCTCAGCCTCGTAAAAGAAGGTTATAACATGAGAGTCTACCTGCCTTACGGAGAGGATTGGTACGGCTACTTTATGAGACGCCTGGCAGAACGTCCGTCAAACATTGCATTTGCTTTCAAAGGAATGACAAAGAAGTAAAAAAGGAGAGATTACAATGACAACACCTTACAAACATGAACCATTCACAAATTTCCAAGACCAAAACAACGTAGAAGCGTTTAAAAAAGCGCTTGCGACAGTAAACGAATATTTAGGAAAAGACTACCCGCTTGTCATCAACGGTGAAAGAGTGGAAACAGAAGCGAAGATCGTTTCCATTAACCCGGCTAATAAAGAAGAGGTAGTCGGCAGAGTCTCAAAAGCTTCTCAAGAGCACGCTGAGCAAGCCATTGAAGCTGCGGCTCAAGCCTTTGAAGAGTGGAGATACACGTCTCCGGAAGAAAGAGCGGCTGTCCTGTTCCGCGCGGCTGCCAAAGTCCGCAACAGAAAGCATGAATTCTCCGCTTTGCTCGTAAAAGAAGCAGGGAAGCCTTGGAACGAGGCAGATGCCGATACTGCTGAAGCGATTGACTTCATGGAATATTATGCACGCCAAATGATTGAACTGGCAAAAGGCAAACCGGTCAACAGCCGTGAAGGCGAGAAAAACCAATATGTATACACGCCGACTGGCGTAACAGTCGTTATTCCGCCTTGGAACTTCTTGTTCGCGATTATGGCGGGAACAACAGTAGCACCGATCGTTACCGGTAACACAGTTGTTCTTAAACCTGCGAGCGCAACGCCTGTCATTGCTGCGAAATTCGTTGAGGTGCTTGAAGAATCCGGTCTGCCAAAAGGCGTTGTCAACTTTGTTCCTGGAAGCGGAGCGGAAGTCGGTGACTACCTTGTTGATCATCCAAAAACAAGCCTTATCACGTTTACGGGATCAAGAGAAGTCGGTACGAGAATCTTCGAACGCGCGGCAAAAGTTCAGCCAGGCCAGCAGCACTTAAAGCGTGTTATTGCTGAAATGGGCGGTAAGGATACAGTTGTAGTCGATGAGGATGCGGACATTGAATTGGCGGCTCAATCCATCTTTACATCTGCATTCGGCTTTGCGGGCCAAAAATGTTCTGCGGGTTCACGTGCTGTTGTCCATGAAAAAGTGTATGATCAAGTATTAGAGCGCGTTATTGAAATCACAGAGTCTAAAGTAACGGCAAGCCCTGACAGCGCAGATGTTTACATGGGACCTGTCATTGACCAGGGTTCTTATGATAAAATTATGAGTTATATTGAGATCGGGAAAGAGGAAGGCCGATTAGTAAGCGGCGGCACTGGTGATGATTCAAAAGGATTCTTCATCAAACCGACGATCTTCGCTGACCTTGATCCGAAAGCAAGACTCATGCAGGAAGAAATTTTCGGACCTGTCGTTGCATTTTCTAAAGTGTCAAACTTTGATGAAGCTTTAGAAGTGGCAAACAATACTGAATACGGTTTAACGGGAGCGGTGATCACAAACAACCGCAAGCACATCGAGCGTGCGAAACAGGAATTCCATGTCGGAAACCTGTACTTCAACCGCAACTGTACAGGTGCTATCGTCGGCTACCATCCGTTTGGCGGCTTCAAAATGTCCGGAACGGATTCAAAAGCAGGCGGGCCGGATTATTTGGCACTGCACATGCAGGCAAAAACAATCAGTGAAATGTTCTAAAGCGGGACTAAATGGGCATCCTCCCTGCGGGGATGTCCATTTCATCCATATACTATAAAAAAGAGGAGGAAGTGCCATAGAAAACACACAGCTGATTATCTCGATTTGTATTTATATGGCGGGGATGCTGCTGATCGGCTACTTTGCTTACAAGCGGACGTCGAATCTGACGGATTACATGCTGGGAGGACGTTCGTTAGGTCCTGCTGTAACCGCTCTCAGTGCGGGCGCTGCCGATATGAGCGGCTGGCTGCTGATGGGGCTCCCGGGCGCCATGTTTTCAACAGGTCTGAGCGGGGTTTGGATTGTGTTCGGACTTTGCCTTGGAGCATGGGCAAACTGGCTCTACGTCGCGCCGCGGCTGAGAACATATACAGAAAAAGCGGGGAATTCGATTACGATTCCCGGATTCCTTGAAAATCGTTTCGGAGATCAAACAAAGCTCCTCAGGCTGTTTTCAGGAATTGTCATTTTAGTCTTTTTCACATTTTATGTATCTTCCGGAATGGTGTCCGGCGGCGTCTTATTCAACAGCATCCTGGGGATGAATTATCACACCGGCTTGTGGGTTGTGACTGGTGTTGTTGTCGCGTACACCCTGTTTGGGGGCTTTCTGGCTGTCAGCTGGACAGATTTTGTTCAGGGGATCATTATGTTTGCAGCACTTATTCTCGTTCCTATCGTTACGTTTTCCCACACCGGGGGAATAGGTGATACAACTGCTGAGATCCGCTCTGTGGACCCTGATATGTTTAATATTTTTAAAGGAACCAGTGTTCTTGGCATCATTTCATTGTTTGCCTGGGGCTTGGGCTACTTCGGCCAGCCGCATATCATTGTGCGCTTTATGGCGATTACGTCTGTCAAAGAGATAAAAAGAGCGCGCAGAATCGGAATGGGATGGATGATTCTTTCGGCGGTCGGCGCAGTGCTGACAGGTTTGGGCGGAATCGCTTATTACCATCAGCGGGGCATGACATTGAAGGACCCGGAGACGATTTTTATTCAATTAGGAAACATTTTATTCCACCCAATTATCACAGGTTTTCTGATTTCTGCGATTTTAGCGGCCATCATGAGTACGATTTCTTCCCAGCTGCTTGTCACATCAAGCTCTTTGGTAGAAGATTTGTATAAGTCGATGTTCCGGCGCTCAGCTTCTGATAAAGAACTGGTGTTTTTAGGGCGTCTGGCTGTGCTGGCTGTTTCAATTGTCGCGTTAGTTCTGGCATGGGAGAAAAACAATACCATCCTTGGATTGGTCAGCTACGCGTGGGCGGGCTTCGGTGCATCATTCGGACCGGTTGTACTGCTCAGTTTATTTTGGAAACGAATGACCAAATGGGGGGCACTCGCCGGCATGATTGTAGGGGCAGCGACTGTAATCATTTGGGCGAATGCCGGTCTTTCGGGCTTTCTGTATGAAATGATACCTGGTTTTGCTGCGAGTCTGTTGTCGGTCTTTTTCGTCAGCGTATTGACGCAGGCTCCGTCACAAGATGTTACAGACCAGTTTAAAGACTACCAAGATACGATGTCACAATAAAGATCGAAAGGAGGAGGAAGGGGATATCCCTTTTTCCTCTTTTCTCCTTTTAAGACCGCTGTGTTTTCTTTTGGAAACAAACGTATTTTTTTCTATACAAAAAGACCCCGTATGGATATGATTAAAGTAAAAAAAGTATAGGAGAAAAAAGGTATGGAAGAGCTTTTAGAGAGAGTTTTTTCATTTTCAGATGTTGATAAGCTGATTGACTTTATCAGCTATGAACTGCAAAAACCAGTGATACTGGAAAGCGCGGATTTCTTTTTGTTAGCCTACAATTCTTACTATATTAACCATTTTGATTCTGCGAACCAGCAGACTATTTTTTCAAAAAAATGTCCGGTCCAGATTTTTGAGAGGTTTTTGAAGGACGGGATCATTGAAAAGCTGAAAACAGAACCTGAGCCTTTTCGCGTCAATAAAATTGAAAGCATTGGGTTAAATCAGAGAGTAGTCGTGAGTGCGAAGCATAAAGGGGAAGTCATGGGCTACATCTGGATTCAGGAACTGGATCGTGATTTGACAGACGAAGAGCTCGACTTTTTGTACGAGACCTCCTTCCATGTCGGAAAAATTATTTATAAAGCGAACAAGCTGAAACAGGAAAAGGAAGAAAGAGCTGAGGACCTCATCAAACGGGCGATCTATCAGCAATTTATTTCTGAAAAGGAGCTCAGGCGCGAAGCTGAGAGAATCAACACTGTGCTGCCTTCTGTGTTTTCAGTTGTCATCCTGCACGCCGCGAATGGGGATGGGGAAGCGGTGGAAGATTTAAAGGAAAATATCAGGTCGTACCTGAATTTGCGGGATAAAGTCAGTCATGTCTTAACGATCGAATCAAATATTGTCATCGTCGTAGCGAGTTTTTCCCAAAAAAGCTCCGCCTCCTCAGCAGCTGCTGAATTCATTAACAAGCTGTTAACACATTTTCACTTTCAAAAAATTCCTACCCCTATTTATATCGGTATCGGAAACGAATATGACCACATCTTAAAACTTGGCAAAAGCTATACAGAAGCATTGGAAGTCATTAAAGCCGCAGAAATAACCGGCAACCAGGAAAACATTCCATATGAATATGAGAAGCTCGGTATTTATCGTTATTTAGAAAGCATTGAACAGAAAAATGACTTTTTGGAATACGAGAATAAGGATTTGGCTTTACTAAAAGCGAAAGACCAAGAAAGCAGCACCGAGCTGCTGAAGACGCTGGAAATCTATCTCCTCAACAATTGCAAAACAAAACCAGCCGCAGAACAGCTGTTTATTCACCAAAACACATTAAATTACCGCATCAAGCAGATTCTTGAGATGACATCCATCGATTTAAGCGATTTCAGAACGCGATGCCAGCTCTATCTTGATTTGATGCTAATGAAAAAGAAATAAAAAAGAAACCAGTACTTGTACTGGTTTCGTCTTCAATTAAAATCCTCTGTAAACATACGGATCATCAGGTTTTTTAATGGTGTTCCAGTCCGTCACTTTCACGACAGGGAGGGTGGATTTGAATGGCTGATAGTATTCTGAGGACAAAGTGCCTTTGATATGAATCCATTCATCATCCTTAATATCCATGTCCTTCGGAAATTCCACAAGCATCCCGTAAACGCCGGAATCAGCGATACAGTGAATAATGCCAAACCTCAATACGAAGAGCTGGTTTTTGTTAATCGCGTTTCCTTTATACGCAAATCCATGAAACTCAATCGTCCGTCCGAGAAATTCACCCGGATAGTTATAAATGGTTTCCATTCCTTTTAAGAAATCATCATCGGTCAGAGCAATCTCTTTTTTGCTGGAATACTTATTAAACAGCTGTTTCATTTGTTTGTCATAGCTGTCTTGCGCGTAATACAGGCTGGCATCAGGCCGCAAATACTGTGTTTGGGAGTAGTGATCTCCGCTCTCCATCGCCTTAAACGAGAACCCTTTTGTTTTGACGATGGATGAGTCAAGCGTCGCAATCGGAAAAAAGATGCCTGACACCAAAGGAAATAGAAAAACAAGATAAATCAAATACCGCTGATAAAATGGTTTGTTTTGTTCATGGTCATGATCATGGCCGCAGCCGCAATCATCGTCAGAATGATGCCCGCCTTTTTCAGGCGATTTGATAAACAAATATGCTTGAACAGCTGTCAAAATGGCCAGCAGGAAGATCGCAATAAAGGAAAGATAGGCATATTTCATATTGATATATTTTGTTAGATTTCCTGAGGTATGCAGATGATAAAAGAAAAACGTAAATCCCATCAGCACCAATAGACGAAACATCCAATCACCCCTTTACCAGTAGTGATCCCGCTAAGACAATCACGACAATGTACGTCATCAGCAGGAAAACAAACCGTTTTTTGAAGGCCGCAAGCATCATCAATAGATTCTTAATATCCACCATCGCGCCAAAGACGAGAAAGGCGATGAGCGAGCCTAAAGAAAATGTGCTGCTGAAGGAAGACGCAATAAAGGCATCCACTTCTGAACAAAGCGACAAGACAAACGCAAGCCCCATCATCACGAGGGAAGAAGATACATCATTCTGTCCGATCGCAAGCAGAGTGGATGTTTTGACGTACGTCTGCATCGCGGCTGCGATAAAGGCGCCGATGATTAAATATTTCCCCACGGAGAAAAATTCATCAATGGCGTGACGCAAGGTCCCTCCCAGCTTTTGAAGCAGGGTGTGGTGATGATGATGGCGATGCCCGGGTTCATCGGGCTTTAACAGCTGGTTATCCTTAAATTGATAGGATAAGATGACCCCGATGATCAGCGAAACGGCGAGAGCCAGTCCGCCTCTGTAAAAGACCACGCTCCATCTATTCCCGAACGCAATATAAGTAGAAAATAAAACGATAGGATTAAT
Organism: Bacillus sp. PK3-037; assembly: GCF_054161355.1. Classification (NCBI taxonomy): domain Bacteria; kingdom Bacillati; phylum Bacillota; class Bacilli; order Caryophanales; family Bacillaceae; genus Bacillus; species Bacillus sp. PK3-037. Next base: position 3,764,617 of record NZ_CP096408.1, on the reverse strand, counting down.
GATAGGCGCGGTCAGCATGAAAGCAACGCCCGCATGCAGAGGAACTCCCTTTAACAGAAGCCGCCTCGTAATCGGGATGATGCCGCATTCGCAGGCGGGAAACAAAACGCCGGCCAGCGCACCGAATAAAACGGCGAGAAAGCGGTTTTTCGGCATGATCCTCGCAATCATTTCTTCAGAAACAAACATTTGAATGATTCCGGAAAGTATGACGCCAATCAGAATAAACGGAATGGCTTCTATTAAAATGCTGATAAAAATAGAATTCAGCTGAAGAAAAGATGATTGTGCTGTCACAATAAAACCTCCGCTCATGTTAAGCTGCCTCTTATGTTACCAGAAAAAAGGCACTGCTTGTTTGACGGAGGAGGGGAAAGGATCGTTTCACTTTGATTAGGATTCCAAAAAGCCGAGTAGGATACTGTCTGTTTCTGCAGCTTCTTTTCCGAGCCAAATCAGGTGCCCCCATGAGTGAAGCAAACAGAGGGCGGCGTTAGGAATGTGTTCTTTTGCATGATGTGCATGTGACAAGTCGACAAATCCATCGTAAACGCTTTGCATAATCAGTACGGGGCATGTGATGGCCTGCAGCTCTTTTGAAGAGACAGCGGCGGTTTGTGGCAAGTCGAGCAGAAATCCTTCACCTGAGCGCTGCCGGCTGTTCATTTTTCGAAATGCGTCTATGTCTTTTTCATCCATCATGGACTTGATTCGCTGAAACGAAAGCGTGCTGAATTGCGGACTCATGGCGCGAAACACCAAACGCGGGAAGGCGTTATTCAGAGAAGAAGTCAGCTTCCATATCCACTTTTCCACCGGCGGGCGGAAGAGGATTCTCCCAACTTTGTATTCTGTGTCTTGAGGGGTGAGCCATCCTTTGGTGACCGCGGATTGCAGGGTCAGAGTGTTTGTCCTTTCTGGATAATGTGAGGCAAAGCATATGCCGCTTGGGCCGCCTGCTGAGATGGCAATCACATGGACGCTGTCGATTTGTAAATGATCTAATAGCTTCACATAGAAACGGCAGGCGTCGGCAAGACTTTTTCCAATCTCTTTTGACGTTCGTCCGTAGCCGGGCCTTGAAGGCGTGATGATGGAGTACCCGTGCTCGACCAGCGACGTGTAGCCGAATTCCTCGTAACAATTTGAATGCCCGCCATGCATGACAAGAATGGGGGCTCCCTTGCCTGTCACAGAATATTCTAGTGTCTGTCCTTCGAAAGTGATCGTTTCGACTCGTCTTTTCATCTGTTTCTCCCATTTGTTTTCTGCCTATTATAGGGTTTTCAACAATTTACCACAAGGAGAAGAAATGAATAAACAAAGGCACGGAAAATATGATATACTTTTTATTGATATTCATTCTCAATTAAATGATATAACGTTAATGATAGATTGGAACGGGAGGCAGGACGGATGGCTGAAAATCAAGAGGTGTATGACGTCACGATTATAGGCGGGGGGCCGATCGGGCTGTTTACGGCTTTTTACTGCGGCATGCGGGAGCTGAAAACGAAAGTGATCGAGTTTTTGCCGCGGCTCGGGGGCAAGGTGTCTTTATTCTTTCCTGAGAAAATCATTCGCGATATCGGCGGGATACCGGGAATTGCGGGAAAGCAGCTGATCGAACAGCTGAAGGAGCAGGCGGCGACGTTTGACCCTGATATTGTGCTGAATCAGCGAGTGACCGGATTTGAGCGTCTGGATGACGGAACCATGGTGCTGACTAGCTCTAAGGGGGAGAAGCACTATACAAGAACCGTTATTTTGGCTGTCGGCATGGGCACGCTGGAGGTCAATGAGTTTGACAGCCAGGATGCGAGCCGATATGCAGGAAAAAACCTTCATTATAAAGTGGAGAGGCTTGAGGCGTTTAAAGGCAAAAGAGTGGTGATTTCCGGCGGGGGAGATACTGCGGTCGATTGGGCTAATGAGCTGGAACCGATTGCGGCGTCTGTTACTGTCGTGCACCGCAGGGAGGAATTCGGCGGACTGGAAAGCAGCGTGACGAAAATGAAGCAGTCATCTGTGCGGGTGCTTACTCCTTATCGGCTGGAACATCTCAGCGGCACTGAAGAACGCATCGAAAGCGTCACCGTTCTTCATGCTGAGTCTGGACATACCGAGGAAATCGAGCTTGATGAGCTCATTATTAATCATGGGTTCAAAATTGATCTCGGCCCGATGAAGGAGTGGGGTCTCGAGATTGAAGAAGGCCGGATTAAAGCTGACAGACATATGCGGACGAATCTTCCGGGCGTGTTTGTTGCGGGGGACGCGGCTTATTATGAAAGCAAGCTCAGATTGATTGCCGGCGGCTTTACGGAAGGCCCGACTGCCGTCAACAGTGCGAAATCTTATCTGGACCCTCAGGCGGAAAATATGGCGATGTATTCCACCCACCACAAAAAATTGGTTCATAAATAAGAAAGCCCTTTGGAAAAGGGCTGTATCATCAGCTGTGGAGGAGTTTTTTCTCCACTTGCTCATTTTGTATAAACGCAAATAATTGCTCTTGGTCTTGTACGGCAGTAAACCCATATGCAGCGGCGGGCGCGCCATCGCCTATACAGATGACAGGGGGGCGGCTTGCTGACGGTTCTGGTGAAATGCCGATTTCTTCTCCTGCGCTGATCAAATGCTGAGCGGACTGCTTGCCGGGGCAAATGATCATGTGCAGAGGAGACTCATTGATCGTCCGTTCGGTCATGCTGGTGAATCGCTCATCTATGACGTTTTCATGGGTGATATAGCACAAACAGGACTCTGATTTCTGCATTTCTTCTACAGAATGACGGCTGCCGACAATCAGCTTTTTAGGTGAATTGTGATGGTGCTCGGATATGATGAAGCCGCGTTTTATAAGCTCTGCCTTTCCTGCTTCTGACGCTGCACTCAGGCGTGCGGTCAGCTGGCGAATGTCGATTCGTTTGGACGCGAGCGCTTCAAAAAATTCGCAAACCGCACGGCGTGATGTGAAGAAAATATCCTCAAAGGTGCTGATCTGTCCTAGCATATCCTCGTTGGCAGGCATTTTTTCAGTCCGCCATTTCGGCCATTCGATGACATCGGCACCATAATCGCGCAGCTTGTCTGCCAGCGTATGCTCATCTTCGCCATGAGTGACTATCATCATATGCTGCCCGATGAATGGTTTGCTTTCAAACCAGCTGTGTGTTTGAACGTTTACAATATCACCGATGACGATAATGGCGGGATTTGTGATTTGCTGTTCCTGTATTTTTTGATGGATATCCTGCAGCGTTCCTTTTACGCTCCGCTGGCGGCCCCACGTTCCCCATTGAATCACGATGACAGGGACAGAAGGAGATTTTCCGTACGTGATGAGCTGCTGGCAAATAAATGGAAGGTTTTTGACCCCCATGTAAAACACAAGCGTTTGAACGCTTCGGGCAAGCCCTTCCCAGTCAAGGTTCGGCGTTCCTTTTAAGGATTTATCATGTGCGGTAATCATGGCGAAAGACGAAGCGAAATCCCGATGCGTGACGGGGATTCCCGCATAAAGCGGCGCTGCGATTCCCGAGGTGATGCCCGGCACCATTTCATAGCGGATGCCATGCTGGTGGAGAGCGTCTGCTTCCTCGCCGACTCTGCCAAACACGCTGGGATCTCCGCCCTTCAAACGGACAACAGTTAATCCCTCCGACGCTTTTTCAATCAGCAGGGCATTGATCTCTGCTTGTTTCATAAAATGGCGGTCCGGCAGTTTTCCGCAATAAATGAACTGGCAGTCTGGTGATGCGTATTCGAGCAGCTTTGGGTTTGCGAGCCGGTCATACAAAATGACATCCGCTTCCTCCAGCGCCTGTTTTCCTTTTATGGTGATGAGCCCTGGATCTCCAGGTCCGGCGCCCACAAAATATACGATTCCGTTTTTCATGATCATGTCATCCTTCCGTCACTGTAAAAAATGAAGGATCACTTTGAAAGTGATCCGGTCTTTGATCAATATACGAGATAAACGTATTCTCCTTCGATCAGCGTTTCGTATGTTTTGACACAGCCGTGATCCGGCTCTTGAACGATTCCGTCTTCCAAGGAGATTTTCCAGTCGTGCATCGGACAGAAGACATATTCGCCGCTGACGATACCTTCTGCAAGGACGCCGCCCTTATGGGGACAGCGGTTTTCAATGGCGCGGATGCTCCCGTTTGAAAGCTTAAAGACCGCAAGCTCCTTATCTTCAATATACACTGTTTTTCCTAATTGTTCAGGCAATTCTTCGATTTTTCCGATACATACTTTTGTGACGTCTTTGTTCACCATGTCCATTCCTCCTCAATGTTTTTTTTCTGTCATTATGATGTGGTCACGACATTTTCAAATAATTCTTTAGAGGTTTGTTTATCTTCCAGGAAGTCCTTCCACGGATCTTTGTGGACCGAGAGCGTTTCATTCATTCGATCGTTCAGCTCCTGCCGTTTTTCCGGATCGTTTAAAATATCTTGGACATGGGATAAACCGACGCGCTCCAGCCATGCGGACGTGCGTTCTAAGTAGTTTGCCGTTTCCCGGTAGTATTGAAGATAAGCGCCTGCGTATTCCAAGACTTCTTCATTTGTTTTCACCTTCATCAGCAAGTCGCCGGCACGCAAATGGGTTCCGCCGTTTCCGCCGACGTAAAGCTCCCAGCCTCCGTCGATGCCGACAACGCCAAGATCTTTAATGCCGGACTCTGCACAGTTTCGCGGGCAGGCAGATACGGCCATTTTCACTTTATGAGGCGTGTTGAGTCCTTCAAATTTTTTCTCAAGGTCGATGCCTAAGGCCATGGAATCTTGTGTGCCGAAGCGGCAGAATTGTTCGCCTACACATGTTTTTACCGTGCGGAGTGTTTTTCCGTACGCGTAGCCTGACGGCATATCAAGATCGGCCCATACCTTTGGCAGGTCTTCTTTTTTCACGCCGATCAAGTCAATTCGCTGGCCGCCTGTCATTTTGACGAGCGGGATCTCGTATTTGTCGACGACATCAGCGATTTTGCGAAGATCTTGAGAGTTGGTTACACCGCCGTACATCCGCGGTACGACAGAGTAGGTGCCGTCTTTTTGAATATTGGCGTGCATCCGTTCATTAACAAAGCGGGATGTTCTGTCATCCTCATATTTGGACGGGTTGATCATGCCTAAGTAGTAGTTCAGAGCCGGACGGCATTTGGAACAGCCTTCTGGCGTTTTCCAGCCGAGCACGTTCATGACTTCTCTTGTATGTGACAGCCCTTTGGCTTTGATTTCTTCGACTACCTCGTCTCTCGACAATGAGGTGCAGCCGCAAATCGCTTCTTTTTGGGCTGATGCGTCAAAGTCTGATCCCAGCGTATACTGAAGGATGTCTTCTACGAGCGGCTTACAGCCTCCGCATGAGCGGGACGCGCCGGTGCAAGCTTTGATTTCATCTGTTGATGAACAGCCCTGTTCCTGGATGGCTTGAATAATTGCTCCTTTTGACACGCCGTTACAGCCGCAGATGATTTCATCATTGCTCATGGCAGCGGTCAGACTTGTGCCGGCTTCTTGGTTGAGAGGCTGTAAAATTGAGATTTTAGAGGTTTCAGAGATATCTGCTTCTTTTTGAATCATTGAAAACAGGCGGTTGCCCTCACTGCTGTCGCCGAATAAAACGGCCCCGACAATCTGATTGCCTCGCAGCACGACTTTTTTATAAATGCCATCCTGTTCATCAAAGACCTTGATCGCTTTTTTCTCGTCTGATTCGTTAAAGTCACCGGCAGAAAAGACCTCGACTCCTGATACTTTCAGTTGAGTGGAGAGAACGGAGCCTTCATAAGGTTTCGTTTCAACACCGCAGATATGTTTAGCGAGCACTTTCGCCTGTTCATAGAGCGGCGCCACGAGTCCGTATGCGATTCCTCGGTGCTCAGCGCATTCACCGACCGCATAAACGTGCGGGATTTCGGTTTGCATATAATCGTTGACAATGATGCCGCGGTTGACTGGAATTCCGCTTTCGGTCCCAAGCGCTGTATTCGGGCGGATGCCGACGGCCATGACGACTAAATCGGCTTCAACGCTTGTGCCGTCTTTGAATCTGACGCCCTCGACCCGGTCATCTCCGAGAATTTCTTCTGTTTGCTTTTCAAGCAGAAAGGTCATTCCTTGTTTTTCTAATTCGTTTTGCAGCAGGCGTCCGGCCGTTGCGTCAAGCTGGCGTTCCATCAGGAAGGGAGCGAGATGGATAACGGAGACTTCCATACCGAGATTCAGCAGGCCGCGCGCAGCTTCTAAGCCAAGCAAGCCCCCGCCAATGACGGCTGCTTTTTTATACTGTTTTGACGCGGCGAGCATCGTGTCTGTATCTTTTATGTCCCGGAAAGCTGTGACGCCTTTTTTGTCTGCGCCCTGAATCGGCAGGATAAAAGGGACAGAACCCGTAGCCAGGATCAGTTCATCATAAGGCTGTATTCTGTCTGCATCGGTGATGACGGTTTTGTTTTCGGTGTCCACTTTAATAACTGTTTCATTGGTATACAATTGTATATTGTTATCTTCGTACCAGTTCCAATCGTTTAACGTAATATCTTTGATATCTGTATCGCCTTGCAGCACTTTTGACAAAAGGATTCGGTTGTAGTTGGGATGCGGTTCGGAACCAAAAATTGTGATTTGAAATTCGTCTTTTGAAACATTCAGTATCTCTTCAATGGCCCTTACCCCGGCCATTCCATTACCAACAAGAACTAGCTGTTTTTTTCCCATCAGATGATCCGCTCCTTATCAATGTTTTTTCCAGCGTAGCACAGCAAAAAGAAATATTTAAGATGCATGTTATAAAATGTAACAAAAAATACGAAAATTTCTAAAAATTTTATGAAAATTTTAAATAGGTCTGACTCGGACGGCGGATACCTTAAAACCGGGCATTTTACACGCTGGATCTAGGCTGTCGCCAATCAAATCATTTACGTTTTGGGCATCCGCCCAGTGGATGGGAACAAATACTGTGTCTTTTCTGATGTGTTCTGACCATTTGCTGCGGACGGTGATGCTTCCGCGAGGAGATTCGATGTTCACGAGAACGCGGTCTTCGATATTGTAGGCTGCTGCTGTTTTCGGATGGATTTCCATAAATGATTCAAAATGTCTTGCGGCCAAAGAGGCGCTTTTTCTCGTTTGGACACCTGTTAAATAATGAGACATGACCCTTCCGGTCGTTAAAAACAACGGATATTCGGCGGTCGGCTTATCTTTTGGAACAACGGGTTCGTTTGGGATCACACTTAGTGCCGCTTTTTGATCCGGATGTGCAAATGAGTCCTCAAACAAGCGCCCGGTTCCGGGATGATCAGGCTCCGGACACGGCCAGTGAATCCCGCCTTCTTGTCTGAGCCTGTTATATGTGATGCCGGAATAATCGGCGATTCCGCCGCGGCTTGCTTCTCTCAATTCGTTAAAGATATCCTCCGCAGACGTGTAGGAAAAATAACGGCCTTTTCCGAGAGCGGACGCGATTTCGCAAATGATCTGCCAATCATGCTTTGCTTCTCCCGGGCAGGGGCGGCTTGCTTCTCTTAATGTCACGCGGCCTTCTACATTTGTCATGGTGCCTTCGTCTTCTAAGTAAGAGGATGCGGGCAAAATGACATCAGCGAATTTCGCAGTTTCAGATAGAAACAAGTCGATCGCAACAAAGAATGTCAGTTTCGACAGCGCCTGTTTGACAAGGTTGGCATTTGGGCTGGAGACTGCTGGATTGGAACACATTAGAAACAGTCCTTTAATGTCTCCATCGTTGATTTTTTCCATCATTTCATAGGCTGAGACGCCTTTTCGCGGGAGCTCATCCGGATTGACTCCCCACACTTTTGCAATATAAGCCCGATGTTCTTCGTTTTCGATGGAACGGTAGCCGGGAAGCTGATCGGCTTTTTGGCCATGCTCTCGGGCGCCTTGCCCATTGCCCTGTCCGGTGATCGCTCCGTAGCCCGAGTAAGGCTTGCCGATTTTTCCTGTGATCAGCACCACATTTAAGAAGCCTTTCACAGCCGCGGTTCCGTCGGTTTGCTGTTCGATCCCGCGGGCTGTAAACAGCATGCCGGACGTTTCCTTGGCAAACTTTACAGCGGCCTTTCGCATTTGCTCTAAAGGAACGCTTGTCTGCTCGGCGATGTCTTCCAGATTTAAAGCGCCGGTATGCTGTTTGAGCTCATCAAAGCCGGTTGTGCGCGTGCGAATGAATTCTTCGTTTATCAGCTGTTCGTCTATGATGATTTTGACTAAACCGTTGGCAAGGGCTGCGTCTGTTCCGGGTTTGATTTTCAGATGGAGGTCGGCTATTTTTGTCGTCGCTGTTTCCCGGGGGTCAATGGCAATGAGATAAGCCCCGTTTTCTTTTGCTTGTTCAAAATACGGCATGATGGTCGGCTGGCATTCCGCGATATTGGTGCCGGCCAAAATGATCACTCGGGTGTGGGGGATTTCCGCTAAGGGATTCGTCAAGCCTCTGTCTGCTCCGAATGTTTGGTTGGCTCCGGTTGCTGCGGCGGACATACATAGCCGGCCGTTGTAATCGATGTATTTTGTCTGTAAGCCGACTCGTGCGAACTTTCCTAACAGATAGGCCTCTTCATTCGTAATCGAGGCGCTTCCGTAGACAGCAATCGCATCATGACCGTGTTTGTCTTGGATCAGGGTGACTTGCTCTTTTATATAGTTCAGCGCTTCAGCCCAGGTAACAGGCACAAACTCATCGTTTTTTTTGAGCAGCGGCCGGGTGATGCGGGAGGAGTGCAGGGCATGCTGGTGGGCGTTCATCCCTTTCATGCATAAACGGCCTTGTGTCGTGGGATTGTCGATGCCGATGGCTGTATACTTTTTCCGTGTGACGATGGTTTGTTCCACAAGCTGCATTTTGCATTGCATGCTGCAAAACGGACATTGGGTGTCGTATGTTTTTTCTGATTGGACGTCTTGCTGTTTTTCGCGGAAATATCTAAGCAGTCGTTCAGTCAAAATGCCTCATCCTTTCTTAAGTGCGCCAGCCTGTATAGGCTGATCTTGTATCAATGACAGGTCTGTTTGAAGGTTTTCCAGCAGCTGCGTCCGCAAATCCTGTTCAAATAATACCTCTCTGATATGAATGATGCCGAGGCGGTCAATCCACTGATGAACCGCTTCTGCGTAGTGAGCCGTTTCGCGATAATATTGGAGAAGGCCTTTCATCATAATGGCAGTATTTTCTTCGCTATCCGTCACACAAAACAGCATTCCGGCATGGGCATGCCCACCCCGGATGCCGCCAGTGTAAATGTCCCAGCCCTCTTGTGTTCGAATGGCGCCGATATCCTGTATAGCTGCGGCGGTGCAGTCTTTTTCACACGACAAGCTGATGGATATGTGATCGGGCATGGAAAGCATGTCAGTATGTCTTTCGATATGGCTTGCCAGCTTTTGAATAGAGCGATCTTCCCCGCACGTACATGCTATGACACTTTGCAGCGAGCGGCGGTGCTGATGAGAGAAAGCCGGCATGTGCAGTTCTTTTCTGATGTTTGCAAGGTCATTCGGACGGATTCCGGAAAGCTTCAGCCTCTGGCCGTGAGTTATTGAAACATTGGGGATGCCGTATGTCTCGATGATGTTTGCGATGTTTCTTAGTTCCTTCGCATTTGTCAGCCCGCCGTACATTTGCGGAATGAGGGTGCATGTATCTTCGGGCGATGTGTCAAGATACTGGATATACCCAGGCTGCAGCAATCCCATGTAATAGTGAAGCGCCGGAACACAAACGCGGCAGCCGTTTTTCGTTTTCCAGCCAAGCTGATTCATTGCCTCAGCAGGATCGGGGAAATGACATCGGTGCAGTTCGGCGATGACTTCATCTTCCGTCAAATCAGTGCAGCCGCAAAACGAAGGCTGACCGGCTGGTTCAGTATATTCGCTGCTTTCCATGTATTTCAGAAGGTCTTCAATGAGCGGCTTGCAGCCTCCGCAAGAGCCGGATGCTTTTGTGCACTGCTTAACTTCTTCGACCGTTGTTAAGCCTTTCGTGTGCACCGCTTCTTCAATCAAACCTTTTGTCACCGAGTTGCATTGGCAAATGGGTTCAGCGGGAGGCATGGATGCAAATGAAATGCCGCTTTGATCCGGTTCGATCAGCTGCTTTTTGACAATGGAAATGTCTCTTTGTTTGAGCAGGCTGTCGAGAAGCCTCTGTTTATCACGTGTGTCTCCGAATAAAATCACACCAGCCAGTTTGTCGTTCTCAAAGAGCGCTTTTTTGTAGCAGCCGGCATGTTCATCATGAAGCTTAATGCTCGTCGTGCCTGCGTCTTCGTGCACCTTTCCTGCCGACCACACATCAATTCCCGCTATTTTTAAGGCTGCAGATTGGGCAGAGCCATGATACCCTTCACATGGAACGCCGCAGATGTGTTGTGCGAGGACTTTTCCTTGTTCATAAAGAGGCGCGACCAATCCGTATACCATTCCGTTGTGCTCGGCGCATTCCCCGACGGCATACACATTCGGTTTGCTCGTCTGCATGAATTGATTGACGATGAAGCCGCGGTTTGCGGAAATTCCTGCTGATGCAGCCAATTGGATATTGGATCTTACACCAGCCGCCATCACAATCACGTCTGCTTTTATCGAAGAGCCGTCGCTAAACCGGATACCATCTGCCCGTGAGCCTCCTGTAATGGATGCTGTGTCTTTCTCTAAAAGAAAGGTTAAGCCTTTTCGTTCCAGTTCAGACTGAAGCAGACGAGAGGCTGTTTGATCGAGCTGTTTTTGCATAATGCTGGGAGAGTGGTGAATGACGCTGACATCCATGCCCAGATGCCGCAGGCCGACAGCCGCCTCAAGGCCTAATAAGCCGGCGCCGATGACCGCTGCTTTTTGATAACGTTCCGCCATGCTGATAAAAGCTTGGCAGTCTTCTATTGTCCGAAAGCCGTAAACACCTTCTTTGTCTGTCCCGGGTATGGGGAGAATATGAGGGGAGGAGCCTGTTGCCAGAATCAATTTGTCGTAGGACAGGCTGCGTTTTTGATCTGTGATGACTTGCTGCAAGTCTGTGTTGATTTGAACGACTGTTTCTCCTGTGTAAAGTGTTATGTCTTGCTTGGCGTACCATTCACTGCTGTTCAGCACAATGTCATTGAGCGATGCCTCCCCCTGTAAAACGGAGGATAAGAGAATGCGATTATAGTTGGGATGCGGTTCGCTGCCGAAAATGACAATCTCAAACATGTCACGATGAAGCTTTAATATTTCTTCAATACAGCGAATTCCGGCCATTCCGTTCCCTGCTACAATTAATCTTTGTTTCTTCATTTGCCAGACCTCTCCTTTGCCTCAGCTTGTAAGTTTTTCTCCTATCAAAAATTATGGCACAATGCTCAGTTAACGCATTAAACGTGTCACATTAGCTTACACATGTCTTTTCCGAAAAAATAAGGTCATATATTCTTGATTCAGAAAATTGAAATTTTTATAGGAACAAGAAAGGGGAATGTTATGAAGCTGTCGGAACTGAAAACAAGCGGTCACCCGTCCACTTTGCTCTGCTCGTTTTTATACTTTGATGTAAGTTTTATGATATGGGTTATGCTTGGGGCGCTTGGTGTTTATATTTCTCAGGATTTTGGCCTGTCTCCCTTTGAAAAAGGGCTTATCGTGGCTGTGCCGATTTTATCGGGATCTGTGTTTCGGATCATATTAGGCGTATTAACGGACAGAATCGGGCCGAAAAAAACAGCTGTGACCGGAATGCTGGTGACGATGATCCCGCTGCTCTGGGGAACTTTTGGCGGCCGTACGCTGACTGAGCTTTACGGGATCGGCATTCTGCTTGGCGTGGCCGGTGCGAGCTTTGCTGTTGCGCTTCCTATGGCGAGCCGGTGGTATCCGCCTCATTTGCAGGGACTGGCGATGGGGATAGCGGGTGCGGGTAACAGCGGCACCTTGTTTGCGACACTGTTTGGCCCCCGGCTTGCAGAGCAGTTCGGCTGGCACAGTGTGATGGGAATTGCGCTTCTTCCTCTGATCATTGTCTTTATTCTGTTTGTTTTCATGGCGAAGAATTCTCCTGAACAACCGGCGCCGCAGCCGCTAAAAAACTACTTGCAGGTGTTCGGACAGAAGGAAACGTGGTTTTTCTGTCTGCTGTACAGCGTCACTTTTGGAGGATTTGTCGGGCTGTCCAGCTTTTTGGCGATATTCTTCGTTGATCAATACCAGCTGTCAAAAATTCACGCGGGAGATTTCGTCACATTATGTGTAGCAGCGGGCAGTTTTTTCCGGCCTGTAGGGGGCTGGATTTCCGATCGAGTCGGGGGCACGAAGGTTCTTTCTGTTCTGTTTGTCATCGTGGCTCTTTGCATGGCCGGAGTCAGCAGTCTGCCGTCTCTATCGATGGTTATCATCCTTTTATTTGTCGGAATGATGGGACTCGGAATGGGCAACGGAGCAGTGTTTCAGCTCGTCCCGCAGCGCTTCCGGAAAGAAATTGGAATGGTGACGGGGATCGTCGGCGCAGCAGGAGGCATCGGAGGGTTCTTTCTGCCAAACATTTTAGGGTCATTAAAACAGATGACAGGCACATATGCCATCGGATTTATCACGTTTTCCTGTATCGCATTGCTGGCGTTTGTGCTTGTGATTGCCGCAGGATATTACTGGAGAAAAAGCTGGAGCGCGGAAAGCAGCCCGGCGGATGTTTAATGTTTGGATGGGAGACACGCGAGTGCGCGTGTCTTTTTTTGCTGTTTTCAACTTTTTCTTGATTTTAACTCGTGAACCGATCAGAATAAATAGTAATTATTACGATTTGAAACGGAAGGAGTTTTCTGAATGGCACAACACATTCTGCTACCGGAAAAAACGGAGCGTCTTCGATATTTTGGATCGGTCAGTCCCGTGAAAGGACAAAAGCCTGTGGAAAAGGAGAACATGAAGGATCTTCAGAATACCAGAAAAGACTATTTTTTTGGTATTCAGCAAGTAGGTGTCACCAATGTGTCTCACCCGGTCACTGTAGCCTCAGCGATGAAGCCTTGTCAGCAAACGACAGCAGCGAATTTTACCATGACCGCCAGCCTGCAGCGGAATCAGAAGGGCATCAATATGAGTCGGTTAACAGAGCAGCTTCAACGCTATCATCAAAACGGCTGGATTCTCTCATTTTCTTCTCTTCAGCAATTTACGAAAGAGCTTGCAGAAAACATGGATCAAATCTCAGCTTCCGTCGAAGTGCGGTTTCCGTGGTATTTCGAAAGAAAGAGTCCAAGGCTTGGGAAAGCGGGGCTGATGCATGCTGAGATGTTGATGTCTGTCACCTATCACGAAGATCAGCCGTTTAAACAGCGGGCCGGTATCTCAGCGAAAGTAACGACTCTTTGCCCTTGCTCTAAGGAAATCAGTGAATACAGCGCCCACAATCAGAGAGGAACGGTCAGCATTTTGGCCGATATTCATCCAATGGCACTGCTCCCAGTCGATGTCAAAGCCGATTTGCTTCACGTTGCAGAATCAAATGCCAGCGCGAGACTGCACCCGGTGCTAAAGCGGCCGGATGAAAAAGCCGTAACGGAAACCGCATATGAAAATCCCAGATTTGTTGAGGATCTGGCCCGTCTCATTGCCGCAGACTTATATGAGCTTGAATGGGTGTCGGCCTTTGATATTGAATGCAGAAATGAAGAATCGATTCATCTGCACGATGCCTATGCGAAGCTTAGGTTTTCGAAACAGGAAGAATGTCTATGAAAACTGCCATTCTTATTAATTGCTGTTTTTGCACCGGCAATTCTGCTGTCAGCCTGCTCTTATCATGCGGACGAGAAAGCGGGATCTCAAATGAAGAAAACAAACAAACACATAGCGGCAGAAAAAACAAGCATTGATTGGACAAAGCCTTCCGGCGGAGAATACCCCGATATCAAGCAGCTGAAAAATGTCTGGATTGATGTAGACGTAAACAGCAGAAGGCTTACATCAAAGCCGGAAGCAAAACCATCTATACGATGATCGTTTCATCAGGACTCGATCAAACCCATGATGATTCCACACCGAAAGGCACATTTCATATCGAGCCTGAACGGGGAGAATGGTTTTTCTCTGAAGGATATCAGGAAGGGGCGGAATACTGGGTCTCATGGAAAAACCATGGAGAATTTCTTTTTCACAGCGTACCCATGACAAAGGAGAAAAAAGTCATTGACAAGGAAGCGAAAAAATTAGGGGCAAAAGCATCCCATGGCTGTATCAGACTATCCATTCCAGATGCGAAATGGATATACGAAAACATACCTAAACACACAAAAGTTGTGATCAGCTGAATAGAAAGCAGTTGACAAAAAGGAAAAAAGAACATACGATTTAAATCGTAATAATTACGTTTTGGTAAATGACTTATCATCGGCGGCGGAATTCAAGGGTCGACCTTGGCTGTGCATCTGGTGAAGAGCGGAAAGGTGCCTATCCAGGATCTTGCGGTCATTGATCCTCATGAACAGCCCCTTGAGTGCTGGAAGCGAAATACGGCCCGCATTCGGATGAATGATTTACGCTCTCCATCGGTCCATCACATGGATACCGAGCCGTTCAGCCTGCAAACGTATGCGGATAAAAGCCAGTGGCCGGAGGTATTCTTCGGGAGGTATAAGCGCCCCTCTTTATCGCTTTTAAATGAGCGTTGTGAAACTGTATTGGATGAGATACATATTGATCAGGCGTGGAAGACAGGCATGGTGACAGACTTGAGAAGAAAAAAACGGATTGTGGGAAGTGAGGGCAGATGCCTCCGAAACAATCATAGGCGAAAGAGTTGTACTAGCCATGAGTTTTTCACAACAGCCTTGCTGGCCGGAGTGGGCTCAGCCATTTCAGAATGACGGCATTTATCATGTGTTTGACAGGGATGTGCAAGGGTTAAGACAGGAAGACGTGAAAGCGGCAGTTGTGGGCGGAGGGATCACGGCGGCTCATTACGGCCATAAAGCTCTCGGATGACGGGCACGACGTGACGATGTTCGCGAGGCATCCATTCCGCACCTATGATTTTGACAGTGATCCGGGCTGGCTTGGCCCGAAGTATATGAAAAGATTCAGCAAAACGCCAGACTGCCAAAAGAGAAGGCAATGGATCACAAACGCCAGACATCGCGGCTCCTTCCCGAAGGACATCTCAAGAAAGCTTGCTGTTTATAGAGAAGAGGGCAGGATAAAGGTCATTCAGGATGAAGTGGTGTCATGTCAAAAAACAGCTGACGGCCGGCTGCACATACAGCTGAAGAAAAATGAATCGTCATACACATTCGAACATATCGCGCTGGCAACAGGCTTTGCCTCTGACATCAGCCGATTCGAGTGGGTTCAAAAAGCAGCGCAAGCAGAGCAATTGCCTTTTGCCGGATGCGGCTTTCCGATTGTCGGCAAGGATTTGCAATGGGGGAACGGGTTATACGTGATGGGTGCCTTTGCGGAAATTGAAATCGGGCCGACAGCGAGAAATATTTCCGGGGCGCGAAAAGCGGCAATCACTATTACACATACGTCATTTAAATCGTAATGATTCTATTTTGAGAGGATATGATCACAATGAAAAAAATTCCGGTTACTGTACTAAGCGGCTATCTTGGCGCGGGAAAAACAACACTGCTCAACAGCATTTTGCAAAATCGCGAAGGCTTAAAAATAGCCGTGATTGTAAATGACATGAGCGAGGTAAACATTGACGCTGGGTTGGTCAAGCAGGAAGGCGGGCTTTCCAGAACAGATGAAAAGCTAGTGGAAATGTCAAACGGCTGCATTTGCTGCACACTTCGCGAGGATTTGTTAGTCGAAGTGGAGAAGCTGGCAAAAGACGGACGGTTTGATTATATCGTCATCGAATCGACGGGAATCAGCGAACCGATCCCTGTGGCCCAGACATTTTCTTATATTGACGAAGAGCTGGGAATCGATCTCACCAAGTTTTGTGAGTTAGATACGATGGTGACAGTGGTCGATGCGAACCGTTTTTGGCATGACTATCAGTCGGGTGACAGCCTTCTGGACCGCAAAGAAGCACTTGGGGAAGAGGATGAAAGAGAAATCGCCGACCTGTTAATCGATCAAATTGAGTTTTGCGATGTTCTGATCCTAAATAAATGTGATTTAGTCAGCGAGCAAGAGCTTGAACAGCTTGAGAAAGTCCTTCGCACTCTGCAGCCAAGGGCTACATTCATTCGCGCTGTCAAAGGGAACGTCAAGCCGCAGGAGATTTTACATACGGGGCTATTTAACTTCGAGGAAGCGAGCGGATCTGCCGGCTGGATAAGAGAGCTGACGGCAGGTCATGCAGCCCATACCCCGGAAACCGAGGAATACGGCATTTCTTCATTTGTTTATAAAAGACGGCTGCCGTTTCACTCAACGCGCTTTTATCAATGGATGGATCAAATGCCTAAAAATGTTGTCCGCGCCAAAGGTATCGTCTGGTGCGCATCGCATAACAGCCTCGCTCTTCTGATGTCCCAAGCCGGTCCGTCCGTAACCATTGAGCCGGTATCCTATTGGGTGGCGGCGATGCCGAAGCTTGAGCAGGAGCAAATCAAACAGCAGGAGCCGGAAATATTAGAGGATTGGGACCCGGAATTCGGCGATCGTCTGACGCAGCTGGTGTTTATCGGAACAGACTTGGATGAAGACGCCATTACGAAGGAGCTGGATCAATGTTTGCTGACTGAATATGAGTTTGATTCCGATTGGTCGCTGTTTGAAGATCCATTTAAATGGAAGCTGAATCAATAGGAAAAAGCCGTCTCCTGCGGAGCGGCTTTTTTTAATGAAACGTTTGTTTAAAGATAATGCGCGTATTTCTTCTCAAGGATATTCTGAAAAGCCGCCGCAACGGAGCAGATGGCCCAATAAATGAGTGCGGTCAGAATATACATGGTCATGTAATCAAACTCTCGGCCCCCGATGATTTTCGCATGCTGGAGCAATTCCGGCACGGTAATCATCGCGGCGAGCGAGGATGCTTTGATCAAATCGAGCAATACATTGGCAAGCGGAGGCAGCGCAATGCGGATCGATTGCGGCAAAATGATGCCCCTCATCGTCTGCCAATAGGAAAGACCGAGCGAGGATGCGGCTTCCCACTGCCCTTTTTCAACGGATGAAATGGCTGAACGGTTAATTTCCGCAATATAAGCGGCGCTGTTGAGGCTAAAGCCGATCAAGGCGGCCGTAACGGCAGAAAATTCAATGCCGATATAAGGGAATCCAAAATAAAGGATAAACAGGATCACCAAAATCGGAACGCCGCGCATAAAAGAAATGTAGAGACGCGCCGGCCATCTCAGCAGGGCAATCTTAGATATTCTGGCGAGCGATATAAACAGCCCGATTACCGTTCCCGCAAACATGCTGACAAAAGAAATAAGCAACGTGTACCCTATACCCTTTATGACATAAGGAAACGATTCAATCGCCAGCTGTGTATTGAAAATATATTCCCACTGAATGTTGTACATCATGGCGTCTGATTACAAGTCAACGTCTTGAACGTCGACATCCAGTTTCTTTGATACATCCGCTTTATTAAAGAATTGTTTCGACAGCTTTGTCAAAGTGCCGTCCTTGCTCATCTTTTTCAGCGTCTCGTTCATTTGTTTCTGAAGCTCAGTATTGCTTTTTTTCATGACAAGCGCCTGTTCATTCGGCATGTACTTGATGTCAGGATGGATCGTTATGTTAAGATCCGGGAATGCCGCGAGTGCCAGTGTCTGTAGGTAATAGTCGTTTAAGATGACATCAGTGCGGCCGTTGGCAACATCTTTTAAATACTGCTCGTTGGTCGCGTTATCATAAATGACTTCTTGTGCGCCGTATTTTCTGGCAACGTTCATATAGACAGTTGTCGCTGCGCCAGCCGCTTTTTTCCCTTTTAAATCTTTCAGTGTTTTAATCCCTGATAAATCATCTTTTCGGACAATTGCTGTGCCATATGAATATTTATAAGGCGAAGAAAACGCAAACTTCATCTCGCGGTCCTTTGTCACATCTATATCATTGGCGGCAGCGTCAACCTGGCCGCTGTTCACCGCTGTCAGCATCCCGTCGATGCCCATTTCCTTGAACTCGACTTTGAGTCCAAGACGTTTAGCCGCTTCTCGAACAATTTCAACCTCATAGCCTGTCAGTTGATCCTTACCTGAATCGGTATCATGATAGGACGTAGGATAAAGTGTGCCGGACGTAGCAACGACGATTTTTCCTTTTTCTTTGATCTGCTCCCAGCCTGTATCCTTGGAATCGGCTTCATTTTTGCCGGAACAGGCTGCCAATATAAGAAAGAAAGCCATTGTGAAACTGAATATAACGGCTTTGGATTGCTTCAATGATTTCACCTATGTTTCCCCCAATCTGTTAATCAACTAAAAAGATAGCATTGAACATAAGGGGTTGCAATATGTTGATGGCGTTTTCAAAAAGTTCGAATTGTGTATACAAATGAAGCTGCGAGTTTAAAAGCAGCCGGGAAGGGAAGGAGTCATAAAAAAGGAGTTGGCCAAGGATGAAAGCACTGACATACCAAGGGAAAGAGCATGTGGAAGTGAAAGAGGTTGAAGCTCCCCGGATTCAGGATGCAAGAGATGCTATTATCCGCATTACGGCAACAGGTATTTGCGGCTCTGATCTTCATTTGTATAAAAACGGGATTCCGGCTGCGCCGGATTATATTATCGGACATGAACCGATGGGAATAGTTGAAGAGACCGGAAGCGAGGTTCAATCACTAAAAAAAGGCGATCGTGTCGTGATTCCGTTTAACATTGGGTGCGGCGAATGCTTTTATTGCAAGAATCAAATGGAGAGCCAGTGCGACGAATCAAATCCAAACCCGCATACCGATGCCGGCGGTTTATTTGGTTTCTCTAAAGATAACGGCAATTTTCCCGGAGGACAGGCTGAATACTTGCGGGTGCCGTTTGCTGATTTTTCATCCTTCAAAGTTCCTGCCGACAGTGAGCTTAAGGATGAACAGGTCTTGTTTCTATCCGACGTGATGCCGACAGCATATTGGAGCGTGGAGCACAGCGGAGTGAAAAAAGGCGATACCGTCTTGATTCTGGGAGCGGGGCCGATTGGATTAATGGCGCAAAAATTCGCTTGGATGAAGGGAGCGAAACGCGTCATCTCCGTTGATCAAGTTCCTCATCGCCTGGAGCATGCAAAACGGACAAACAGCGTGGAAACGTTCAACTTTACAGAACATGATGAGATCGGGAAGCTTCTTTATGATGAAACGGACGGCGGAGCGGATGTCGTTATTGATTGTGTCGGTATGGACGGGACCCCGCTTTCGAAAGAAAAAGCGTCTGAAAAGCCGAACCAGTTCGGAACCATCAGCCCGATCCTCACCGCGTCTGAAGCAGTCAGAAAGTTCGGCACAGTTCAGCTGACAGGGGCATATATTTCTCAAGCGGACGGTTTTCCGCTCGGCGATTTCTTCACCCGCAATGTATCTGTCAAAATGGGACAGGCACCCGTCATTCATCTGATGCCGATGCTGTATCAAATGGTTGAGCAGCAAGAAATTGATCCTGCTGATATCATTACGCACAAATTAAGTCTTGCTGATGCTCCTAGAGCATATGAGATATTCGATAAGAAAGAAGACGGCAACATCAAAGTCATATTGAAACCATAATGGGGGAGTTACATGAACATCTACAAACCAGCCGGATTTTGGATCAGACTAGGAGCTTCATTACTGGATTACATTATTGTCTCGGTGCCCCTTTTGCTGATCTATTGGCTGATCACAGGAAAAGACCCGAACGACAGCATCTTCATCAGCCTGGTTGTTTTGCTGTACTCTATTTTGCTGCCGGTATTTTGGCAAGGCTATCTCATCGGAAAAAGGATTTGCGGAATCAGAATCGTAAAAAAAGACGGGTCACAGGTCGGCCTTGTAACCATGATTATGCGAGTTATCATTGCCGGACTGGTTTACGGCATAACCTTCGGGCTTGGTTTAATTGTCAGCCTGTTTATGATCGGGCTGAGAGAAGACAAACGGACGCTGCATGATTTTATCGCAGGAACATACGTTACTTACGCATCACCGGGAGAAGAAGAACTATATACGGACGAAGAGATCAGAAAGAGCGAATAATGGTTCGCTCTTTCTATTTTGTATGCATAAAAAACAGAATGAAGCAAAATATATGAAAAAAAGTTAGGAGGAATAAACTGGATGAAAAAAGTGAAAGTCAATATCATCGGAATGCTCATTGCCGCGGCTGTTATTTCTTTAACTGGCACAGCTGAAGCAGCGGAAAAACAGAATCCGCAGCCGCCTGCAAACGTTACACTGACTGAACAGCAAAAGAAAGAAATTGAACAGCTGGAAGCAGACATATTAAAAAAACGCAAGGATGTCATCTCAAAGTATGTAGAATACGGAGTTCTGCCTAAAGAAAGAGGAGATCACATCAAAAACCACATGGTCAAACACTTTGAAATGATGAAACAAAACGGCTTTGTTCCGAAGCCTCATCCTCATCCGCATAAATTTGAAAAGAGACATTAGGCTGTAAGCATCCAATTGAGGTTGGGTGCTTTTTTGATTCAAGTTATTATCCAATATGATATTGAAGTTTTTTATAAAGTTGTATCGTTAAAAAAGAATATATCGTATTATAAGATATAAAGAGAGGTGTGAAAAATGAAACTGGATTTCATAAATAAACTAAATCAGCAGTGGACCGATATCTACTATTCATTACACTACAAGCAAAAAGATAACATTTCTCATCAGGCGATACGACTCATGCAGCATATTGAAAAGCAAGGTGAGGCAACAATAGGAGCTTTAGCAGAGTATTTGTCTGTCTCTCATAATACAGCATCTGAACATACAAAACGGTTGATTCAAAAGGGATTGGCAGCTAAACGTCGAAGTCAGCAAGATGAACGAAAGGTATTGGTAGTTTTAACAAAGGAAGGGCGCTCTGTTCTTGAACAGCATACACAGCTGGACAAAGAGAAATTAAAAGAAATAATTGAACGAATAAGCTCATCGGAAAAGGAATTGATTCAACAAGCATTTGAAATTTTAAGCAAGGAAGCTAAACAATGGCGGTAATCAGTAAAGTAATCATCTCAGCACTGATTATTGGATTCGTTACTGAAATATCAAAAAGACATCCAACCTATGGAGGGATTATTGCAGCTTTGCCCTTGGTCAGCTTGTTAAGCCTTTTCTGGATGAAAATGCAGGGCGAAAATACAGCACAATTGAGTCAATTTGCGTCTGGTGTGCTCAAGGGACTACCTGCTACGGTTTGTTTGCTCGCGATAATGGTGATTTTATTGAAAGCTAATGTACCATTCTGGTTAGCGTTATGCTTTGGAATCTTAGGATGGATGGCTTTTTTGCTACTGCAAAAGATTTTTTTAAATATATTCATTTAACACGAGAGGAGAAGCTATGTTTTTAAAAAGAGTAACACTCCTTAGAGATAAGATCCCGTCCTTTGACAGATACCCATTCACTATCCCTGCTGTAAGTCAATTACACGACATTTCATTTACCAGAGAAGTGACTTTTTTTGTCGGGGAAAATGGCTCGGGGAAATCAACGTTGCTTGAAGCAATTGCTGATAAGTGTGAATTTAATACAGCGGGCGGCAGCCGTAATAATATTTATGAATTGCAGGAGTCAGACTCTCATTTGGGAGATTACATACGTTTATCATGGCTTCCTAAGATCACAAATGGTTTTTTCTTAAGAGCAGAATCGTTTTATCAGCTTTCTCTTCATCTTGATGAAGTGGAACGGGATGCTCCGCAGCCATATCTCTCCTATGGCGGAAGGCCGCTGCACAAGCAATCGCATGGTGAGTCTTTTATGTCGCTGTTTCAACATCGTTTTAAAGGAAAAGCCATTTATCTTTTAGATGAGCCTGAAGCCGCTCTTTCTCCCTCACGGCAGTTAGCTTTTTTGAGAGTCATACACGATTTAGTGAAAGGCGGAAATGTACAGTTCATCATTGCCACTCACTCTCCAATTTTGCTGGGTTATCCGAATGCCGACATTTTCAGCTTTGACGGGGGCAGTATTCATCATACAGAATACGAAAGCACTGAACACGTCCAGTTAACCAGATATTTTCTTGAACAAAGAGAGAAAATATTAGCTGAGCTGTTCCGGGATTAACATCGTGTTGCTATGAAACGCGTTTCATAGCCTATGATAGGCTTATCAAATATTTCAGGAGTGATTAACACAATGATCCATCAACATCCAGAATCTTTTCCGAAACATTTTTTATGGGGATCGGCTTCAGCAGCTTACCAGGTTGAAGGAGCTTGGAACGAAGATGGCAAAGGCCCCTCTGTATGGGACGTGTTTACGAAAATCCCCGGCAAAACGTTTAAGGGCACCAATGGTGATGTTGCGGTTGACCATTATCACCGTTATAAGGAAGATGTCGCTCTGATGGCTGAGATGGGGCTGAAGGCATATCGATTCTCTGTCAGCTGGCCGCGTATTTTTCCAAAAGGAAAAGGAGAAATCAATGAAGACGGTCTGGCATTTTACGATAACTTGATTGATGAATTGCTTTCTCATAACATAGAACCGGTTTTGACTTTATATCACTGGGATTTGCCTCAGGCGCTTATGGACGAGTATGGCGGATTTGAGTCGAGAAACATCATAGAGGATTTTAATCATTACTGCATTACTCTTTATAAACGCTTTGGGCAGAAAGTGAAGTATTGGGTAACGTTAAATGAACAAAACTACAATTTTAATCACGGCTTTCTAACAGCTATGCATCCGCCTGGCGTGAAGGACAGAAAACGATTTTACGAAGCTAATCATATTGCGTTTCTGGCAAATGCGAAAGCCATTGAGTCCTTCAGAAAATATGTGCCCGAAGGCAAAATAGGACCAAGCTTTGCTTATTCTCCCGCATACCCTTTAACCAGTCATCCAGAGGACATTACGGCATTTGAAAATGCTGAAGAATTTATGAATAATTGGTGGCTGGACATGTACTGCTGGGGAACCTACCCGCAAATTCCTTTCCGCTATTTAGAAAAACAAGGATGGGCGCCGACAGTCGAACCGGGTGATATGGAGCTGCTTGCCAAAGGGAAGCCGGATTTTGTAGGTGTCAACTATTATCAAACGATTACGTACGAACGAAATCCGCTCGACGGTGTTTCAGAAGGGAAAATGAATACGACGGGACAAAAAGGGACCAATCAGGAAACAGGGATGCCGGGACTATTTAAAACTAAGAAAAACCCGAACCTAACAACGAGCAACTGGGATTGGACGATTGATCCGGTAGGATTGCGTATCGGGCTTCGCCGTATTACGACACGTTATCAGCTGCCTGTGTTTATTACAGAAAACGGTTTAGGAGAATTCGATAAAGTTGAAGACGGCACTATACATGATGATTATAGAATTACTTATTTGCAATCGCATCTTGAGCAATGCAGACAGGCCATTAGTGACGGAGTCGATTTGATTGGATATTGCAGCTGGTCCTTTACTGATCTGTTAAGCTGGCTGAACGGTTATCAAAAAAGATACGGCTTTGTTTATGTGAATCGTGACGAAGAGAATGAACATGACTTAAAACGATTGAAGAAAAAAAGCTTTTATTGGTATCAGGATGTCATTAAGACAAATGGAGAAAATGTATAAAGAGTCCCTGAGAGTATTCCTCTCAGGGCTTTTCATTAGACGGAAACAGCATCAATGATATAAGTGTCAGCGTGCAGATCTGACAGCTCAGCCGGTACAGTGTAGCATGTGAATTGATAGTCTCCTTTAGGAAGGTCAAAGGACAGCCTCTTGGACATGATGCTTTCAATTTCAATTCCGTCTGTTGTGACGTGAAAAGGAACAGTCACTTTTTTCTCGTAGGAGTTTACTGTTTCTGAACTGTTCAGGCGCAAAAGAATAATGGCCTTTGTATTTCGCTGCGCCTCAAAGGAAATGGCCCCGTCTGCCGCAGTATAACCTTTTTCAATCGCTTCCTCAGTCCAATCCATTACAGGAGGTGCGGAACCCTTTTGCAATACATTAAATTGATGATATGAAATCGTCAGTTCTTGCGGCTTCCATGATTTGATCAATGTGCTGTTCCTCCTCTTTTAACTGTTTACTGAATCGTAAATAAAACCTTTGTGCCGTCAGGGTAATCGGTCAGCTGATGCCCGACCCAGGAGCCTGCGCCGCGATTGTCAGCGGGAGAAATATATTCTACAGAAGCCCCTTCACCGCCTTCTTTGCACATGGCCATTGGCCATTCATCTCGGTCATATCCTGTTTTGGAAGGTACGGCTTTCAATGATTGTTCGCGGCGTTCCTCAGCTCCGTCTCTGTCTATGGTGCACACATCTGAATGCCCCTCACTTATTGCGTCCTTGATATGATTTGCTGTCTCAGGGTAACGCTCAGAAGGGAAGGCCAGTGTTTCGTCATATTCTTCTGTTTGAGACGTTTTTTGATCGTCTGAGAAAAAGTCTCCCTTAATCAGGCCAACAGCTGCAGCTGCTATGACGACTATTACGAGAAGTAAAGTTTTTATAATGTCCATTCGTGATGATCACCTCCCGCGTCAGCAACTTTAAAACTGCCCCAAGAGTAATGCAGAAAGGGCTGGGTGTAAAGATTAAAATTTTTTGTTTTGCCTTGGGTTTATTGTTGAAATCGTAATTTTAGCAGATCGAAATATTCATTTTTTAAAAAATAACGTTATCAAATTGAAAAATTGATACTAGATTATAGGCTGTTTTCAGGTTGATCAATCATTTTAAATTGGCTTATGATACTCGTAAGCTCTTCAGCCAATTGAGATAACGTTTCTGAGGCTGCAGTAATCTCTTCCATTGCGGCAAATTGCTCTTCTGTTAAAGCGGCCGCCTGCCGTGTACTCTCTGTTGATTCTTTAATGTCTGTTGTATTGGCGGCAAAGGATTCATTTATTTTTTGCGTACTTGCTGAAATGTTGGTAACAGATGCTGATAAATCGCTGATTTCCGCAGTGATTTCATCTGTTGCGGCTGCAATTTCTTTAAATGCGTCTCTGGTGCGGTGAATCATGTTTACACCTTCAGCAGCTTCTGTTTTCACATGTTCAACAGACTGCGCAGATTCAGTCATATCATTTTTTATCTCAGCGATTAATGTGGAAATCTGTCCGACAGACCGTTGAGATTCCTCTGCTAATTTGCGAACTTCATCAGCAACTACTGCAAAGCCTTTACCGTGTTCTCCGGCTCGGGCAGCTTCAATTGCTGCATTAAGAGCAAGCAGGTTTGTCTGATCTGCAATTTGGGTGATAACGGATAAAATTTGTTCAATTTGTTTAGAACGGCCGTCCAGCTGCTGAATGATCTCTCCGCTTTTTTCAATCGAATGGTGAATGGTATCCATTTGTGCCTGAACATTTGAAATTTCATTTTGGCCAATGTCTGCTTTTGATTGCGCAAGCTGTCCTTTGTCAGCAATGGCAGCAGTATTTGAAGAAATATGCCGTATGTCAGCTGTTGTTTGCTCCAGTGATTTTTCACTGTTTTCGATTCGTGTGATTTGATGCTTGGCACCGTTTGCAATTTGCTGAACAGCTTCTGTGATCTTTTCGGAGGCTTGATTGGTTTCTTCTGCTCCGGCTGAAAGCTGCTGAGAGGCTGATGCAAGCTGAAGGGCGGATTGCTGTACCGTTTGGATTGTCTGATTCAGCTTCATTCTCATCTTATTATAGGAGACACTCAGTTCTGCTAACTCATCAGCGGACTTGTCTGAAACTTCTATTGTCATATCTCCGTTTCCGGCGCTTTCAAAGGCGAATTTTAATACGTTCAGACGCCGGTTGATTCTTCTGGTGAAAAGCAAAACAAGGATGACAGATATCATAATAACTACAGCAAGAACGATAGCGAATTGAGTGAACAGCGATTGGGTAAGCGATGCTAAAATGCTTTGATTGGCTCCTGTATACAGCATACCGATAATGTTGCCTTCCTTATCTTTTAAGGGCATATATGCTGTTTGATAAGACGAGCCTGCCACATCTGCTTGTCCGTAGAATTGCTTCCCGTTTTTTAAAACAGCGTCAGTGACCTCAGCAGAAGCTTGAGTGCCGACAGCTCTTTCGCCGTCTTTCATTACGTTGGTTGCGACCCGTGTATCTCCTTGGAAAATCGTTACGGTGTCACCTGTTTTTTTGCCAAGCAGATCAACAATTTCTTCATTTCCGTTTATTTGTGTCTCGCCTTTATACAGCTTATCGTTTTTTACATCCCAGTTCCCTAAAATCACGTCGTCAATATACGTGCTGCTTAAAGCAAGATCTCCTTTCGCCTTTTCAGTGGCCATTTTTTTCATGCTGCTTGTAATGTCCTTAAGCATCACGGCGCCAACTGATAGAGAAAACAATAGAATAACCGCGAAGACCAAGCCGAGAATTTTAGTTCCAAGTTTTAGATTGATTTGTTTTTTCAACATAATTCCTCCCTTTGTTTGTAGGTCATATTACTTATCGGGTTTTTGGGTTTAAAGTTTTATTTTAGGGGATATTAAAACCGGCCTGATCTCCAGGCCGGTTGTGTGACACTATTCAAGGTTTGCGTGGTAAGTGAACATGGTTTCAGAATCGAGTCCTTTTTTCTCCATGAGTTTTAAAATTATTGCATCATAGAACAGCAGCAATGTTTGCTCAAATAATGAACCCATTGGTTGCATCGTTTTATAGCTTCCGTTTGACTGGTCTTTAGGAGAGCCAGGCATTTTGACGATGAGATCCGATTGTTTTCCAATGCTCGAATCCGGATTGATGGTTAAAGCGGCAACAATTCCGTGTAAGCTTTTTGCTTTTGCTGCTGTATGGATCAGGCTCTTTGTCTCGCCTGATCCTGAGCCGATAATGACGAGGTCTCCTTCGCGGAGCGGCGGAGTGAGAACCTCACCGGCAATATGAGCGTTAAAGCCCATGTGCATCAATCTCATCGCGAAGGATTTTGCCATCAGGCCAGACCGTCCCGCGCCCGCAGTGAAAATTTGATGGGACGAAAGAATGTGATCGGCAAGCTGATCACATTCTTCATTAGAAATACAAGCCGCTGAACGGTGTAATTCATTGAGAATTTCCGTTACGTATTCAGTCGTTTTCATATGATTTATCCTTGGGCAATCAGCTGTTTCATTTTTGAAGCTGTTTCTGCTTTATCGGCTGCGCTTGTAATTCCACCCCCAACAATGACAAGGTCGGGGTTTTGTTTGATCACTTCTGGCAGTGTATCAAGTTTGATGCCGCCCGCGATTGCGGTTTTTGCGTTTTTTACGGTATTTTTGATGGTCGTTAATTCTTCGAAAGAGTTTTTGCCCTCTGCTTGAAGATCATAGCCAGTATGGACGCAGATGTAGTCAACACCGAGTGCGTCGATTTCTTTCGCACGGGATTCGATGTCTTTCACGTTAATCATGTCCACTAAGATTTTCTTCTTCTGTTTTTTGGCTTCTTCTACTGCGCCTTTAATTGTTGCATCGTCTGTAGCCCCTAAAACGGTGATGATGTCGGCTCCAGCTTCCGACGCTTTCATAATTTCGTATCCGCCGGCATCCATGATTTTCAGGTCTGCCAGGACCTTCAATTGCGGAAATGTTTCTTTTATTTCTTTAACGGCTCTAAGGCCTTCATTAATGACAACCGGTGTTCCGATCTCAACCACGTCGATGTATTGTTCCACTTCTTTGACAAGCTCGATGGCTTCCGGGATGTTGACGAGGTCTAATGCCAGCTGTAATTCCATTGTTGATCCACTCCCTTTTTCGAATTATTTTTCATTCTATAGGTTCCCTCTTTAGCTGAGAAGTAGGCACTTTGAAGTCAACTAGTTACTTGGAGGATACTGTGAGGAGAGGCAATCAGATTTCTTTCGCTTGGTTTTATGAGTGAGTATAATAAAAAGGAGTCTGCCAAAAAGTAAGTAAGTGATGATACGTATCTAACATATAAAAAGTATACTAAGGGGGGATTCTTTTGAGCCGGATGGACGACAAACGGTTTAATTGTGAGAAGGAATTAACGCTTGCAGTGATCGGCGGTAAATGGAAAATGCTCATTTTGTGGCATTTGGGGAAAGAAGGAACAAAACGGTTCAATGAATTAAAAACATTGATTCCAGATATTACGCAGAAAATCCTCGTGAATCAGCTGAGAGAGCTTGAGCAGGATATGATTGTTCACAGGGAAGTGTATCCGGTTGTCCCGCCGAAGGTTGAATATTCTCTGACCCCGCAAGGAGAAAGCCTGATGCCTATTCTTGATGCCATGTATGAGTGGGGGAAAGGCTATATGGAATTGATTGATATCGACAAAAATGTCATGAAGGAATCGTTGTAAGGCGCTCTTGGCTAAGGGTGTCTTTTTTTTGACTGTTTTTCGGTTTTTGCGCGGTAAACATATGGGATGTAAAGATTGTAAATGGGTTTCAACAATAAATGGGAAATAGCGTGAGATTGTATTTTAAACATTTTTATTTTTCTGTAAATAATGTTTAGTGGAAATTATTGCGGTATCCCGCAAAAATATCCCAGTGAATAAACTGGAATCTTTTCGGTATCCCGCATGAAACTTTTCACCCATTTTTCGGTGATAAAAACATTTTTTTCATTTAAAGTGAACGTTAGAAAGGTTAAAAATATTGAAAACAATGAAGAAATAGGCAAAAATGTTTCACTTTAGGGCAAGAGGGCTTGCGGTCTTTATCTGCCTGTGCCTGACACCGCAATCAATGCTTACGGCTGTCGTTATTTAGGTCGCTTTGTGTTTTTTGTTTGGATGCAACGCTTTTGAAAAGTAGTACTTTCGGCTTTTTGAGCAGTTAGTTCATTAGATTCAAAAGCTGTCAAAGGATACGAAAGAGAAATAATTCTGCACATGTTACAGATTATTGAAGATTAGGGGAGGTAAGATAATATGGAAATAACTTTTTATCCTTTAACGGATGCTCAAAAACGAATTTGGTATACAGAAAAATTTTATCCTCAAACGAGTATTTCAAATCTTGCGGGGATTGGTAAGTTGGTTTCAACTGAAAAAATTGACTGGAAGCTTGTGGAGCAAGCGATTCAAGAGTTTGTCCGCAGAAATGACGCAATGCGTCTTCGTTTGCGTCTCGATGAAAATGGAGAGCCCGTTCAATATATAAGCGAGTATCGGCCTGTTGATATAAAACATACTGACACCACCGGAGATCCGAATGCGATAGAATCTGTTTCACAATGGGGCCGGGAGGAAACGAAAAAACCTCTGCCTCTGTACGATTGTGATTTATTCCGATTTTCCCTGTTTACCATCAAAGAAAATGAAGTATGGTTTTACGTAAATGTTCATCATGTGATTTCTGACGGGATCTCCATGAACATCCTCGGAAACGCCATCATGCACATTTACTTGGAATTAGCAGGCGGATCAGAAACAAAAAAAGGGATCTCGCATTCATTTATCGATCATGTTTTGTCTGAACAGGACTATGCTCAATCGAAGCGGTTTGAAAAAGATAAAGCGTTCTGGAACAAGCAATTTGAAACGGTGCCTGAACTCGTTTCCCTGAAACGGAATGCTCCTGCAGGCGGAAGTTTAGATGCTGAGAGATTCTCTCAAGATGTGCCTGAGGCGCTGCATCAGCAAATTTTATCCTTTTGTGAGGAGCATAAGGTCAGCGTTTTATCGGTATTTCAATCGGTGCTTGCCGCCTACTTGTACAGAGTCAGCGGGCAGAATGATGTGGTAACTGGTACATTTATGGGCAACCGGACAAATGCGAAAGAGAAGCAGATGCTCGGCATGTTTGTTTCTACGGTTCCGCTTCGGGCAAACATTGACGGCGGACAAGCGTTTTTTGATTTTGTTAAAGACCGGATGAAGGATGTAATGAAAACTCTTCGCCATCAAAAGTACCCGTATAATCTTCTCATCAATGATCTTCGTGAAACAAAAAGCTCTGTGACAAAGCTGTTTACTGTTTCTCTTGAATATCAGGTGATGCAGTGGCAGAAAGAAGAAAATCTTGCCTTTTTGACTGAGCCCATTTTCAGCGGAAGCGGATTAAATGATGTTTCGATTCATGTGAAGGACCGCTGGGATACTGGGAAACTTACAATTGACTTTGACTACCGTACTGATTTAATGACGCGCGAAGAAATCAAAATTGTTTGTGAACGCATGATGACATTGCTTGAGAACGCACTTGCGCACCCGAATCATACGATTGATGAATTGACGCTGATTTCTGAGGCGGAGAAAGAGCGGCTGCTACTGCGAGCTGGGGGTGAACCGGTCAATTACCGCAAGAACATGACGATTCCGGCGCTGTTTCAAGAAAAGGCTGAATCGCTTGCTGATCAGCCTGCGGTTGTGTTTGAAAATCGAGCATTGTCCTATCGAACGTTACATGAACAATCATCACGCATTGCCAGTGTGCTGAAAGAGAAGGGTGTCCGTGCAGACAGCCCGGTTGCCGTTTTGCTCGAACGCTCTGAACGAATGATCACGGCCATTATGGGGATTTTAAAAGCCGGCGGAGCCTATGTGCCGATTGACCCCGAGTTTCCGGCGGAGCGCATCCAATTTATTTTGGAGGACTGCGGTGCGGATTTCGTCTTGACTGAATCGAAGGTTGCGTCTCCAAGTGCATCTGCTGAGCTTATTGACTTTGATCAGGCGATTGCAGGCGGTACAGATGCTATTTCGGATGTCAATCTGAATGCCGATCATCTTGCTTACATTATTTATACGTCGGGAACAACCGGACATCCAAAAGGAGTGATGATCGAGCATCGCCAGGTTCATCACTTGGTTGAATCTCTGCAACAGACCGTTTATCAGAGTGAGAACCAGACCCTGCGGATGGCATTGCTTGCGCCGTTCCATTTTGATGCGTCAGTGAAACAGATTTTCGCGTCGCTCCTTTTGGGACAGACTCTTTATATTGTACCGAAGAAAACGGTGACAAATGGCGCTGCTCTTGCTGAGTATTACCGCAGACATGGGATTGAGGCGACGGACGGAACACCGGCCCATCTGCAAATGCTGATTGCTGCGGGAGATTTGACCGGCCTTAAGCTCAAACACCTGCTGATTGGCGGGGAAGGTCTTTCTTCTGTTGTGGCGGACAAGCTTCTGACATTGTTTAAAGAAGCGGGTGCCGTTCCTTGTTTGACCAATGTGTACGGGCCGACTGAAACGTGTGTGGATGCTTCCGTTCATCCGGTCCACCCGGACAGTTCAGTTCAATCAGCGTATGTGCCAATCGGTAAAGCACTTGGGAATAACCGTTTGTATATTTTGGATCAAAAAGGCCGTCTGCAGCCGGAAGGCGTGGCGGGCGAGCTGTATATCGCGGGTGACGGTGTAGGACGAGGCTACTTAAACCTTCCGGAATTGACAGCTGAGAAATTTTCACAAGACCCGTTTGTGCCCGGTGACAGCATGTATCGTACCGGAGATGTGGTGCGCTGGCTTCCGGATGGAACGATCGAATATTTAGGAAGAGAAGATGATCAGGTCAAAGTTCGCGGATACCGCATTGAGCTTGGAGAAATTGAAGCCGTGCTTCAGCAGGCGCCTGATGTTGCCAAAGCTGTCGTCTTGGCGAGGCCTGACGACCAAGGGAATCTTGAGGTTTGTGCGTATGTTGTGCAAAAAGCGGGAAGCGAATTTGCTCCATCACGTTTGCGGGAACACGCGGCAAAACAGCTTCCTGACTACATGGTGCCGGCTTATATCACAGAAATCACAGAAATCCCGCTCACACCAAGCGGTAAAGTTGACCGCCGCAAGCTGTTTGCGCTTGAGGTAAAAGCGGTAAGCGGAACAGCTTATACCGCACCTCGAAACGAAATGGAAAAAGCAATCGCAGAGATTTGGCAGGATGTGCTGAACGTTGAGAAAGCCGGGGTCTTTGACAATTTCTTTGAAACGGGCGGTCATTCATTGAAGGCCATGACGCTTTTGACAAAGATTCATAAGGAGACGGGCGCAGACATCCCGCTGCAATATGTGTTTGAGCATCCGACAATCGCCGCTCTTGCTGAGGCGGCCGAGCGTGAAGAAGGCAGGACGTTTGCGGCAATTGAGCCAGCTGAAAAACAGGAACATTACCCGCTTTCTTTGGCGCAGCAGCGGACGTATATTATCAGCCAATTCGAAGATGCGGGAGTCGGATATAACATGCCGGCGGCAGCTATTTTAGAGGGGCCTTTAGACATTCAAAAACTGGAACGCGCATTTGACGGGTTAATCAGCCGCCACGAGTCGCTGAGGACGTCATTTGTGCTTGAAAGCAGTACGCCGAGACAAAAAATTCATGACAGTGTTCAGTTCAACATCGAGATGATTGAAAGAAGCGGCCGCTCAAATGAGGAGGTTATGACTTCTTTTGTCCGCCGATTTGACTTATCGAAAGCGCCGCTGTTGAGAATCGGATTGATGGAGCTTGAAGAAAACCGTCATATGCTTCTGTTTGATATGCACCATTTGATTTCTGACGGTGTTTCCATCGGCATTATTTTGGAGGAACTGGCACAGATTTACCGCGGTGAACAGCTTCCTGAGCTCCGTCTTCAGTATAAAGATTACGCCGTCTGGCAAAGCGCGCAGGCTGCTGAAGGATACCAGGAGGATCAGGCGTATTGGAAGGAAGCCTTTGCGGGTGAGCTTCCAGTGCTTCAGCTTCTATCCGATTATCCGAGACCGCCTGTCCAAAGCTTTGAAGGAGACCGGGTTTCCATCAAGCTGGATGCGGAGTTAAAGAATCGCCTGTATCGTTTAGCTGAAAAAAATGGCGCCACACTTTATATGGTCATGCTGTCAGCCTACTATACGCTCCTGTCTAAATATACGGGGCAGGATGACATCGTTGTCGGCACCCCGTCAGCGGGCAGACATCATTCTGACACAGAGGGCATTGTTGGCATGTTCGTCAATACGCTCGCGATTCGCAGCGAAGTGAAGCAGGATGAGACCTTTAACAGCCTGCTCACACGTGTGCGCCAGCAGGTTTTGGATGCTTTTTCTCATCAGGATTATCCATTTGAATGGCTCGTTGAAGACCTGAACATACCGCGTGATATCAGCAGGCATCCATTGTTTGACACGATGTTCAGTCTCCAAAACGCAACGGCGGGCATTCCGGCTGTCGGTGATTTGACATTGTCGATTCATGAGACCAATTTCAACATTGCCAAATTTGATGTAACGGTTCAGGCAAGAGAAACGGAACAAGGCATTGATCTTGATTTAGACTACAGCACAAAACTGTTTAAACGAAGCACGGCAGACAGGCTGCTCACGCATTTTGCGCGGTTGCTTGAAGATGTAGCGGCTGAGCCTGAGAAACCAATTTCTGAATACAATCTTCTTTCTGAACAGGAAGCCGCTTCACAAGTTCAGCAGTTTAACCCGGAAAGAACGCCTTATCCGAAAGACAAAACGATTGTTCAGCTGTTTGAGGAGCAGGCTGCCAAAACGCCGGATCGTCCGGCACTTCAATACGAAGGGCAATCGCTCACATATCGTGAGCTGAATGAACGGGCCAACCGTTTAGCGCGCGGCATTCTTTCAATGGGAGCAGGCGAAAGCAGGACAGCGGCCGTCCTATGTGAACGGTCAATGGACATGATTGTGTCAATCCTGGCGGTATTAAAATCCGGTTCGGCTTATGTACCGATTGATCCGGAACACCCGATTCAGCGGATGCAGCATTTCTTCCAAGACAGCGGAGCGAAAGTGCTTCTCACCCAGAAGAAATTAAAGGCGTTAGCGGAACAAGCGGAATTCGAAGGCGTCATCGTGCTCGCTGATGAGGATGATAGCTATCACGACGATGCGCAAAACCTCGCTCTGCCGTTTGATTCGGCGGCTATGGCCAACCTGACGTATACATCCGGAACGACAGGAACGCCAAAGGGGAATATCGTGACACATGCCAATATTCTGCGCACGGTTAAGCAGACGAATTATCTCAGCATTACGGAACAGGATACGATACTCGGACTCTCAAACTATGTATTTGACGCATTTATGTTTGATGTGTTCGGTTCTCTTTTAAACGGCGCGAAGCTTGTCCTCGTTCCGAAAGAAACAGTTCTGGACATGGCTCGTCTTTCTCGCGTCATTGAGCGGGAGAACATCAGCATTCTCATGATCACGACAGCTCTGTTCCACCTTCTTGTGGACTTGAATCCGACATGCTTGTCGACTTTGCGCAAGATTATGTTCGGAGGAGAACGGGCTTCTGTAGATCATGTGAAAAAAGCGCTGCAGACCGTTGGAAAAGGCAAGCTGCTTCACATGTACGGCCCATCTGAAAGCACGGTTTTCGCGACGTATCATCCGGTTGATGAATTGGATGAGCGCACGATGTCCGTTCCGATTGGAAAACCGGTCAGCAATACGGAAGTATACATTCTTGACCGCGCGGGACATGTTCAGCCTGCCGGCATCGCCGGAGAACTGTGTGTCAGCGGGGAAGGCCTCGTGAAAGGCTATTACAACCGACCTGAACTGACTGAGGAGAAATTTGTGCCGCATCCGTTTAAACAAGGCGAACGCATGTATAAAACAGGTGACTTGGCAAGATGGCTGCCGAATGGCGATATCGAATTTATCGGACGGATCGACCACCAGGTGAAAATCCGAGGACAGCGCATTGAGCTCGGAGAAATTGAGCACCAGCTGCAAAGCCACGATCGTGTGCAGGAGAGCGTTGTGCTTGCCGTCGATCAAGGTGCGGGAGACAAACTGCTTTGCGCGTACTTTGTCGGACAGGGTGAAATTACAGCGCAAGAGCTGAGAGAGCATACGGCAAAGGATCTGCCGGCTTACATGATTCCTGCGGTATTTATCCAAATGGATGAGCTGCCTCTGACCGGAAACGGAAAAATCGACCGTCGTGCGCTTCCGCTTCCTGACGCCAACATCTCAAACGGTGTTTCATATGTTGCGCCGCGCAATGAAATAGAACAAAAAGTCGCAGACATTTGGGCACGGGTGCTTCAGGTTGAACAGATCGGCATATATGACCAATTCTTTGATATCGGCGGACACTCGTTAGCGGGCATGAAGATGCTTGCCGTGATTCATCAGGAACTGGGCGCCGAGCTTTCTCTGAAGGATCTTTTCCAATCACCGACCGTTGAAAGCTTAGCGCAGACTATTGCCGTCGCTGAAAAAGGAACAGCGATCAGTATCAGACCGGCAAAAAAACAAGAGACTTATCCTGTTTCTTCTCCGCAAAAACGGATGTACGTGCTTCAGCAGCTTGAAGGAGCGGACACAAGCTACAACATGCCATCGGTTCTGCGCCTGAAGGGTCATTTGGATGTTGAAAGGCTCAAATGCGTAATGAATCAGTTAATGGAGCGCCATGAAGCCTTCAGAACAACCTTTGAAATAAAAGACGGAGAAACGGTGCAGCGAATCTGGGATGAAGCAGCGTTTGATATGGCATATTTTGAAGCACCAGAAGAAGAGACCGAGCGGATCGTTTCTGAGTTTATCCGTCCGTTCACACTTGACCGGCTGCCGCTGTTCAGAATGGGGCTGATCAAGCTTTCAGAAACTGAGCATCTACTGCTGTTTGATATGCACCATATTATTTCTGACGGAGCGTCTGTCGGCGTGCTGATTGATGAACTCTCGAAGCTGTACGACGGAGAAAGCCTTGAGCCGCTTCATATTCAATATAAGGATTATGCCGTGTGGCAGCAGCAGTTTATTCAGTCCGAGCTTTACCGGAAGCAAGAGGAGCATTGGCTGAAGGAGCTTGAAGGAGAGCTGCCGGTGCTGACTCTTCCAACTGATTACAGCCGTCCTGCGGTTCAAACGTTTGAGGGAGACCGGATTGCATTTTCATTAGATGCAAGAAAAGCAGATGCTCTTCGCAGGCTTGCGAAGGAAACGGATTCCACATTGTATATGGTTCTTTTAGCGTCTTACAGCGCGTTTTTATCAAAATTGAGCGGGCAAAACGATATCATTGTTGGCTCGCCGGTAGCCGGACGCTCTCAAGCAGACATCAGCCGCGTCATCGGCATGTTTGTCAATACGCTGGCGCTGCGCACGTATCCGAAGGGCGATAAGACGTTTGCGGATTATCTTGGCGAAGTGAAAGAAACAGCACTTAGCGCATTTGAAGCGCAGGATTACCCGCTTGAGGACCTGATCGGAAAAGTTCAGGTTCACCGTGACAAAAGCAGAAACCCTTTATTTGACGCAGTATTTTCTATGCAAAATGCGAACATTAAAGATTTAACGATGAAAGGGGTCGAGCTTGAACCGCATCCGTTTGAGCGGAAAACGGCCAAGTTTGATATCACGCTGACAGCTGACGAAACCGGCGAAGGGCTCACATTTGTTCTTGAATACAATACGGCGCTGTTTACAACGGAAACGATTGAACGATGGAAGCAATACTGGCTTCAGCTTTTAGGAGCAGTAACAGAAAATCCAAACCAGCCGCTTTCCGGCCTGTCGCTCGTCAACGAGACAGAGAAACAAACGCTTCTGGAGGCATGGAAAGGAAAAACACTGCCTGTGCCGACAGACAAAACGGTTCATCAGCTGTTTGAAGAAACGGCTCAGCGCCACAAAGACCGCCCGGCTGTCATGTATAACGGGCAGTCATGGACGTACGGCGAGCTGAATGCGAAGGCGAACCGTCTAGCGCGGATTCTGATTGACTGCGGCATCGGCGCGGATGAACGCGTGGGTATTCTTACGAAGCCGTCGCTTGAAATGTCTGCTGCGGTGCTCGGTGTCCTGAAGGCAGGAGCGGCATTTGTGCCGATTGATCCTGACTATCCGGATCAGCGGATTGAATATATCCTACAGGACAGCGGCGCGAAACTTCTCTTGAAACAAGAAGGCATCTCAGTGCCGGACAGCTACACGGGCGAGGTCATTCTTCTTGACGGCAACCGCACAATCCTGAGTCTGCCGCTTGATGAAAACGACGAGGAAAATCCGCAGACCGACACAACCGCGGATCACCTTGCTTATATGATTTACACGTCAGGAACGACCGGACAGCCGAAGGGTGTAATGATCGAGCACTATGCGCTTGTGAACCTGTGCTTCTGGCACCACGACGCATTTGGCATGACGGCGGAGGATCGCAGTGCGAAGTACGCGGGCTTCGGGTTCGACGCTTCCATTTGGGAGATGTTCCCGACCTGGACGATCGGCGCCGAGCTTCATGTCATTGATGAAGCGATCCGCCTTGATATCACCCGCCTGAATGACTATTTCGAAACGCACAACGTCACAATCACGTTCCTGCCGACTCAGCTGGCGGAACAGTTTATGGAGCTAGAGAACACATCACTCCGCGTATTGCTGACAGGCGGAGACAAACTGAAGCGTGCGGTTAAGCAGCCGTACACGATTGTCAACAACTACGGGCCGACCGAAAACACTGTCGTTGCGACGAGCACTGAAATCAATCCGGAGGAAGGCTCGCTTTCCATCGGTCGCGCGATCGCCAATACGAGAGTGTACATTCTCAGCGAAAGCCATCAGGTTCAGCCGGAAGGCGTAGCCGGAGAGCTTTGTGTGGCGGGACGCGGACTGGCGCGCGGCTATCTGAACAGGGAAGACGAAACCGCGAAGCGGTTTGTCCCCGATCCGTTCGTGCCGGGTGAACGCATGTACAAAACAGGCGATTTGGTGAAATGGACGGGCGGCGGCATCGAATACATCGGCCGGATCGACCAGCAGGTCAAAGTCCGCGGCTACCGAATCGAGCTGTCAGAAATTGAAGTGCAGCTGGCCCAGCTTTCTGAGGTACAGGACGCGGCAGTGACAGCTGTAATAGATAAAGGCGGCAATACAGCGATCGCGGCGTATGTCACACCGGAAACAGCTGACATAGAAGCGCTGAAATCAGCACTGAAGGAAACCCTGCCGGACTACATGATCCCGGCGTTCTGGGTGACATTAAACGAGCTTCCGGTTACCGCAAACGGCAAAGTAGACCGCAAAGCGCTGCCGGAGCCGGATATCGAAGCAGGAAGCGGAGAATACAAAGCGCCGTCCACTGACATGGAAGAGCTGCTTGCCGGCATTTGGCAGGACGTGCTCGGTATTTCTGAAGTCGGTGTCAGCGACAATTTCTTCTCGCTCGGCGGAGACTCCATTAAAGGCATCCAGATGGCGAGCCGCTTGAACCAGCACGGCTGGAAGCTGGAAATGAAGGATCTCTTCCAGCACCCGACGATTGAAGAACTGACACAATATGTGGAGCGTGCCGAAGGCAAACAGGCAGACCAAGGCCCTGTGGAGGGCGAAGTCATCCTGACGCCAATCCAGCGCTGGTTCTTTGAAAAGAACTTCACAAACAAACACCATTGGAATCAGTCGGTTATGCTTCATTCTGCGAAGGGCTTCGATCCGGAACGGGTTGAAAAGACATTGCAGGCACTTATTGAACATCATGACGCGCTTCGCATGGTCTACCGAGAGGAACAAGGGGAGATCGTTCAGTTTAATAAAGGGCTTGATGCTGCTTATGTCCACTTGGAGATCGCCAAGCTTGAGGGGCAGGCTATAGATCATGAAGACCGCATAGAGAGAGAAGCGGAGCGTCTGCAAAGCAGCATCGATTTGAAGGAAGGCGCCTTGTTAAAAGCAGGCTTGTTCCAGGCAGAAGACGGAGATCACTTGCTGCTTGTGATTCACCACTTAGTGGTTGACGGTATATCGTGGCGGATTTTACTGGAGGATTTCGCCGCGGTTTATACACAGCTGGAGCAAGGGAACGAGCCGGTTCTTCCGCAGAAAACCCATTCGTTTGCGGAGTATGCGGAGAGATTACAAGACTTCGCAAATTCTAAGGCCTTTTTGAAAGAAAAAGAGTATTGGAAACAGCTTGAAGAACAGACTGTCCCGGTGAAGCTTCCGAAGGATCGCGAATCTAGTGATCAGCGAATGAAACATACAAAGACAATCGAATTTTCGCTGACTGCTGAAGAGACAGAACAGCTTACCACCAAGGTGCATGAGGCTTATCACACAGAAATGAATGATATTTTGCTGACGGCATTCGGATTGGCGATGAAGGAGTGGACAGGTCAGGAGCAAGTGAGTGTTCATTTAGAGGGGCATGGACGTGAAGATATAGTAGAAGACCTGACCATTTCCCGGACAGTCGGCTGGTTTACGAGTATGTTCCCGATGGTGCTGGATATGAAGCATGCGGATGATCTGGCTTATCAGCTGAAGCAAATGAAAGAAGACATCAGACATATCCCGAATAAGGGAGTGGGCTACGGCATTTTGCGCTATTTAACGGCGCCGGAGCATAAAGAAGATGTGGCGTTCTCCATTCAGCCGGATGTCAGCTTTAACTATTTAGGTCAGTTCGATGACATGTCGGATGCAGGTTTATTCACGAGATCAGAGCTGCCGTCAGGACAGTCATTAAGCCCGGAAACGGAAAAGCCGAACGCGCTTGATGTTGTCGGATATATTGAAAACGGAAAACTGACGATGTCACTGGCCTATCACTCTCTCGAATTTCATGAAAAAACGATACAGACATTCAGTGACAGCTTTAAGGCCCATCTTCATAGAATCATTGAACATTGCCTATCTCAAGATGGCACGGAACTGACGCCGAGTGACCTTGGCGACGACGATTTGACGCTGGATGAGCTTGATAAATTAATGGAAATTTTTTAATAGAGGTGGCATATGAGCAAAAAATCGATTCAAAAGGTGTACGCACTTACACCGATGCAGGAAGGAATGCTGTATCATGCGATGCTTGATCCGCATTCTTCCTCTTACTTCACACAATTAGAGCTTGGCATTCAAGGTGTTTTTGATCTGGAAATCTTTGAGAAAAGCGTCAATGAACTGATCCGGTCATACGATATTCTCCGTACGGTATTTGTGCACCAGCAGCTGCAAAAGCCGCGTCAGGTTGTGTTAGCGGAACGCAAGACAAAGGTGCACTATGAAGATATTAGTCATGCAGATGAGGATCGCCAGAAAGACCACATCGAGCGTTACAAACAAGACGTTCAGCACCAAGGCTTTAACCTGGCCAAAGACATTTTGTTCAAGGTGGCAGTTTTCCGCCTTGAGGCAGATCAGCTGTATCTTGTCTGGAGCAATCACCATATTATGATGGACGGCTGGAGCATGGGCGTGCTGATGAAAAGCCTGTTCCAAAACTACGAAGCGCTCAGAGCAGGCCGAACACCTGCAAACGGGCAGGGCAAGCCATATTCCGACTACATTAAATGGCTTGGAAAACAGGACAATGAAGAAGCGGAAGGCTACTGGAGCGAACGCTTGGCTGATTTTGAACAGCCGAGCGTGCTCCCGGGCCGTCTGTCTGAGAACAAAGATGAATACGTCAATAAAGAATATTCATTTACATGGGATGAAACACTGGTTACCCGCATTCAGCAAACCGCAAACCGCCATCAAGTGACGGGGCCTAACCTGTTTCAGGCTGTTTGGGGCATTGTTCTCAGTAAATACAACTTTACGAAGGACGTTGTCTTCGGCACGGTCGTATCGGGACGGCCGTCTGAAATCAACGGAATTGAAACAATGGCGGGGCTCTTTATCAATACCATTCCTGTGCGTGTAAAGGTTGATCAGCAGTCTACATTCGCTGATATTTTCACAGACGTTCAGCAGCATGCGGTGGAGGCGGAGCGCTACGATTACGTGCCGCTTTACGAGATTCAAAAACGTTCAGCCTTGGACAGCAGTCTTTTGAACCATCTCGTCGCTTTTGAAAATTATCCGCTTGATCAAGAGCTTGAAAACGGCATGGAAGACCGCCTCGGATTTTCTATCAAGGTAGAAAGTGCATTTGAGCAAACAAGCTTCGATTTCAACCTGATTGTGTATCCGGGCAAAACGTGGACCGTCAAAATCAAATATAACGGCGCTGCCTTTGATTCCGCTTTTATCGAACGGACAGCGGAGCACCTTACCCGCATGATGACAGCCGCTGTCGAGCGGCCGGACGCTTTTGTGCGTGAGCACGGGCTTGTGGGAGAAGAAGAGCAGCGGCAAATTGTGGAGATCTTTAACAGCACTTCATCAGAACTCCCTGAAGGAATGGCTGTTCATCAAGTATTTGAAGAACAAGCAAAGCGGACACCGGCAAGTACTGCCCTCGTATATGAAGGAGCCGAGCTGACATACCGCAAGCTGAACGAAGCGGCGAACCGCCTGGCGAGAAAGCTCATCGGGCAAGGTCTTCAAAAGGGTGAAACAGCAGCCATTATGAATGACCGTTCGGCAGACACTGTTGCCGCCATGCTGGCTGTTTTAAAAGCAGGCGCCGCATATGTGCCGCTTGATCCCGCACTTCCGGAGGATCGGCTCCGTTTCATGGCGGAGGACAGCTCGATTCGGATCGCTTTAGCTGGAGAGGCGTATACAAAACAGGCTAATCAGCTGCAAGTACCGGTTCTCCCGCTGGAAGGCGTCTTTGAAGGGAATGAAACGGCTGACAATCTGAATCTGCCCGCCGATTCGTCTGACCTGGCTTACATCATGTACACGTCAGGTTCGACCGGAAAACCGAAAGGCGTCATGATCGAACATAAAAGCATTCTGCGCCTCGTCAAAAATGCCGGGTACGTTCCTGTTACTGAAGAGGACCGCATGGCGCAAACAGGAGCGGTCAGCTTTGATGCAGGTACATTTGAGGTCTTTGGCGCGCTGCTGAACGGCGCTGCGCTTTATCCGGTGAAAAAAGAGACACTGCTTGACGCGACACGGTTTTCAGCGTTCCTCCGTGAGCAGAGAATTACGACGATGTGGCTGACATCACCATTATTCAATCAGCTTGCTGCAAAGGATGCCGGCATGTTCGGCACACTGCGCCATTTAATTATCGGCGGAGACGCGCTCGTGCCGCATATTGTAAGTAAAGTGAAACAGGCCTCGCCGTCGCTATCTCTGTGGAACGGATACGGACCGACAGAAAATACGACATTTTCTACAAGCTTTCTGATTGATCGCGAGTACAGCGGCTCAATTCCAATCGGGAAGCCAATCGGAAATTCCACTGCATACATCATGGATGAGCAGCAGCGCCTGCAGCCGATCGGCGCGCCCGGTGAACTGTGTGTCGGCGGAAGCGGCGTGGCACGGGGCTACGTCAACCTCCCAGAGCTGACGAAGAAGCAATTTCTCGAGGATCCATTCAGACCGGGTGAAAAAATGTATCGAACTGGCGACTTGGCGAGATGGCTTCCGGACGGGAATATCGAGTTTTTAGGAAGAATTGATAACCAGGTGAAGGTGCGCGGGTTCCGAATTGAGCTAGGCGAAATTGAAACAAAACTGAACATGGCCGAACATGTGACAGAGGCTGCCGTGATCATTCGCAAAAACAAAGCGGATGAAAATGAAATCTGCGCGTACTTTACGGCGGATCGCGAAGTGTCTGTGAGCGGGCTGAGAAAAACGCTGTCTCAATCATTGCCTGACTATATGGTTCCTGCCCATTTGATCCAGATGGACAGCCTGCCGCTCACGCCAAACGGAAAAATCAACAAAAAAGAACTGCCTGCGCCTCAATCAGAAACCGCGCAGCCGGAATACGCAGCACCCAAAACAGAGAGTGAAAAGAAATTAGCGGAGATCTGGGAAGGGATACTCGGCGTCAAAGCAGGCGTTACCGATAACTTCTTTATGATCGGCGGTCATTCTCTGAAAGCGATGATGATGACGGCGAAAATCCAGGAGCATTTTCATAAGGAAGTACCGATTAAAGTGCTCTTTGAAAAGCCGACCATTCAAGAACTGGCGCTGTATTTGGAAGAGAACGAAAGCAAGGAGGAGCAGACGTTTGAACCGATCAGGCAAGCACCTTATCAGCAGCATTATCCTGTATCCCCAGCCCAGCGGAGAATGTATATCCTCAATCAGCTTGGACAAGCAAACACAAGCTACAACGTCCCCGCTGTACTTTTGCTGGAGGGAGAAGTAGATAAAGACCGGCTTGAAAACGCGATTCAGCAATTAATCAACCGGCACGAAATCCTCCGTACATCGTTTGAC
Organism: Bacillus sp. PK3-037; assembly: GCF_054161355.1. Classification (NCBI taxonomy): domain Bacteria; kingdom Bacillati; phylum Bacillota; class Bacilli; order Caryophanales; family Bacillaceae; genus Bacillus; species Bacillus sp. PK3-037. Next base: position 3,721,515 of record NZ_CP096408.1, on the reverse strand, counting down.
ATGATCGACGGAGAAGTCGTACAGACCGTTCATAAAAACATATCGTTCCAGCTGGAGGCTGCCAAGGGACGGGAAGAAGACGCGGAAGAGCTGATCAAATCGTTTATTCAGCCGTTTGAGTTAAACCGCGCGCCGCTCGTCCGTTCGAAGCTTGTCCAGCTTGAAGAAGAACGCCATCTGCTGCTCATTGATATGCACCATATCATTACGGACGGCAGCTCGACAGGCATTCTCATCGGCGATCTCGCCAAAATCTATCAAGGCGCAGATCTGGAGCTCCCGCAGATTCACTATAAAGATTACGCTGTCTGGCAAAAAGAACATGCGGATCATCAAAAGGATGAAGCATACTGGCTGGATACGTTTAAAGGCGAGCTGCCGGTGCTTGATCTTCCGGCGGATTTCCCGCGTCCTTCAGAACGGAGCTTTTCTGGGGAGCGCGTCATGTTCGGGCTGGATAAACAAATCACGGCTCAGATCAAATCGCTGCTGTCAGAAACAGACACAACAATGTACATGTTCCTTTTAGCCGCATTTCATGTACTGCTTTCTAAGTACGCGTCACAGGATGACATCATCGTCGGCTCACCGACTGCGGGCAGAACGCATCCTGATCTGCAAGGTGTGCCGGGTATGTTTGTCAACACGGTGGCATTACGGACAGCGCCTGCAGGGGATAAAACCTTTGCACAATTCCTAGACGAAGTCAAAACGGTCAGTCTGCAAGCATTCGAGCACCAAAGCTATCCGCTTGAGGAACTGATTGAAAAACTGCCGCTCACAAGGGACACAAGCCGAAGCCCGCTGTTCAGCGTCATGTTCAACATGCAGAACATGGAGATTCCTTCTTTGAAATTAGGAGATTTGAAGATTTCTTCCTATTCCATGCTTCATCACGTGGCGAAATTTGATCTGTCCTTGGAAGCTGTCGAACGGGAAGAAGAAATCGGTTTAAGCTTTGACTACGCAACTGCCTTGTTTAAGGACGAGACGATCCGCCGCTGGAGCAGCCACTTCGTCAATTTGATCAAAGCAGCTGCGGTTAATCCGAACGTACGGCTGTCTGATTTGGAGATTCTTTCACCAGTTGAAACGGCAGCTTTGCTTGAAGAGAAAAAACAAACCACTCATTCTGGCAATGACACGTTTGCGTCACTTTTCGAAAAACAGGTGCAGCAAACACCTGATCATCCGGCTGTCATTTGTGGCGGAAACCAGCTGAGCTATCGTGAGCTCGATGAACAGGCAAACCAGCTGGCGCATCATTTGCGCGCGCACGGGGCAGGAAGTGAAGACATCGTAGCCGTTGTCATGGACCGTTCAGCTGACCTAATGACAGCTGTTCTTGGTGTCATGAAGGCGGGAGCAGCTTTCCTTCCGATTGATCCGGATACGCCTGAGGAAAGAATCCGCTATTCATTAGAAGACAGCGGTGCGAGATTTACAGTCGTGAATGAAAGAAATATGACTGCCATAGGGCAATATCAAGGAACCGCCATCAACATCGATCAAGCGGATTGGCGGAACGAAAGCAAGGAGCGTCCGGAACCGATTTCTGGGACTCAGAATCTTGCATATATCATTTACACATCCGGCACGACCGGGAAGCCGAAGGGTGTGCAGATTGAGCATCGCAATCTGACAAACTATGTTTCTTGGTTTAGCAAAGAGGCGGGACTGGCTGAAACGGATAAGTCTGTCTTGCTTTCGTCTTACGCATTCGACTTGGGGTATACAAGCATTTTCCCTGTGCTTCAAGCAGGCGGTGAGCTTCACATTGTGCCGAAAGAAACATATACGGCGCCCGATCAGATTTGCCGTTATATCAAGGAGCACGGCATCACGTATATCAAGCTGACACCGTCTCTGTTCCATACGATGGTGAACACAGCCAGCTTTACAAAGGAGCCGCACTTTGAATCTCTGCGCTTGATTGTGTTGGGAGGAGAAAAGATCATCCCGGCTGATGTTTTAGCGTTCAGCAAGGTATATCGGCATACCGAATTTATCAATCACTACGGTCCGACCGAAGCAACGATCGGCTCCATTGCCGGACGGGTTGACCTGACTGAACCTGACACATTCGCGAAACGGCCGACAATCGGACGGCCGATTGCCAATACCGGCGCACTTGTCTTAAATGAGTCATTGAAGCTTGTGCCTTCGGGAGCGAGCGGCCAGTTATATATCACGGGACAGGGGCTTGCCAGAGGATATCTCAGCCGTCCTCAGCTCACATCCGAGAAATTTGTGGAAAACCCGTATGCGCCGGGCAGCCTGATGTACAAGACCGGAGATGTCGTCCGGAGACTGGCTGATGGCATGATTGAATTTATCGGCCGGGCTGATGATCAGGTGAAAATCCGCGGCTACCGCATAGAGCCGAAAGAAATTGAAACGGTCATGCTCAGCCTCAGCGACGTTCAGGAAGCGGTTGTGCTAACGGTTTCTGAGGGCGGGCTTCAGGAGCTTTGCGCGTATTATACGGCGGATCAAGCCATTGAAAAAGCAGAGCTCCGGAAACAGCTTTCACAAATACTGCCGTCTCATATGATCCCTGCCTTCTTTGTGCAGGTCGACGCCATCCCGCTCACGGCAAACGGGAAAACCGACAGAAACGCATTGCCAAAGCCGAACGCAGCGCAATCTAGATATGAAGCGTCAGCTGCTCCGGAAACAGCGCTTGAAGAAAGCCTTTGCCGCATCTGGCAGAAAACACTCGGCATTGAAGCGATCGGAATCGATGACAACTTCTTCGATTTAGGCGGCCATTCACTAAAAGGAATGATGCTCATCGCCAATATACAGGCAGAATTGGAGAAAACCGTGCCGCTTAAAGCGCTGTTCGAACAGCCGACTGTACGTCAGCTGGCGGCTTATATGGATGAATCGGCAGCATCAGGCGGCTATCACATGCTGAAGCCTGCTGACAAACAGGATGTGTATCCATTGTCATCCGCGCAGAAACGGATGTACGTGCTCAATCAGCTTGACCGGCAGACGATCAGCTATAATATGCCATCGGTTCTTCTGATGGAAGGCGAGCTTCACATTTCGCGCCTGCGGGAATCACTCAACCAGCTCGTAAACCGTCATGAATCATTGCGCACGTCATTTACGGAAGCAGACGGAGAGCCTGTCCAGCGCATTGTTGAGGAGGCATCAATTGATCTTCACTTGTTTGATGCAGAAGAGGGCGAGGCGGAACAGAAGATTAAAGAATTTATCCGGCCATTCGACTTAAGCGGCGCTCCGCTCATTCGCGCGGCATTACTCCGAATCGCAGACCAAAAACATCTGCTTCTATTGGATATGCATCACATTATCGCGGATGGTGTATCAAGAGGTATTTTCGTTAAAGAATTGGCACTGCTTTATAAAGGCGAACAGCTTCCGGAGCCGAAGCTTCATTATAAAGATTTCGCTGTTTGGCAAAATGAAGCCGGTCAGAAAGAACGGATGAAGGAGCATGAGCAATACTGGCTTTCAGTTCTCTCAGGCGAACTGCCGGAGCTTGACCTTCCGCTCGATTACACCCGACCGCCTGTTCAAAGCTTTGAAGGGGATACCGTCCGTTTCCGTGCGGAAAGCGGAACGGCAAAGGCGATTGAAAAACTGCTCGCAGAAACGGGAACGACTTTGCATATGGTGCTTCACACCGTCTTCCATGTCTTTTTAAGCAAAATCTCCGGACAGCGGGATATCGTGATCGGCTCGGTTACAGCAGGCCGCACGAATGCCGACGTGCAAAACATGCCGGGGATGTTCGTCAATACGCTCGCACTGAGAATGGAAGCAAGGGAAAAGCAGACATTTGCAGAGCTTCTGGAGCAAGCGAAGGAGACAAATCTGTCAGCACTTGAGCATCAGGAGTATCCGTTTGAAGACCTGGTCAACCAGTTAGACCTCCCTCGGGATATGAGCCGGAATCCTTTGTTTAACGTGATGGTTACGACAGAAAACCCTGATAAAGAACAGCTTGAGCTGCAAGATCTCACGATTTCACCTTATGAGGCACATCAAGGAACATCCAAGTTTGACCTCACATTAGGCGGTTTCGCTGACGAAAACGGCATCGGTCTGCAGCTGGAATATGCGACTGACCTATTCTCAAGAGAAACTGCTGAGCAATGGAGCGAATACGTTCTGCGATTATTGCAGGCTGTTGCGGAAAATCCAAACCAGCCGCTTTCCGGCCTGTCACTCGTCAACGAGACAGAAAAACAAACGCTCTTGGAGGCATGGAAAGGAAAAACACTGCCTGTGCCGACAGACAAAACGGTTCATCAGCTGTTTGAAGAAACGGCTCAGCGCCACAAAGACCGCCCGGCTGTCACGTATAACGGGCAGTCATGGACGTACGGCGAGCTGAATGCGAAGGCGAACCGTCTGGCGCGGATTTTGATTGACTGCGGCATCGGCGCGGATGAGCGCGTCGGCATTCTCACGAAGCCGTCGCTTGAAATGTCCGCCGCGGTGCTCGGTGTCCTGAAGGCAGGAGCGGCATTTGTGCCGATTGATCCTGACTATCCGGATCAGCGGATTGACTATATCCTACAGGACAGCGGCGCGAAACTTCTCTTGAAACAGGAAGGCATCACAGTGCCGGACAGCTACACGGGCGAGGTCATTCTTCTTGACGGCAACCGCACGATCCTGAGTCTGCCGCTTGATGAAAACGACGAGGAAAATCCAGAGACGGCTGTAACAGCTGAGAACTTGGCGTACATGATTTACACGTCAGGAACGACCGGACAGCCAAAGGGTGTGATGATCGAGCACCATGCGCTTGTGAACCTGTGCTTCTGGCACCATGACGCGTTCGGCATGACGGCGGAGGACCGCAGTGCGAAGTACGCGGGCTTCGGGTTCGACGCTTCCATTTGGGAGATGTTCCCGACCTGGACGATCGGCGCTGAGCTTCATGTCATTGATGAAGCGATTCGCCTTGATATCACCCGCCTGAATGACTATTTCGAAACGCACAACGTCACAATCACGTTCCTGCCGACACAGCTGGCGGAACAGTTCATGGAGCTAGAGAACACGTCACTCCGCGTGCTCTTGACCGGAGGGGACAAGCTGAAGCGTGCGGTTAAGCAGCCGTACACGATTGTCAACAACTACGGGCCGACCGAAAACACTGTCGTTGCGACGAGCACAGAAATCAATCCGGAGGAAGGCTCGCTTTCCATCGGGCGCGCGATCGCCAATACGAGAGTGTACATTCTCAGCGAAAGCCATCAGGTTCAGCCGGAGGGCGTAGCCGGAGAGCTTTGTGTGGCGGGACGCGGACTGGCGCGCGGCTATCTGAACAGGGAAGACGAAACCGCGAAGCGGTTTGTCCCCGATCCGTTCGTGCCGGGTGAACGCATGTACAAAACAGGCGATTTGGTGAAATGGACGGGCGGCGGCATCGAATACATCGGCCGGATCGACCAGCAGGTCAAAGTCCGCGGCTACCGAATCGAGCTGTCAGAAATTGAAGTGCAGCTGGCCCAGCTTTCTGAGGTACAGGACGCGGCAGTGACAGCTGTAATAGATAAAGGCGGCAATACAGCGATCGCGGCGTATGTCACACCGGAAACAGCTGACATAGAAGCGCTGAAATCAGCACTGAAGGAAACCCTGCCGGACTACATGATCCCGGCGTTCTGGGTGACATTAAACGAGCTTCCGGTTACCGCAAACGGCAAAGTAGACCGCAAAGCGCTGCCGGAGCCGGATATCGAAGCAGGAAGCGGAGAATACAAAGCGCCGTCCACTGACATGGAAGAGCTGCTTGCCGGCATTTGGCAGGACGTGCTCGGTATTTCTGAAGTCGGTGTCAGCGACAATTTCTTCTCGCTCGGCGGAGATTCCATTAAAGGAATCCAGATGGCGAGCCGCTTGAACCAGCACGGCTGGAAGCTGGAAATGAAGGATCTCTTCCAGCACCCGACGATTGAAGAACTGACACAATATGTGGAGCGTGCCGAAGGCAAACAGGCAGACCAAGGCCCTGTGGAGGGCGAAGTTATCCTGACGCCAATCCAGCGCTGGTTCTTTGAAAAGAACTTCACAAACAAACACCATTGGAATCAGTCGGTTATGCTTCATTCTGCGAAGGGCTTCGATCCGGAACGGGTTGAAAAGACATTGCAGGCACTGGTTGAACATCATGACGCGCTTCGCATGGTCTACCGTGAAGAAAACGGTGACATCATTCAAGCGTATAAACGGATAGACGAATGCGAGGTCAGCTTCGAAATCGTTGATCTGTACGGCTCAGATGAAGATATGCTGAAAAACCAGATTAAGGTTCTCGCTGACAGTCTGCAAAGCAGTCTCGACCTGCAAAACGGTCCGCTTCTGAAAGGAGAGCTATACCGCACGGAAGCGGGGGATCATCTGCTCATCGCTGTACACCATCTCGTGGTCGACGGCGTATCATGGCGGATTTTACTTGAAGACTTTGCATCAGGCTACGTGCAGGCTGAGAAAGAAGAGCAAATCGTCTTCCCGCAAAAAACGAACTCCTTCAAGGATTGGGCGGAAGAATTGGCGGCATTCAGCCAATCAGCACACCTTTTGCAGCAGGCTGAATACTGGGCGCAAATTGACGCTGAAGAGGTTTCCGCTGTACCGAAGGATGATGAAACAGAGGAGCGGATTGTCAAACATACATCATCCGTCATCTGCGAATTAAATGAAGAAGACACTAAACATCTCTTAACAGATGTTCATCAGCCATATGGAACCGAGATCAATGATATTCTCCTCAGTGCGCTTGGATTAACGATGAAAGAATGGACAGACGGTGTCAAAATCGGCATCAATCTTGAGGGTCACGGACGGGAAGACATCATCCCGAATGTGAACATCTCCAGAACGGTTGGCTGGTTTACGGCACAATATCCTGTTGTGCTCGACATGTCTGAAACAGATGTTTCAGCGGTCATCAAAGCAGTCAAAGAAAACCTGCGCCGCGTTCCGGACAAAGGCGTCGGATACGGCATTCTCCGCTACTTTACGGAACAAGCGGGAGCGCAAGGCTTCACACCGGAAATCAGCTTTAACTATTTAGGCCAATTCGACAGTGAAGTGAAAACGGATTTCTTTGAACCGTCCGCTTTCGATATGGGACGCCAAGTGAGCGAAGAATCAGAAGCTCTGTACGCTTTAAGCTTCAGCGGCATGATCCGAAACGGACGTTTTGTCCTCTCTTGCTCCTACAATGAGAAGGAATATGAAAGAGCAACGGTCGAAGCACAAATGGAGCGGTTGAAAGAAAACCTCCTCCTGATCATCCGCCATTGTACGGAAAAAGAGGACAAGGAATTCACACCGAGCGACTTCAGTGCGGGAGACCTTGAGATGGATGAGATGGGCGATATCTTTGATATGCTTGAGGAGAATTTGAAATAAAATGCAAGGGAATTACAGAAGGCGGGAGCGAAACATATGAGTCAATTTAGCAAAGATCAGGTTCAAGATATGTATTACCTATCGCCGATGCAGGAGGGGATGCTGTTTCATACCATCCTTAATCCCGGCCAGAGCTTTTACCTTGAACAAATTACGATGAAAGTAAAGGGCGACTTCAATATCAAATGCCTTGAAGAAAGCATGAATGTCATCATGGACCGGTACGATGTATTTCGTACCGTGTTCATTCACGAAAAAGTAAAAAGGCCCGTTCAAGTCGTATTAAAAAAACGTCAATTTCATATAGAAGAAATGGATCTGACACATTTATCCGAAAGTGAACAAACGGACAAAATCAATGAATACAAAGCACAGGATAAGATCAAAGGCTTTGATTTAACGCGGGATATTCCGATGAGGGCAGCCATCTTCAAAAAAGCTGACAACAGCTTTGAATGGGTGTGGAGCTACCACCACATGATTTTGGACGGATGGTGCTTCGGCATCGTCGTGCAGGATCTGTTTAAGGTATACAATGCTTTGCGCGAACAAAAGCCGTACAGCCTGCCGCCTGTCAAACCGTATAAGGAATACATCAAGTGGCTTGAAAAGCAGGATAAACAAGCATCGCTCCGCTACTGGCGCGAGTACTTGGAAGACTTTGAAGGACAGACGACGTTTGCGGAGCAAAGAAAGAAACAAAAGGAAGGGTACGAACCGAAAGAACTTCTCTTCTCACTGCCGGAAGCGGAAACGAAAGCTTTTACTGAGCTTGCGAAATCTCAGCACACCACTTTGAGTACCGCTTTGCAGGCAGTCTGGAGCGTACTGATCAGCCGTTATCAGCGGTCTGACGATTTGGCTTTCGGTACAGTCGTTTCCGGACGTCCCGCGGAAATCAAAGGTGTTGAACATATGGTCGGCCTGTTTATCAACGTTGTTCCAAGAAGAGTGAAATTGGCTGAAAACATGACGTTCAACGGTTTGCTCAAGCAGCTTCAGGAGCAGTCACTTGAGTCAGAACCGCATCAATATGTGCCGCTTTATGACATCCAAAGCCAAGCCAACCAGCCGAAATTGATTGACCACATCATCGTGTTTGAAAATTATCCGCTTCAGGATGCAAGCAATGAAGATAGCAGTCAAAACGGATTCGATATGGAGGATGTCCATGTATTTGAGAAGTCAAATTACGATCTCAATTTGATGGCCTCCCCGGGTGACGAAATGCTGATCAAGCTTGCCTATAATGAGAATGTGTTTGATGAAGCGTTTATGCTGCGCTTAAAATCCCAGCTTCTCACAGCGATTCAGCAGCTTATTCAGCATCCGGATCAGCCTGTCAGCACCATTGATTTCATTGATGAAAAAGAAAAAGAGTACTTGCTTAACGGCTTAAATCCGGCACCTCAAACGTGTGAGCCAAAACCTCTGACGGATTGGTTCAAGGAGGCGGTGGACATCAATCCAAGTGCACCGGCGCTCACATTTGCAGGCCGAACGCTGTCCTATCACGAATTAGACGAGGAAACGAACCGCCTCGCACGCCGTTTGCAAAAGCAAGGGGCAGGCAAAGGCTCAGTTGTTGCATTGTACACGAAGCGCTCTCTGGAACTGGTGATTGGGATTCTCGGTGTGTTAAAAGCGGGATCGGCTTATGTGCCGGTTGATCCTAAGCTGCCGGATGACCGAATCTCATATATGCTGACCGACAGCGGGGCGGCATGTCTGCTTACACACCAAGAGATGAATGAGCAAGCGAATCAGCTGCCATTTGCAGGCCAAACACTCATCATTGATGATCCCATCCGTTTTGAAGAAGAGGCAAGCGATCCTGAAACCGCGATTGCACCCGATGATGCGGCGTATATCATGTATACATCAGGCACAACCGGAAAGCCAAAGGGAAATATCACGACGCATGCCAATATTCAAGGATTAGTGAAGCACGTTGACTACATGACGTTTTCTGAAAAGGACACGTTCTTATCTGTATCGAATTACGCTTTTGACGCATTTACCTTTGATTTCTACGCTTCCATTCTGAATGGAGCAAGGCTGATTATCGCAGATGAAAATACACTGCTTGATACAGACAGCCTCACGAGTTTCATCCGTCAAGAGAATGTCAGCGTTATGTTTGCGACCACAGCTTTATTTAATCTTCTCACAGATGCGGGAGAGGATTGGCTGAAGGGGCTTCGCTGTGTGTTATTCGGCGGGGAACGCGCGTCTGTGCCTCACGTCAGGAAAGCGCTGCGGATCATGGGGCCGGGCAAGCTGATTAACTGCTACGGCCCAACTGAGGGCACGGTGTTTGCAACGGCTCACGTCGTGTACGAGATTCCGGAGTCTATCTCCTCATTGCCGATCGGAAAGCCGATCAGCAATGCGAGTATTTATATTCTCAATGAATCAAATCAGCTCCAGCCATTCGGAGCGGTCGGGGAACTATGCATCAGCGGAATGGGCGTATCAAAAGGCTATGTTAACCGTGATGAGCTGACCAAGCAGAAATTTACCGCCAACCCGTTCAAACCGGGAGAAACACTTTACCGCACAGGGGATCTCGCTCGCTGGCTGCCTGACGGTACGATTGAATACGCCGGCCGCATTGATGATCAAGTGAAAATACGGGGACACCGGATCGAGCTGGAAGAAATCGAAAAGCAGCTGCAGGAATATCCCGGAGTAAAAGACGCGGTCGTCGTGGTGGACCGCCGCGAGTCTGGGGACGCATCAATTAACGCCTACCTCGTGAACCGGACACAGCTTTCAGCAGGAGACGTTAAGGCACACCTGAAAAAACAGCTTCCTGCTTATATGGTGCCGCAGACATTTACGTTCTTGGACGAGCTTCCTTTAACAACAAACGGAAAAGTCAATAAACGTCTGCTGCCAAAACCGGAGCAAGATCAGATATCGCAAGAATGGATTGGGCCTCGAAATGAAACGGAAGAAACAATCGCGCAAATCTGGTCCGAGATTCTCGGCAGAAAGCAAGTCGGCATCCATGACGATTTCTTCGAGCTTGGCGGCCATTCCTTAAAGGCGATGACAGCCGCTTCTCGCATCAAAAAAGAGCTCGGAATTGACCTTCCGGTGAAGCTTTTGTTTGAAGCGCCGACGATTGCCGGCATTTCAGCATATCTGAAAAACGGAGGCTCAGAAGGACTTCAGAACGTTACAATCATGAATTCGGATCAGGATGACATCATTTTCGCATTCCCGCCGGTATTGGGATATGGCTTAATGTATCAGAACCTGGCGAAGCACTTGCCGTCAAACAAGCTGTGCGCTTTTGACTTTATTGAAGAGGAAAACCGTCTTGACCGTTATGCCGCTCTGATCAAGGAGCTTCAGCCGGAAGGTCCTGTGACACTGTTCGGTTATTCAGCAGGATGCAGTCTGGCGTTTGAAGCCGCTAAAAAACTTGAAGAGCAGGGACGCACCGTACAGCGGATCATCATGGTGGATTCCTATAAAAAACAAGGCGTCAGTGATCTGGACGGACGCACGGTCGAAAACGATGTCGAGGCGCTGATGAATGTAAATCGGGACAATGAAGCGCTCAATAGCGAAGCCGTCAAGCAGGGGCTCAAGAAAAAAACACATGCCTTCTACTCATACTACGTCAACCTGATCAGCTCGGGCCAAGTGAAGGCGGACATTGATTTGCTGACCTCTGATCTTGACTTTGAAATGCCTGAATGGCTTTCATCGTGGGAAGAGGCGACAACGGGCGCTTATCGTGTGAAAAAAGGCTTCGGTACACACGCCGAAATGCTGCAGGGCGAATGTCTTGATAGGAATGCCGGGATTTTGCGCGAATTTCTTAATAAACAAACTATAACGCTTTCTTAAGGAAGCGATGAAAGGGGGAGCCGGCCAATGAGCCAACTTTTCAAATCATTTGATGCATCGGAAAAAACGCAGCTCATTTGTTTTCCGTTTGCCGGCGGCTACTCGGCGTCATTTCGCCCTCTCCATGCTTTTTTGCAGGGGGAGTGTGAAATGCTTGCAGCTGAACCGCCCGGGCACGGCACGAATCAGACGTCAGCAATTGAGGATCTCGAGCAGCTGACTGATTTGTACAAGCGAGAATTACATTTGCATCCAGATCGGCCGTTTGTGCTATTCGGGCACAGCATGGGCGGGATGATTACCTTCAGGCTGGCGCAAAAACTGGAGCGTGAAGGCATTTTTCCGCAGGCTGTGATTATTTCTGCGATTCAGCCGCCGCATATTCAGCGGAAAAAAGTATCGCATTTGCCTGATGATCAATTTCTCGATCATATTATCAAATTAGGCGGAATGCCCGCAGAGCTCGTTGAAAATAAAGAAGTTATGTCATTTTTTCTTCCTTCGTTCAGATCGGATTACCGGGCTCTTGAACAATTCGAGCTTAACGACATGACACCGATCCAATCGCCGGTCCACGTCTTTAACGGACTGAATGACGAAAAATGCATCCGGGATGCGGAAGGCTGGAAGAAGTGGGCGAAACACATCACGTTCCATGAATTTGACGGCGGGCATATGTTTCTGCTGTCAAATACGGAGGAAGTGGCGGAACGGATTTTTGCGATTTTGAATCAGCATCCGATTTCCAGTTCCTAATGAAAAAGCGGACAGCGCTGTGCTGTTCGCTTTTTTTGATATAGAATGTAAATTTTTTCATGATATAATAGTCGCAATACTCAAATAAAGGCAGGTCAGGAAAACATGTCTCGGCATATCCTTCGCGCGTCTCCTAAGATGAAATGGTTAGTATTGCTGTTCACGTTTGTCTTCGCCATCGGAATGAACTCATTCAGAAATTCCTTTCAATTTTTTATGCTCCCGATGGCAGAGACCTTTCACGCCGATCGGTCGCTGATTTCGGCTTCCGTCAGCATTTTTATGATCACAACAGGTGTCGTTCAGTTTTTTGTCGGCTTTTTTATTGACCGGTTCAGCGTCAGAAAGATTATGGGGATCGGTGCCATTTGTATCAGCGCAAGCTTTTTGGCGCTCCCGCATTCGCCGAATGTCCATATATTTTCCGTGATCTACGGAGTGCTCGGCGGAATCGGCTATTCCTGCGCGGTTGGCGTGACGACACAGTATTTTATCAGCCGCTGGTTTGACACGCATAAAGGCTTGGCGCTCGCCATTTTGACCAATGCAAATTCAGCCGGTTTGCTGCTGCTGTCACCGATTTGGGCTGCGGCTCCTTACTATGCAGGCTGGCAAACTGCGTATACAATATTGGGCATTTTCTTAGCGGCTGTCCTGCTGCCTCTTTTGGCCTTCGGAATGAAGCACCCGCCCAATGTCCAAGGGCAGTCCGTGAAAAAATCTTATGACTGGCAGGGATTTTGGAAGGTGTTAAAGCAGTCCCGCCTCATTCATATCCTGTACTTCGGCGTATTTACGTGCGGATTTACGATGGGAATCATTGATGCTCATCTTGTTCCAATGCTGGAGGATGCGCATGTCTCTCATATCAACGGAATGATGGCTGCATTCGGGGCGTTTATTATCATCGGGGGATTATTGGCAGGCTGGCTGTCAGATTTGCTTGGCAGCAGAAGCGTGATGCTCTCCATTTTGTTTTTCATTCGTCTCATCAGCTTGATCTGCCTGCTCATTCCCGCACTCGGCATTCATAACAGTGAGCTCTGGTACTTGTGCTTTACGCTGTTATTCGGGCTCAGCTACACAGGCGTGATCCCGCTGACTGCTGCGTCCATTTCTGAAAGCTTTCAAACCGGGCTTATCGGCTCGCTCCTAGGCATCAATTTCTTTATCCATCAAATCGCCGGCGCTCTCAGTGTGTATGTGGGCGGATTATTTTTTGACATGAATCATAATTATTTGCTGGTTATTGTTGTGTGTTTGGTGCTTGTAAGTTTATCAGCATTATTGGAGCTGGTGCCAATTAAAAAACACAATCATGTTCATAACGAAGAGAGGGTCGAGGGATAAATCTCCATTAGCTGAAGAGAATGTTCCTCAATGGAGCGGCATATCTCATTAACATAAAAAAAGAGGGAAAGCCCTCTTTTTAAATTTGTCATTTTATTTTTTTGGCACGTACATGTTCTTTTACAAGCTGTCTGAATGAGTGGAGCTCATTTTCGAATACAAAAAAACGTTTAGGAACTAAGATGACCTGGTGACTAGAAGTATTGATAGAGAAAAAGTGTTTATATTCTGCAACTGCCCTTATTTCATCCCATTCAAACAATGTATCGTAGTTTTTGGATTGAATTTGAATGCCTTGCCGGTTAATGGTATATGTCCTTTTGCGTTTTAGCCGTTTATTGTTCTTATAGCTGGTACGCAGCCGTATATAATGAAAAACAATCAAAAGCAATGTAAAGATCAAAGATAGAATCGCTATGAAAATACCATTATATATCACTTCAAGTGTTTCGCTGTTATAAACGGTAATCGGAAATCCATAAAGCGAATACACCAATAAAGATAGAAGAAAAATATAAATAAAATAAAACAATGCTGATATTCTTTGCCGGGATAAAAAGTAACATCTCATATCTTGTAATGAAATGGCTCCCTCTAGGAAGACACTGTGTTGAATCATTCTTACACTGCACCCCAAACCATTTTTTCTTCAACTCTAACATAACATCTCATTTGTTCATAGAAATGGATTTTTCGGTTTGCTTTCTTTTTCGGAGACCGGCATTGCTTCCCAGCACGCCGATGATAATACAAACCGCACCGGCAAGGTGATACCAGGCTAGGCTTTCGTTCAAAACCACAACTCCGGCAATCATCGTCACGATGGTGGACAAATGATTAAAGGCGCTCATTTTAAACGCCTCAATCCGGGACAGCGCATAGTTGGACATAAACGAAGTCACGAGCGAAGATAACACGCCCAAATACACAATCGCGAGAATAAATCCGGGTTCCCGGAATGGATGGAAGTAAGTGCCAACCGTTCCGGAAGCGCCGTGCCGAACCAAGGCGATGGCATTGAAGACGACAAATCCGATCGCTGACATGATGTAGGTGAGCTCTACCAGCCGGAAACGCTGTGTCATTTTTCTTGCGGCGGTATTGTACATAGCTGAAGACAGAGCGGACAAGAGAATGAGTACAGATCCCTTTAGGCTGGCCGATTCAACATTCACGCCCTTCATCACAAAAATAAACATGACGCCCGCAACTGATAACACGGTGAACCCTTTTTGAGCCCACGTCGATCGCTCTTTTAAAAAATATGCGGCAAAGACCATTGTAAAAATCGGAATCGATGCCTGAATGATCCCGGCTTCAGAGGATGACGAGTACACCAGGCCGAATGCCTGAAAGCTGAAAAACAGCGCCGGATACAGCAGGGCGAGCGGCAATATAGCCATTACATCTTTTAAACGGATGGACAGCTTCACCCATCCGAATAAGACAGGGATAGTAGCCGCTGCAAACGCAAGGGTGAACCGGTGTGCAAGAATATCAAATGGTTCTGCCGATTGCAGCGCGATTTTTACGAAAAGAAAGGATAAGCCGATAATTAAAGCGTTTAACATAGCTGCAAGATAAGCTGAGGTTTGCTGGTTTTTATACATATAGGAAGTGCTCCTTTATATAAATAATAGAGCCGGCCGCTCCCTTTTATTGTATGGGGAGGATAGGAACGGTACAATGAGAAAAACGATGAACTGTACCGGTACAAAACAGGGGGAGAAAGAATGGAGAAGTATATCAGTCTCTTAATACAGATAGAGGAAATGATGCAAAGCAGTGTCTATCAAGAAGGAGACAGGCTGCCTTCCATCAGGCAGCTGTCCGCCCGCTATCAAGTCAGCAAAAGCACGGTGATCCGCGCGCTGCAAGAGCTGGAAAAACGCCATCTCATCTATTCTGTTCCGAAAAGCGGTTATTATCTTGTGAAAAAAACGAGAAAGCCGCATCACGGCAAGTCAGGCCCAATCGACTTTGCAACGTCTGCGCCGGACCCTGATATTTTTCCGTATGTGGATTTTCAGCATTGCATCAACAAAGCGATTGATACATACAAGCATGATTTGTTTCTCTACGGAACGCCGAAGGGCCTCCCGTCGCTCATCCGTGTTCTGCAAAAGCTGTTTGCTGATCAGCAGGTATTTGCGGACGAGCGTCATATGTTTATCACATCCGGCGTCCAGCAGGCACTATCCCTGCTATGTGCAATGCCGTTCCCCAATGGGAAAGAGAAGATCGCCATTGAACAGCCGGGCTATCATTTGATGATTGAACAAGTGGAGACACTGGGCATCCCCGCATTCGGGATAAAAAGAACGGAGCAGGGGCTTGATTTAGCGGAAGTCGAGCGGCTGTTTCAAACAGAACCGATCAAATTTTTTTATACGATGCCACGCTTCCATAACCCGCTTGGGAGCTCACTGGCCGAACGGGACAAACGAGAGCTGGTAAGATTGGCGGAAGCCTATGACGTCTATCTTGTTGAGGATGACTATCTCGGTGATCTCGAGGAAAATAAAAAGGCAGACCCGCTGTACGCATATGATCTGTCCTCACATGTGATTTATTTAAAAAGCTTTTCAAAAATGATATTTCCCGGCCTTCGCGTGGGGGCCGCCGTTTTGCCAGATGCGCTGACTGACACATTTCTTACGTACAAAAAGCTGAACGACATTGACTGCTCGATGATTTCCCAAGCCGCGTTAGAAATTTACATTAAAAGCGGAATGTTCGGCAGGCACAAGGAGAAAATCAGAAATTCCTATAAGGAACGGTCCCTCAGGCTTCATGAAGCCATTCAAACTCACGGACAATCGAGCCGCGGCCGCTTTCTATTTTCCAGCGGCCAGGCCCCATGCATGCATACCCATCTGGTGCTTCCTGAGGATCTGCCGGCATCAAGAGTGATTCAAAAGATGAAAAAACAAGAGGTCCTTCTTGAAACGATTGACCGCCATTATTTATCAGATTATCCGAAAGAAAATCTATTAAAAATCAATCTTTCCAATGTGAAGACTGAAGATATTGAACGCGGCATTAAGCTGCTGATGAGCCATTTATAAAAGCGCTTCGTACGAGATCATCGTGATGTCCTCCGGGAAATCAGGGCGGGCGGCGCACACGGCCATTTTATAGCCGGGGTCTACCTCATACGTTTTGATAAAGCAAGGCGTATGGTGTTCCGGAAGCTCGACGGATACTCGGCCATCCTCATGCAGGCGCACGGAGAAGGAGTCAAGCGGCAGCGACAGGCCTTTGCCTTCCTGCTTAATAAAGCTCTCTTTCATAGACCATAGATGATAAAAATAATCGTTTTGCTCGTCTTTATGTTTGGATAAAAGATCGCTGTACTCGTTCTTCGAAAAGAAACGTTCGGCAATCCCGAGGCTGATTGGCTTCATTTTTTCAATATCGACGCCGATCGGATCTGAATCAAACGCGCCGATGACCCAATGGCCGGAGTGGGAAATGTTAAAGTGGGCATTGGGGAGGTTAGGGATGCAAGGCTTCCCGTATTCCTGCGCGCTGAATCGGATATCGGCTTTATTCAGCTGGAACTGCTCGCTGATGACAGAGCGAACAAGCACATCTCCCAGCAGGGTGCGATGAGCATCTTCTTTATGATAAAATCTCCTGCATTTCTCCCGTTTTTCAGCGGAAACGAAAGACATCAGCCGATCCGATTCTGCCAGTGAAAGCGGGCGGTCCATATAAATTCCGTAAATTTTCATTCTAGATCCTCCGTCTGCAAAAGATTGTCAAAACCATCCTATCATATTTTGATTTATTTCGGAGTAAGATCCTCGATGATCTCATATACATAAGGGCTTTTAGGTGTGCTGATTTTTTGTGTGTTTGTCACAGAAATGTTTGGAAGGCGTTCGCCGTCCTGATTGATCGTTGTAAGCTTTCCCGTTAGGTAAACCCAATCGCCTGCCTTAATATCAGGTTTTTTAGAGAAACCAACCGGCAGCCCGTAAACAGTGGCATCGGCGATACAGCATGATATTCCATAACGGCCGATAATATAGCGGTTCAGCTGTTCGTCAAAATAGACAAAACCTTTGATATGAATCTCCTTGCCTTCATAAGCTTCCGGATTCTCCATCAAAAGATGAACGACCGGAACATAATATTTATCCACTACAGAAATCATTTCTTCTTGCTCCATCTGCCGTGCCAGTTCTTTTTCATAGCCGCTTGGAAGTGTAGGAGCCGTTCCTTCTTCACCAGATTTTGTTTCTGATTTGATGTCATCAATGCTTTTCGAACCATTTGTGGAAAACATTCGGTTTTGGGCGATATCATTTGTCAGAACATGGTTTGGAAAAAGGAAACCTGATGCGATAGGTATCAGAAAAAAGCTGTACAGCCATGGGTGAGTCTGTGGATGCTGATGACTGCATGCACAGACGGAGCAGCTGTGCCGATTGTCTTGTTTTCGCCACATGATTGACAATATCCCGAGTGTAAAAGCAGTTAAGACAAAGAACTTTGTAAACCAAATCATACGGGGAGAAATGAAATGTAAAATGTCGCCTGTCAGATAAAGTTTTAAGGTCATAAAAGCAAAGCCGATTAATAGAAGTCCGCGAACCACAGCTTCAAAAGAATACATTGTAGTATGTTTCAATTCAACCACCCTTTATTCGAATATGACACCATAGAGCCATGCGATTCCAAGCACCGAAGCTGAAATGATCAGAAAAAATGCGATCACAAAGCGTTTTTGGAAACATGCAGCATACACAAACGTATTTTTTAAATCAAGCATCGGGCCATACAGCAAAAAGGAGAGAAGGGAAGCGTGAGAATAAGTGCCGGCGAACGTAGAAGCGACAAAAGCATCCGCATGCGAGCAGAGTGAAAGGACAAATGCTAGTCCCATCATGACGGCCGAACCTGACAGATCACTTGTTCCCAGTTCAGCGAGAGCTCCCCGATTTAAAAAGGTTTGAAAAAGACTGGCGATAAATGCGCCGGCGATTAAATATCTGCCCATGTCGAAGAATTCCTCAATCGCATGGGTAACGATAGATCTCAAGCGGTTTCTGTGCTGCTGCGGGGTGTATTCTGTCCGCGCGTCTGATGTAGATGCTTTCAGCATTGATTGCTTTCTGAATAACCAATACATCATAAGGCCGGTGATGATACAAATGATGGCGGCCAGCCCGATGCGCGCATAGACAAGCTCCAGATTCTTGCTGAATGCATAGTAGGTGGACAATACGACAATCGGATTTAAGATGGGAGCTCCGACTAAAATGACCGTACCGACGTGCAGAGGCATGCCTTTTTGGATAAGACGGCGCACCACTGGAATCACCGCACATTCACACACGGGAGAAAGAATGCTGATCATGAGGGCGGAGCCAATTGCGCCATATGGGTTCTTCACGATCCATTTGGACATCCATTGATCGGATATGAACAAGTCAATCAGTGATGAAAAAAAGATGCCGAGCATGATGAAAGGAATGGACTCAAGTAAAATACTCAGAAAAATGGTATTGACGTTAAGCAGTGAATTCGGAACAGAAATAGAAAGCTTGTCCGGTTCAAGAAGGATGAAACAATAGAGTAACAAGAAAAAGAGCAATATGCTGAAGGAGCGTCTAGCAAATTGTTGGATAACTTCCATTATGATACCTGCCGTCCCTTGTATTTCTCTTATATGAGATAGTACAAATCTATGAGACAAGCTTGCAGAACATGAGTGAAAAGCAAAAAACCGGACAAATGTAATTGGTCCGGTTTTTTTAAAACAGCAGATTAGTGCAAAGGCGGAGTCGCTTTGGCAGCGGCTGTCCGTCTCGCCGCAGCATATTGTAATAATTGTGTGGATTGCGGCAATGAAAAACGCAAAATAAGCCCAGTGAGGATGGCGGTCAAAATGGTTCCGATTCCGATTGGCCCGCCCATGCCCCATGCTGCAAACAAAATTGTTATTTCCATGCCGTTCCGCACCCATTGCACATTCCAGCCGGTTTTTTCTGTAATCAGCATCATCAGTGAATCACGCGGCCCCGCGCCAAGGCCCGCTGATACATAAACACCGACGCCGTAGCCGATCAGCAGCACGCCGAGAGAGAAGACGATGACGGAGCCTGTGTAGGTGGAAGGGGCAGGCAGAAGAAAATTGAAAAAATCTATAAAAATACCAATCAGCAGCATGTTCAGGATCGCTCCGATTTTTGGCCAAGCTCTCGTAAACAATGACGTCAACCCAACGATGATCGCCCCTATAATGATGGCCCACTGGCCGATTGTAAGCCCGAAGTGCTGAAACAGGCTGTAATGAAATGCATCCCACGGACTGATCCCCAGCGCTTTTCCTTCTATCGTAAGGGATATACCAAAAGACAAAATAAGCAGACCGGCAAAATAAAATGTCCAGCGCAGAACAAGTTCTCGCTTCACGTGAAGTCCCTTCTTTCGTAAAAATCAATCGATTGTCATTGTAGCATATCTGACAAAAGGGCGGAATAGGCGAAAGGGGCTCAACAAAAAAACAGGGCCGCCGCAGGCGCCCTGTTTTGGATGTTACAACGGGTTCAAAATCCGATTCAAAAACCGTTGGGTCCGTTCTTCTTTTGGAGCGGAGAAGATTTCTTCCGGCGGCCCCTGCTCCACGATGACGCCGCCGTCAATGAAGACGACTTCGTCCGCCACTTCCTGGGCGAATTTGATTTCGTGGGTAACAACGACCATGGTCCAGCCTTCATTGGCTAAATCCTTGATAACCTTCAGTACGTCACCCACAAGCTCAGGGTCAAGCGCTGAGGTCGGTTCGTCAAACAGCATCAGCTCAGGCTGAATTGCCAGTGCGCGGGCGATGCCGACGCGCTGCTGCTGTCCGCCGGAAAGCTGGAACGGATATAAATCCATTTTGTCCTTCAATCCGACTTTTTCCAGAAGCTGAATCGCTTCTTTTCTGACTTCCTCTTTGTTTCGTTTTTGCACCTGAACAGGGCCTTCCATCACGTTTTCAAGGGCTGTGCGGTGAGGGAAGAGGTGATACGCCTGAAACACCATTCCCGATTTCCGGCGGAGCTGAAGGATATCCGACTGCTTCACTTTCTTTGAAAAATCGATGGAGAAATCATCAAATGCAAGCTCCCCGCGATTCGGGATTTCCAGCGCGTTCAGACAGCGAAGCAGCGTCGTTTTCCCTGAACCGGAAGGCCCAAGTATAGCGATGACTTTTCCTTTTTCTATCTTCATATCTATCTTTTTTAAAATTTCATTTTGACCGAATGATTTGTTTAATCCTTTAACGGAAAGCATACTCGGAACCTCCTTATTTGGCCACGTAGCGGTCAAGACGCCGTTCGATGACATGCTGGACGAGCGAAAGCAAGAAGCAGATCATCCAATAAATAAAGGCCGCTTCAATATAAATGACTAAAATCTGATCGAGATTGCGCGCGCCGATTTCCTGAGCTTTTCTGAACAGCTCAGCGACGAGAATCTGAGATGCAAGCGATGTATCTTTGATCAAGCTGATAAAGGTATTGGATAATGGCGGGATCGACACACGAAACGCCTGCGGCAAAATGACGCGGAACAGCGTCTTCTGGTGTGTCATGCCGATGGTATAGCCAGCTTCCCATTGCCCCTTCGGCACGGATAAAATAGATGCCCTGATGATTTCGGATGCATAGGCGCCGACGTTTAAGGAAAAGGCAATGACTGCGCTTGGAAAAGGATCTAGTGTAATGTTAAAGGCCGGGAACAGATAGAAAATGATGAACAATTGAACGAGAAGTGGCGTGCCGCGTACGGCGGATACGTATACGCTGAACACCCATCTCAAAGGTCTCACTTTCGACATTCTGGCAAGCGCCGTAATCAGCGCCAGTATCATTCCGAATATAAAGGAAAGAATCGTAAGGGGAATCGTATAGTAGATTCCCCCTGAAAGTATCGGCCAGAATGACTGCTGCACCAGATCCCCCGGGATCGCCGTGCCAAGCGTCAGTGCCGGGATATTATTTAGAAACATCTTCGCCGAACCATTTTTTGGAGATTTTAGAAAGAGTCCCGTCCTCTTTCATTTCTTTTAATGCTTTGTTGACTTGGTCGACAACCTCGCCGCTTCCTTTACGGAACGTGAAATACGTTTCCTGCGGATCGCCTGTTTCAAACGCGATTTTTACGTTTTTGTTGCCTGATGTTTTTAAATAGTTTAATACGGCAAGCTTATCGTTGTACGTCATGTCGACGCGGCCTTGCTGGATCATTTGAAGGGACTGCGCCATGCCTTCAACGCCTTCTACTTTCGCGCCGGCATTTGTAGCTAGTTTGTTATAGTTGCTTGTCAGTGATTGAGCTGACGTTTTTCCTTTTACGTCTTTTTCAGACTTAATATCGTTGTTGTCTTTTTTCGTCACGACAACGGCTCTTGATGTTGTGTATTTGTCTGAGAAGTCATATTGGTTTTCACGATCTGTTTTTCCGACTTGGTTGGCAACGACGTCAAACCGTTTGGAATTCAGGCCGGCAAACATACTGTCCCACTGTGTTTCCTTGAATTCGGCTTTCAGTCCAAGGCGTTTTGCGACTTCTGTGATGACTTCCACGTCATAGCCAGTCAGCTTGTCATTGTCTTTGTCGTGATAAGTGAACGGTTCGTACGTTCCTTCTGTACCGACTGTCAGCACGCCTTTTTTCTTAATCGAAGCCCAAAGATCGCCGTTTTTTCCGTTATCTTTTGACTGATTGTCATTTCCTGCTCCGCAAGCTGCGAGGACTGCAATGCTTACGACCATGAATAAAGCTAAAAGTGCTTTTTTCATTCTATTCCCCACTTTTCTGATTAATTTTGTTGAAATGAAAAAATAGCTTACAAATCTAAAGGATAACTTTTTTTTAGTATGAGTCAAGTATTTGGTTTTCATGAGACAAAAACACTTAAAATAAATTCAAAAATTGCTGTACCGGTTTTGGCAAATAACTGTCAGTTCTCCACATGACAGCCGGTGTCATAACGAAGGGATTGTTTTCGATTTTAACTGTGTGAATGTGGTTTCTCATATGAACAGGAATCATGGTGACGGGCAGAATGGACGCGCCAAATCCTGATGAGACGAGACTGAGCAGTGTTGCTGAGTCGTGGCATTCACAAACAATACGCGGCTCCAGCTGAAGACGCTGAAATTCATTCATGACCTGGTTATAAACGCCTTTTCCGTTCACAGGCCGCAGCAGAATCAGCGGGAAAGAAGGGATATCCTCCATTTGAATGGTGTCTCCGCATGTATACCCGGCATCATCAGAAAGAACGAGCACACATGGAATGTCGTCAAGCTTTTTAAATTGGACGGTATCGCTTTTGATCATGGTTGTCGTGACAGCGGCGTCGATTTGCCGGCTTTCCAGCAGCTCTAACAGCGTTGCCGGTTCGTTCTCCCAAATATTAAAGGTGAGGTGCGGATATCTTTCTTTCATTTGCGTCACTCTCTCAAGCATAAGAGCGGCGCAATAAATCGTCGAACCCACAGCCAGCGTGCCGGCAACCTCCTCCCTCAGCTCCTGTACCTCAATGACCGCATCTTCAAACCTGTGCAGAATCTCTTTGGCTCTTTTGAGAAAAATGCTTCCTTCATATGTAAGGGTCATTTGTTTTTTCTTATTGCGGTCAAACAATACAACACCCAGCTCATCCTCCAGCTGTTTGAGCTGCCTGCTCAGCGGCGGCTGCGCCATATGGAGTTTTTTGGCGGCAGAGGTGATCTTTTGTTCTTGGGCAATGGTAATGAAATATCGCAGCTGACGAATGTCCAAAGTAGGGCCTCCTTTTATATACCTTTTAGGTATTGATTATAGATTTAACGAATATTTTTCATATGGATATATCAGGAGTATGATTGAAATGAAGACAGAATTCAAGCGTGAAGGAGGGGCAAAATTTGAAACTCGTTGTCGGAATGACAGGGGCAACAGGGGCTATCTTCGGTGTCCGGCTATTAGAATGGCTGAAGGCAGCGGAAGTGGAAACCCATCTCGTTGTGTCTCCTTGGGCTAACGTTACCATCAAACATGAAACAGGCTACACGTTAAAAGAAGTTGAAAAGCTGGCCACATACACATACTCACATAAGGACCAGGCGGCGGCCATCTCCAGCGGCTCGTTTGATACCGATGGCATGATTGTGGCGCCGTGCAGTATGAAATCGCTTGCGAGCATCCGCACCGGGATGGCGGATAATCTGCTTACTCGCTCGGCGGATGTCATGCTGAAAGAGCGGAAAAAGCTCGTTCTCTTAACAAGAGAGACACCTTTGAACCAGATTCATCTCGAAAATATGCTTGCGCTCACAAAAATGGGAACGATTATTCTTCCGCCGATGCCGGCGTTTTATAATCAGCCGAGCAGCTTAGAAGAAATGGTCGACCATATTGTATTCAGAACGTTGGACCAATTCGGCCTGCGCCTTTCTGAGGCAAAGCGCTGGAATGGAATTGAAAAACAAAAAGGAGGAGCTTGATGATGGCTTATCAAGATTTCAGAGAATTTCTCGCTGCCCTTGAAAAAGAGGGACAATTGTTAACGGTGAATGAAGAGGTAAAGCCTGAGCCTGATCTGGGAGCAGCTGCACGGGCAGCCAGCAACCTCGGCGATAAAAGCCCAGCGCTGTTATTTAACAATATTTACGGCTACAACAATGCGCAAATCGCGATGAATGTCATCGGCTCTTGGCCGAACCACGCGATGATGCTGGGACTGCCGAAAGATACACCGGTGAAAGAGCAGTTTTTTGAATTTGCGAAGCGATATGAACAGTTTCCGATGCCGGTCAAACGCGAAGAAACAGCGCCATTTCATGAAAATGAAATCACAGAGGACATCAATTTGTTCGATATCCTGCCTCTTTTCAGGATTAACCAAGGAGACGGCGGTTACTATTTAGACAAAGCATGCGTCATCTCCCGCGACCTTGAGGACCCTGACAACTTCGGCAAACAAAATGTCGGCATATACAGAATGCAGGTAAAGGGAAAAGACCGCCTCGGCATTCAGCCTGTGCCGCAGCACGATATTGCGATCCATCTGCGCCAAGCTGAAGAACGCGGCATCAATCTTCCGGTCACGATTGCGCTCGGATGTGAACCGGTCATTACAACCGCGGCATCCACTCCGCTTCTCTATGATCAATCCGAATACGAAATGGCGGGAGCAATCCAAGGAGAACCGTACCGCATCGTAAAATCAAAGCTGTCTGACCTTGATATTCCATGGGGAGCAGAAGTGGTGCTCGAGGGAGAAATCATTGCCGGAGAACGTGAATATGAAGGGCCATTCGGTGAATTTACAGGGCACTATTCCGGCGGACGCAGCATGCCGATTATCAAAATTAAACGCGTGTATCATAGAAACAATCCGATTTTTGAACATTTATACTTAGGCATGCCTTGGACAGAATGCGATTACATGATCGGCATTAATACTTGTGTGCCGCTGTATCAGCAGCTAAAAGAAGCGTATCCGAATGAAATTGTGGCTGTGAACGCCATGTACACACACGGTTTAATCGCGATTGTATCAACAAAAAACCGCTATGGCGGATTTGCGAAAGCGGTCGGCATGCGCGCGCTCACAACCCCGCACGGACTAGGCTACTGCAAAATGGTTATCGTTGTCGACGAGGATGTCGATCCATTCAACCTGCCGCAGGTCATGTGGGCGCTCTCTACAAAAATGCACCCGAAACACGATGCGGTCATTATACCGGATTTATCAGTCCTGCCGCTTGACCCGGGATCAAATCCATCAGGAATCACGCACAAAATGATTCTTGATGCCACAACACCTGTTGCGCCGGAAACAAGAGGCCATTATTCACAGCCGCTTGATTCCCCATTAACAACAAAAGAATGGGAAGAAAAACTAATGGACTTGATGAATAAATAAGGAAAGGATGATTCGACATGCATACATGTCCTCGATGCGATTCGAAAAAAGGAGAAGTCATGAGCAAATCGCCTGTAGAAGGAGCATGGGAAGTCTATCAATGCCAAACATGTTTTTTTACATGGAGATCATGTGAACCGGAAAGTATTACAAATCCGGAAAAATATAATCCGGCCTTTAAAATCGATCCAAAAGAAACAGAAACAGCGGTTGAAGTTCCCGCTGTTCCGGAACGAAAGGCCTGATCGGCGTGAACCGACTATCAAACAGTCTCTTTGAGCTGCTTGACGGGGAACGTCTGAAAGAAAAGCAGCATGAAGCCTTCGTTCTGCAAACGGTATCGGAGGACGGATGGCCGCATGCCGCTATGATCAGTGCCGGAGAAATCATCGCCCTGAATCGGACGGATATCCGGATCGCCCTGTGGAAAAACACAGAGACCGCGGGAAATATCCTTCGCACGGGACAAGCCCAGCTTACTGCATGGTGGAAAGGAGCCGCTCATTACGTGAAACTGCAATGTGAGCCGCTCCCGCCGCTGAACGATGCGGTCTATGACAGGGAACGCTTTGGCTGCCGTATCGCTTCAGCTAAGGAGGATGTTGCAAAGTACGCTGATATAACTTCCGGCGTCAGGATACAGCTTCACAATGCTGAAGAGGTGCTGAACAGATGGGAAGCAACGCTTGAGGAATTAAAACGATAAATGAAAGAGCCTGACGCCATGCGTCAGGCTTTTATTAGTATAATGAGCCATATAAAGACAAAGGGGGCGTGAGGAATGGTCACAAAGGGGATCTGTCATTCAGACGGTTTTGATTTATCTTATTGTATTGAAGGAGAGGGCGCGACGATTCTCGTAATCGGCAGTGCGGTTTACTACCCGCGTCTATTTCATGAGGATATCAAGCGGAAATATCAATGGATATTTGCCGATCACAGGGGTTTTGCCAAGCGGGCGCGGGCGCTGCGGCCGGAAGATCAAAGCCTGGATGCAGTTTTAGGCGATATTGAAGCGATAAGACGCCATCTTCAGCTCAAGGATTTTATCATCATGGGACATTCGGGGCACGCGTTTATGGCATTAGAATACGCCAGAAAGTACCCTGAGCATGTGCGAAAGGCCGTGATCCTTAATTCAGCGCCTGATAACAGTCAAAAGAGACAGCGGGACAGTGAAACGTTTTTTAGGGAAACAGCCAGCCCTGAGAGAAAGAAACGTTTCGAAAAAGATATTGCAAGTTTAGCAGGTGACATAGAAAAAGATCCTGAAAGGCGTTTCGTGCACATGTGCATTCGCGCTGAAGCGAAAAGCTTTTATAAAGAGCGCCCGGATGCGGCAGCTTTATGGGAAGGTGTTGACACCAATATGCCGATCATAGATGGATTATGGGGACATACATTCGCGCAGATGAACCTCATACAGCGGTTAGCAGACGTTCATGTTCCTGTCTATATCGGTTTAGGCAGATATGACTATTTGGTTGCTCCTGTGTCTTTGTGGGATGCCGTTGACGGTATATATCCGCATGTGAAGAAGATCATCTTTGAAAAGAGCGGGCACCAGCCGATGCTGGAGGAACCGCAAACCTTCGGGCAAAGCTTAATGGAATGGATAGACAAATAAAAATCCCGCAGAACTGATCTGCGGGATTTTCTTTATTATAAGATACCTTTCATCGCACGTTTGATGATCGGTGAGATCAGCAGCAGAATGCCGCCGAGTATGATAGAAATCAAGCCGATGGTGCCGAAGTACGTTGTTTCCGGTATTTTATCAAACAACCCGGCTACTTGGGCATTGATCGCTTGGGCTGCTGCGTTCGTCAGAAACCACATACTCATTGTCTGTGCAGAGAATGCAGCTGGCGCCAGTTTCGTTGTCACGGATAAACCGACTGGAGACAGGCACAGCTCTCCAAGCACAACAAGCAGGAAGCTGAGAACGAGCCACAGCGGGCTTACGAGTGCTTCTTTTCCTTGCATAGCCGGGAATACCATAATGATAAATGACAAGCCGGCTAAAATAATTCCGATTGAGAATTTAACTGGTGTAGACGGCTGGCGTTTGCCAAGCTTCATCCAAAGCCAAGCGAAAATTGGCGCGAAAATGACGATAAACAATGGGTTTAATGATTGGAACCAAGATGACTGAAGTTCTATTCCGCCCAATGAAAGTCTTATGCGTTCATCAGCGTATACCGCAAGAATGGTCGCTCCTTGTTCCTGAATGGCCCAGAACATAACAGCACCGATAAACAAAGGAACGTAAGCGGCGAGACGAGATTTTTCTGTTTTGTCCGCTTTTTTGCTTGTAAACATGATAATGAAATAAATAACAGGAATCAAAATACCGAGAATACTTACAAGGTCGATGAAACGGTTGATCGTCAGCACGCCTGTTTGTACAGAGATCATCACTGCGATCGCCACAATGATAACACCGATTCCGGTGCCAATTGCAGATTTTTTAGACAGTGGATTCGGCACATTGGAACCTGCAGGTCCGAGGTTTTTCTTTCTTGTCAAAGCAAATACGATAAGTCCGAGAAGCATTCCGACCGCGGCAGCTCCGAAGCCGAGATGATAGTTGTACTTCTGTCCGAGTGTTCCGACAATTAACGGCGCGAGTAAACCGCCGAGGTTAATCCCCATGTAGAAAATACTGAAACCTGAGTCGCGGCGCGGGTCTTCTTTCGTGTAAAGATCTCCAACGACGCTCGAAACGTTTGGTTTTAATAAGCCTGTTCCGATAATGATAAGCACCATGCTGATATAGAATGCTATCGCGCTGCCCGGATAGGCGAGTGCAATGTGGCCGAACATAATGAATATGCCGCCATAAAACACGGTGTTTGCGGTACCGAATACCCGATCAGCGAGCCACCCGCCAATAATAGTGGACATGTATACGAGTGATCCGTAAATCGACATAATGGCAACCGCAGTGCCTTTGTCAAAGCCAAGTCCTCCGTTTACCGTCTCTGTATACAAATAGTAAAGTAAGATTGCTCTCATTCCATAGTAAGAGAAACGCTCCCAAAATTCGGTGAAAAATAGCGTAAATAGTCCTCGCGGGTGACCAAAGAACCCTTTTTGCGGGACGCTTTTAATGATACTTTCGTTATCAATCGAAGCCATGTCAGCCAAACCCTTTCTTAAAAAAGTGTATTATAAAAATCATATTCTTATATAATACTTGTGTCAATATAAATTATACTCATTTCAAGAAGTTCCAGAATGGAAAAACTATAAAGGTAGAAAATAGTGAGTTTTTCCTGTTTCTTATGTCTCGTTTTGTTGCATTTTCTAACGATAGTATTTCTTTATACTTTTTTAATAAAATTTTAGAGAAATGTACAAGCAGATCGGGCTGCCGCGAATATCATGGTAACAATCATGCGGGAGGAGGTTGGATCATTGGCTGAATTCATCTTGAATGCAGCAGATTTCGGTATTTCAGGGGACGGAAAAACGGATTCGACAGAACTGATTAATCAATGCCTCAGCGCGGCTGTTTCAAAGGGGTACCATACAGTCTGGTTCCCGAAAGGAACATATTTAATTGACGGGACGCTTGGAGGGGATGCGAACCAGGTGTTTCGCAACGCAGGGATTATTGTTCCCGGCAATCTTCATATCGTCATGGACCCTGAGTGTATCATCAAAGTCATTCCGAACAGCTCTTGGGGGTATTCTGCATTTTATGTAGGCAAGCAAGAGAATATAACCATTTCCGGTGGACAAATTATCGGCGAGCGCGACGAGCATACGTATGCGTCCGCGGGGATAAGGTCAACCCATGAATGGGGCTTCGGCATTTGTATTGAAGGGTGTTCGAATGTTGTCGTTGATGATGTCAACATTTCTGATTTTACTGGAGATGGGATCATTATCAGTCCGCGGGGTTTAAAGACAAATAACGATTATCGAACATCAGAGCACATTACCATCCGCCGCTGTAAGGTTCGGCGATCGAGGAGAAATAACATTTCGATTACCGGATGTGACACAGTTACGGTGGAGGGCTGCGTGATTGAAGATGCCGGAACGGGAAATGGAACAGCGCCGAAATTCGGAATTGACATTGAAGGATATGGTGAAGGAAGTATTGATTATGAGGAACCGCTCAATGTCTCGATTCGAAATAACTATTTTAATGGAAACGTTTCAAGTTCTGTGACCAATTTTAACGGGTACGGCATTTCAATAGAAGGAAACCACTCAGACAATACGATCAGCTATGGGTACGGCACTCAAACGGTCATTAAGGGGAATATTCTCAGAAGGGCGGAAGACGCGGCTGCGGCGCCTAGAGTCGGGATTACCGGATTGGGTGTTTCACAAGGAAAAGAAAGCAGTGATGCAGTGATCGCCGGCAACCTCATTACCGGATTTTCAACCGGAATTGATGTCAGAGGAAAGAGCGTTCTTGTCACGAACAACAAAATCAGCAATTTTGAAAACACAGGGATATTGGTTTATCAGTCTTCCGATGTAAAGGTAGACGGCAACCAGATTCAAAACGGACTTTCTGAAACAAGGCGCAGTACCGGCCTTCGAGCGGTGCTGTCTGATGATACCGCATTTCTGAATAACTGTCTTATTCAAGTCATCGACGGGGTGAACATTTCAGGAGGCGATATGATCATTAAAGACAATGTGCTGAGAAAATTCAGCCGCGGCATTTGGATCGCTCAAGGAAGCGCGTTGATCGAAGGAAATACGCTTAACCCCGACGTGTTTGAAGCGGCCCTTGAATCGTATGCCGTTTCGGTCACAAACAATGCTGGCGCAATTATTAAAAACAATACATTTAAAAACTTTAAAAATTACCCGATTTACTGTACGACAAGTGCAAAAACCTCTATTATCGGAAACCACTTTGAAAGATCTCCTCTTCTAGTGACCATCTATATCAGCACCGGCGTTCATGACATTTTTGATAATACCATTTCAGTCAATAGAACAGCCGGCAGACCGATTGTGATTTATCTCAACGGCTCCTCAGGCTCTATCATTTCAGGAAACACCATCAATAACCTCTCCGCAAGCACGGCGGTGGCCATTCAAACGGACACCTCAACCAATTCCGCCATCATCGGAAATCGAATCATCAAAGGAACCATCACCAACAACAGCGGAGATAAGGTAAACGGCAATATGATCGTCTGAACAAAAGCGCCTCGCTCTAGGGGCTCTTTTTGTTCGATTTATAGATCACGAATATCTCTCTCACCAATATCAAAACAAAAAATAAAAGCATCATCCATTCCGCAAACGATGTCATCTTGAAGCTGGACATATTATTATAAATGGCTTTTCCTAAACTGAATCCTTGAAGCATGTCCATGAAAACTGAAATCACCAACAAACAAATTAATAAAACAGCCGTTACGCTTAATATTTTCATCCTTCATCACCCTCCGCTTTTAGTGTCTATCTTTATGAGAGAGTTATACCCGCCCGCCAGTCACATGCATAATCTTAAGGCTGAAAGGAAGAATATGAGAAAACGATAAGGAAAGGTATTTTGTGTATGCCGTCATTTTTTAAGCAAAAGAAAAATACCGAAACGAGAGACAGCCAGAAACAAGAAGATAAGAATCAGCAGAAGAAAGAGGAAGGGCCGATTCTGGCTTCTTCAAGTTTGGCGAAAAATGTGGCGGACATGAAGAAGAAAGTCGGAAGCAGCTCTGATGTCATTATTCGGGAAGTGAAAGCAGGGGAACAGGATGAAGTTCACCTGGCCATTATTTATGTCGCGGGTTTGGTCGATAATAACACGATACATGAATCGTTAATCGAGCCTTTGATTCAGGATCAAACCATCCAAAACGCCCATGCGATAAAGCAGATCCTTGAAAAAACGCTTCCGCTGGGCGGAGTAAAAGCTGAAAAGAGTTGGGACAAGCTGTTCACTGAATTGATGCATGGAAATGCGCTGGTTTTTGCGGACGGTTCTGATGAGGCGCTTATCTGCAGCACCCAGGGGGGAGAGCACCGTTCCATACAAGAGCCGAGCACCCAGGTGTCATTCCGGGGCCCGCGCCAAGGGTTTACAGAGTCTTTGCAAACCAATATTTCCATGATTCGGCGATACATTAAAAATCCCAATGTATGGGTCGAAAAAATGAAAATCGGTTCTGTGACAAATACGGATATCGCGCTGATGTACATTCACGGCATTTGTGATGAAAAGGTGCTGAAGGAAGTGAGGCAGCGCCTGAAAAGAATAGACATTGACAGTATTTTAGAATCCGGATACATTGAGCAGCTGATCGAAGACGAAACGTTTACGACGTTTCCGACCATGTATCACACGGAACGCCCTGACGTCGTCGCAGGAAATCTATTAGAAGGAAGATTTGCAATCGTTGTGGACGGAACACCGTTTGTTTTGATTGCCCCAGCCTTATTTATTCAATTTTTTCAGTCGGTTGAAGATTATTATTCACGCTTTGACATTGCGACAAGTATACGGATTCTGCGGATATTTATCTTTTTTATTTCACTTGTCGCGCCGGCTGTTTATGTGGCAGCCACGACGTTTCATCAGGAAATGATTCCAACACAGCTGTTAGTCGTCATTGCTGCCCAGCGGGAAATTGTTCCGTTTCCGGCCGTTGTTGAAGCCATCACAATGGAGGTTGCTTTTGAGATTCTCAGGGAAGCTGGGGTCAGACTGCCGAGGGTTGTAGGATCGGCTGTTTCCATTGTAGGCGCGCTTGTTATCGGCCAAGCTGCTGTTCAAGCTGGTATCGTGTCTCCGGCCATGGTCATCATCGTTGCCATAACGGCTATTGCCAGCTTCGCAACGCCGGCGTTTGCCATGGCGATATCTGCCCGCCTCATTCGATTTATGTTTATCATTGCTTCTGCCGTAATGGGTTTTTACGGGCTGGTATTAGGGATTATTATGATGTTTGTTCATTTATGCAGTCTGCGTTCCTTTGGTGTTCCTTATATGTCGCCGCTTGCGCCCTTTTCTTCACAAGGCGTGAAGGACACGCTGTTCCGTGTTCCTTGGTGGGCCGATCAGAAAAGGCCCGAATCCATCAGCAAAAAAGATAAGGTCCGTCAGGGGAAAGACCAGCGTCCTCAGCCGGATGGTTCACGCGGAATGGTGAACAAAGAGTTGAGAGAAGGAGATCAAGATGATACGTAAACGTGTACTAGCCGTTATCATGCTTTTGAGCATCATTGTGCTGCCCGGCTGCTGGGATAAGCGTGAGCTGACAGATCTTGCGATTATTTCGGCCATCGGCATTGATCGGACAAATGAAGGGAATTACGTACTGCACTTTCAGATTATTAATCCCGGAAACGTCGCCGGAGGGCTTCAGGGCGGCGGTGCGGGAGACAGGCCGCCTGTATCCGTCTATTCCATAGTAGGCGGCAACATGACGGAAGCGCTCAGAAAAGCCTCTATGAAAGTATCCCGGCGGCTTTATTTTGCCCATACCAACCTGGTTGTGATCAGTGAAAAGCTGGCGAAAGAGGAAGGTTTGAATTTTGTGTTAGATAACCTTGACCGCGATACGGAATTCAGGACCACGGCAACGATTGTCATCGCCCATAAAACGAAAGCCGAAAATATCGTCAAAACGCTTACGCCGATTGATAAAATTCCGTCCAATAAAGTCAATAAAACACTCGACTTTACGCAAGCGCAATATGGGCGGGTTATTAAAACCAGTATCCAAGATGTCTTAAAAACACTTGCTATTACAACAGAAGCGCCGGTGATCCCCGGATACATGATGATCGGGGACGATAAGAAAGGAGTCAGCCTGGAAAACACACAGGCGACTGACCCGCAAGCCATCCTTCAGGCGGACGGTTTGGCGGTATTCGATAAAAGAGGATATTTAAAATATTGGATTGAAGATAAGGAAAGCGTTGGGGTTGTCTGGCTTAAGAATCAAATCCAGCATACGTTTATTAATGCCGATTGGAAGAAGACAAAAGATGCGGTAAGCTTACAGGTCACGCATCAGACAACAAAGCTTAACCCGGAGATACGAAACGGCCGTCCCCGCATTCATGTTCACGTGACGGTTGAAGGCATAATAGACGCAGTAAAGTATCCATTTCATTTGTCTGATCCAAAGGTGTTAGCCGATATTGAAAAAGCACTCAATAAACAGCTGGAAAAGGAAATCAGCCATGCGGTAAATAACATAAAGGAACATAAAATCGACTTTATCGGATTCGGAGACACGATATACAGGAAGTATCCGAAGCAGTGGAAAAAAATGAGGGATACATGGGACAAAGAATATTTGCCTGATCTGTCTGTCGATGTAAAGGCGGAGACGTATATCAGAAGAACGGGGCTGCGAAATAATCCGCTTAGAAACCAGCTTAATCGTGAATAGGTCGAGAAAGGAGAAGTGACAGATGGAAAAAGCCAAAATCAGCATTAGGCAGCTGTTTGTCATGATGATCATTTTTGAGCTGGGCAGCTCCTTATTGATTACACCGGGAACGATGGCGGGCCGGGATGCCTGGATAGCGGTGCTGTTAGGCTGTGCAGTTGGTTTGTTTCTTTTTTACTTGTATCAGGGGATCTATCAATGCTATCCGGATTTCTCCCCGAAAGAATACATGGATGATATGCTCGGCAAAAAGCTGAGCTGGATCTTTTCGTTTCTTTATATCTTATATTTTGCATATATTGCCGCCCGGGTGCTGCGTGATTTCGGAGAAATGCTGCTGACATTTGCTTACCATGATACTCCGATTATCATCGTAAATGCTTTACTAATGATGGTCTGCATATATGCCGTCAGAAAAGGAATTGAAGTGCTGGCGCGGGCGGGTGAGCTTCTCTTCGGGGCAATGTATCTATTGGGTGCGCTCGGTCTCGTGCTGATCATTGTATCGGGTTCCATAGATCTGAAAAATTTAAAACCGGTTTTAGCAGACGGGATTTTCCCTGTTATTCATTCTGTTTTTACACAAACCATGTACGTTCCGTTCGGTGAAATTGTTTTATTTGTAATGATTTTCCCTAATCTCAATGATCGCAAGAATGTCAAAAAAGTGGGGATGCTCGCTATAGTCATCAGCGGATTGATTGTGGCGCTTACCGTAGCGATTAATATCAGTGTGCTTGATGTTGATCTGACATTGCGATCGCAGTTTCCGCTTTTAAGTACGATTCAGACAATCAAAGTGGAAGAATTTCTGGATCGGCTTGATATCTTTTTTATGCTGGCACTGATTATCGGCGGCTTCTTCAAAGTCAGCCTCTATCTGTATGCGGTGGTGGTGGGTGCGTCCACTCTTTTTAAGGAAAAAAATCCTTCACAGTTGGCATATCCAATGGGACTGGGCAT
The DNA here is from genome assembly GCF_054161355.1 of Bacillus sp. PK3-037. Taxonomy (NCBI): domain Bacteria; kingdom Bacillati; phylum Bacillota; class Bacilli; order Caryophanales; family Bacillaceae; genus Bacillus; species Bacillus sp. PK3-037. The sequence goes on along the minus strand of NZ_CP096408.1, from coordinate 3,686,874 downwards.
ACTCATCCTCTCTATCGCAATTGCCACCAACTTTTCAGAGCATTTAAATGAAGGGCTGAAAGTAGTGCCGCTGTACATTCATTTGCCCTTTCAATTGCTGTTTCCATTATTTCTGTTTATCCTCGCTGTTTGGAAAAAGAAGAGAAGAGAGAAATCAAAGCAGGCTGAAAAACAGAAACAATAAAAAGAGCGGGGGGATGCAGCCGCCGCTCTTTTTACGTTCACTTCTATATAAAAGGGGGATATAGGTTGCGCCCCTGTCTGCACTGGCAGAGGCGCGTTTTTGTTAAACGACTGCGGCGTTTTCCGTCACAGTAACGCTTCCTCGTGAAAGTCTGATGGTAATGTCAGAGATCCTTGCAATTTGTTCATCATGCGTCACCATGATGATGCATTTATTTTCTTTGTGCGCCAAATCCTGAAAGAGCCGCACAATTTCTTTCGACGTGTCCTCGTCAAGGTTTCCGGTCGGTTCATCGGCTACGATCAAGTCCGTGTCACAGCAAAACGCTCTTGTAATGGAAACACGCTGCTGCTGTCCGCCGCTTAATGTCAGAACCTTTTGCCGGGCTTGTTTTTCATTGATGCCGACCTTCTCCAGCATCTCCAACGCATATGCTTCTTTGTTCTTTTCCTTTGAACCTGTGATTTCCATGGCGGTTGTCACATTTTGCAGAGCTGTCATATATGGAAGCAGATTGTACGCCTGAAAGACAATTGATACGTATTTATTTCTGAAATTCGTCAACCCGATTTTAGAAACAGCTTTTCCGCCATAAAGGATATGTCCTTCTTTAGGTGCGTCAAGTCCGCCTGCCAGAGACAGGAAGGTCGTTTTTCCTGTCCCTGATGTGCCGACAATTGTATGAAATTTACCTTTTTCAAAGCTGATATTGATATCTTGAAACAAGGGCTGGCTTTTGTCGTTATACCAGTAGCCGACTTGTTGAAATTCTAATAAGCTCATTCGTTTCGCCTCTTTCTATTCCTGTTTTGTCAATATCGTTTTCGGGTGGAGCCGCAGTACTGAAATAGACGGCAGCAGCGTTGCAATGACAGCGATTAACATTCCGATTCCGCCGAGAACAAGCATATCGTTCATCGAAACTGCCACATTCAGTGAATCAATGACGTCCGCGTTTGAAGAGCTTTGGCCGAACATTCCGTGGCCCATGCCGCCACCGCCGCCGGGCATTTGGCCGCTTGCGGTTTGTGTTGAATCAGTTGATGAACTGATCTGCTGGGATAACAGTTGATTGCCGAGCTGGTTGGCGACCAGATTTCCAGTCACTGATGCAATGCCGATGGCCACAACAGCCACGATCAGAATCTCAGTTAAGAACTGGCCAATCAGCTTCCACCGTTTTTCACCGATCGCCATTAACACACCCATCTCATATTTGCGCTCTCTGATAGACATCATGACAATGAGGCCAAGAATGACAGCGCCTGCCACAGACACTAGATACACGACATTTTTAGAGAAAGAAGCTACATTTTCGATCGGGCCGACCATTTGCTGGTAAAGCTGATCGTTTGTATTCAGTGTGAATGTATCAAAATCAATCGATGTTTTCTTCGCTGCTTTTACGAAGGCATCGATATTTTTCGCATCATCCATATCATATACGGCTGAGTCAATCGTATTTTTATAGTCGTCACCTTTCAGCGCCGCTGTTGCTGTGTAAGGTGTGTAAAGCTTATTGTAAGGATTTAAGAATGAGAAATTCCGGGCTTGATCATCGCCTGAAGACGTTGTTTTATAAATACCGACAACCTTCAGTTTGACTGTTGTATCTTCGTCAGTTACTGATTCTATTGTGATGGAATCCCCAACGCTTACATCATTTTCTTCTGCTAATGTTTCATTGATCACTGTGACGTTTTGGCCGACATCAGATTTTGTAATCGCGCGCCCATCTGTGATTTTTGAATCTCCGTCAGAGAATTCCTCTAACAGCGACGTGCTGATGACGCCTTCAATCGAAAGATCGGCTTGAACCATTTGTTTTCCGCCTTGCATTGGAGCGCCTTTTGTATCGCTTGAGCTTGAGTCTGTGCTCGAATCAGTAGAGCTTGAGCTTTCAATCGCATCGAAGTTTCCGGCGTTGGCTGAAGCTGACGTAATGAAGTTGTAGCTCTTCACATGATCAAGCGCTGTCAGCTTATTGGCATCAGACACTTTTATCGGTGTAGATTCGAAGCTGCGTTTTTCACCGCTGTCCTGCTGCTTCTCCATTTGTTTTTGGCGGTCAACTTGAAGCGTAACGCTTCCGCCCAGCTCCTGTCTGGCAAGGTCGCTGGATTTTTGAGCTGCTGACTGGATCGTGAGGCCAGACAGAACAAATATACAAATGACTGTAAACACAAATAACTGCAAAAACGTTTTTCCTTTTTTGGCCTTCATGTTCCAAAAAGCCCGTTTGATAAAATTCATTTATGTTCCTCCGTATAGGTATTTTTATGGATAACACCGCCTGTGAGGCTGGCCTACTTGTTGACAAATTTATAGTAGTCCAAAGGTATGAAAAAAATATGAACAATCTATTTCTAGTAGATGAAATAAAAACTAACAATTGTGAAACCCTAAATCTTCTGTATAAAATGGTGCTATTATATAAAAAAGCATCAAATAATCGGAGGATCCAATGAAAATTTTAATGATAGAAGATAACGTTAGTGTTTGTACGATGACAGAGATGTTCTTTTTTAAGGAAGGCTTTGAAGCTGAATTTGTTCATGACGGTTTAGAGGGGTATCAGCGTTTTGCGGAAGAGAATTGGGATTTGGTGATTCTGGATATTATGCTTCCGTCTATGGACGGCGTAACCATCTGCAGAAAAATAAGAGAGACAAGCACGGTTCCGATTATCATGCTGACTGCCAGAGACACCGAATCAGACCAGGTGATCGGCTTTGAGATGGGTGCGGATGATTATGTGACGAAGCCATTCAGCCCGCTGACATTGGTTGCCCGCATCAAAGCCGTGAACAGAAGATATCAGGCGACGGGCAAGGCGGCAGCGGAAGAAGATACGATTGAATCGGAATGCTTTAAAATTAATAAAAAGACGAGAGAAGTATTTTTAAATGGGGAGCCTGTTGAAAACCTCACGCCTAAGGAATTTGACCTGCTTTATTACCTTGTGCAGAACCCGCGGCAGGTGTTTTCCAGAGAGCAGCTGCTTGAGCAGGTATGGGGCTATCAGTTCTACGGAGACGAACGGACTGTCGATGTTCATATTAAACGGCTGCGGAAAAAGCTTGCAAGTGAGGACAAGCCTTTCCTATACACTGTATGGGGAGTAGGGTATAAATTTGATGAGGATTAAATATTTATATCAGCTGCTGCTGAGCCATGTCAGCATATTAATTTTAGCATTTGTTATCATTATTTCTCTTTTTTCTCACTTTGTGAAAGAGTTTGCCTACCAAAATAAAGTAGAGGAACTGACGTCATATGCGGTGCAGATTGCTAGCGAATTTCAAGCCGGCCAGGTTGATATGCGCCGGCTGTATCCATATCAGGATATTTTAAGCACAAGAAAGACACAGTTTATCATCTTTAATGAAGCACAGCAGCCTTATTTTTACCCTGAAGACTTTCGCCCAAGGGAAAAGCTGAAGAAAGCGGAGTGGGAGAAGCTGAAAAAAGGGCAGGTGGTCATGAACAGAGCGGATGGCCGTTTTAACGATGAGGTTTCCCTTGTTGCACAGCCGATTTTTGTAAACAATGAATTTAAAGGCGCGGTACTGCTGATTTCTCCAATCAGCGGCGTAGAGCAAATGATTAATCAGGTCAATCTCTATATGTTTTACGCGATAATCAGCACGCTTGTCATTACCATTCTCGTCAGCTGGCTGCTTTCCAAATTCCATGTGAAACGCATTCAAAAGCTGAGAGAAGCAACGGATAAAGTAGCTTCCGGCGACTATGACATCCACTTGGAAAACGGCTATCGGGATGAAATCGGGGTGCTGGCGTCTGACTTTAATATCATGGCGAAAAAATTAAAGCAGTCGAGAGATGAAATCGATCGGCTTGAGAAGCGGAGAAGGCAGTTTATTGCAGATGTATCCCATGAATTAAGAACGCCGCTGACAACCATTAACGGTTTGGTTGAAGGGCTGAACAGCGATACGATTCCAGAGGAGAATAAAGAAAAATGCTTCTCGCTCATCAGTGAGGAAACGAAGCGAATGCTGCGGCTCGTAAAAGAAAATCTCGATTACGAAAAAATCAGATCACAGCAAATCACCCTGAACAAGCTTGACGTTCCGCTGATTGAAGTATTCGAAATCATGAAAGAGCACCTTGAACAGCAGGCGGAAGAAAAGCAAAATAGGCTGATGATTCAGGTGGAGGACAGCGTGATCGTTCATGCCGACTATGACCGGTTAATTCAAATCCTCGTGAACATTACGAAAAACAGCATCCAATTTACGCAGCACGGTGACATTTGGCTGCGGGGAACAGAAGGATATAAAGAGACCATTATCGAAATTGAAGATACGGGAATCGGCATTTCAAAAGAGGATATCGAGCATATTTGGGAGCGGTTCTACAAAGCTGATATTTCAAGAACGAACACGGCGTACGGAGAATACGGCCTCGGCCTCTCCATCGTCAAGCAGCTTGTTGAAATGCATCAAGGCACAATAGATATTAAGAGTGAAAAAGGGAAAGGCACAACATTCATTATCCGCCTTCCTTTACCTACAAAATAGCAATCAATCATGTAAGGCGGCATATCGTCAGATGCTGCCGCCTTCTTCTTTCTAACATCGCTTCGGTATTCCTTTTTTTATTGCGTGCTCCCGAAATAAAGATTGCGTGTTTTTCGGGTTAGGACAGTCTGTAAACATGATAAAATATGACATAAACAGTTTTTGATGGGAGAGGGTGAAGGAATGAAGAGCGGGGTAATTCCTTCTTCAGCAGTCGGTCAAAAAATTAACGAGTGGTACAAATATATCCGGACCTTCAGCGTGCCGGATGCCGAGGTGCTCAAAGCTGAAATCCAGCAGGAACTGAAACACATGCAGCATGATTCCAACTTGCTGTTATATTACTCACTAATGGAATTTCGCCACCAGCTTATGCTTGATTATCTTGAGCCGCTGGAGAAATTAAATATCGAAGACCAGCCAAGCCTGTCTGAATTATCACGAAATATAGACAGCAACCAAGCTGATCTGAAAGGGCTTCTCGATTACTATGTGAATTTTTTCCGCGGAATGTATGAGTTTGATAAGCGGGAATTTATTTCAGCTATTACATATTACAAACAGGCGGAGAAAAAACTTTCTTTTGTTTCCGATCATATTGAACGGGCTGAATTTTATTTTAAAATCGCGGAAGCTTATTATTATATGAAGCAAACGTACTTTTCATTGATTCATATCAAAAATGCATACGAAATTTATGTAGAGCAGGAAACCTATAATGTTCGGATTATCCAATGCCATTTTGTGTTCGGGGTTAACCTCATGGATGAGAGAAATTTTGAGCAAGCCGCACGGCATTTCAGATTGGCGCTGGAGATGGCGGAAGCGGAACAAAAAGCCCAATTGGTCGGAAGAGCACTTTATAATTTAGGGCTGTGTTATTACAATCAAGACCTTCTCGACCCTGCCATTGAACATTTTGAGAAAGCGGTTTCCACTTTTGAAAACAGCAGAATCACCAATTCTCTGCCTCAAGCATACTTTTTAATAACACTTATTTATTATAAACGCGGAAAACAGGAGAAGGCCTCGGAATATCACAAGAGGGGCTATGAATATGCTAAAGAAACAGACGATGCAGACTACGCGGTAAAATTTGAGTTTTTACAATCCCTATATCAGGCACAGCCCAATACAGAAGGAATCGAGCGATGTTTCCGATATTTAAAAAATAAAAATATGTATGCTGATATAGAGGATTTAGGCCTAGAAGTAGCAAAATATTACTATGAACAAAAATGGTTTGAACTGTCTGCTTCCTACTTTCTTAGAGTTGAAGAGGCAAGAAAACAAATACAAAGGAGTGAAGGTTTGTATGAAATTGAAATCTAAGTTATTTGTTATTTGTTTGGCTGCAGCAGCTGTTTTTACAGCGGTTGGCGTCTCTGAACATGCTGAAGCATCCGACTTTCATGTCACAGAAAGAGGAATGACGTAAGAACCAGGCCCCTTCTCAATAAGAGAAGGGGTTTTCTTTTAAAGAAACAGCAACGCAGGATATGGATCTTACGGCGCCGCCTGATTCATGGAGATTCCTTTTTCTTAGTAGCCTCCGTTAAAAAACGCAGTTCCCACGATAATTAAGAGGATAAATAACACAACAATCAAAGCAAAAGAGTTTCCGTACCCAGACATCTGTGCCACCTCCTTGTGAGATTACTTTATGATATGCTGCATAAACGCGGCGGACAGGGCTTTCAGAATATAGATTGAAAAATAAAGAAAACAACTAAAAAACGCCGCATGACAATGATATTGTCTTACGGCGCTGTACTGCATACTACTTAGAAGCCTCTTGTAAATGCAGCACCTACGATAATTAATAGAATAAACAATACAACGATCAAAGCGAAAGAACCGATGCCGTAACCGCCGCCGTTAGCGTATCCTGACATAAGGCTTCACCTCCCTAAGATGGATACTGCAAAATATGCGGACACGGCCGGATTGATAGGGATAATAGTGGACAAGGCAAAAAATGAACAATTCGGCTATCAAGGCGGGCAATATAAAAAGCGGGCCCTGCCGCCCGCTTTTATTTTATAGATTAAGAGACCAGCACACCCGCGAAAAACTCCCGGTATAATGCTTGGACGGCTTTTCTTTCTTCGGCTTCCTTTACGCCGAACATCATGCTCACTTCAGAAGATCCTTGGTTAATCATTTCGATATTCACTTTCGCCTCTGATAAGGCTTTGGCTGCTCTTGCCGTTGTGCCGACATTATGGCGCATTGCTTCTCCTACAACCATAATCAGCGCCAGATTGTGCTCGACAATGACTTCATCGGCATGAAGGTTCTCTTTAATCTGCTTCATTACGCTTCGTTCGGCCGAAGCATCCATTTGGCCCTGTCTTAAGATGATCGTCATGTCATCAATTCCCGATGGAACATGCTCATACGTCAAACCGTGTTCCTCGAGGATTTGAAGGGCTCTGCGGCCAAATCCGATTTCTCTGTTCATTAAATACTTGCTGATATAAATGCTGCAAAAGCCGGTATCGCTGGCAATGCCGACGACAGGACCGTTTGTGTTATCGCGTTTGCTGACGACGCGGGTCCCTTGTGCTGCCGGGTTGTTCGTATTTTTGATTTGAACAGGAATCCCCGCTCTGAATGCCGGAATGAGCGCTTCATCATGAAATACCGAAAAACCCGCGTAGGACAGCTCCCGCATCTCTCTGTATGTCAGCTCGCTGATTTCCTTTGGATTCTCAACAAAAGACGGATTGACAGAGTACACAGCATCCACGTCCGTAAAGTTTTCGTACAAATCGGCTTGAAGTCCGTTAGCAAGAATCGAGCCTGTAATATCAGAACCGCTCCGTGAGAATGTCATCACATCGCCATCCTTGCTGAAACCGAAAAAGCCGGGGAATATGATAAGGCCTTCACGCTCTCTCAGCTGAAAGAGATTTTGATACGATTCAGGAAGAACTTGCGCGTTGCCGGGTTCGTTTGTCACAAAAAGGCCGGCATCCTTCGGGTTCACATATTCCGCTTTCACGCCTTTGTGGCGGAAATAAGCGGCAATCAGCTTGGCGTTGTTATCCTCACCGCTTGCTTTGACTGCGTCCAGATATTGTACGGGATTGCTTTTATCTCCTTCTAAAAGCGTAAACAAATCATCACGGATCTTTTCTATAATACACGGCTCAAGCTGAAGCTCATTTGCGATCAGAGCATACCGTTCAATGACCGCTTCCGCCAGCTCAGGGGCGCTGCCGGATGATAAATACTGTTCAGCACATGCGATTAAGAGATCAGTCACTTTCGTATCCTCGGAATAGCGTTTGCCCGGAGCCGAAACCACTACAGCTTTGCGCGCGGGATCTGAGGTTACGATTTGAAATACCTTTTCAAGCTGTGCGCCTGAAGCGAGTGAGCTGCCTCCGAATTTAACGACCTTCATGTTTACATCTCCTAATGTTAAAATTTTCACACAAATTTAGTATTTATTATCCCTCTTTCAGTTCTGTAAATCAAGGAGAAATTTCTTTGTGGAATGAACATTTGTATTTATAGAGAGGAATTATGTCAGGTCTGATGACGAACCTGTAGCATAGTGAAGATAAATATGGTAAACAGACTAACGATTTGTGATGGAAAAGGGTTTGAATGATTAGTAAAATTGAATAGATAACGAAGTGAATATTTTTAAAGAATATTGACTAACACTAGAAAAATGGTAATATGTAAATGATAATGATAATCAATTACTATATGGCCATATTGTTTTGAGTCCTTGCGGAGTAGGAGATACGTTCTTTTTTGTGAGGATGTAAGGAGGCAGCATGAAGCTACGTTACTTATTTTTTCTGCTTATCATATTAGCAGTCACTTCTGTATTTATCGGCGTAGAAGATCTGTCGCCGCTTGATCTCTTTGATTTAAGCAAAGAAGAGGCGTCAACGCTCTTTGCCAGCCGTTTGCCGCGGCTGATCAGCATTCTGATCGCGGGCATGAGCATGAGCATCTGCGGACTGATTATGCAGCAGATCACCAGAAACAAATTCGTGTCACCGACAACGGCCGGCACGATGGACTGGGCGAGGCTGGGAATCTTAATATCCTTGCTTTTGTTTACATCGGCAAGTCCTTTAATGAAAATGCTGATTGCTTTTGTCTTTGCTTTAGCCGGCAATTTTCTGTTTATGAAAATTCTTGAAAGAATCAAGTTTAACGACACCATCTTTATTCCGCTAGTCGGTTTAATGCTCGGGAATATCGTCAGCTCAATCGCGACGTTTATCGCGTATAAATATGACCTGATCCAGAACGTGTCATCATGGCTTCAGGGGGATTTCTCCTTAGTTGTGAAAGGGAGATACGAGCTTCTTTATCTGAGTATTCCGCTTGTCATCATTGCCTATGTTTATGCGGATAAATTTACAGTGGCGGGTATGGGGGAAAGCTTTTCTGTCAACCTCGGCCTCAAGTATAAACGGGTTGTGAACATCGGGCTCATTATCGTATCCCTGATTACGTCACTTGTCATTTTGACTGTCGGTATGCTTCCGTTTCTCGGTTTAATCATCCCGAACATTGTATCGATTTACAGAGGAGACAACCTGAAAAACAGCCTGCCGCACACTGCGCTGCTGGGAGCGGTTTTTGTTCTGTTTTGCGATATATTGGGCAGAGTCATTATCTTCCCATATGAAATCTCGATTGGTCTGATGGTCGGAATCATCGGCAGCGGCATTTTCCTGTTTATGCTGTTAAGGAGAAAAGCGTATGCGTAACCAGATGAAAATGGCGTTGCTCGTTGGTATAGCCGTTGTATGTATCGGTTTGTTTCTGTTTTATGACTTAGGCAATTGGGATTACACACTGCCGAGAAGAATCAAAAAAGTCGCTGCCATTATGCTGACTGGGGGAGCGATTGCGTTTTCGACGATGATCTTCCAAACCATCTCGAATAACCGCATCCTGACGCCCAGCATTTTAGGCCTCGATTCTCTCTATATGCTGATTCAGACCGTCATCATCTTTTTGTTCGGTTCTATGAATATCGTAATCATGAATAAAAACATCAACTTCATCATCTCTGTTTTGCTGATGGTGCTGTTTTCTTTTGTTCTCTATCAGATCATGTTCAAAGGTGAGGGGAAAAATATCTTCTTCCTTCTGCTCATCGGAATCGTGTTCGGCACGCTGTTCAGCAGCCTGTCTTCGTTTATGCAGATGCTGATTGATCCGAATGAGTTTCAGGTTGTGCAGGACAAAATGTTTGCCAGCTTTAACAACATCAACACTGATTTGTTATGGCTCGCCGTCATCATCTTCCTGCTGACCGGTATCTATGTCTGGCGTTTCACGAAATTTTTTGACGTGCTGTCACTCGGCCGTGAACACGCCGTCAATTTGGGCATTAACTACGACAAAGTTGTCAAACAGATGCTGATCGTGATCGCGATCCTTGTTTCTGTTTCTACAGCGCTTGTCGGCCCGATTATGTTCTTGGGGCTTCTTGTCGTCAATCTGGCGAGAGAATTTCTGAAAACATATAAGCATTCATACTTAATCGCAGGTTCTGTTTTCATCAGCATTATTGCGTTAGTCGGGGGACAGTTTGTGGTTGAGAAAGTATTTACCTTCTCAACGACGCTGAGCGTTATTATTAATTTTGCCGGCGGGATTTATTTTATCTACTTGCTGTTAAAGGAGAATAAATCATGGTAGAGGTCAAAAATGTAAGCAAACAATATGGAGGGAAAGTTGTCCTTGAAGAGACGTCAGTCACGATTCAAAAAGGCAAAATTACCTCGTTTATCGGTCCTAACGGCGCCGGCAAAAGTACGCTGCTGTCTATTATGAGCCGACTGACCAAAAAGGATTCCGGTGAGATTTTCATAGACGGAGAAGAGATCGGAACCTGCGACAGCAAAGAGCTTGCCAAAAAAATGAGTATTTTAAAGCAGGCGAACCAAATCAATATCAGACTGACCATCAAAGACCTTGTCAGTTTTGGCAGATTCCCTTATTCACAGGGCCGGCTGACAGAGGAAGACTGGGTTCATATCAACCAGGCGCTCAGTTATATGAAGCTGGAGGAGATTCAGGATAAGTACTTGGATCAGCTGAGCGGGGGACAGTGCCAAAGAGCTTTTATCGCAATGGTCATTGCCCAGGACACGGATTACATTTTTCTGGATGAGCCGCTGAACAATCTGGATATGAAACATTCAGTTGAAATTATGAAGCTTCTGAAGAGGCTGGTAGAGGAGCTTGGAAAAACAATCGTAATCGTCATTCACGATATCAACTTTGCTTCCGTCTACTCCGATCATATCGTTGCTTTGAAAAACGGCCGAATCGTAAAAGAGGGGCCGCCGGAGGAGATGATTGAAACCTCTGTGCTCGAAGAAATCTACGATATGACCATCCCGATTCAGACGATTGATAACCAAAGAATAGGTGTTTATTTTTCTTAATATACAGAAGAGGTGAAGAGCATGAAAAAGTTTGCAATTCTATTCATCGCATTGGTGACGGCTGTTGTCATTTCCGCTTGCGGAAACCAAAGCTCAAGCAGCAAAGGTTCTGACACGAAGAAAGAACAAATGACGGTGAAACACCAGCTGGACAAAAACGGCACAAAAGTGACAAAGAACCCTAAAAAAGTCGTTGTATTTGATTTAGGAAGCTTAGATACATTAGATAAATTAGGTCTTGATGATAAAGTAGCGGGCCTGCCGAAACAAGCCCTTCCTAAATATCTGTCCAAATTTAAAGATGACAAATATGCTGATGTCGGAAGCTTAAAAGAGCCAGACTTTGAAAAAGTGGCGGAATTAGAGCCTGACCTGATCATTATCTCAGGAAGACAATCCGAGTCTTACAAAGAATTCTCTGAAATCGCGCCGACCATTTACCTTGGCGTAGATACAGCGAACTACATGGAATCATTTCAATCAGATGCAGAAACAATCGGTAAAATCTTTGATAAAGAAGATGAAGTAAAAGACGAGCTCGCAACAATTGATAACTCAATTGCGGATCTTAAGAAAACAGCTGAAAAGCAAAACAAAAACGGTCTTGTCATCCTTGCAAATGACGGAAAAATCAGCGCCTTTGGTTCTAAATCAAGATACGGCCTGATCCATGACGTATTCGGCGTGACACCGGCTGATAAAAATATCAAAGCGTCTACTCACGGACAAAGCGTTTCATATGAGTACATTTCAAAAACAAACCCTGATTACCTGTTTGTTATTGACCGCGGTACAGCAATCGGAGAAACATCATCTACAAAACAAGTCGTTGAAAACGACTATGTGAAAAACGTAAACGCCGTGAAAAATAATCATGTCGTTTACCTTGATTCAGCTACTTGGTACTTATCAGGAGGCGGACTTGAGTCAATGACGCAAATGATTAAAGAAGTGAAAGACGGTTTAGAGAAGTAACACCAAAAAGAGCCTCCGCTCTCAAAGCGGGGCTCTTTTTTTACAGGATCAGCGTGCCGGCTGCTGTTCGGCAGGGCGCTGAGGTTTCTTTAATGTAAAGGATAGAAGTAAACCGGCAAGCGCGATGCAGGCTGCCACGATAAAAGCGGCATTCATGCCGTGCAGAGCGGCGTGTTTTACATTTGTGGTTCCTGCATGTGCCGCCTGGTTGCTCATCACGGATACCAGGAGAGCAGTTCCGATGGAGCCGCCGACTTGGCGAACCGTATTGTTCATCGCTGTTCCGTGTGGAATCAGGTGGCGCGGCAGCGCATTGATTCCGGCTGTTGTCACAGGCATCATAATCATCGCTGTCCCTAAGAGACGAACGGTATATAAAACGACAATCCAAGCCAATGACGTATGGTCAGTCAGCTGCATAAACGGAAGTGATGTCAGGAAGATGATACAGAAACCTGCAATCGCCAGGCCTCTTCCGCCGACACGGTCAAAAATTCTTCCGATAATCGGTGACATGAAGCCCATCACAATGGCTCCCGGAAGAAGCATAAGCCCTGTATCAAAGGCTGTGACGTCTCTGACGTTTTGTGTATACAGCGGCAGAATGGTTTCTGTACCAATTAATAATGCAAAGACAAGGGTTCCCAGCAGGGTTGTTAAGCTGAAGATACCAAACGTAAATACGCGGAATTCCAGCATCGGTTTTTCAAGCTTCATCTGTCTTGTAATAAATAAGAGCAGCGCGATCACGCCCACTAGCAGTGAAATCAGAACCGTTGAGCTGGTCCATCCGTAAGAGCCGACGCTTGAGAAGCCATAGAGCAGTCCGCCAAATCCAAGTGTCGACAGGATAACTGATAAAATATCAATCTGTGTTTTTCTTAATGTCGTCACGTTTTTCATAAGAATGATAGCGAGAAGCAAATCAATCACGGCAAACGGAAGAATGATATAAAACAATGATCTCCATGAGAAAGCTTCTACTGCCCATCCTGAAAGAGTCGGTCCGATCGCAGGCGCGAAGGAGATGACCAATCCGACCATACCCATAGCCTGGCCGCGCTTTTCAATCGGAAAGATCGTTAAAAATACTGTTTGCATGAGCGGCATCATAATGCCGGCTCCGGCCGCCTGAATGATACGGGCCGCCAGCAGAACCGGAAAGTTCGGGGCAAACGTGCCGACGATTGTTCCGGCAGTGAAAATACTCATCGCCGTAATGAGAAGCGTACGGCTCGTGAATTTTTCAATTAAAAACGCAGTAATCGGAATTAAAATACCGTTCGTTAACATAAATGAAGTCGTCAGCCATTGGGCTTGGTTTGCATCTATATGAAAATCCCTCATGATATGGGGGAGAGCGGTAATTAACAGTGTCTGGTTCAAAATGGCGACAAACGCCCCGGCTAACAAAATGCCGACAATGACAGAACGGTTATACGGTTTTTTTTCAATACTTGTGTCCAATAAGATCCCTTCTTTTCTTTAAGTAATTAACAGTGTTTTTAACATAGAAATTTGCTGTGTTAAAACACCGGTTTGTTCCAGATAGCCAATCAGTGATTTCAGTAAAAAGGCGCGGGGCTCTTCCTTTTTTGCTTCCTCTTCCAGCATGGCTGCAGCGGATGTCAGCTCATCGATATCATAATCCGCGGCGGGCAGGGAAGAGATGCCTTTATGTAATTCTTTCAGGCTTTCTGATAACAGGAGAGATTTATCCTTTGGCTGGTAGGAGGACGCCGATTGGATATAAAGCTCGATGGTCTCAGGCGGAAGCAGGGAGTGCCGTGTTTCTCTGTTTTTGACAATCTGATTGAGGGTGCTGATGATAAACGATGCGATCGGGTCAAACTCAAGCGGTTTTTCTTCTATTTTGATCAGCATTAAAAACTCACGCATCATGCCGTGAAGAATGATCACCAAATCCCATACAAACGGGAGAATGGTTTCTCCATACGCCTGGATCAGCGAATCGCGGTGCCAACAGATAATCGTCGATCTGGTCTGATGGATATGCTGTTTTACACGGTCATTGTGCAGCTTGGGGTTTCCGTAGGTCAGCATATTAAAAAACTGCTGATTCCGCCTGAATCCTTCCAGCTCCATTTTGACCTTTTGAATCAAACGCTCCTCCGGTGTCAGCGCGGTATTTTCCTGCAGTCTTGATGCCGCGGCCACCATTTGCTTCTGGTTAAACGTCAGCAGCTCCAAAAGCAAATCTTCCTTCGATTGAAACAGCTTATATATCGAAGCTTTTGATATCTTACATTCTTCTGCGATTGCCTGCATGGAAACCGATGTAAAATCCTTTTCAGAAAAAAGCTTCCGTGCGGCTAACAAGATTTCTGTTTTTTTATCAAGCATCTCATGGCTTCCTTCTTTCTTGAACAATAGAAAACCCATTGGTTCACAGGAAACCAATGAGTAACCTCGATAAAATTTTACCAAATAAACAAAATGAAAGTCAATGGATTTTATCCGGACAATAAAAGGGGCCTGCCGGAATTCCGACAGGCCGGGTGTGGCTTATTTTTCAACTTTAAATCCTTGTGTTTCGAGCATTTCACGAATATGCGGATAGTACAGGCGCTCATAGTATGAGGCGATGCCTTGCGACCAGTTTCGTGTTTCTTTTCCGTTGGTCCGGTTTTTCATGTATTCGGACATTTGTTCATCATATGACTGAATGTGTGATGTCAGCTCGTCCTGCTGCAGATACGTTTCTTTGTGATAAACCGCTGCCTTTGGAAGACGAGGTTTTTTCGCTGAACGATCAGCAGGATGGCCGATGACCAGACCCGATACAGGAAACACGTATTTCGGAAGCTGAAGCAGCTCGATCAGTTCATTTGGATTTCCGCGAACCGCGCCGATCGGAACAGTGCCAAGTCCGAGTGATTCAGCCGCTGCCGTCGCTGTGCCAAGTGCGATGCCGGCATCTACTGCGCCGACAAGAACGGATTCTAGCCCATTTGTGATTTCCATGTTGAAGTCATGCAGATCTTCAAGCGCAATTTTTGCACGGTTGAAGTCTGCGCAGAAAAGCAAGAAAACCGGAGCTTGGTCAATCCACGGCTGTCCGCCCGCCAGCTCGGAGATTTTCTTTTTGCGCTCTTTATCCTGAATCGCGATGACGGTTACTTGCTGGCCGTTGATAGAAGAAGGGGCTGATTGCACCGCTTGTATAATGTGGTCCAGCTGCTCTTCTGACACCGGCTCGTCCGTATAGCTGCGGATGGAGCGGTGATCCGTTAATGATTTGATTACTTCGTTCATGTGAGACATCCTTTCCTTACTCGCTGAGCTCTGTGCGCACAACATCAAGAGGAGCGCTCAGCAATTCTTTTCCTTTTGCGACAAATCCTTGGAAATGCGCAGTTTCGTTATGGAATTTCATTGCCGCTTCATCTTTCCATTTTTCAAGCATGACAAATGTATTTTCTTCGCCTACTTTTTCAAATAGGTCGTATTGCGCGTTGCCTTCCTCAGCTCTTGAATGCTGAACAAGTGATTGAGCCTCGCTCAAAAATTCCTCGCGTTTTTCTGGTTTTACTTTGATGTAAGCTTGTAATACGATCATGTAAATCTCCTCCATTTTTCTTTAAAATTTATTGTTCGAATTTGATCGAACTAAATGTACCATGTAATCAAAATCAGGTAAAGGAAAAACCCTCAAATAGTAAAATTGTCATTCTAATTGTTGTGTGATACATTTGTGTCATGAACATTCCAAACCATCCAGAAACAGAAACATTGCAGCTGACAAAGGTTCTTCACGCACTGAGTGATCCGCTTCGTTTAGAGCTGGTGAAGCAATTGGCCGAAGCAAAAGAGAAAACGTGCAGCACCTGTGCTGATGTACAGGTTGCAAAGTCGACCTTGTCCCACCATTTTAAAGTATTAAGAGAATCGGGCATCGCTCAAGTACGCATAGAAGGAAAGCGCCGTTATTATTCGCTTCGCACAGAAGATCTTGAAAGGGCATTTCCGGGCCTGCTTGAAGCAGTGCTGAACGTGGACCAGGAGCGCTGGTAAATCAATCCCCTGAACCGGGGATTTTTTTATGTCCATAAACAGCGCGGCGAAGTCTTTGCACACCTTCCTGAATGTCCTCTTCCCTCAGCCGTGCAAAGCCGATAATAAGCGCGGGTTTGTCAGGCTGCGGACGGCTTTCTTTTAAGCGAAACCGGCTCATCCCGAAGATTTCAAGCTGTTGGGCGGCGGCATGCGCGAGGATCTCTTGTTCTGTGCGGCAGGTGTAAAATTCAGTAACGAAATGCAGTCCCGCATTTGCCCCTTTTACTGTAATCTCCCCTCCAAACTCTGATTCTAATGCGCGGATGAGGCGTTCTCTCTTTTCTTTATAATGCTGCTTCATTTTTTTTATATGCTTCTGATATTCTCCGGACTCGATAAATTCCTGCAGGGCGAGCTGGGTGAGCGACGAGCAGGTCTGCAGGTCATAGCCCCGCTTTTTGTATACCCGTAACAGCTTCGGCGGCAGCACCATGTAGCTGATCCGCAATCCGGGGAGAAGTGACTTTGAAAATGTGCCCATATAGATGACGTTTTGAAAGCGGTCGAGGCTTTGGAGCGCCGGAATACTGTCTACATCATATTTAAATTCGCTGTCATAATCATCCTCAATAATATAGCTGCTCGGCTGCTCCGCTGCCCAGTTCAGCAGCTGAATTCTCCGGGATACAGGCATAATTGTTCCGGCCGGGAATTGATGCGAAGGAGTAGTGATTAATACATCAGGCTTCTGTCTGGTGATTTCAGAAATGGAGATCCCTTTTTCATCAAGCATAATCGTCTTCACCTGTTTTCCGGCATGTTGCAAAAGCTGGTACATTCGCCTGTAACCAGGCTCCTCCATCGCATACACCGCATCCTGGGGCAAAAGCTCAGTCAGCAGCTGCATCAGCACCTGGGTGCCCGCCCCGATGACGATTTGTTCCGGCCGGCATTTCACGCCCCGCGTCAGAGAGATGAGCCTTGTAATGGCGGCTCTTACCTCATATATGCCTTGCGGATGAGACATGTCGCCGAGCGTGCGGTGTGAGCGGGCAGCCGCTTTTTGCTCACAGCGAAACCAGCTTTTCATTGGAAAATGATCTGTATCGGCACTCATATGTGAAAAAGATATCCAATCGCTTTGATCGATATGAACCTCTTTCAGGTCATCCGGCAGTGAAAATGAGGGCTGTTCCTCAGAGGAGAATGTGTCCAGCTGTTCCACGAAAAATCCCTTTCTTTCTTCAGCGTACAAATACCCTTCGGCGAGCAGCTGTTGATAGGCTGAATTCACAGAGTTTACGCTGACCTTCAGCTTTTCAGCCAGCTCTCGTTTGGAGGGGACCTTCGAGTGGGGCAGCAGATTACGGCTGAGGATTTCGTTTTTCAGCTTTTGATAAATCTGCTGATAGATATAATCCGCTTTTTCTGAGCGATCGAGAGTGATTGAGATGTCCATTGCGGTGTCTCCTTTTGGTACCGTCAAAAAGTTATAATTGGTACTTTTCATCATACCAAAAAGAAGTCAGAATGATAAGAAAATAATGACAGCGGGGGAATTCACATGAGTCAAACAACGGCATCAACTTTCACTACAGCGGAGTGGCAGCAAAAACGGGACCGATTTGTCTCAAAAGGTGTGAGCAACGGAAACCGCAGCCTGGCGGTAAAAGGAGAGGGAGCAGAGCTGTATGATTTGGACGGCCGGAGATTTATTGATTTTGCTGGCGCTATTGGAACTTTAAACGTCGGACACTCGCATCCGAAGGTGGTAGAAGCTGTGAAGCGGCAGGCGGAGGAGCTGATCCATCCGGGCTTTAACGTCATGATGTATCCGTCTTATATTGAATTAGCTGAAAAGCTTTGCGGCATTGCCCCGGGCACTCATGAGAAAAAAGCGATTTTCCTCAATTCCGGAGCGGAAGCGGTCGAAAACGCTGTGAAAATCGCCAGAAAGTATACCAAGCGCCAAGGCGTTGTCTCGTTTACACGCGGGTTCCACGGACGCACGAATATGACGATGAGCATGACAAGCAAGGTAAAGCCGTACAAATTCGGTTTCGGGCCATTTGCATCAGAGGTATACCAGGCGCCGTTTCCGTATTATTATCAGAAGCCTGCCGGACTGAGTGATGATGCATATGACGATATGGTCATTCAAGCGTTCAATGACTTCTTTATCGCAGCAGTTGCTCCTGAAACGGTAGCGTGTATTGTGATGGAGCCGGTGCAGGGAGAAGGCGGATTCATTGTTCCTTCTAAACGGTTTGTGCAGCACGTCGCTTCCTTCTGTAAAGAACACGGCATCGTCTTTATGGCCGATGAAATACAAACCGGATTTGCCAGAACGGGCACTTATTTCGCGATCGAGCACTTTGATGTCGTGCCAGACCTGATCACGGTTTCGAAATCTCTTGCGGCTGGGCTGCCGTTAAGCGGTGTGATCGGACGCGCGGATATGCTTGATGCGGCGGCGCCCGGAGAGCTCGGCGGCACGTATGCGGGAAGTCCGCTTGGGTGCGCGGCGGCATTGGCTGTTTTGGACATTATTGAAGAAGAAGGCCTCAATGAACGTTCTGAGGAAATCGGCAGGATCATTGAAGAAAAAGCGCTTGAATGGCAAACAGAATACCCGTTTATCGGTGACATTCGCAGACTTGGGGCGATGGCAGCAATCGAGATCGTCAAAGACCCTGAAACACGTGAACCTGATAAAGCGAAAGCGGCAGCCATCGCAGCGTACGCGAATCAAAACGGATTGCTGCTGCTGACAGCCGGAATCAACGGCAATATCATCCGCTTCCTGACGCCGCTGGTTATTTCAGATGACCTTCTGAATGAAGGGCTCCACATTGTGGAAGCAGGTCTGCGAGCTTAATCATTGGAAAGACCGCACACGGGTCTGCTATCATTTTAAGTAAATCCAAGAATAGAAAGGAATGTTCAATATGCCAGATCAATTAACGGTCTACAACCCGGCTACAGGCGAGGCGATCAAAACGATTCCTCAGCAATCAGCCAAAGAAGTAGAAGAAGCCATTGAACGTTCACATCAAGCGTTTACATCATGGTCTAAAACATCAGCGAACGAAAGAGCGTCTCTTTTGAAAAAGTGGTATGAGCTAATCGTTGAACATAAAGAAGAACTTGCGGATTTAATTACGAAGGAAAACGGAAAACCGTACCAGGAAGCTGTAGGGGAGGTGCTGTACGGCGCCGGGTATATCGAATGGTTCGCAGAGGAAGCGAAGCGTGTGTACGGAAGAACCGTTCCGGCTCCGACAACCGGAAAACGAATTGTCGTGACGCGCCAGGCAGTCGGCCCAGTTGCCGCGATTACGCCTTGGAATTTCCCAAATGCGATGATTACACGTAAAGCGGCGCCTGCTCTTGCTGCCGGCTGTACGTTTATTATCAAGCCGGCGCCTGATACACCGCTGTCAGCCTATGAACTTGCACGCCTCGCATACGAAGCGGGTATTCCAAAAGACGTGCTTCAGGTTGTCATCGGTGATGGCGAGGAGATCGGAAATGTTTTTACAAGCAGTCCGAAAATCCGCAAAATCACCTTTACAGGATCAACACCTGTAGGGAAAATCCTGATGAAAAACAGCGCTGATACTGTGAAACACGTATCCATGGAGCTCGGCGGACATGCCCCGCTGATTGTGGATGAAGATGCAAACATTGATCTTGCTGTTGAACAGGCAATGGTGTCTAAATACCGAAACGCGGGCCAAACATGCGTATGCGCCAACCGGCTCATCGTCCATGAATCCATCAAAGATGAATTTGCTGCGAAACTGAGCGAGCAAGTATCGAAGCTGAAGGTAGGAAACGGACTTGAGGAAGGCGTAAACGTCGGTCCGATTATCAACAAAAGGGGCTTTGAAAAAATCGTCAGCCAAATTGATGATGCGGTTGAAAAAGGAGCGAAGGTTGTCGCTGGGGGCACTTATGAACGAAACGATGATAAAGGCTGCTACTTTGTCAATCCGACAGTGCTCGCTGACGTCAATACGTCCATGAATATCATGCACGAGGAAACATTCGGCCCTGTTGCGCCAATCGTCACTTTTACAGATATTGATGAAGCAATTGAGCTCGCCAACGATACACCGTACGGCTTGGCTGCTTATTTCTTCACAGAAAATTACCGCCGCGGCATTTATATTTCCGAGAACCTTGAGTACGGAATTATCGGCTGGAATGACGGAGGACCGTCCGCGGTTCAAGCTCCTTTCGGCGGAATGAAAGAAAGCGGAATCGGACGTGAAGGCGGTTCAGAAGGTATCGAACCATACCTTGAAACAAAATATATGTCCATCGGTTTATAAACGAAACGATATGCTCCTGAAGAGCTGCCGGAAGATCCGGCAGCTCTTTTTTTGTTTCAGCGAATAAACACATCAATTCCAGCCAAAATAACAGCAAATACATTTTGAAAGAAGGTTCCCCAACAATGGATTTATTTTTGGCTCTTCTCCCAGCTTTGTTTTGGGGGAGCATTGTTCTCTTCAATGTGAAATTAGGCGGCGGGCCGTACAGCCAAACACTGGGAACGACGATCGGGGCGTTAATTGTTTCTATCGTTATTTATTTGTTTGTCCAACCCGTCTTGTCCATGCGCATTTTTATCGTTGGAATTATATCCGGCTTATTTTGGTCACTTGGGCAGAGCAACCAGCTCAAAAGCATTCAGTTAATGGGTGTGTCCAAAACGATGCCGATTTCCACAGGGATGCAGCTTGTTTCCACCTCACTGTTCGGCGTCATTGTTTTCCGAGAGTGGTCAACACCGATTTCGATTACACTTGGAGTCCTCGCTCTTATCTTTATTATTGTCGGTATCGTTCTCACGTCATTAGAAGATAAGAAAGACAAAAAAGATGGAGAGCCGAGCAACTTAAAAAAGGGCATTTTAATCCTTCTGGTCTCGACATTGGGTTATTTGATTTATGTCGTTGTCGCAAGATTATTTAATGTATCTGGATGGTCCGCCCTGTTGCCGCAGGCGATCGGGATGGTCATTGGAGGGGTCATTTTAACCTATAAGCACAAGCCCTTCAACAAGTATGCCATCCGAAATATTCTCCCGGGCTTAATTTGGGCAGGGGGAAATATGTTTTTGTTTATTTCTCAGCCGAAAGTCGGCGTTGCCACAAGCTTTTCTCTCTCTCAAATGGGAATTGTCATCTCGACGCTTGGCGGTATTTTCATCCTGCGTGAAAAGAAATCAAAACGCCAGCTGATTGCGATTGCGATCGGGATTGCACTGATTATTGCGGCTGCCGTATTTTTAGGAATCGCCAAAACGAATTCATAACAGTTAAGGAGGATGAATATGTATCCGGATTTAAAAGGAAAAGTCGTCGCTATCACAGGAGCTGCTTCAGGATTAGGAAAGGCAATGGCCGTTCGCTTCGGCAAGGAGCAGGCGAAAGTGGTCATCAACTATTACAGTAATAAACAGGATCCAAACGAGGTAAAAGAAGAGGTCATCAAGGCGGGCGGTGAAGCCATTGTCGTCCAAGGAGACGTAACGAAAGAGGAAGATGTAAAAAACATCGTCCAAACAGCGATTAAAGAGTTCGGCACACTCGATATTATGATTAATAATGCCGGTCTTGAAAATCCCGTGCCGTCTCATGAAATGCCGCTCAAGGATTGGGAAAAAGTCATCAGCACAAACTTAACGGGCGCCTTTTTAGGAAGCCGTGAAGCGATTAAATATTTTGTTGAAAACGATATAAAAGGAAATGTCATTAATATGTCGAGCGTACATGAAGTAATTCCGTGGCCATTATTTGTTCACTATGCGGCAAGTAAAGGCGGAATCAAGCTGATGACGGAAACATTGGCACTGGAATATGCGCCGAAAGGCATTCGTGTCAACAATATCGGGCCAGGCGCGATCAACACGCCAATCAATGCTGAAAAATTTGCTGATCCTAAGCAGAGAGCAGATGTAGAAAGCATGATTCCGATGGGATATATCGGTGAACCGGAGGAAATTGCGGCAGTGGCAGCCTGGCTTGCTTCGAAGGAAGCCAGCTACGTCACAGGCATTACGTTATTCGCGGACGGCGGTATGACACAATACCCTTCCTTCCAGGCAGGACGCGGATAAATCAAAAAAAGCGATCCAGAACTCATCTGGATCGCTTTTTCTTTAGGCGCGCTTTTTCTTTACAAGAGCTGCAACAGATAAAATAATGGCTGCCGCAGACAGCACAATTGCTGTGATATCAAGAGCCGATGAACCTGAGTCTGCAGAAGCAGAATCATCTTTCGTTTGAGTGGCGCCATGCTCATCTGTTACTTCTTTGGCTGCGGTGATTTTTGTAATGGCATGAGGCGTATCCGCATCTTCATCGCCTGTCCATTCAACTATGCTGCCGTCTTTGTAATATTGATAGGCATCCCAAGCGGCTTCCTCCGCTTTATCAGGGTTTTTGGCAACAAAGGTAAACTGCTGGAACTGGCCTTCCTGAATGCCTCCGTCAGTGGCCTCCCACGTCACGGATACTGATTTGTCGTCGTGTTTGGCAGTAGACACCTTCCAGCCAGGAACCGGTTCGTATTGCTGGAACTCAACATTCTTTGGCATTTTTAAAACAACCTTTGTTGTCGGCTGATTTTTTTCGGAAGGAACTTTCATTGTGTAGGTCTCCCATGAGCCTGTGGCGGATTCAGCCGGTTTTACAGACACGTGCGCGCTGGCAGGCGCCGTAAAGAATAAAAGAGAGCCGATAACAGCTGGACATAGTGTGAATGCGATTTTTTTCAACAACTCAAACACTCCTTTAATTTGTCTTTGTAAACATGATATTGATTTCGTTAAAGTCGCCGGTCAGTCCGTGGACTTTGATCTTCCAGTTTCCCTTTTCATTAATGGACAGGTTTTCAGTCTGGAAGATGCCATCCGTTTTTTCCTTCAATTGAAACGTGCTTTTGTTTTTATTGCCTGACAGTCCCGTTTTATAAACGGTCAAGGTGATTTGCTGAATGTTTTTTACTGGGTTTCCGCTATGATCGGTAACCCTGAGTTCAAACTCGTTTTTGCCGGGCTGGTTCGGGCTGATGCTGAGAGAAACACTTTGCCCGTTTTCAATCGCTTTGGTTTGATAAAACGGTTCCGGTGCAGGCTCAGGCGGACTTGGCAGACTTGTAAATACGGCAGCTGTGATCAGGACAGCGATGCCGATTGTCCATTCCGCTTTTAGCGTGCGGGTGATTTTGGATCCCTGCCGTTTTCTGGTAAGCAGAAAATGAATAACGCCCAGAATCAGCATCAAAACAAACAGTCCGCTTTTGACTAACAAGGCTTGGCCATACGCCGTATGGAACAGTGAGTCCATTGACCGAATGATGAAAAATCCATTGAGCAAGCCCGAGAACAAAATGACACCGACTGCTGTGAGCGCCCATGGAGAGAACCGTTTTACGGTCTCCCAAGCAAGCGTTTTGTCCGGCTGTCTCCACTCCTGTGACAGCAGTAAAACGATGGCCGCTATTCCGCCGATCCAAATGGAGGCGGCCGATAAATGAAGGAAATCCATCAGGATACCGACTGTCTTTTCTTCAACAACAGCGGCATGTCCGGTAAACGCTTTGGCAAGCAGGAGACCGAAAAAGAAAATGAGCGGCGCCGTCCAATATGCGAAGGACGCAAAACGCTTTTTGCGTAACACTGGGACGGCAGACAGGACAAGCAGTGCATACAGCAAGGCCTGAATCATCCAAATTGTGCCTCCCGCGGTTTCAAACAGCGTCTCCTTCATGTACCCCGGCTGAAAGGCGTTGCTCCAGCCGCCGCCTGCATTCGCTTTAGTCTGTATCGGAAGCTGAAGCAGGAGCGCCAGCCCCAGCACAGTCACTGAGATGACGAGCAAACGCTTCGTCCGTTTGGCGAGTTTTCTTCCGTCCCCTTTATACCAAAAGAGATGGAAGAAAACGGTCCCGATAAACAGAGAAAAGGCTGTATACAGAATGGCGCGGTCTGCAGCTGTTCCCGGATTCAGGGCTGAGCCTGATGTTTTCTGGCTGCTGAATCCTCCATCCGCTTTTCCGATGCTGAACGGGATGACGCCGGAAACAGGGTGCCCGTCTGCCGAAACGGCATTCCATTCCGCTCTGTACACGTCATGAGGCAGATTCTTTTTCAGCTTCACGGTCATGATGTGATTGTTGTCTTTTTTGATTTCTGTTTTGTCCGTATCCACCCGGTCTCCGTCTGAATTATAGACTTTAATGTAGTGAAAGCCCTCTTCAACCGGTTCATTAAATTCAATTTCCACCTGTGCGGGAGCGCTTTTTAATTCACTGTTTTCTCCGGGCGAAGATTTGACAATATAGGCGTGAGCAAAGCTTGTTTTCGGCAGGAAAACAAGAAAAAGCAGAAGTATGATCCACCATCTGTTCCGTTGCATTACTCAGACACCACCTTCCGCTAATTATATTGTGTTATTTCTTGGTGCAGGTGCAGTGCTTTTTTCTGTCTCTCAGCATGTCTTCCAGCGCTTGATCGAAGGTGCGGACGGCTCCGCCAAAGCCTTTTTGAAAACGTTCAGCATGGTCAAGAGTCGCAAACGGTATGGCCTGCGGCTGGCAGCAGTGCAGATTTAATTCAGCGTTTACAACAAAATAAGCCGAAGCGGCACTGACCGTAGTTTGTAACAGAAAGTCTTTGCAAATCAAATGAGAAACCTCTTCCGTTTTATCTGCATACCGCAAAAACGCGCAATGTGCGCAGCACAGCTGTTCAATGTCTTGTGTCACCGTAATCAGCTGGACCGAATAAGCCTGATTGGCTGGCTTAAGGCAATAGCTGCACGTGTGATCAGCCTGAGGCGCACGGACTGGGAGCGTGATGCCGCCGGCCGTTTTTATCACCTGGTTTGATTGGACAAGCTGATTCACATCTCTGTATACTGTCATTTCTGACACACCGAACCGCTGACTGATATCAGAAATTCTGAGCGCGCCTTCTTTTTTCAGCCACTCAAGTATGTGCTGCTGTCTATTAATCGGAAGCATTCATACATCCCCTTCATTAAGATCTTCTTAAGCGTAGAGGATTTCAAAGACCGAGACAAGTATGCTGGTGATAAAAAATGTGAAAATGTGTTGAACAGTAACAAAACGAAACAGGATGGTCTCTGGTATAATGGGCATATGAATGGAGAGTGAAAATACCATATGAAAGAAACAGTATGCCCGAACTGCGGCAAACCTTTGACAGGCGACATGGTCAGATCGTCAAATGTCCCGTGCCAATTTCGCTGCGGACACTGCCGGGAACGGCTTTACGAATATAAAGTATCAGCTCCGATTATGATTGTGTCTTTGGCACTCATCGTGCTGCTTATTTATCTTTTGATGCTCCTTCGCAATGCGGCAGGCTCAATGATTCCGGCCGTTCAGCATGTGCCGATGGCTGTTTTTGCGCTTGTGTGCGCCTATCCTGTATTTATTGTGAGTGAACGGATGATCGCGAAGTATGTGGTCCAAAACGGCAAGATTATTTATAGAGGAAAGAGAAAGGGCTCCTAAAACAGGAGCCTTTTTATTTTTAAAAAATTGTCACACCCGTGTGCCAAAGTCCTCTTTACTTTCAATTGTGCACACGTTGTAAGCGTTTTAATATAGAGTCAAAGGGAAGCATCATTCTCTTACATTATCATTCTTTTAGCGACAAACAAAACAGGGAGGGTTTATATATGCAGCAAGAACAGCAGCAAGGCGGCATGAAAGTGAAAGTTCAGCGCTTTGGCAGTTATTTGAGCGGAATGATCATGCCGAATATCGGCGCGTTTATCGCGTGGGGCATCATTACCGCTTTGTTTATTCCGGCGGGATGGTTTCCAAATGAACAGCTGAACACGCTTGTCAGCCCAATGATCACGTATTTACTGCCGCTTTTGATAGCGTATACAGGCGGAAAAATGATTTACGACCACCGCGGCGGAGTCGTCGGGGCGACGGCGGCAATTGGGGTAATTGTCGGGTCGGATATTCCGATGTTTTTAGGTGCGATGATCATGGGTCCGCTGGGCGGATACCTCATTAAACAGACTGATAAATTGTTCAAGGATAAAGTCAAACAAGGCTTTGAAATGCTGATCAACAACTTTACAGCAGGGATTGTCGGCGCGGCTTTAACGATTCTCGCGTTTTATGCGATCGGCCCAGTCGTTCTAACGTTAAATCAATTACTGGCGACCGGTGTAGAGGTCATTGTAAACGCTAATTTGATGCCTGTTGCAAGCGTTTTCGTGGAACCGGCGAAGGTCTTGTTCCTAAATAACGCGATCAACCACGGTATCTTAAGTCCGATTGGAATCGAGCAGGCAGCCGATACCGGAAAGTCAATTCTGTTTTTAGTAGAAGCAAACCCTGGACCGGGGCTCGGCATTTTGCTCGCGTATATGTTCTTTGGAAAAGGCTCTTCAAAATCAACGGCTCCTGGAGCGGCAATCATTCATTTCTTCGGGGGGATTCACGAAATTTACTTCCCGTACATTTTAATGAAGCCGGCATTGATTCTGGCAGCGATTGCAGGCGGAGCAAGCGGACTCCTGACGTTCTCTATCTTTAACGCCGGTCTGGTCGCAGCTTCGTCACCAGGCAGCATTATCGCATTGATGGCCATGACGCCAAGAGGCGGATACTTCGGCGTATTGGCAGGTGTATTAGTAGCTGCGGCTGTTTCGTTCATCGTATCAGCAGTGATCCTGAAATCTTCAAAAGCAAGCGAAGAAGACCTCGCTGCCGCAACAGAAAAAATGCAGTCCATGAAGGGGAAGAAAAGCCAAGCTGCCGCTGCTTTAGAGGCAGAACAAGCAAAAGCTGAGGAAGCGTCTGAGCTGTCTCCTGAAAGCGTCAATAACATTATTTTCGCATGTGACGCCGGAATGGGCTCGAGCGCGATGGGGGCTTCGATTTTAAGAAACAAAGTCAAAAAAGCAGACCTGGATATCAGTGTGACCAACACGGCGATTAACAATCTGCCGAGCGATGCGGATATTGTCATTACCCACAAAGACTTAACAGATCGAGCAAAGGCAAAGCTGCCGAATGCGACGCACTTATCAGTGGATAACTTCTTAAACAGTCCGAAATATGACGAGCTTATTGAAAAGCTAAAAAAGTAATCTCATAGAAAGAGAGTGATACTCATGCAAGTACTCGCAAAAGAAAACATCAAACTCAATCAAACGGTTGCAACAAAAGAAGAAGCAATCAGATTGGCGGGCCAAACGCTGATTGACAACGGCTATGTGACAGACAATTATATTGATAAAATGTTTGAACGGGAAGAAACATCTTCTACCTTTATGGGGAATTTTATTGCCATCCCCCACGGCACAGAAGATGCCAAAAGCGAAGTGCTTCACTCAGGGATTTCAATCATTCAAATTCCTGGCGGAGTAGAGTATGGAGAAGGAAACACAGCCAAAGTCGTATTCGGCATTGCCGGAAAAAATAACGAGCATTTAGACATTTTGTCTAACATCGCCATCATCTGCTCAGAAGAAGAAAACATTGAACGCCTGATTTCTGCGAAAAGCGAAGAAGATTTGATCGCGATTTTCAACGAGGTGAACTAGCATGATTGCCTTACATTTCGGCGCGGGAAATATCGGGAGGGGCTTTATCGGTGCGCTGCTTCACCACTCCGGCTATGATGTGGTGTTTGCGGATGTGAACGATACGATGGTCAGCCGCCTTAATGAAAAACGGAAATACACGGTGGAGCTCGCTGAAGAGGGTCATTCATCAGAGGTGATCGGCCCGGTCAGCGCCATCAACAGCGGCAGCCAGCCGGAGGAGCTGTATCGGCTGATCAATGAGGCGGCGCTCATCACGACGGCTGTCGGCCCGAATGTATTGAAGCTGATTGCCCCGTCTATCGCAGAAGGCTTAAGACGAAGAAGCTCTGCCGACACACTGAATATCATTGCCTGTGAAAATATGATTGGCGGAAGCAGTTTCTTAAAAAAAGAAGTATACAGCCACTTAACAGAGGCGGAGCAGGAGGCTGTCGGCAACACTGTCGGATTCCCGAATTCCGCGGTTGACCGGATCGTGCCGATTCAGCATCATGAAGATCCGCTCAAAGTGTCGGTTGAGCCGTTCTTTGAATGGGTCATCGACGAATCAGGCTTTATAGGGGAAACACCGGCAATAAAAGGCGCGCTGTTTGTTGATGATTTAACGCCGTACATCGAACGAAAGCTGTTTACCGTTAATACCGGCCATGCTGTAACGGCCTATGTCGGCTATCAGCGCGGATTAAAAACGATAAAAGAAGCGATCGATCACCCGGAAATCCGCCGTGTTGTTCACTCGGCGTTGCTTGAAACCGGTGATTATCTCATCAAAACGTATCATTTTAAGCAATCAGAACAAGAGCAATATATTAAAAAAATCATCGGCCGCTTTGAAAATGAATTCATCACCGACGATGTGACCCGTGTGGCGAGATCGCCGCTCAGAAAGCTTGGAGAAAATGACAGGCTTGTAGGTCCGGCGAAGAAAATCAAAGAGCCGAATGCGCTGGCTGAAGGCATTGCTGCGGCGCTGCGATTCGACTTTGCCGGTGATCCGGAAGCGGTCGAGCTGCAAGCGCTGATCGCGGAAAAAGGATACAGCGGAGTGCTTCACGAGGTGTGCGGTATTCCGTCTCATGAACCGCTGCATGCCACCGTTTTAAAAAAACTGAATCAATAACCGGACCCGTGACTATACGTCACGGGCTTTTTTTACCATCTCGCCATCTAGTATAATAGAAAACGCTTACGATAACAGGGGAGGAGAATGACGATGAAACAATTCGAGATTGCGGCAATACCGGGAGACGGAGTAGGAAAAGAGGTGGTAGCCGCTGCTGAGAAAGTGCTTCACACAGCAGCTGAGGTGCACGGAGGTTTATCATTCTCATTTACGTCATTTCCATGGAGCTGTGACTATTATATGGAGCACGGCGAAATGATGCCTGAGAACGGAATACATACGCTCACTCAATTTGAAGCGGTTTTCTTGGGAGCGGTCGGAAATCCGAAACTGGTTCCCGACCATATTTCCTTATGGGGGCTGCTGCTGAAGATCCGGAGAGAGCTTGAGCTTTCTATTAATATGAGACCGGCCAAACAAATGGACGGCATCACGTCGCCTCTGCGGCATCCGAACGATTTTGATCTAGTGGTGATTCGCGAGAACAGTGAAGGTGAATACAGTGAAGTCGGCGGACGCATTCACAGGGGTGACGATGAAATCGCCATCCAGAATGCCGTGTTTACGAGAAAAGCGACAGAACGTGTCATGCGTTTTGCCTTCGAATTGGCGAAAAAACGGCGCGGTCATGTGACAAGCGCGACAAAGTCCAACGGCATTTATCACGCGATGCCGTTTTGGGATGAAGTCTTTCAGCAGACTGCCGCTGATTACAGCGAGATTGAAACGTCATCCCAGCATATTGATGCGTTGGCCGCTTTTTTTGTGACGCGTCCGGAAACGTTTGATGTCATTGTGGCAAGCAACCTGTTCGGCGATATTTTAACCGACATCAGCTCAAGCCTGATGGGAAGCATTGGCATTGCGCCGTCTGCGAACATGAACCCGTCCGGCAAGTACCCATCCATGTTCGAACCGGTTCATGGCTCAGCTCCTGATATTGCCGGCCAAGGCCTTGCCAACCCAATCGGCCAGATTTGGACAGCGAAGCTGATGCTTGACCATTTCGGAGAGGAAGAACTGGGGGCAAAGATCCTCAATGTGATGGAACGAGTCACGGCTGACGGCATTAAAACACGCGACATTGGCGGACAAAGCACGACGGAAGAGGTCACTGACGAAATTTGTGTGCGTTTAAGAAACTTATAAACATGCAGGCCGGGACGAATGGTTGCTCCGGCCGTTTACAAAAATTTTAACAGATCACTAACCAAAAAGATCCAAATGCTGTATAATGACATGGAATTCTTAGGAAGGTATCAGGTGGAAGAAGTTGAACGCAAAAACGATTACATTAAAGAAAAAATCAAAAACCAAATGGATTGTACTCAGTACTGCATGTATTCTAGCTTTCATTTTCATGATCAGAATGGCGTTTTATATGCCCTATCTCGTTGAAGGTTCATCAATGGCTCCGACGCTAAAAGACTCAGAACGAATTTTGGTTGACAAAGCAGCCAAATATACGGGCGGGTTTCATAGAGGCGACATCATCGTGGTTCGTGACGAAAAGAGCGGCCGTTCATTTATAAAACGGTTAATCGGTTTGCCTGGCGACTCCATTATCATGAAGGATGATCAGCTATACATAAACGGTAAGAAAGTCGACGAACCATATCTAAAGGAGTATAAACAAGAAATGCAAGCGTCAGGGGAAAATCTCACGAGTGATTTTGAAGCTGAGGTTCCTGCCGGCAAATATTTTGTAATGGGAGATAACCGTCTTAATTCGATGGACAGCAGAAACGGAATGGGGATGCCTTCTGATGAAGATATCATTGGGACTGAGTCTCTTGTCTTTTATCCGTTCAGTGAGATAAGAGCAGCAAAATGAATACATACGCAAAAAAGCGATAATGCTTGATGAAATGAAAGAAAGGGTGGAGAACGATGAAACCATATATGCTGCCTCACCGCTACCCATTTTTATTAATTGACGGCGTGACGGAAAGCGAGCCCGGCAAGCATGCAGCTGCTTATAAGCTGGTCAGTGAGAACGACTGGTTTATCACTGACACGCAAACAGAAATGCCGTTTTCACTTGTAATTGAAGCACTTGCGCAAACCGCGGCTTTTACAGGGATTACAGATGAGAACAGCTTGGGCTTATTGTCATCCGTGAAGAAAGCGGAAAAGCTGGGCGCGGCCATACCCGGTGACCGGCTTGATCTTACGTTTGAAGTCACCCGCAACCGGCGCGGATTTGTGTTTGGACATGCCAAGGCGTCAGTGGGCGGGCAGCCTGTTGCTGAAGCTGAAATCGGCATCTATATTGAAACATGAAAAAAACCCTTCACTACGATTTGTGAGGGGTTCTATTATTTCGTATCGTAATCCCGTTCGCTTTGTGAGTCATCTCGTTGCTGCCGCTTTTGTTTTTCATCATTCATGTTCTCCTTCAGCTCTTCATTCGGTATCGGATCGGTCAAGTCATTATGTTCGGGGTTTTCATTAGGTCGGTTCTGCTGTTTTCTCTCTTTCATGTTTTATCACCTCACCATTTGTTTTCCTCTAATGTCTCCACTTGAAACATGTGAAATGGCTGTTTTGTTCCGCTGGGTATAATGTATTAGAATAGAATCAGAACAACTAAAAGATAAAGAGAGGTACATATATGTCTGTTCAAAGAGAAGATGTGAATATCAAGCTGATTGCTATTGATATGGACGGAACACTGCTGAATGACGAGCAGCTGATTTCAGACGAAAACCGCAACGCGATTCGTGAGGCGGAGGATAAAGGCGTTTACGTGGTCATCAGTACGGGCCGGACGCTGATGACGTGCCGGGAGCTGGCTGAGTCGCTGAAGCTGTCATCTTTTTTAATCACGGCTAACGGCAGCGAAATCTGGGACTCGAATTTTAATTTAGTGGAACGCAAGCTGCTCCACACGGATCATATCAAAATGATGTGGGATTTGCGGAATAAGCACAACACTAATTTCTGGGCTTCAACTGTTAACAAAGTGTGGAGAGGCGAGTTCCCGGAAAACATCACTGATCATGAATGGCTTAAATTCGGATTTGACATAGAGGATGACGACATCCGAAACGAAGTGCTGGCGGAGCTCAGAAAAAATAAAGAGCTCGAAATCACAAACTCAAGCCCGACAAACATCGAGGTCAACGCGCTCGGCATCAACAAAGCCGCAGCCCTTGCGAAGGTTTCTGAAAAACTCGGCTTTACGATGGAAAATGTCATGGCGATGGGCGACAGCCTGAATGATATCGCGATGATCAAGGAAGCGGGGCTGGGCGTAGCGATGGGCAATGCTCAAGACGTCGTGAAGGAAACGGCTGATTGGATCACTGATACAAATATAGAAGATGGCGTCGCTAAAGCGATACGCCATTGGGTACTATAAGAAAAGAGTCCTGAGATAAGGACTCTTTTCTTTTTTTATCAGGGAGATTTTCTTCTAGGACCATGGTAGGTTTTCTAACAAAGTTATTTCACAAACTGATATGATTGAATATAATGAAATAAAGTTCAAAAATTCGGAATAGTCGTTCCGAATTTCGGAACAATAAAATACATAAAGCAATCGTTTGCTTGGCAGGAGGGATTCTGTGTTTCAAGTTGATTTAAATTGTGATTTAGGGGAAAGCTTTGGAGCCTATACGATAGGTCTTGATCAAGATATTTTAGAGTTTGTCACTTCAGCGAATGTCGCATGCGGATTTCATGCAGGGGATCCAAGTGTCATGCGGAAAACAGTTGCCCTTGCTGCTGAAAAAGGCGTGAAAATCGGCGCTCACCCGGGACTCCCGGATTTGCTCGGCTTCGGCCGTCGAAATATGGCGATTTCTCCAGAGGAAGCGTATGATCTTGTGGTTTATCAAATTGGCGCCTTGTCAGGGTTTTTAAAAGCGGAAGGACTTCACATGCAGCACGTCAAGCCGCACGGTGCTTTGTACAATATGGCCGCAGTCGATCAGAAGCTATCGGACGCCATTGCAAAAGCTGTCTGCAAGGTCGATCCAGGACTTATTCTTTTCGGCCTTGCTGAGAGCGAGCTTGTAAAAGCAGGAGAACGGATCGGGCTTCAAACAGCAAGTGAAGTGTTCGCCGACAGAACATACCAAGCGGACGGCACACTGACACCGCGTTCTCACCCTGATGCGCTGATTGAAAGCGACGATGCCGCTGTCAGCCAGGTGATCAAAATGGTAAAAGAGGGAGCGGTCAAATCCCAGCAAGGACATGATGTGTCCTTAAAAGCAGATACGGTTTGCATTCACGGAGACGGTGCCCATGCGCTGACGTTTGCGCGAAAAATACGAAAAGAGCTTAAAGCGGCCGGAATCGAAGTGACTGCTATTTCAGCGCAGAAGTAATCAGAAGGAGGAAAATAGATGGAGCAGCAGAAAAAAACAGCAGGAAAAAAAACGGGCAGCTGGTCGTTGCTGATGGGGGCCGCCTTCTTAATGGCGACATCAGCAATCGGCCCGGGATTCCTGACACAAACCGCAACATTCACAAACACACTCGCGGCAAGCTTCGGTTTTGTTATTTTAATCTCTATTATTTTAGATATTTTTGCCCAAACCAATGTATGGCGCATCATCGCGGTTTCTGGAAAACGCGGTCAGGAAATTGCGAATATGGTGCTTCCCGGACTGGGGTATTTCATCGCCATTCTCGTCGTGCTTGGCGGCCTGGCTTTTAATATCGGGAATATCGGAGGTGCCGGGCTCGGGCTTCAAGTCTTATTCGGTATTACACCAGAAACAGGCGCCTTAATCAGCGCCGTCATCGCCATTCTGATTTTTGTCATCAAGGAAGCAGGAAAAGCGATGGACCGCTTTACGCAAATCGCGGGTTTCGTCATGATTATTTTAACTGTCTTTGTTGCGGTCACCACAGCGCCGCCGGTCGGACAGGCTGTGGCTAACACGTTTGCCCCTGGACATATCAGTATATTCGCAATTGTCACATTAGTCGGCGGAACCGTCGGGGGATATATCACATTTGCCGGCGGACATCGTTTGCTTGATGCAGGGATTAAAGGCAAGGAATCCATCCCCCAGGTGACAAAAAGCTCAGTTATCGGCATTTTAATTACATCCATCATGCGGATCGCCCTTTTCTTAGCTGTGCTTGGCGTTGTGTCAAAAGGCCTGCACATCGACGAAAGCAACCCTGCGGCGTCTGTCTTCAAGCTTGCTGCTGGAAATGTCGGTTATAAAATTTTCGGATTGATCATGTGGTCTGCGGCGATTACATCTGTTATTGGGGCAGCCTATACATCTGTTTCGTTTTTCAAAACCTTTTCTCCAAAAATTGAAAAGAATTCGCGCGGTATTATTATCGGTTTTATTGTCGTTTCTACATTAGCCTTCGTCACCATCGGCCAGCCGGCGAAAATTCTCGTGCTTGTCGGATCTCTGAACGGTTTGATTCTGCCGATTGCGCTTGGAACGCTGCTTATTGCCGCATATAAGAGAAACATTGTCGGTGATTATAAGCATCCGCTTTGGCTGACAGGCTCAGGTGCACTGGTTGTCATCGTCATGGCGATTATGGGCGTCTACACGTTATTTACACAACTTCCTCAATTGTGGAGCTGATAAGAGTGGATCATTTGAACAAGATGGCGCCAAGAGATGTGCGCGCGTTTATTCGAGAGGGGAAAATAAACGGGCCGACCGCCGGAATGTCAGGCGGCTATGCTCAAGCGAACCTTGTGATTTTGAAAAAAGATCTGGCATTTGACTTTCTGCTGTTTTGCCAGCGGAATCCAAAACCCTGTCCGGTGCTTGATGTGACGGAATCCGGTTCGCCTGTGCCGTTGCATGCAGCGCCGGATGCGAATATTAGAACGGATTTTCCGAAATACCGTATTTACAGGCACGGTATCTTAACGGAAGAAGTATCTGATATTACGCCATACTGGGAGGACGATTTTGTCGGCTTTCTGATCGGATGCAGTTTCTCTTTTGAACAAGCATTGATCAATAATGGAATACCCGTCAGACATATCGACGAGGGGACGAACGTTCCAATGTACAAAACGAATATAGATTGTGTTCCGGCGGGGCCGTTTCATGGACAGATGGTTGTCAGTATGAGACCGGTTCCTGAACGGCTCGCTGTACGCGCCGCACAGGTGACCTCGCGCTTTCCGGCTGTGCACGGAGGACCGATTCATATCGGCAATCCAAAAGCGATCGGCATACAGGATTTGAGCAACCCAGATTTCGGAGATGCCGTTTCTGTTCGTGAAGGCGAGGTTCCTTTATTTTGGGCATGCGGGGTAACTCCGCAAGATGTGGCTATGAATGTAAAACCTGAAATGGTCATCACACATGCGCCGGGGCATATGCTCATCACAGATATTCGAGACGAGTCGCTTGCGGTGCTGTAACTTCTCGTCCTCCTGATGAACGAGAAATAAACGAGGTGAGAAAGATGACTGAACGATTACAAATCGAACAGCTCGGTGATTCTGCAATGATGATCCGATTTGGAGAAGAAATAAGCGCGCAAGTAAACGGTCTTGTCCATGCCGCTGCCGCTTATATAGAAGAACAGCCGTTTCCGGGATTCATTGAATGTATCCCGGCTTTTACGAGTCTTACCGTATTTTATGATATGTATGAAGTGTATAAGCATTTGCCTCAAGGCATCAGCTCGCCTTTTGAGAAGGTGAAACGCGATGTTCATGAGCGGCTCGGAGAATTAACGGCTGATTATGAAAGCAGCCGCCGCGTCGTTGAAATTCCCGTCTGCTATGGCGGTGAATTCGGGCCTGATTTAGAAGAGGTGGCGAAGATCAATCATCTGACACCCGAAGAGGTCATTGAGATTCATACAGGCGGTGACTATGCGGTGTATATGCTGGGTTTTGCACCGGGGTTTCCTTTCTTAGGCGGGATGTCCAAACGTATTGCAGCTCCAAGGAAATCATCGCCAAGACCATCGATTCCCGCCGGTTCAGTCGGAATTGCGGGACTGCAAACAGGTGTTTATCCGATTTCGACACCAGGCGGCTGGCAGCTGATTGGAAAAACGCCGCTGGCTCTATTCCGGCCGCAGGAAAACCCGCCAACGTTATTAAGAGCAGGAGATATTGTTACATTTGTCCGCATCTCAGAGGATGATTATCACGCCTATAAGGAGGAGTCCAATTGAGCATGAAAGTGTTAAAGCCCGGACTGCTCACAACGGTTCAGGATATAGGCAGAACGGGGTATCAAAAATACGGCGTGCTGGCAAGCGGCGCCATGGACACGGTGTCGCTTCGAATTGCCAATCTGCTGATCGGAAACAGCGAAAAAGAAGCCGGCCTTGAAATTACGCTGATGGGTCCCGGCCCGTCGCTTTATGTGTCAGAACCAATGCT
Organism: Bacillus sp. PK3-037; assembly: GCF_054161355.1. Taxonomy (NCBI): domain Bacteria; kingdom Bacillati; phylum Bacillota; class Bacilli; order Caryophanales; family Bacillaceae; genus Bacillus; species Bacillus sp. PK3-037. Next base: position 3,650,634 of record NZ_CP096408.1, on the reverse strand, counting down.
GATTGCTGTAACAGGAGCGGACTTTACCCTGCGTGTGAATGATGAGGAAGCGCCCCTTTGGAAACCTGTGCTCGTTAAGGGAAACAGCACGGTCACCTTCGGCCCCTGCAAACTCGGCAGCCGCGCTTATGTAGCGACAGCCGGCGGCTTCAATGTACCTGCTGTGATGGAAAGCAAAAGCACGTATGTCAGAGCTGGCATCGGCGGATTTCGCGGAAGAGCGCTTCAGAAGGAAGATGAACTGCCGATTGGAGAGATGTCATCTCTTTCGAAAACCATCGTCTCCCGCTTGAACCAGCACCTTGGCCAGCGAGGATTTGCGGCGCCGAATTGGTCAGTCAGCCGATACAGATTTCTGCCGTTAAAAAAGAATCCGGTGATCCGAGTGCTGGAAGGAAAACAATTCTCTTTTTTTACAGAAGAATCGAAAACCCGGTTTTATGAAGAAACGTTTCGTGTCACTCCGCAGTCCGATCGTATGGGCTACAGGCTCAAAGGGGAACCGCTTGAATTGAAGGCGCCGCTTGAGATGGTGTCAGAGGCGGTTACATTTGGAACAGTTCAGGTGCCGCCTGACGGCAATCCGATTATCCTGCTTGCAGACCGCCAGACGACGGGAGGTTATCCGAGGATCGCTCACATCATTTCAGCTGATCTTCCGATTGCCTCGCAAATCATGCCGGGTGAGCACGTCCAATTTGAGCCTGTATCCCTTCAAGAAGCGGAAGCGCTTTTCATTGAACGGGAAGCGCATCTAAAAGAACTGAAAACAAGAATGAAAATGGAATGGCTGACATAACAAAGGGGATGGAATGATGCAGAATAAAAACAAAACCGTAGTGAAATCTATGGCGCTGCTCAATTTGTTTTTGCATGAACCAAGCCTTACTTTAAGCGAACTCGTTTCCCTGTCAGGAATGCCGAAAACCTCTGTTCACCGAATGGTCAGCTCACTGGAAGAAATGGGGTTCCTCAATCGAGACCCATCCGGCGTTTATACGCTTGGACTGGTGTTTTTGGAATTCGGACAGCTTGTCGCGGACAGACTCGATATCAGAAAAATAGCCAAGCCTGTGATGGAAGAGCTTTGCCGCGAAGTAGATGAAGCCGTTCATTTGATCATGAGGGACGGAAATGAAGCGATCTATGTGGAGAAGATTGAAGGGACACAGACCGTTCGACTTTACACTGCAATCGGCCGCCGCTCTCCGCTGTACGCCGGGGCATGTGCCCGAAGCATTTTGTCCTTTCTGCCCCGTGAAGAAATTGAAGCGTACATCAAACAGACAGAGCTCCTTCCGATCGGTTCAGGGACCATTACAGAACCGTCAAAGCTTCTTGAGGCGATTGAGACCTCGGTGCAAAATGGCTATACCGTCAGCTATTCAGAACTCGAAAACTATACGGCCGCTATTGGCGCTCCGATTTTTAACCATCATCACCAGGTGGCGGCCGGCATCAGTATTGCAGGGTTTGAAGCGAGATTTACAGAAGACAGGCTGCCGTACTTAACGGAAAAGGTAAAACAAGCCGCTTTACAGATTTCCAGAAAAATAGGGTATCCATAAGTAGCCGATCTTTTCTCTGCTGCGTACATTAACGTATCGACGTTCATGAGTGGAGGAAAAATCATGGTGCTTCAGTATACAGCGCTCGGAGATTCTCTAACGACGGGGAGAGGCTCTGGGCTGTTTTCTGCAGGATTTGTCCAGCGCTTCAGAGACATGATGGAAGCCGATCTGAAATCAAAAACAGCCGTATCGGTTTTCGCCAAATCCGGTCTTGATACAGAGGAAATCCTCGGGCTCCTGTCATATCCCTATGTGCAAAAACAAATTCAAGCCGCTGATATGATTACGATCACAGGGTGCGGAAATGATCTCATTGAATCTGTATTATCCTATCAATCTTCTAAGGATGAAACGATTTTCAGACGTGCGTCCGCGCATTGTCATGAGAATTTTGAAAAGATGATTGCCCAAATCGCCAACATCAAAGGGTCAGATCCATCACCTTACGCCATCCGTGTTTTTAATTTATACAACCCGTTTCCCGGCATTGGCATTGCTGATCAATGGATTACTTCATTTAATTCGCATTTGAAAACGCTGGCATCAGCGCCTCATGTGAAAATCGCTGACGTTTACAGTGTCTTTAAAGGGAAAGAGCAGGAATACCTGTCTTTCGACGGTGTCCATCCGAATAGCAATGGCTATCAGGCAATGGCCGAAGTGCTCCGAGGAATAGGTTATCGAGAATTATCAGTTTCATAGAAAACGCGCATGATCACTGGCGCGTTTTTTTATATGAATTCAAATATTAAAAGAAACTTAAATTTCCCCGTCTCATGTTCTATATACAAAAAAAGTGCGCTAGAATAATGGAGGGCAAAGGCAAATATAGGCATAACGCTCAATATTTCGTATATAAGGAAGGATGGTCCTTTTGTTTCGCATTTTTAAAATGTCTTTTGCGGTTATCATTATCATACTGGCGCTTATCGCTTTTAACTATACGGAACACACCTCTGTTATCCAATCGGTCATGCTCGTCTTTCTTGGTGCGGTCATGTTTATGCAGGGGCTTGAAGAGCGCAAAAAAGAAAACGACAGCTCAGGAGCATTTAACATCTATACTGCCGTTTTCGTTTGGTCTGTTTCTCTCATCGGTTTTACGCTTTATATGATATAAATCTATGATACATCGAAAAAATGCTCAACCGTCGGGAACGGCGTATAGAACCGATGCAGCAAGGCTTTCCACTCTTTGTACTCGGAAGACCCGCGAAAGCCTTCAGTGTGGTCCTCAAGCGTTTCCCACTCTACGAGCAGCAGGTACTTATGTGTTTCTTCCATACATTTTGATAAAGAATGTGTGATGTAGCCCTTCATTCCGGCAATGATCGGCGCCGCCAGCCGGAACGCGTCCTCAAATTCTTGTTCAAGCCCCTCTTTAATATGAAGCATAGCTGCTTCTCTGACCATGCGATCCCTTCTTTCCTCTTTTCAAATAGTTTACAGGAAACGAAAGGAGATTTCTGCAAAATCGATGAACCTTTTCCTTCATTTTCAAAAAAATCTTGCGCGTACTAATTCATTTAAGAGAAAATAACAAGTGGAAGGCAGGGGAAAGTCATGTATAAAAAGTGTATTCTATTATTATTTCTATGTATCGGGCTGATCGGATTAATCGGATGCTCCAAAACAGATTCACCAGAGGACCGAATGGAAGCATTCGTAAAACAGTGGAACGATCAGCAATTCGATGACATGTATCAAAGCCTGACCAAAGATGTAAAAAAAGAAATCTCCAAAAAGGATTTCGTCAGCAGATATAAAACCATCTATGAGCAGGCAGGCGTAAAAAATCTGAAAGTCACTGCGGGAAAAGTGGACGAGGATGATAAAGACAATAAAACGATGAAGCACATCCCATACAAAGTCAGCATGGACACAAATGCGGGCAAAGTCAGCTTTAAAAATACCGCTGTGCTGAAAAAAGAAAAAACAGATGACGAGGAGTCATGGAATATAGATTGGGACCCATCGTTTATTTTCAAGCAGCTGGCTGATGACAAAACCGTTCAAATCGCCAGCATTGAACCGAAACGCGGCCAAATCTACGATAAAAACGGGAAAGGCTTAGCTGTCAACACAGATGTTCCGGAAATCGGAATTATTCCCGGAGAACTTGACGATAAAAAAGAAAAAGTCATAAAAGAGCTCGCGAAAAAACTGGATCTAACTGAAGATGACATCAACCAGAAGCTGAAACAAAGCTGGGTCAAAGATGATTCATTCGTGCCGGTCAAAAAAGTAAAACCGGACGAAGAAAAGTTAGTGTCTGAAGTGACGGCATTAAAAGGCGTCACAAGAACAAATGTCAGCTCGCGCTATTATCCGTATGGCGAAAAAACAGCTCATCTGACAGGCTACGTTCGCGCGATTACGGCGGAAGAACTGAAGAAAAAGAAAGACGGAACATACAGCGATACATCAAACATCGGAATCGCAGGTCTTGAAAATGTGTATGAAGACAAGCTCAGAGGCACAACAGGATGGAAAATCTACGTTCCGCAAACCGGCGAAGTCATCGCTGAAACGAAAGCGAAAGACGGTGAGGATCTACATCTCACAATCGATATCAAAACGCAAACAAAGCTTTATGACGAGCTGAAGGATGACAGCGGGACGGCTGTCGCACTGCAGCCGCAGACAGGTGAAACACTGGCTCTTGTCAGCGCGCCTTCTTACGATCCAAACGGATTTATCTTCGGATGGAGCGATAAAGAATGGAAAAAACTAAACGAAGACAAAAACAATCCGTTTTCTGCGAAATTCAACAAAACATATGCACCAGGATCCACGATTAAACCGATCGCTGCTGCTATCGGCCTGAAAAACGGCACGCTTAAAGCCGCAGAGAAGAAAACAATCAAAGGGAAACAGTGGCAGAAAGATTCAAGCTGGGGCGGCTACTCTGTTACACGAGTGTCTGACAGCCTAGAGCAAGTGGATTTGGAACATGCCCTGATCACATCAGACAATATTTACTTTGCGCAAAACGCGCTTGACATGGGAGCGGACACCTTTACAAAAGGCATGAAAACATTTGGGTTTGCAGAGGATATTCCATTTGAATTCCCAGTCCAGCAATCGTCAATCGCAAACGACAAGCTTGACTCAGACATTTTGCTTGCGGATACAGGCTACGGGCAGGGACAAATGCAAATGTCTCCGCTTCACCTAGCGACGGCTTACACGCCATTTGTCGATAATGGAGATCTCGTGAAACCGACGCTTATCAAGAAAGACTCACAAACCGCTGATGTCTGGCACAAACAAGTGCTCACAAAAGAAGGAGCCACCGATATTACAAAAGGATTGAAAGGCGTAGTCGAAGATGAGCGCGGGTCAGCGTATCAGCCTGTCGTAAAAGGAATCACTGTGGCTGGAAAAACGGGAACAGCCGAGCTGAAAAAATCAAAGGATGATAAAGACGGCACCGAAAATGGCTGGTTCGTCGGCTATGACTATAAAAACAAAGACCTGCTTGTCGCGATGATGATTCAAAATGTTCAAGATCACGGCGGCAGCCGCTATGTAGTCGAAAAAGCAAAAAAGCAATTTCAATCGAAATAAAACCTTTTTAACGGGAGTGAAAGGAAAAAGGGCGTCTGAGGCCGAATGATCTAGTAAGGGGCAAAAACCCGGTTTATAAAGAAAAGAGGGATTTTGCATGCAGCGTATTCATTTGGCGGAGGATCTTCAATTTTCAAGAGTGATACAAGGGCTTTGGCGTCTGAATGAATGGAACTATTCAGACGCTGAGCTGCTCAGTCTCATTGAGTGGTGTGTCGATCAAGGCATCACCACCTTTGATCATGCGGATATTTACGGGGGCTACACGTGCGAAAAAGGGTTTGGAAATGCTCTTGCCCTTTCACCCGGATTAAGGGAAAACATAGAGCTGGTCACAAAATGCGGCATCGTTCTTGAATCACCTGAGCGCCCTGCTCACAAATCGCACCATTATAATACGAGCAAAACACACATTCTCGCGTCTGTTGAACAGTCGCTTTTGAATCTCGGAACGGATTATATCGATGTACTGCTGATTCACAGACCGGACCCGCTCATGGACCCGGAAGGAGTAGCTGAGGCGTTTCATGCGCTGAAAAGCTCCGGCAAGGTCAGATATTTCGGTGTGTCGAACTTTAAAGGCTATCAATATCGGATGCTGGAATCGTATCTGCCTGAAAAGCTTGTCACCAATCAGATTGAGCTTTCCGCATATGAATTAGAAAATATTCAGGACGGCACATTGAACCTGTGTCAGGAAAAACGGATTTCTCCGATGGCCTGGTCGCCGCTTGCAGGCGGTAAAGTATTCGCCAGAAACACGGAAAAAGATCGGCGCATTCGCACGGCGCTTGAAACTGTTCAGGCTGAAATCGGTGCCGCCTCATTGGACGAGGTGATGTACGCATGGCTGTTCACGCATCCGGCCGGCATCATGCCGATTGTCGGAAGCGGAAAACGAGAGCGTATTTCCGCCGCGGTAAACGCCTTGGCGTATAAGCTTGATCAGGATCAGTGGTTCCGTATTTATACAGCCGTACAAGGCCGCGATATACCATAAAGAAAAAGCATCAGCATAACGGCTGATGCTTTTTCAATATTGTCACACCGCTTAGTGCCAAATTCCCATTAATAAGTGATTGAATCCTGTTTGAAAGCGCTTTATATTAATAAAGAAAACCTCTTTTTTTCCTCTTCCTATATCTCCATGCGACTTCATCCGCACATCACGAATGTCTGGAGGCCTTTTTATGTATATGACTGCAAGAGAACAAAAGCTTTTAAAGCATTTATTATTACTGAACCGGTATGTAACCGTAACGGAGCTGGCGGAGCTGATGGAAGTGAGCACCAGAACCATTCACAGGGAGCTGAAATCAATCAAGCCGCTGATGGAGACTATGGGGCTCAAGCTCGATAAACAGCCCGGCAAAGGTTTGAAGGCGGTAGGAAATCCCGAAGATAAACAAAAGCTGCTCACCGAGCTGTCACATGAACAGCATGAATACAGCGCCGACGAACGAAAACTGCTGATTCTCTGTTCGCTATTGGAGTCCCAAGAACCGGTGAAGCTGTATACGCTCGCTCATGATCTGCAGGTCACCAATGCTACGGTCAGCTACGATTTAGATGAGCTGGAGAAATGGATTTCTCCGTTCGGGTTAACACTGATCCGAAAAAGAGGCTTTGGCATCCAGCTGATGGGTCCGGAGAACGCGAAACGAAAAATTGTCGGCAATCTGATTGTGAACCGCCTCGACATCCAAATGTTTTTGGAAGCGGTTGAATTAAACATTAAAGGAAAAGCCGATTCCACCGAGAAGATGTTCGGGGTTGTCAGCAAAGGTGAGCTGTTAAAAATGGAGCGGATTTTATTCCAGCTGAAAGAAAAAATCGCATTTTCTCTATCTGACAGCTCCTATATAGCGCTTGTCGTTCATCTGACGTTTGCGATCGAACGCATTAAACTGGGCGAAACGATCAGCATGGAAGAGAGCGAGCTTGATGAACTCAAGAGTGCAAAAGAATACAGCTCCGCTCTTGAAATCGCGGGCGAGCTTGAACATGCTTTCGGCGTGACGATCCCGGAAGCGGAGGTCGGCTATATTACGATCCACCTGCGAAGCGCCAACCGCAAATACAAAACAGAATACAAAGCGCAGGAAATAGAGCTTGAAACAGCCTTGCAAACAAAACGGCTGATCGCTTTTATTTCAGAAAAAATCAGAATGGATCTGACGAAAAACTACTCTTTATATGAAGGATTGATTGCCCATTTGGAGCCGGCCATCAGCCGCATGAAAGAAAACATCGACATCTATAATCCAATGAAGGAACAGATCAAGCGCGATTATTTTCTGCTGTATATGGCGATAGAAGAGGGCGTGGAAAAATTCTTCCCGGACATGTCCTTTTCTGATGATGAAATCGCCTTTATCGTTCTTCACTTCGGTTCAGCGCTTGAAATCAAAAAAGAAGAAGCAAAAGTGAAAGCGCTTGTTGTCTGCTCAAGCGGAATCGGTTCTTCGAAAATGCTTGCTTCGAGATTGAAGAAAGAGCTGCCTGAAATTGAATCGTTTGATATGTCATCGCTGATCGAGCTTAAGGACCGCGACACTCATGCCTATGATATGATTGTGTCCACTGTGCCGATCCCTTATCCAAACGTCGATTATATTATGGTCAGCCCGCTTTTAAATGAGGAAGACGCAAACCAGGTGAAGCAGTATATCAAGCGGAAAATCCCGCTCATTCTTGAGAAAAAAAGAAGCCCGAAGGAAGAAACGCGGCAAGCCGACATCCCTGACATGCTGGCAGCGGCGGAAAGCGTGGGACGATACATGGCGGTGATTCAAGACGTCTTGCGCCATTTTTCACTCACTGAAATGCAAACAAAGACGGATCACGGCATGCTGCTGTTTGAGCTTTTTCAACAGCTGAAAAAGGATGGCCTCATCCGAGATCCGAAAAAAGCGGCGGATTGTCTTGCAGAACGCGAAAAACAAGGGGGATTGGGCATACCGGGTACAAACATGGCGCTGTATCATCTCAAAAATGATCATATCGTCCTGCCTTTTTTCAAAATTGTTGACCTCAGCACATCTTTTGAAGTCAATGGCATGGACGGAAATACCCTCGATATGACAAGAATTCTCGTCATGATGGCGCCGGCCACATTATCAGCTGAAGGATCAGAGATTTTGAGTGCGATCAGCTCTGCCATTATTGAAAGCGGAGAAAGCATGGCGGGCTTTCAGGAGGAAGGGGAACGAGAACTGTATCAGCGTTTAAACCGCATCTTTTTCACATGGATGAAAGAAAAAAACATCCCGTAACCACCCATTTCACACGCCAAAAAAAGGCGTGTGTTTTTGTATGGATGCAGCACAAAATAAAAAAATGCGGGACTATTTTATCATTCTGTAATGGAATAATTCCAAAATGAAATAGTTTTACAAGTTATCTTTTTTGGGTTAAAATGGGTGAGGTAAGGAAGACAATCTAACAAATTATTGAAGATTCAAGAGAATATAGGAGATGACAATATGGAAACATTACAGCATCTGATTCTGCATGACATGCCGGATAGCGAAGATATAGAAGCTGTAAAAAGCGGAGCCCACACACTGACATATGCAGCATATCACAAACGGATCAATCAGCTGGCGAATGCGCTGCTTCAAAAAGGAATTCAAAAAGGCGACCGTGTGGCTTTGCTTTGCAAAAATGGCCACCCCGCATCAACCATTATGTTTGCCGCACTTGAAATCGGAGCCGTTGTAGTGCCCGTCAGCTGGCAGCTGAAACCATACGAGATGACAGGCATTTTAAAAGCAAGTGAACCGAAAGCATTGTTTTACGGAACGGAATTTAAAGAGATAATGGATGAAGTGCTGCCTGAGCTGTCTTCTGTGCGTTTGATCATGGAAACAGGAACAGCGTATGAGACGTCTCCAGTGTTTGAGGCGCTTTTTGCAGGCCCTGATCATTTGCCGGAAGCAGAAACGGTTTCTCCGGATGATACAGCGCTTCTGATGTTTACGTCAGGGACAACAGGAAATCCGAAAAGATGCATGATCACCCATGGCGGTATATACAATTACGTATCAAAGTCAAATAGCTCAAGCGCACAAATGAAAAATCTGCGTTTTCTTGCGTGCCACCCGATTTATCATACGAGCGCGCTTATTTGTATCATGCTTGGAACGTTTGCGGGAACCACGTTTATTTTTACAAAGGATCAAGATCCCGTTCGTATGCTGAAGGTTATTGAAGAAGAAAAAATTCAAACGATTATGGCCCTTCCTGTGTTTTACACTTATTTGCTTGAGGCGTGGGAAGAACATCAAACCGATCTGTCCTCGCTCATCATTTTAATGACAGGCGGAACAAAAGTGCCTAGCAGCCTGATTCAGCGGTATCTTGATATCGGCATCCAGCTCGCTCACGGTTACGGAAGCACAGAAGCTTGGGGAATCAGCACATGGGTTCCTGAAATGGGAATGGATAAAGCGGCCTCTGCCGGTAAACCCGTTGCTGATGTTCAAGTCAAGGTAGAAAATCCTGAGACGAGAGAAGAGCTGCCGCAAGGTGAAATCGGAGAAATCGTTGTCCACAGCCCATTCTTATTTAAAGGCTATGAGGAAAACCCTGAAGCGACAGCAAAAGTGCTGCAAAACGGCTGGTTCAGAACCGGAGATTCCGGCTACTTGGATGAGGACGGCTTTATCTTCATCACCGGGCGCTACAAGGATGTCATTATTTACGGAGGCGACAATGTCTATCCTGATCAGGTGGAAGAAGTCATCCAGCAGATCCCGGGCATCCTTGAAACAGCAGTGGTCGGGATACCGGATCAGCTGTACGGAGAAAAACCAAAAGCCTTTATCGTCACTAACGGCACTCAGGAAATAACTGAAGCGGATGTCATTGCATTTTGTAAAGAACGCTTGTCCGCTTACAAAATTCCTGAAATCGAATTCGTAAAGGAACTTCCGAAAAATAATCTCGGCAAAGTGAAAAAAGACGTCTTGCGCAAGCAAGCCGTACATTCATAACAGAAAAAGCCCGTCATTTATGTGACGGGCTTTTTTGCGGTTGCACAGACTGAAAGCTCAGGTTTAATGTCTTTATATTGGATATCAATCTCTTTGAAGCCTGCCGATTTCAGGTCAGCAAGCATCTGTTTTCCGAACGATTCAGTTTTTTCAGGACCGGCATCCGCTTCCCGGGGCTGCATCGTAATGGCTGCTTTGCCGCCGGATTTTAAGGCTTGAAAAATCTGTTTGATGCCTTCTTGCTGGTCTTTCCAAATCGTGTAGTTGTTAACGGAAATGACTTTATCGTAATACGCGGCGGGGAGGGGGAACGTTTCAATGCTGCCCTGTATCAGGCGAACACGGTCTGTTTTTAATCTGTGTGCAGCCAGCTTCAGCATAGTTTCTGATACATCAATCCCATGAATATGAACGCTCTTTTTGCGTTTCAGCATCTGCTTCATGCAGTATCCTGGTCCAAAACCGACTTCTAGAATGCGGTCTCCGCGTGTTAAGCCAAGCTGATCTATTGTCCACTGATTCAGTGTTTTATTTTCAGCAGCCATGATGTATCCGGCAAGTATGCCGAACATCCCCTTCGGTCTGCTGAATTTTTTAGAAAGCATGTTAATCATTCAGCAACCTCCTTTTCACATCATTTTCCTCCTTGCGTTTCATGTGAAACATTTTTCTGATAAAGCATCCGAAGGTGCTCATCCATGTTTACCCAGAGTATGCACGAGGTACACAACAAATAGACATGAAAAACAAAGGAGGAGAATCATCATGGCAAACTATCCGAAAGAACTGCCGGCACAAACCCAAAATCGTCAGCCGGGAATCGAAAGCGAAATGAATCCAAGTCCGGTATATGAGTACGAGCATTATAAAGGTGCGGATAAATTAAAAGGAAAAGTCGCACTCATTACAGGCGGAGACAGCGGAATCGGACGTGCGGTATCTGTCGCTTACGCAAAGGAAGGCGCTGACATCGCCATTGTATACAAGGATGAGCAGGGAGATGCTGAAGATACAAAAAAACGCGTTGAACAAGAAGGCGTGAAATGTCTCTTAATCTCCGGAGATGTAGGCGAAGAGGAGTTCTGTAATGAAGCGGTTGAAAAAACAGTCAATGAACTCGGCCGTCTGGATATCCTTGTGAACAATGCAGGTGAGCAGCATCCGAAGGAAAGCATCAAAGATATTTCAAGCGAACAGCTTCACCGCACATTCAAAACAAACTTTTATTCACAATTTTATTTGACTAAAAAAGCAATTGATTATATGAAACCAGGCAGCGCGATCATCAATACGACATCCATCAACCCGTACGTAGGGAACCCGACACTGATTGATTATACAGCGACAAAAGGGGCGATCAACGCCTTTACAAGAACAATGGCGCAGGCGCTTGTCAAAGACGGCATCCGTGTAAATGCAGTAGCGCCGGGACCAATCTGGACGCCGTTAATTCCGTCTACATTCTCAGAAGATACAGTCGCTCAATTTGGGCAAAATACGCCGATGGGCCGTCCGGGTCAGCCTGTTGAGCATGTCGGCTGCTATGTGCTGCTGGCATCAGATGAATCATCCTATATGACAGGACAGACGCTGCATGTAAACGGCGGAGGCTTTGTGACGACGTAAAAGGGAGTGAGGAAATGAGCATCACGAAAGAAGAAGTAAACAGCTACTATCAAAAAGCCGGTATTGTCTTAACGGATGATGAAGTAGAACAAATTCAGCTCATGGACTACAGCTTAGGAAAAGAACGAAAAGTCGGGCTCCAGCTCTTTGTCTATGTGAATACAGACCGTTATTGTTCAAAGGAACTGGTGCTGTTTCCGGGGCAGACTTGCCCGGAGCATCGCCATCCGCCGGTTGACGGGCAGGAAGGCAAGCAGGAGACCTTCCGCTGCCGCTACGGAAAAGTGTATCTTTATGTTGAAGGCGAAAAAACGCAGCTTCCAAAGGTTCTTCCTCCTCAAGAGGATAGAGAATACTATACAGTCTGGCATGAGATCGAGCTTGAACCTGGCGGGCAATATACAATTCCGCCGAACACGAAGCATTGGTTCCAGGCCGGGGAGGAAGGCGCAGTCGTAACGGAAATGTCTTCGACTAGCACAGACAAACATGATATCTTTACCGACCCTAGAATGTAAGGATGAGGCTTAAAAAGCCCATCCTTTTTTTATATTGAAAAAAAAGGAAACATCGTTATAATGGGTAAAAAAGGAAAGAGGGCGAGGGAGATGTTCACCTGCAGTGTAAACGAGCACATTACCATCCGGTTATTGGAGCCAAAGGATGCGGATCGGCTGGCGGCGATCATTCATGAAAATCAACAGCGAATCAGCCAATGGCTATTCTGGGCTGAAAATCCAAGTGATGCCGAAACGTACAGGGAAACGCTCATTCCGGATTGGCGGCGTCAGTATGCTGATCTGAACGGTATCGAAGCGGGGATTCTGTATGACGGCAGCTTGTGCGGCATGATTGGCCTGCATAACCTTGACCAAGTGAATAAAAAAGCGGAAATTGGCTATTGGATTGACGGGGAATACGAAGGAAAAGGCATTATCACTGCCGCCTGCCGGGCACTCATCACATATGCTTTTCAGGACCTGGAATTGAATCGGGTTGCCATCTGCGCGGCTGCCGGAAATCACAAAAGCAGAGCGATCCCGGAGCGCCTCGGCTTTCAAGAGGAAAGAACAGCAAGGGAAGGCATATTCATTAAAGGCAAGTTCCACGACCTCGTCTATTACAGTCTGTTAAAGCGTGAATGGGAAGCAGAAAAATAAAGAGCGCATTTTCTTGTTTAAATCGTTCCCGGATGTGGAAAAGTAACAGCGGAGACGTTAAAAAGGAGTGATTCGAGATGAATCAGCAAGATATTAAACAAAAAGTGCTTGATGTTCTAGATCACCATAAAGTAGGTTCGCTCGCAACGGTTCAAAAGGGCAAACCGCATTCCCGCTACATGACTTTCTTCCATGACGGGCTGACGATTTATACACCGACAAGCAAAGAAACTCATAAAGCTGAAGAAATTGAGAATAACCCTAATGTGCACATTTTATTAGGCTATGATTGTGAAGGCTTTGGCGATGCGTATGTCGAAGTTGCAGGAAAAGCCAAAATCAACAATTCATCAGAATTGAAAGACAAAATCTGGAGTTCTAAATTGGAGCGCTGGTTCGACGGCAAGGATGACCCGAATCTGGTGATTCTTGAAATCGAACCGGAAGATATCAGATTAATGAATGCGGGAGAGAAAACACCAGTCTCACTCGAATTATAATAAAAGTTTGTATTTGCAGGGGCGATATGTTATCATGAATAGCTAAGCAAGAAAAATAAGCAAATAAAAAAGAAAGTAAACTTCTTTTTTCTGTTTTGAGAGAGAAGCTTTTACCGCTTCACAAGCAGCAAATCAGCTGCCCTTATTCTTTTCCTTCATAACAAATCGCCCCTAACGATGAGATGGAAAAAAGACTTTTTTGTTTTACAATTCACACCGGCGCGGCTTCGGAGCCGCAGTGACGATTGAGAGGTAGGGCTTTCGTTGTCTTGTGTTCAAGAAATTTCCATGGTGTTTACTTTCCAGAATGATTCTTCGGAACAATGCTACATGAATCGAACCCGCCCGAATCGGCGGATCATATAATCTTTATTTGCGTATAGAAAAGAATAAGACAAACCGCTCGGCGTAAGCCGGCGGTTTTTTATTGTGAAAAAACAAATCACACATGAAACTTCTGGTTGTTTCCTTCAGTCTTATCACTAGGATGAAACTGGAGGAAAGAATACTGTGCATGTCATTACAACACAAGTCGTTTTTATTTTCTGTTTTTTGTTATTGATTCACTCAATAGAGACCCTTGCCTATGCCACAAGGCTTTCAGGGGCCCGGGTAGGGTTTATCGCATCAGCGCTTTCCTTGTTTAATGTCATGGTAATCGTGTCAAGAATGTCGAACATGGTGCAGCAGCCCTTCACGGGGCGCTTAATTGACGATGCCGGAAAAAACGCGCTGGCGCTCGTAGGCGAGCAGTTCCGGTTCTTGATCTTTGGCTCGACGGTTGGGACTATTGTGGGCATTATCCTGCTCCCGTCGTTTGTCGCCCTGTTTTCACGTGCGATCATCCACTTGGCGGGCGGGGGCGGCTCCGTTTTACAAGTCCTTCGGAAAGGATTTTCTAAGAATGGATTTAAAAATGCCTGCTCCTATTTGCGTCTGCCGTCTGCTTCGTATTTGAAGGGATTTCACATGCGCTTGATTCCAAAACGGCTGTTTGTCATCAACATGCTGATCACGTCCATTTATACAATTGGCGTGCTCTCCGCATTGTACGCAGGGCTGCTAGCACCCGAGCGAAGCACGACGGCGGTTATGGCCTCAGGCTTAATCAACGGGATTGCGACGATGCTGCTGGCCATTTTTGTTGACCCGAAAGTGTCTGTTCTTGCCGATGATGTGGCAAAAGGAAAACGAAGCTATATTTATTTGAAATGGACCTCTGTGACAATGGTGACGTCAAGGGTGGCGGGCACACTTCTTGCCCAGCTTATGTTTATCCCTGGCGCATATTATATCGCGTGGCTGACAAAATGGTTTTGAAAGCGAAAAGCTGACCCGGTAAAAGGTCAGCTTTTTATTTATTCGGCGATGTTGCCCATAGAGATAGCGATTCGGTTCCAGCTGTTAATCTGATTAATGATGAGGATTAAATCAACATATTCTTTTTCATTATAGTATTTACGCACCTCTTGATAAACATCATCAGGCACACGCTTGTTAGAAACAAAAGTGACATGCTCCGTCAGCAATAACGCTGCTTTTTCTTCAGGTGTATAAAAACTGCACTCTTCCCAAGCGTTTAATCCGTAAATGCGCTCTTCGGTTTCTCCCATTTTTCGGGCATCTTTCGTATGAATGTTAATGCAGTAGGCGCAGCCGTTTAATTGTGATGCTCTTATTTTCATTAGCTCTCTTGTTGTCCGGTTAATACCGGATGTTTTCGTGTATGCCTCCATATTCATCATGATATGTAACCCATCAGGTGCTATTTGGTTGTAGGGAATCCTCTTCGTCATCATTCCCTCTCCTTTCACTACTGTATCATTATTACTTGATGATTAAGTTAAAAAAGAAAACAGCCTGAAGCAGATCCAAGCTGTTTTTCTTAACAGTGCGGCGCACAACATGCCGCTTTATCGTTTATTTAAAGTTTCTTAATCCGCGGTCGTACAAAAAGTTTCCGAATGGGACGAATGCGGCCACGAAACCGGCGGCTGACCATTTCAGCGACCATTTCACAGAGAACGTCACATAGGCCAACACAAGCAAATACAAAATAAACAATCCGCCGTGAACAGAACCGACAATTGTTACCGCAAGCGAAAGGCCTGCCCAATATTTGAGCGGCATGGCGACGAAAAGCAGGATTAAGAGTGACATTCCTTCAATAAAACCCATCGTGCGAAGTCTTCCGATCGGCGTTTGCAGCATAAATCGCCCTCCTTGTGGACACGTTTTCATCTATACTATAAACAATCCGGCGGGCATATATGACAAGTTTGAGAAAATGTTCGGAAAACATTCATATTTAAAAAATCTATCTTGGACCTCAGTCTTGTCATTTACACAAATTCCCGAGATAATGTGAACAAAAATAAAAGAAGGATTTTGATATGAAACTTGACCAAATTGATTTGAATATCATTGCGGAACTGAAAAAAGACAGCCGTTTGTCCATGAGGGAGTTAGGAAGGAAAATTAAGCTGTCCCCGCCATCGGTCACCGAACGGGTGAGACAGCTGGAATCGTTTGGCATCATTAAGCAATATACGCTGGAGGTTGATCAGAAAAAACTTGGCCTTCCGGTTTCCTGTATTGTCGAGGCAACCGTCAAAAACGGGGATTACGATCGATTCAAAAGCTACATTCAAACGCTGCCGAATATTGAATTTTGCTACCGGATTGCGGGAGCGGCCTGCTATATACTGAAAATCAACGCGGAGAGCCTTGAAGCAGTAGAAGCTTTCATCAACAAAACAACGCCTTACGCCCAAACCGTCACTCACGTCATTTTCTCAGAAATTGACACGAAAAACGGGCGCGGTTAGAGAGTGTCTGTTCAAGTCTGTTATAATAAAAGGATGAGCGTGAAAGAAAGAGAAGTGATCAAGCATGTCAAAAACAGTTGTATTAGCTGAAAAACCTTCAGTCGGCCGCGATTTGGCCCGGGTGCTGAAGTGCCATAAAAAAGGGAACGGTTATCTCGAAGGAGATCAATATATTGTCACATGGGCTTTAGGCCATTTGGTGACACTTGCTGATCCGGAAGGCTATGGAAAAGAATTTCAATCATGGCGGCTTGAGGATCTGCCGATTATCCCCGAACCGCTAAAGCTTGTTGTTATCAAAAAAACCGGAAAGCAGTTCAATGCGGTGAAAGCGCAGCTTACCCGCAAAGATGTCAATCAGATCGTCATCGCGACTGATGCCGGCCGGGAGGGTGAGCTCGTCGCACGCTGGATTATTGAAAAAGCGAACGTCCGCAAACCGATCAAACGGCTGTGGATTTCATCTGTAACGGACAAAGCGATCAAGGAAGGTTTTCAAAAGCTGCGCAGCGGCAAAGAGTATGAAAATCTGTACCACTCAGCCGTTGCCAGAGCAGAAGCGGATTGGATTGTCGGTATTAACGCGACCCGTGCGCTCACCACAAAATTCAATGCCCAGCTTTCATGCGGACGTGTGCAGACGCCGACGCTAGCCATGATTGCCAAGCGCGAGTCGGACATCCAAGCCTTTAAGCCTGTTCCGTATTACGGCATTCGCGCGGCAGTCGATGGCATGACGCTGACGTGGCAGGACAAAAAATCGAAGCAGACGAGAACATTCGATCAAGGCGTGACAAGCCGTTTGCTAAAAGAACTTGATGGAAAACAGGCAGTGGTCGCTGAACTGAAAAAAACAGCGAAAAAAAGCTTTGCTCCTGCGCTTTACGACTTGACGGAACTCCAGCGGGACGCCCACAAACGTTTCGGATTTTCCGCCAAAGAAACGCTCTCAGTTCTGCAGAAGCTGTATGAGCAGCACAAGCTTGTCACATATCCGCGGACAGATTCACGGTTTTTATCCAGTGACATTGTTCCAACCTTAAAAGACCGGCTGGAGGGCATGGAAGTGAAACCGTATGTCCAATATGTCACTCAAATTAAAAAACGCGGCATCAAATCGCACAAAGGCTACGTCAACGATGCTAAGGTGTCAGACCACCATGCGATTATCCCGACTGAAGAGCCGCTTGTTCTCAGCAGTCTCAGCGATAAAGAACGCAAGCTGTATGACCTGATTGCCAAACGTTTCTTAGCTGTGTTGATGCCGGCTTTTGAATATGAAGAAACAAAGGTCATGGCAGAAATCGGCGGAGAAACCTTTACCGCGAAGGGAAAAACCGTACAGTCACAAGGCTGGAAAGCTGTTTATGATATGGCTGACGAGGATGACGAGCAGGAGGACGACAGAGATCAGACGCTGCCGGCTCTGCAAAAAGGCGCCTCGCTCACTGTCCGCACATTAACTGAAACAAGCGGTCAAACCAAACCGCCGGCCCGTTTTAATGAAGGGACGCTGCTGTCAGCTATGGAGAACCCAAGCGCCTTTATGCAGGGAGAGGAAAAAGGCCTTGTCAAAACGCTCGGCGAAACAGGGGGTCTCGGCACGGTGGCAACGCGTGCCGATATTATCGAAAAACTGTTCAACAGCTTTTTAATTGAGAAAAAAGACAAAGACATTTTTATCACCTCAAAAGGAAAACAGCTCCTGCAGCTCGTTCCTGAGGATCTGAAATCACCTGCTTTAACGGCAGAGTGGGAACAAAAGCTGTCCGCCATTGCGGCCGGTAAATTAAAATCCGCTGTCTTTATTAAAGACATGAAGGCTTATGCTAAGCAAACGGTAACAGAAATCAAAAACAGCAGCCAAACCTTCAGACATGATAACATCACGGGAACGGCATGTCCGGAGTGCGGCAAAATGATGCTGAAGGTAAACGGCAAGCGCGGCACCATGCTCGTGTGCCAGGACCGGGAATGCGGGAGCAGAAAAACGATCGCCAGAAAAACAAACGCGCGCTGCCCGAACTGCCATAAAAGAATGGAGCTTCGCGGCCAAGGAGAAGGCCAGACCTTCGCGTGCGTTTGCGGGCACCGTGAGAAGCTTTCTGTATTTGAAAAACGGAAAAACAAAGACAAAGGGCGCGCTACAAAGCGAGACGTCTCTTCTTATATGAAAAAACAAAATAAAGACGAACCGATTAACAATGCGCTGGCGGAACAGCTGAAGAAACTCGGTTTGGATCAATAAAAAGAAACCTGTGCGATTCGCACAGGTTTTTTATTGGACTTAGGTCCTGTTTTTTGAAAGTTCAAAAAGGGGAAAAAAAGCTAGCAATCTTCGTTTTTTTCTTCTATAGTTAATATAATTTGTAACATGGCAGTAATAATTTCGTCATATATTGGTGCGTCTGATTCGCTTCGGACGACAAAGGGGGACTTGCCTGTGCGGCATGTGTTGGTCGCTGCTATCTTATTTTGCTTATCTATCGGACTTTCCGCAGGGTGTGCTGAAGCTGGGAATAAAACCCTATATCAGTCTGAGGCAGACATGAATACCCGCCCGCTTCAGCCGGCGGAGTATTTCATCTATCACAATCTTATGAATGAACAAGGGCTTATCAAAACAGATTTCTCAGATCAGCCCTCCTATTTATCAGAATCGATTGGCCTGTGGATGGAGTTTTTGGTCAGCAGACAAGACGCCTCGCATTTTCAGGAGCAATATCAGCATCTGACGGATTCTTTTCTTCTGAATCATCAGTTGGTGACATGGAAGATACAAAACGGTCAAGCGAGCGGGACAAACGCGCTGATTGATGATATGAGAATCATGGTGTCTCTCGATCAGGCAGCTGCTCTTTGGGGGAGCAGCCAATATGAAAAAATAGCCCGTGAGATCGGCACGGCTTTAAAGACATACAACATGTACAACGGGATGTTTACAGACTTTTACGATTCAGCCTCTCATGCCGCTTCAAAGGACGTGACGCTTTCGTATGTCATGCCCGATGCACTAGCTGTTTTGAAAAAGTATGGAATCATAGACGAAGAAACAGAACAGCGAAATGCCGATGTTCTCTATCTAGCCCCTTTAAAGAATGGTTTCCTGCCAAAGACGTACAGCGCAGAGTCGAAGCAGTACAAATATGACAGTGAAGTAAACGTCATTGACCAGCTGTACGCCGCATGGCATTTGCCGGAAAGGAATGAAACAGCCGCTGTGATAGCAGAGTGGGTCAAAAAGGAATTTCAGGCAAACGGAAAGCTGTACGGACGATATTCGGCAGATACGAAGGAGCCTGCCGTCCAATATGAGTCGCCGTCCGTATACGCATTAGCTGCTTTATTTTTAACAAAACAGCATGAAGACAGCTCGGTCATCAAAGCGATTTATGATAGAATGAATGACTTTGAAATTCTTGATCCGGCGAAACCGTATTATGGGGGTTACATGAGCGGCTCCGACACGCACTCGTTCGACAATCTGCTGCCGCTGTTAGCCGAAAGGAAGCTTTTTAATGAAACGATCATTCAATGAATCACAAAAATTATATGCTTATCTTTCAGGGCTCATCGCAGCCCTGTCTCTGTTTATTTTTTATGTGTCCGCCGAGCAGTCGGAGGGCTTTCTGATCATTTGCATCACATTTGTCGTGATCGGGGCCGGCATTTGGTTCGGTCCGATTTACGCGCTGGCGGTCACCTTAATCGTTCTCTTTGTTCTCGGCACGCTCATGATGTTTTTTCAGACTGGACAGGCTGTGATGTTTTCGGCTGAAGACGGGCTGCGCATGCTTATCGTGTGGGGAATTGCGCTTTTGCTGTTTTCCTTTATATCAGGAAGAATCCATGATATCGCAGCAGAGCTGCGCCGTTCAGTCAAACGACTTCAATCTGAAATCAAAAGCTTCGTGGCTGTCGATAGAGTGACGGGCTTTGATAATAAGCAAAGAATGAAACTGGAACTGTCAGAGGAAATCAAACGGGCGGAGCGCTACGGCAATTCCTTTGTCTTTTTGCTGCTTCATATGCATTATTTCAAGGAATTTAAGTCTCTGTACGGGGAGAAAGAGACCGACCTTCTCTTTCAATTCGTCAGCCGGCAAATCAGGTCAAGCGTCCGGGAAACGGATAAAAAATTCCGCCCCTCTGACGAGCGCTTCGGCATTGTGCTGACACACACGCCGGCTGAACATATGCCGGCCGTCCTGACAAAGCTGAAAAAACAGCTGGACACGTATCAGCTGACAAACGGAAAGTATGTGTCTCTTACGTTCCATGTCTGTTATTTACCTTATCGAAGAGATATAAGGACGGCTGATCAATTTTTAGAAGAACTGGAAAACGAGATGATGATGAATGAACTTTAAAAGAATAACGCTACTTTGCGTGTCCGTTCTGATGCTGACAGCTATTGCTTCTATGCCTATTTCTGCCCAAGCGAAGGGGCAGGATTCCGGCATTCTCATCATCTATTCAACCTTGGACGGCAAAGAGTCGCCTCAAGTCAAAATGCTCGATTTATTGGCCGGCCATTTTGCAACTCATGTCACGGTCAGAAAAGATTCGGATGTTACAGCATCTGATGTGAAAGGCAAAGAACATGTCATCTATTACGGGCAAACGAAAAGAAAGCTCAGCAAAAAACTGGTATCTCTTATCAGCGGCGTAAAAAAACCTGTCGTCGCCATCGGCTATAACGCCGGACAAATCAGCCAATTTTCCGGTTCTTCCTTAACCCGCAAAGAACATGTCTATCAGATTCACAGCAGCACGGAAAAAAACGATGTCTCCTTAGAGAGCGGGCTTAACGTGCTGAGCGTATCAGGCCTGAAAGGAAAGGAGCTGTATACCTTTAAATCTGATGACGGCAAAACGAGTCCGTTTATATGGAAAACGGATAAATCAAATGTGTACATCGGCTTAACCAATCTGTTAAATGACAATCTGATTGTGGCGAAAGAGCTTCGGGAAGCATTTGGAGAGAAGGCCGGAACCGCGCTTTTATATTTGCGGCTGGAGGATATCAGCCCGATGTCTGATGAAACATTGCTGCTTCAAGCCGGTACATATCTGTACAAGAGACATGTGCCTTTTATCCTGTCAGTCATTCCGGTGTATCTGAATCCGGAAACAGGCGATAAAGTGTATTTGTCTGATAAACCGAAGATGGTCAAGGTATTGAAAAAACTGCAAAGCATGGGCGGCAGTATCATTGTTCACGGCTACACACACGCCTATCGCCACAGTGAAACAGGAGAGGGTTTCGAATTTTGGGATGCCAAGGCGGACCAGCCGATCACTTCGGAAAATGCCGATAACACTCCGTCCATTTTGGAAAAGGAACAGGCTTTTCCGAATGAACAGGCCTATAAGAGCTATTTGAAGCCGTTTCAGGAAAAGGAAGAAACATATACAAGGCAAAAGCTGACGCACGCCATTGAGGATTTAACCTCGGCAGGGCTTTATCCGCTGGCATTTGAAGCCCCGCACTATACGATGTCTGAGTACGGCTATCAAATGGCTTCACAGTATTTCTCAAGCATTTTCGGGCAGGTGCAGCTCAGCGATACAACATGGAAAACTTCCGGCGCATCCCCTTTTTTGACCAAACCAGCTATGCTGCATGGGATGACGCTGTATCCGGAAACAATCGGTTTTGTCGATACATCAAAGCAAAACCCGCTCGGCGATATGGAGGAACACATTTCCCAGATGATTGATTTTGAAGGCGGAGTGGCCGGAGGGTTTTATCACCCGTATCTCGGGATGAAATATTTGCCGGAGCTCGTTGACCAGATGGAACGCATTCCGGACAGTGAATGGCTTGATTTGAAGAAAACGCAGCAAACCGTCAAAACGGACAAAGTGGAAATCCATACAAGCGGTGACGGAACGGTTCACGTAAAAAACAATGTAAGTGCCATTGGCGAGTTTTTCGACCACCATCGGCAAACACCGCTGGAAAAGGCGTTATGGATTCTCTCCGCCGTTGTGCTCTTGTTTGTCGTGATGTTTGTCAGCTATACGTTTTACTTGAGAGCCACATTGAAAAAAAGAATGTTTAAGGAGAGAAGAAGCCTTGGGTAATACGCTGTTCTTTATCTCGCTAAGTTTAATATGGGTGATGCTTCTCTATCACATGTTTCTCATGCAAGGCGGGTTCCGCCACTACATGACCTTCGAGCGGAACATTCCGAAGTGGAGAGAAAATATGAAGGAGCTGCCGAAGGTCAGTGTGCTCATTCCGGCCCATAATGAAGAAGTTGTCATTCGGCAGACGCTGAAGGCAATGGTGAATCTTTATTATCCGAAGGACCGGCTGGAGGTTATTGTGGTAAACGATAATTCTTCAGACCGGACGGGTGATATCGTCAATGAATTTTCCGAGAAATACGATTTTATCAAAATGGTGATCACAAAACCGCCTAACGCCGGAAAAGGCAAATCCTCGGCGCTCAACTCCGGTTTTGCTGAATCGAACGGCGATGTCATTTGTGTATATGACGCCGACAACACGCCTGAAAAAATGGCCGTGTATTATCTTGTTCTCGGTCTGATGAATGACGAGAAGGCAGGCGCAGTGGTGGGGAAATTCCGCGTCATCAATGCGGCAAAAACGCTGTTGACGAAGTTTATCAATATTGAAACGATCTGTTTTCAGTGGATGGCCCAGGGAGGCAGATGGAAGTGGTTCAAAATCGCTACCATTCCCGGAACCAATTTCGCGATCCGCAGAAGCATTATTGAAAAGCTCGGGGGCTGGGATGATAAAGCGCTGGCTGAAGATACCGAGCTGACCATCCGGGTGTATAACCTCGGCTATCACATCCGCTTTTTCCCGGCAGCTATTACTTGGGAGCAGGAGCCGGAAACGTGGAAGGTGTGGTGGCGCCAGCGGACGAGGTGGGCGCGCGGCAACCAATATGTCGTCCTGAAGTTTTTGGCGCAGTTTTTCAAACTGAAACGAAAACGGATTATCTTTGACTTGTTTTACTTTTTCTTTACGTATTTCCTGTTTTTCTTTGGCGTGATTATGTCAAACACGATATTTGTGGTCAATCTGTTTTATGATTTGCATTTGGCGGTCGGGTTTTTGGCAATGATCCTTTGGATTTTGGCGTTTTTCTTATTTATGACGGAGGTCATGATAACGTTAAGCATCGAAAAAACAGAAATGAACAGACAAAACTTCTTTATCGTATTTCTTATGTACTTTACGTACTCGCAGGCATGGATTGTGCTCGTGATCTATTCTTTATTCGTAGAAATCAAGCACCGTTTATTCAAGCAAGAGGTCAAATGGTACAAAACAGAACGATACAATCAACATAAAAGCGGGTGACCTTTTTGAAACAACTACTTATTTTTCTTACAAGCTTCTTGCTGCTGGCGATGACCGGACAAGCGGCCTTCGCTCAAGAGATGCAGGTCTATGGCTCGCTGCTGGGCAAAAGCAGCCGTGAACAAGCCAAACAGCAGGTGCTGACAAACGATCTTATGACATTGTACGGATCAAAAGACAGCGCGGAACTGACGTATCAGATTCCGGCAGGCGCCTCTTCCGGCAGCCAGCAATTGGTGATTGAATATGAGGCATCAGATCTTTTAATTTCCCCTTCATCGTTAACGGCTGTAATTGACAATGAACCGGTAAAAACGTTAAAGCTAAACGGCGATTCAAAACGGAAAACACTGAAGCTGAACTTGAACAAAAGCCAGTCCGCCCCAGGCTATCACAGCGTATCACTGAAATTTTACGGCGTCTTGAAAGAGGGCGTCTGCGTCAGACAGGATACGTCCGGCAACTGGATCAAAATTTATCCGGACAGCCGCCTGACGCTGGCGGACAGCAGTGAAGCGAAGGGAACGTCGCTGGACCATTATCCGTATCCTTTCGCCCAATCGGGAAATACAGCGGAGAAAACCGCCATCGTCATTCCGGATGACCCAAGTTCGGCGGAAATTGAAGCTGCAGTGAAAACAGAAGGCTATTTGAAAATGGTGGACAGCAGTATCAGCATTTCGTATGTCACGGAATCTGAAATGAAGAAAATCGACAAGCCGACGATTTTCATCGGAGTGGATAAGCATTGGAACGGCAAGGTGAAGAATCTGATCAAACAAGCCGGCTTACAGGCAAAAGGAGAAAAACTGCTGCTTGCGGAGCGCGTGCTGAAAGCACAGGGCAAGCAGCAGCCGGTTCTGTTTGCACAAGCGGCATCTGATGATGTGCTCTCAGAAAAAATCAGCGTCATCACCGATCAGACTTACACCGGCCAGCTAAGCGGGGAAACACTTTCAATTGGCAAGCTTCAGAAGGCTGAAAAGCAGGAAAGCAATAAGCTGACCCTTGAGAAATTCGGGGCAGAAGATATGACAATCGGAGCTGACAAAACATCTTCAGCACATTATTTTTATCCGGCTTCTGCGATGATAGACCAAAATCAATCAGCCAAGCTGTCGCTTAAACTAAAGAAATCGGAAACGATTCAAGCAGCCGCGGCAGAAAGCGGTTCAGCCTCTCAAGCAGCAGAGCTGAAGGTCCTCATCAACGGTCAGCCGCATTCAGTTCGACTTGATGAATTAGGAAAAGAAGATAAAAACGGATACTATCATGTCACGCTGAAAGTAGACCCTGAGCTGCTGCGGAAAAACCGCTACATTGATATACAGTTTATCACCACGGGCTTAAAGGAAAACAACCCTTGCAACACAACGGACGAAGAGAAATGGGTCTTCATTGATAAAAGCAGCACGTTGTCTTACACGATCAAAGGCACATCCCCGTCAGCCGATTTTCAAGAATGGCCGCTTCCATACGCCGGAAATCAGGAACAGGCAACACTGATTGTGCTCCCTGACAGCTTGAGCACATCCAAGCTTAAGGAGCTTTCTCTCGTTACTGATTCCTTTGGAAGCGAAGCCCAGCAATCTTTCACAGTAAGGAAAGCATCTGAAATTAAAGCGGAGGACGCGAAAGGACGGAACTTAATTTTCATCGGCGGCATCAGCCAGTTCTCTCTTTTGAAAGAGCAATCTTCTGATCTGCTCGTGCCTCAAGCGAAAGACGGCTCGTTTGACGTGTCGGGCTTTGAAATGCTGAACGAGACGACGAAACAAGTGGCATTTACCCAAGCGTCTTTATGGGATTCACATTATACGATGGCTGTTTTTGCACCGCTGAAAGGAAATGGCGCGGCCGTCACAAAAGAAATCATCAGCTTTTTGAACAGCAATGATGACACGGCGACCGTCACCAATGAAACAAACAGCCAGCAGGTGTTTACAAACCACCAGCAGCTCAAATCGGAAACAAACAGTTCTGAAGCGGAAAAAACAGCACAAGATCATGGGCAAAAACTGCTGTATATCGGCGTGCTGGCTCTCATGATGGTAATTGCGGCAGCCTTCATTTGGATAACCGTTAGACAAAGAAAGAGAAAGACAGACAGAGAATAAGACAGAGGCTGATTTCAGCCTCTGTTTTTTGTTTTTGGTTTAAGTTTTCCATATGTGGAACCTGTCATTTTATTTTTTTCTCCCGGCCAATAAGCCTCTTTACAACATACGTAAACGGGAGTATGATCTCTTTTAGAAAACAAATCGCTTAATCTGTAAACAGAGCGGGGGACCCATTTTGGCGGCATTTTGCCGCTCGGGGTGAATCCTTTTTAGGTAGGGCAAACTCTCATATGCCCGAATCCGTCAGCTAACCTCGTAAGCGTTCATGAGAGGAGATGAATGAAACCTGTGTTCGATGTTAAGGCACAGGGGCATCCGTTTGCCTCTGTGTTTTTTGCTGTTCAATTTTCAGGATGTAAATCGCGTACAGAATCATCATAGCAGAAAGGATTATTACAAAATGTGAGAGCAGATGCGGATGTTTTATTGTTTTAATGAAAAATGAAATTAAAAGGGGAAGACATCGATGTATCATTCAATCAAACGTTTTTTGATTGGGAAACCGTTAAAATCACAAGCAGCAGGAGAACAAAAACTGACGAAATTAAAGGCGCTTGCCATGCTTTCCTCAGATGCTTTATCATCTGTCGCTTACGGAACGGAACAAATTCTTATCATATTGGCGGCGGTAAGCGCTGCTGCATTTTGGTATTCCATTCCGATAGCGGTCGGCGTACTCATTTTGCTGCTCGCGCTGATTCTCTCATACAGGCAAATTATTTACGCTTATCCGCAGGGCGGCGGGGCGTACGTTGTATCAAAAGAAAACCTCGGCGAAAAGCCCGGGCTGATTGCAGGCGGTTCATTGCTTGTCGATTATATATTAACTGTAGCAGTAAGTATTTCCGCAGGGACGGACGCCATCACGTCGGCGTTCCCGGCACTGCATGATTATCATATACCGATTGCTGTTTTACTTGTTTTAGTGATTATGATTTTAAATCTGCGGGGGCTGTCAGAATCAGCATCGATTCTTGCCTACCCGGTCTATCTGTTTGTGGCGGCGCTTTTCATCCTGATTGCCGTCGGTCTTTTTAAGCTTATGACAGGGCAAATTGATCAGCCAGTCCATCATACACCGATCGGCACACCGGTAGCCGGCATTACGCTGTTTTTGCTGCTTAAGGCTTTTTCATCCGGCTGCTCCGCGCTCACCGGAGTTGAAGCGATCTCCAACGCGATTCCAGCCTTCAAAAACCCGCCTGCGCGAAACGCGGCGAGAACGTTGGCTATGATGGGGATCTTGCTTGCGGTTCTGTTTGCCGGCATTACGGTACTTGCATACGGTTACGGGACGGCTCCGAAACCGAATGAAACGGTCATTTCACAAATCGCGTCGGATACCTTCGGCAGAAATGTGTTTTACTATGTCATTCAAGGTGTGACATCGTTAATTTTGGTCCTTGCGGCGAATACGGGCTTTTCAGCCTTCCCGCAGCTTGCCTTCAACTTGGCGAGAGACCAATACATGCCGCGCATGTTTACAGTAAGAGGCGACCGCTTAGGCTTTTCAAACGGGATTATCTTTTTAGGCGTTGCCTCAATTGTGCTGATTCTGTTATTTGGAGGGCAGACGGAGCACTTAATCCCGTTATACGCGGTCGGTGTGTTTATTCCATTTACCCTTTCACAAACAGGGATGTGCATCAAATGGATCAAACAAAAACCAAAAGGCTGGATTGGAAAAATGCTGATCAACGCCTGCGGTGCATTGATATCGTTTATGGTTCTGTCCATCCTGTTTGTCACGAAGTTTAATGTCGTATGGCCTGTTTTAATCTTTATGCCTATCGTCGTTTTTTTGTTTTTTGCGATTAAAAATCACTATACGGCTGTCGGTGAACAGCTTCGCATCGTAAACAAACAGCCGGAAGAAATCAAAGGTACGGTCGTAATTGTGCCTGTAGCCGGCGTCACAACCGTCGTGCAAAAATCCATTCAATATGCGAAATCACTGTCAGATCAGGTCATTGCCGTTCACGTGTCGTTTGACAGAGAACAGGAAAAGAAAGTGGAAAAACGCTGGGAAGAGCTGAATAATGGAGTGCGTCTCGTCACGCTTCACTCTTCGTACAGAAGCCTGGTCCATCCGTTTGATAAGTTTTTGGAAACTGTTGAAGCAAAAGCGAAGAAGAAACAGTTTTCTGTCATGGTGCTGTTCCCGCAATTTATCACAAAAAAACGCTGGCACACCATTCTGCACAACCAGTCAGCCTTCCTGCTCAGAGTCCGGCTGTTCTGGAAGAAGGACATAATCGTTGCCACATTACCGTATCATTTTAAAAAGTGAGCAGCTAAGACCAAGGGACATCTCCTTGGTCTTTTTTAAAATAAAGGGGAGATGGCGATGTATACGGAAGGGGCATTTGTCATAGTGACAAACACAAAACGGCAGATTCTGCTGGTCAAACGAAAAGACGTTCCTTTATGGGATTTGCCGGGCGGACGGGTTGAATCAGGAGAAACCCCGGAGGCAGCGGCGGTCCGGGAGGTAATGGAAGAAACGGGATATCTGATAGAGCTTTCCGGGAAATTGGGTGTCTATCAAAGACCTAAGTTTCAAGACGAACAGCATGTGTTTGCAGGGAGCATAACAGGCGGACAAGCGATAGAAAACGGCATGGAAACGGCCGGGCTGAAATGGTTTTCGCCGGAGCGATTGCCGCTTTTGATGGTGCCAAATCGGAAAATGCAAATCAGAGATTTTCTAAACGGCGCTGCGGGCATCCATATTACCGTCAAGGACAAGAGCTTTTTGGCGGCCTTAGACCTGTTCAGAAGGAAATACAGCAAGCGATAGTTGCCTCCGGGTTTTAAACGGCTCCCCCTGTGGTATTAAAAAAAGGAAAAAGGAGGATACGGCATGGCACACAAAACAGCAGGACAAGCAATGACAGAACTGCTTGAACAATGGGGAGTTGATCATGTTTACGGCATCCCCGGAGACAGCATTAACGAATTTATTGAGGAACTGAGACACGACAGAAATCAATTGGAATTTATCCAAACCCGCCATGAAGAGGTGGCAGCGCTGGCAGCCGCGGCTGAGGCAAAACTCACCGGCAAGATCGGTGTCTGCCTGTCAATTGCAGGGCCGGGTGCGGTGCACTTATTGAACGGTTTATACGATGCAAAAGCGGACGGCGCTCCTGTGCTTGCGATTGCAGGCCAGGTTTCTTCAGGCGAAGTCGGACGGGACTACTTTCAGGAAATTAAACTTGAGCAAATGTTTGAAGACGTGGCAGTGTTCAACAGGGAGGTACATAGTGCGGAATCACTGCCGGATCTGTTGAATCAAGCGATCCGCACCGCCTACAGCAAAAAAGGCGTTGCGGTATTAAGTGTGTCAGATGACTTGTTTGCGGAGAAAATCAAACGGGAACCCGTTTACACATCACCGGTATATATTGAAGGAAATCTTGAACCGAAGAAAGAACAGCTTGTGACATGCGCGCAATACATTAACAATGCGAAGAAGCCGATCATTTTGGCGGGACAGGGAATGAAAAAGGCGAAGCGGGAGCTGCTTGAATTTGCGGATAAAGCAGCGGCGCCGATCGTCGTCACACTCCCCGCAAAAGGCGTTGTTCCCGATAAGCACCCGCACTTTCTCGGCAACCTTGGACAGATTGGGACAAAGCCGGCCTATGAGGCAATGGAAGAATGCGATTTGTTAATTATGCTCGGCACCTCGTTCCCGTATCGTGATTACTTGCCGGAAGACACACCGGCAATCCAGCTTGATTCAGACCCAGCGAAAATCGGCAAACGCTATCCGGTAACAGCGGGGCTTGTCTGTGACTCGACTCTCGGTCTGCGCGAATTGACGGAGTATATTGAATGGAAGGAAGACCGACGATTCCTGAATGCCTGCACTGAACATATGCAACATTGGTGGAACGAAATTGAAAAAGATGAAACTGAGGCGGCAACACCTCTAAAACCTCAGCAGGTCATCGCGCGTCTTCAGGAGGCAGCCGCCGAAGACGCGGTGCTGTCTGTAGATGTCGGCACTGTCACCGTCTGGATGGCACGTCATTTCAAAATGAAAGCGAACCAGGATTTCATCGTTTCCAGCTGGCTTGCGACAATGGGCTGCGGCCTGCCGGGAGCTATAGCGGCGAGCTTGTCTGAACCGGAGCGCCAAGCCATCGCAGTCTGCGGTGATGGGGGCTTTTCCATGGTCATGCAGGATCTTCCGACCGCGGTCAAATATAAGCTCCCGATTGCTGTCGTCATTTTAAACAATGAAAATCTCGGCATGATTGAATATGAACAGCAGGTCAAAGGGAACATCGACTATGTCACAAAACTTCAGAATGTCGACTATGCCGCATTTGCAGAAAGCTGCGGGGCAAAAGGCATCAAGGTGACGAGAGCGGAAGAACTTGCACCGGCTTTCCATGAGGCGCTTCACTCCGATCAGCCGGTCGTTGTCGACGTCATGATCGGAAACGAACCGCCGCTGCCCGGGAAAATCACCTACGGACAGGCAAAAGGCTTCAGCAAATATATGCTGAAAAACTTCTTCGAAAACCAAAAAATTGAAATGCCGTCATTGAAGAAAAGCTTAAAACGGTTATTCTAAAAAAACAGGGGCCCGTGAAGGCTCCTGTTTTTTGATTTTACGGAGGGTGAGTCATAAAATCGGTTGTTTGAACCTTTAAAATGACTCGTATATTTATTGGGATCAGCAGGAATGATCTATGCAGCCTGTCATGATTTTCGCCGTGCCCAAAACGGACACAAGGACAAGTGCATCTTCTTTCAAAGCAGATGCATTTGTCCTTGTCTGTTTATTTGTATCAAATCTTACAAAATGAATGTCTTTATAAGCTTATTTTCCTTTTTTCGAAAGTCCGAAAAAGAAAGGAAAAGCAGACCCAACTAATAAAGTGCCGAATAAAAACATTCCGCCGATAAACACGTGAAAATTAGCGCCTCCGGCCGTAAAAGCGGTAATCAAGGAAATGATACTGAGCACCACCATGACCATGCCGGGCGCGATTCGCATTTTTTTACCTGTTGATTTATAAGCGATAACAGAACATAAAATTCCGATAACAATAGGGACAATCCATAAATAAAACAGAATAAATACTGACATTATCAAAACTCCGATTTTTTCTTCTATCATAACAAATTTCTGTAAAAAATGATATTAATGAGCTTTTAAGCTAAAATAAAAAACCGGCTCTTTCAGCCGGTTTTTTTCTAACGGAACGTATCGACGATCAAAAACACATTCAAAGCAACAATCAGCACAGCGATCAGCCAAGAAACCACTGTTACCCATTTGGCATTGATCAGCGAACCCATAATCCGCTTGTTGCTTGTGAACATAATAAGCGGGATTAAGGCAAAGGCAATGCCGAAGGAAAGAACCACCTGGCTCAGCACAAGAGCCGACGTCGGATTGACTCCTGATGCAATGATCAAGATCGGCGGAATGATGGTGATGAACCGCCGTACATACAGCGGGATGCGGTAGTTGATAAATCCCTGCATAATCACATCGCCTGAAAGTGTTCCGACAGACGAGCTGGACAGGCCCGCTACCAGCAGGCCGATTCCGAATAACGCGGCTGAAACAGGACTGACAAGATGACCGAACTGCTGAAACGCGACATCAAGGTCCTCGACAAACAGCCCGTTTTTGAAGAATAATGCGGCAGCCACAATCAGCATACTCGCATTAATAGCCCCTGCAATCAGCATCGCTATTAAAATATCAATAAATTCGAATCTGAAGATTTTCTTCCGTTCAGCATCTGTTTTGCCGACCACCCGCCGCTGTGTGAGGGCAGAGTGTAAATAAATGGCATGCGGCATAACGGTTGCGCCGAGAATACCTGCTGCAAGAAGCACGCTGTCGGTACCATGAAATGTCGGAACGAAAAGTCCTTTCATCACTGAGACGGCATCCGGCTTTGCAAAAAAGGTCTGCAGCGCAAAGGCGATGACCACTACAAACAGCATGCCGGCAATACCGGCTTCAAGTGAGCGATAACCGCGGCGCTGAAGCTCCAAAATCGCGAAGGAGCCGATCGCCGCAATAATAGACGCTTCGAGCATCGGGATGCCGAACAGTAAATACAGTCCCAATGCCGCTCCGATAAATTCCGCCAGATCAGTCGCGATAATGACGAGCTCGCCTTGAATCCATAAGCCGATAGAGACGGGCTTAGGAAATTCCTCACGAGCGACCTCAGGCAGGTTTTTGCCGGTCGCGATACCGAGTTTGGCGGAGAGTGATTGGATCAAGAGCGCCATGATATTAGAAAATAAAATCACCCATAGCAGCATATATCCATATTTAGAACCAGCTGATATATTTGTTGCGAAGTTACCGGGATCGATATAGGCAATGGCTGCAATAAACGCCGGGCCTAAAAAAGGCAGCAGTCCTCTGAATCCTCTGCTTTTCCCGTCAAGCGCGTCTTGGACTGCTTTGGAACGGGGAGATTGTGCTGTGATGTCCTTATTCATCATGTATTCACCTGAATTCTAATTGTTTTTGCCATACAACAAAGAGTTTCCTTAAACCAAATTATTTTATCTACATCATATGATCATCACGATTTCTTGTCAACCAATGATGGTCAAAAATGACACTCAAATTTTTCCCTGTTATGTAACATGATATGTAGGGCATCTGATAAGGTCCATACATAAAAAGACATCGTTTCTGTATGAAACGATGTCTCCTGAATCATCTAATATCTAGGCTTCCTTGCGCAGTCCGCGGAATACGAGGCTCAGTAAGAATACGAAGATCGCTGCCCCGATAATTGCCGGAATAATGGCAAATCCTGCGAGGCTCGGTCCCCAAGTTCCGAGCAGACCGTGCCCGATCCATGCGCCGATCAGCCCTGCAATCATCGAACCGAAGATTCCTCCCGGCATGCGGTTGCCGACGATGGCGCTTCCGATTAGTCCAATTAAGATAGCAATAACTAATGAAACCAAAAAGCTAAGCATCATATTCACCTCTCCTTAATGATTTATATATCAATAACCGTTCCAGCCAGTCCCGAAACGTACAAAAGCATATTTGCTTATGATTCTGTTTTTATCTTTCTCTGCACACTGCCGTCAGCCAAATGAACAATGACGTCTGTGCCTTTATGTTCCGCAATTTCCTTCGCCCGTTCAATCGCTTCCTTTTTCGTCTCCTTGATTTCAGATACACGTTTGGCATCCTCAGCTTTGACGGCCCAGCCATTTTTATGCTTGATGACATGCTCCGCTTTATTCATTAGCTCCGGTCTGGCGTCATCGTTTGCCTCCTCATCGCGTTCTGTTTCATCATCATGTTTGAGAAAGTCGTCAATTTCCTTTTTTGAGGCGTTTTCCGCCCATTCCTTTGCTTTGCTCGTCGCAATCGGAATGGCGCGTCCGTCCTCATAGCCTTCATCAATCATGGCATTCGCAATGTCAATCGCCTTTTTCTTCACAGGCTTCTCGAGATTTTTCAGTGAAGCGGGGTAATCCTTCATAGACCAAGGCATTTCCATCACTCCTTCTGCTTTTATAAAAAGGGTACCCGCAGGTGAAAAATAAAAACGTTTTAGAGAAAAATGAAGGTATACTATATAGTAGAAAAACGGAAGGGAAGTGCGAGTTGGGTGATAACAGAACGAAAAGAAGACTTACATCAGCAATTAAAAGAAATAGAGAAATGGGAAAAAGAGCAGCAAAAAGTCTGGTTTTGGGAAAAACTCAGCCGTCTCCCGTTTCAGCTGCTGGACAAGCTGACGCCGGAATTCATCCAGAAAAAGATCGGCAAGCTTTTGGATGAGGTGGGCAGCTTTGTTCAAACTGGAGGACAGTACCTGACATCGGAAAAACAGATTATCAAAACGTTTCAAAAGAAACTGCCCGAGCAAACCTTTGAATCACTGGAGGACGTACAAAAAGCGCCTCTGGCTGTTATGGATGATGTTGCTGAAGCGATGGGCAAAAACCGAATCAACGCTGCAACCGTTCAGGGAGCGACCACGGGTGTGGGCGGTGTATTTACACTGGCGGCAGACATTCCGGCTGTGCTCGGTTTATCATTAAAAACACTGCAGGATATCGCAGTGGCCTATGGCTATGATCCAAAGGAGAAAAAAGAGCGGGTTTTTATAGTAAAATGTTTGCAGCTTACTTCAGCAGATGTTGTCGGTAAAAAATCCATTCTGAAAGAATTAAAAGATTATGATCAGGACCGTACATATAAGAATGTCGCTTCCCAAATCCAAGGCTGGAGGGAAGTGGTTTTAGGCTACCGTGACACCTTTGGCTGGAAAAAGCTTTTTCAAATGGTGCCGGTCGCGGGAATGGTCTTTGGCGCGGCGGCTAATCGCTCGACCTTAAACGACATTACCGAAACAGGCATGATGCTCTATAAAAAGCGGCGCGTCCTTGAGCGGCTCATAGAAACAGAACAGAATCATGAATAGAAGAAAAGCAGACGGGCACCGCATTCCGTCTGCTTTTTTCAGTTAAAACACACTCAATGTGTTTTGTTTGTTTAAAAGAAATGACAGCGGGAATACAACAACCAACACCAATTAAAGGAGGAATTCAAAATGGCACAAGATAACAAAATGAGCAGAGAAGAAGCAGGTAGAAAAGGCGGAGAAACGACTAGCAAAAACCATGATAAAGAATTCTATCAAGAGATTGGTCAAAAAGGCGGAGAAGCCACTAGCAAAAACCATGACAAAGAATTCTATCAGGAAATCGGCGAAAAAGGCGGAGAAGCCACTAGCAAGAACCATGACAAAGAGTTCTATCAAGAAATCGGTGAAAAAGGCGGAGAAGCCACTAGCGAAAATCATGATAAAGAATTCTATCAAGAAATCGGCCGTAAAGGCGGAGAAGCGACAAGCAAAAATCATGATAAGGAATTCTATCAAGAAATCGGCTCAAAAGGCGGAAACGCCCGCGACAACGACTAACTAAGTAAAGCATAAAAGGCAGACAACCTGTAAATAAAAAGCGATCCGGCGCAGCAGCTGGATCGCTTTTTATGATGAAATGGAAAAAAATATACCTTCCAATGACGCTGCTGCGGTAGAATAGGTGAAAAAGGAGTTTTCACTTATGCCTGAGATGCAAAACCTGCTCGCCATTGCAAATGAAGTCAAAGAAAAGCACGCTAATTTCTCCATTTCAGAGGTTAATGACCATTGTGTACGGCTCGCTGTGTTTACAGGAGAATACGACTGGCACCATCACCCTGACACAGATGAATTATTTATCGTTCTTGAGGGAGAGCTGCTTATTGATTTTAAGGATCAAGGAACCGCGGTGTTAAAAGCGAATGACAGCCTGCTTGTCCCAAAAGGCACCATACACCGCACACGCTCTTACGTCAGGACCGTGAATCTCTGCGTCGAGCACATTCATGCGGAAACGGTCATAACAGAGGAATCAAAATGCTGATCAAAAAGATTGTATGTGGTGTGGACGCGGCAAACGCTGAAGCATTTTCGAAGGCGCAGTCACAGTGGGGAGCACTATCACATGTAAGTGGCTTCATCAAACAGTCCGGCGGCTGGCGGAAAACAGCAGATGGGCTGTTCACCGCAGAAATCATCAGCGTTTGGGAGAACAGAGCTGCCTATGATCATTTTATGGAGAACGAACATGACGCTATCTATGAAGAAATCGGGCAAAAGGCTACGTTATCTTCAATAGAAGTGGCGATTACTCAGGTTGATGCAGAGGGGGCCGCTTGCTTATTAGAGAACCGGGAAATTGAATACGAGCCTGGATGGACCGTGACAAAAGCGTAGGTATGGGAAGTCGTCCTAAAAAAGATGATAAGCTGATTTTATCGCTCATAATAACAATAAAGATAGTCTCCTGTTATTTTGATTGAATTAGAATGAAGAAAATGGCATTCAAATGTGAAATCAGGGGGATTGATTCGGATGACTTTTCATTTTAATGAAATTGATCATATTCAGCTTGCTGCTCCTAAAGGCTGTGAAACTATTGCAAGACAATTTTACGGCGGGATATTAGGCTTTCGGGAAATTGAAAAACCTGATGATTTAAAAGCCCGGGGCGGGGTCTGGTTCACTTTTGGGAATAAACAATTGCATATCGGGATAGAAGAACCTTTTGTTCCCGCTAAAAAAGCACACCCTGCCTTTGAGGTTATGAATATAGAAGGTTTAAAAGAACATTTGAAATGCAACGGAATTGGAATAGTTGAGGACAATAAACTTCCGGGAGCGGACAGATTCTATATTTCAGATCCATTTGGCAATCGTCTGGAGATGCTTGAGTGGCAAAAAATGCACAAAAAAGATAGATCACAGCTGGAGTGATCTATCTTTTTTATGATAGCCTCTTACTCACGTCCAGGAAGCGTATTATGAACAAAAGGAGGAGCTGGCTTCAATTCCGGTTTTTCTCCAAAAGCTTTAGCTTCTTTCACATATTCAAACGCTTCTCCATCCGGCGCTTTTTCCTTCAGCCAGGATTGCTCGGCGCTTTCTTCGCCTTCAGAGAAATTGATCAGCTGATGCGAGAATTCTTGTTTTTCGAGTGCTTTCGGGAATGTCCCCGGCACAACTGGGCCTTCCTGTGCTTCTAATTCTTTAATAGCGGCGAGCCATTGATTTTGGTGCATCGTGTCACGCGCCAGCAGGAAGCTAAGCATATCTTTCACGCCTTTGTCATCCGTCATTTCAAATAGGCGTGCAACCTGCAGACGGCCTTGTGACTCCGCATTCAGATTGGCGCGGAAGTCTGCCAGCAGGTTTCCGCTCGCTACGATGTAGCCTCCGCTCCATGGTACGCCTGTACTGCTTTCCGGCATGGCGCCTAGTCCTGATACAATGGCATGGTGAGGGTTCATGCCGCCCATGATGGAACCGATGACCGGATCATCAGCCGCTTTTTCCTGTTCATCAAGCGGGGCATCCTCAAGAAGTCTGGCGATCATCGTAGCGATCATTTCAACGTGCCCGAGTTCCTCAGTTGCCGTATCCATCAGCAAATCCTTGTATTTTTCATTTCCTCTTGTATTCCAGCCTTGAAATAAGTACTGCATGGCAACAGAAATTTCTCCGAATTGCCCGCCTAAAATTTCTTGCATTTTTTTAGCGAATAATGGATCTGGACGATCTGGCTTAGCAGGATGCTGCAGCATTTTCGTATGTTTAAACATGTTCCCATCTCCTTTTTTCGTGTCTCTCTTTCTATATTTCCGGTGGGAACAAAGATAAACGAAAAGCAGCGTATTGGGATGGGGGCTACGAATCCTTGCGCAGCTCCAGAAGCTCCTGAATCAGCTTCCGGCCGAAGATTGGCTCGTACTGCCGGTAAACAGGATCAAGGCGCTTCATCCATTCTTTTTTCTCTTTATCCGACAGCTCGTAGATGTTAATAGAAGAATGTTTTTTGATTTCTTCCAGCTGCTCCTTGTTCATTTCTTCGGCATACGTTTCATTCCACTCCGTTGTTTCCTGCATCGCTTCAGTCAGAATGCGTCTTGTTTCCGGTGTTTGCGCGTTCCAGAAATGCTCATCAGTCATCACAGCGTAGCCGAGGTAACCGTGGCTGCTTATTGTCAAATAGTCTTGAACATTATAAAATTTTTTAGAATAGATGTTTGAGATTGTATTTTCCTCGCCGTCTACTATATTGTTTTCTAGCAGCTGAAAAGTAGAATTGAAAGATTCCTGGTGGGGTGCTGCGCCAAGCAGCTTGAACTGGTCCTCTATTACATTACTTTGCATAATGCGCAGGTCTTGTCCCTTTAAATCATCCGGGGTTTTGACCGGGCCTTGATTCGTGGTGATTTGCTTAAAGCCGTTTGTCCAGTACGCCAGGCCCTTTAATTGGTTTTTCTTTAAAGAATCAAACAGCTGTGTTCCAATTGTTCCGTGCAGCCCTTTTTTAACCGCGTCATAGTCTGTAAATGCATACGGAAGATCAAGAACTCCCCATTCAGGAGAGAGCATACCGAGCTTCGATGTGGAGGGGGCGATAAATTGCACGTCGCCATTTTGCAATGCTTCGATTTCTTCAATGTCCGAATACAGGCTTCCATTCGGGAACACTTCAATTTTCATTTTCCCGCCTGATTTCTCGTTTACGAGCTCGGCGAATTTGTTGGCGGCCAGCCCTTTTGGCGTGTTTTCAGCAACAACGTGGCTGAATTTGAATACGATTTGATCCTGTAAGCCTTCCTGATCGTCATCATATACAATCTCTTCGCTGTTTGAACGGTCATGGAATCCGATAAATAAAGCGGTTGCAATTCCGGCGATCATCAGACCGAGACATGCAAGCAAACTCTTCATGAAAAGCCCCCTCCCTTATGTTAAGAATAATGGGGCAGATGTGATTCGTAAAGACCTGAAAGGAGAAGCTGATGAACAAAAAAAAGCTCTCAATCCGCTGGAAAATCACGATCCTTTCCTACATACTCGTCATTTTCTCCTTTTTGATCGGCGGCATTGTGCTCATAGGCAATATTCAGCATACAGAGGAAAGGGAGCTGAAAAAACGGCTGATGAATACGGCTCGGACGGTGTCGGAGATGACCGAGGTGAAAGAGGCGTTATCGCGAAAAGAACAAACAGAAGCCGTCCGGCATGCGGTTGAGGAGATCCGGATGATCAATGAAGCAGACTACATTGTCGTCATGGACATGGATCACATTCGCTATACTCATCCTGTCACCACAAACATCGGAAAAAAGTCAAAGGGTGCAGATGAAGAAGCGGCGTTTGCGGAGCACATTTATTTCTCAGAAGCAGCGGGCGAGATCGGGACGGCTGTCCGGGCCTTTTATCCGGTAAAGGATCAGGATTTGAACCAGGTCGGCGTCGTACTCGTCGGAAAAACACTGCCGGGGATGGCTGATATATTGTTTCATTTAAGAAGGGATATCGCCTTCATCGTCGTGCTGACACTCGGGTTCGGCCTGGCGGGTTCGTTCCTGCTTGCCCGCCATATCAAAAAACAAATGTTTCAGCTCGAGCCTCATGAGATTGTCAGAATGTATGAAGAGCGAACCGCTACCTTTCACTCTATGAACGAAGGCGTGATCGCCATTGACAACCGGCATATCATCACAATATTTAATGAAAAAGCCAAACAGATTTTTGAGGTGCAGGGCGATCTGGTCGGAAAGGTGATTTGGGATGTACTCAAGGATTCGCGCCTGCCTGAAATCGTGGAACGGAACAAGGCGGTTTATAATGAAGAAATTCGTGTGAGCGGAAAGGTCATCATGAGCAGCAGGATTCCGATCGTCATGAAGAAAAAAGTCATCGGCGCCGTAGCGATTTTTCAGGACAGAACGGAAGCGGCCAAGATGGCAGAGGAATTGACGGGTGTCAAAAACTTTGTCGAAGCGCTCCGCGTCCAAAATCATGAGCATATGAACAAGCTCCATACCATCGCAGGCCTGATCCAGCTCGGGAAATCTGAAAAAGCGCTGCAGCTGGCGTTTCAGACTTCAACCGAGCAGGAAAACGTCACTGAGTTTCTGCATCGCTCCATTCAAAATGACGCCGCGGCGGGGCTTTTGTTAAGTAAAATCAGAAGGGGAAAAGAGCTCGGCATTGCTGTGCATATTGATGAAAACAGCAGCCTGCAGCAATTTCCCGAGCATGTCGACCAGCATGATATCGTTGTGCTTCTCGGCAACCTGATTGAAAATGCCTTCGGCTCGTTTGAAACCGTTCAGTCTGATGACAAACGAATTGACATCAGCATTGAACAAACGGAGGATATCCTTGCGATATTAATAGAAGACAACGGATGCGGGATTCAACACACACATATGCCGTACCTTTACGAAAAAGGATTTACAGTGAATAAAACAGGCGGCACAGGCTATGGACTCTATTTAGTCAAGCAAATAACAGACAAAGGGTCGGGTGCGATAGAGGTTGATTCTCACCAGGGACAGGGAACGTCTTTTTCAATCGTTTTTCCGATGAAGGGGGAGGAAGCGCAGCATGGCTCGTAAGGAAATCAAGGTTCTGCTCATTGAAGACGATCCGATGGTTCAGGAAGTCAATAAGGATTTCATAACAACCGTTAATGGCTTTACCGTCTGCGCACAAGCGGGGAACGGGGACGAAGGCATCAAGCTGATCAAAGAAAATCAGCCCGAACTCGTGATTCTGGATGTGTACATGCCGAAAAAAGACGGGATCAAAACCTTGCAGGAGATCAGAAAGCAAAAGCTTGAGGTTGATGTCATCGTCGTATCCGCTGCAAAAGACAAGGAAACAATTGCTCTTATGCTGCAAAATGGGGCAGTTGACTATATTTTAAAACCGTTTAAGCTCGAACGCATGAGACAGGCGCTTGAAAAATATAAGCGGTATAAACAAAAAATAGAGGAGAACGACACGCTGTCCCAGGATCAGCTTGATGCCATCCTCAATATCCCGCAGCAGGCCGTACAGGATCTGCCGAAGGGATTGAATCATTTTACGATGAATGAGCTCATTGCTTTTTTGAAGCAGCAAACGTCGCCTCTTTCTGCTGAAGAGGTTGCCAAGGCTCTCGGCATCGCCAGAGTGACAGCGAGACGCTATCTTGATTATCTCGAAAAGAACGGAACGATTCAGCTTGATGTTCAGTACGGAGGAGTCGGACGCCCCGTCAACCGCTATATATTTAAAGTGTAAACCTGAGACCAAAAAGACCAAAATGTCCGTTATGAACATAAACTTCCCCACCCCTAATGAAAACGCTATCATTCTAGTAAGAAAGACACAAAGGCGACTAGGACAGGGGGAGGAAGAATATGAAACTGTTTAAAAATTTAACAGTTCAAGTCATAACCGCGGTCATCATCGGGGTCATTGTCGGATTGGTTTGGCCGGATGTCGGAAAAGAAATGAAACCGCTTGGCGATACCTTTATCAACGCTGTGAAAATGGTGATCGCTCCAATTATTTTCTTCACAATCGTTCTCGGGATTGCAAAAATGGGCGATATGAAGAAGGTTGGAAAAGTAGGGGGAAGAGCATTTATTTATTTCGAGGTTGTTACGACTCTTGCACTCATTATCGGTTTATTTGTCGTCAATATTATGAAGCCGGGTGCGGGCCTCGATTACAGCAAGCTTGAAAAGGGAGATGTCTCACAATACACGCAAAATGGCGGCCAGGGGATTGACTGGGTTGAATTTGTCACACACATCGTACCGTCCAACATGGTTGATGCCTTCGCAAAAGGGGACATTTTGCAGGTCTTATTCTTTTCCATTCTTTTCGGAGTCGGTCTAGCGGCGTTAGGTGAAAAAGGGAAAAGCGTCATTGATTTCTTTGATAAAGTTTCACATGTCTTTTTCAAAATTATCGGCTACGTTATGCGTGCCGCTCCAATCGGCGCATTCGGAGCGATGGCGTATACGATCGGGCACTTCGGACTCGATTCCATCAAGCCGCTTGCCAGCTTAATGCTGTCCGTGTATATCACAATGTTCCTGTTCGTGTTTGTTGTTCTAAATATCATCTGCAAGCTATACGGATTCAGCCTGTGGAATTACCTGCGCTTCATCAAAGATGAGCTTCTCATCGTGCTCGGCACAAGCTCTTCAGAATCGGTTCTTCCGAGAATGATGGATAAAATGGAACGCTACGGCTGTTCAAAATCAGTCGTCGGGCTTGTTATTCCGACCGGCTATTCGTTTAACCTTGACGGAACATCCATTTATTTATCAATGGCGACTGTCTTTCTGGCTCAAGTGTTTGGAGTGGATCTCAGCATCGGCCAGCAAATTACGATTATCCTCGTTCTGATGCTGACTTCGAAGGGGGCAGCCGGTGTGACAGGAAGCGGATTTATCGTTCTTGCGTCAACGCTGTCAGCACTTCAGGTCATTCCGCTTGAGGGTCTTGCGCTTCTGCTTGGTGTCGACCGTTTCATGAGTGAAGGAAGAGCGATTGTGAACCTGATCGGAAACGGAATCGCCACAATCATCGTTGCAAAAAGCGAAAAAGAATTCGATGAAGCAAAAAGCGTGGAGGCTGTAGAAGGCATGAAAAAAATGAAAACAGCAGTCTGAAAAAAGGAACGGCCCATTCATGAGGCCGTTTTTTTAATTGTTTAAGAATAATTAAGGTGAGGACAGAGACCTCAGCATTTTTTTGTTATATAATTTACAAATGGATACTATATTGAATGAAGGACGTTTGTCCTAACAGGAGTGTATAAATGGCCGCTTTAGTAAAATTTTTTCAGCACCCGGGAGTAAGGCGTTTTTCCATCTTTGTCGTGTTAACTGGTGTGTTATATCTATTTAAGAGCATGATCAACTTAATATTGCTGACCTTCATTTTCACATTTCTTATGGATCGTTTGGAGCTTGTCGTCCGGCAGTTTTTAAGCCGGTTCTTCCGCGTGAGCCAGCGGGTTGTCATTACGTTTCTCTACATTTTGCTGGCCGTGCTGCTTACAGTCGGAGGGTTTGTGTTTTATCCGGTCGTTGCCGCACAGATTCAGCAGCTGATCAAGCAGATTAAACATATTGCGTATCATCCAAGCAGCATTCCTTTCTTTGATGAGATCACAAGTGTTTTCGGAGATATTAATATCAGTTCGTATGTCAAAGAGGGTTTCAATGTACTTTATACGTATCTGGCCGATATCAGCACATTTGGCTTGCAGATCGTGATGGCGCTCATTCTCAGCATGTTCTTCTTATTCGAGAAAAAACGGCTGTCTGAATTTATGGAGCAGTTTAAAACGAGCAAGCTTGCTGTTTTTTATAATGAGATTGCTTTTTTCGGAGGTAAATTCGCGAGAACGTTCGGCAA
Source organism: Bacillus sp. PK3-037 (assembly GCF_054161355.1). Classification (NCBI taxonomy): domain Bacteria; kingdom Bacillati; phylum Bacillota; class Bacilli; order Caryophanales; family Bacillaceae; genus Bacillus; species Bacillus sp. PK3-037. The sequence continues at coordinate 3,608,121 of NZ_CP096408.1, read as the reverse complement.
GGTGCTTGAGGCACAATTTATCATCGCGCTCGTGAACTGCATACTGACTTTTATTGCACTCTGGATTATGCACTTCCCTCAGCTGTTGGGGCTGTCCATCATGGTTTTCTTTCTCGGATTGATCCCGGTAGCTGGCGTTGTCATCTCCCTGATCCCGCTTAGCATTATTGCATACAGCACAGGCGGCGGAATGTATGTGCTCTACATTGTGCTTGTCATTTTCGCCATCCATGCGATTGAGACATATTTCCTCAATCCGAAGCTGATGTCAGCGAAAACAGAGCTGCCGATCTTTTTCACATTTACAGTCCTGATTTTTTCTGAGCACTTTCTCGGCATTTGGGGCTTAATTATCGGGATTCCGATCTTTGTATTTCTCCTTGATATTCTTGATGTGACCAACAAGGAGAAAGGGCCTAAAAGACCCCGAGAAAAAAGTAACAAAAAATAGTTTACAAAATTGGATATTTTCTGTATAAATAAAACTACAACATACAATAGTAAGCCACACGCTTAATCCTTTTTAAAAGGAGTGGGGGACCCGATCTTTTGGGGTTCATTTTTCATCTGAAAAACGGACATCTCTTCGTCCGAACCCGGCAGCTAACCTCATCAGCGTGAAGAGAGAATCCTGTGGTTTTATGATACAGCCAAAGCCCGCGGGAGTCTCTCGCGGGCTTTTTTTCAAAAAAGGAGGAATGCGGATGAAACTGGCAACAAAGATCATCATTGCATTGGTTCTGGGTGCCGTCACAGGGATTATTCTTAACGTAACATCGCCTGAATTATTTGAAAATTTGAATAAGTTTGTATTCGGGCCTCTTGGCACCATTTTTTTAAACCTCATTAAAATGCTTGTCGTGCCGATTGTTTTTTTCTCTCTTACATTAGGAGTTGCCGGGCTTGGAGATCCTAAAAAGCTTGGCAGAATCGGTGTGAAGGCCATTTCTTATTTTCTCATCACGACAGCGGTGGCGATTACGATCGGGCTTATATTGGCGCTTGTCATTAAGCCGGGTGAGTTTGGCACTTATGATGTCTCATCCGCTAAATTCGAGGCAGAAGAAGCGCCGAGTATTGCTGACACACTTCTGAACATGATTCCGGCCAATCCCGTTCAAGCGATGACCGAAGGAAATATGCTCCAGATTATCGTGTTTTCCATTTTTGTCGGACTCGGGATTACGATGCTAGGCAAAAAAGCGGATATGCTTTTGAAAGTCGTGGAGCAGGGCAATGAACTGATGATGTATCTGGTCAACCTAGTCATGAAGTTTGCGCCATACGGCACGTTTGGTCTCATTGCGACAGCTATCGGCAGCCAGGGATTCAGTGCAATAAAAGCGATGGGGCTGTACATGATTGTTGTTACGCTGTCTCTTGTCATACATGCAATCGTCACATACGGTTCAACAGTGGCTCTTTTAGCAAAAAGAAATCCGATTACGTTCTTTAAAGATTTCTCAGAAGTTATGGTCGTTGCGTTCAGTACCTCAAGCAGCAATGCAACGCTTCCGGTATCAATGGATGTAGCCCAGAAAAAACTAAAAGTGCCTGAGCCGATCAGCAGCTTTGTTCAGCCGCTCGGGGCGACGATTAACATGGACGGGACAGCCATTATGCAAGGGGTGGCCACCATCTTCATTGCACAGGTATTCGGACATGATCTTACATTTACGCAATTGCTGATGGTGATATTGACGGCTGTATTAGCAAGTGTGGGAACTGCGGGTGTTCCGGGAGTCGGTTTGATTATGCTCGCCATGGTGCTTCAATCAGTCGGCCTGCCTGTTGAGGGGATCGGATTGATCCTCGGAATAGACCGCTTGCTTGATATGCTTCGCACAGTGGTCAACACAACAGGAGACGCGGCCTGTGCCGTCATCATTACAGAAACAGAAAAGAACAAACAGCCGGAGCAAGCACCGACTCTATCGGTTTAACCAAACATTTGGAAGCAACAAATGCTATAATACAAACAGTGCCTATTTTTAGGCACTGTTTATTTTTGTCGAAAAAAGGAGGAAGGCTTTATGGCTGAGCCGATTTTACATATTGAAGGCCTTGATAAAAAAATAGGGTCTAAACAGATTTTAAAACAGATCAGCATGGACGTCAGGCAGGGAGAGATTATCGGTCTTCTCGGTCCGAACGGTTCCGGAAAAACGACACTCATCCGCATCATCGTCGGACTGTTAAAACAAAACAGCGGAAGCGTGGCCATCAACGGATTCAAGCATGACTCTGAGTTCGAACAAGCGATGGAAGCTGTCGGCGCGATCGTGGAAAACCCTGAGTTTTACCCGTACCTGTCAGGCTGGGAGAACCTCAAACACTTTGCAAATATGCACAAAAAAATAGATGATGAAAGACTGGACGAAGTGGTGGAACGAGTCGGGCTGACGTCAGCGATTGATGATAAGGTGAAAACCTACTCACTCGGCATGCGCCAGCGTCTCGGCATTGCTCAGGCGATTCTTCACCGGCCGAAGCTTCTCATTTTAGATGAGCCGACAAACGGTCTTGATCCTGCCGGTATGAAGGATTTTCGCGACCATATTAAGGAGCTCGCCGAAGAGGAAGGAACAGCGGTTTTATTCGCCACTCATTTATTGCGTGAAGTTGAAGACCTGTGTGACCGTGTGATCATCATACAAAAAGGCGAGATCAAAGCAGAAGTGAACCTGAATGGAGCCGGTCAGAAAACGGAAAAAGCCGTTATTGAAGTGCAGCCGGCGCAAAAAGCGCTCGATTGGCTGACGGGCAATGGATACACAGCTGAACGTAAAGACGGCTCCATCGTGGTGGATATAGCGAAAGAAAATATACCAGAGCTGAACCGCTCACTAGTCGGACAAGGACTGAACGTATTTTCAATTATGCCTTATACGCAGTCACTGGAAGACGAATTTATAAAAGCGACAACCGCTCATCAAGAGGAGGGAGAAGAGCTTGTCTAAATTAATATGGAATGAACATATGAAACTCTTTAATCGGAAAGTCACATTTGTTTCCCTTATATTGATGGCCGTTTTTCAATTTTTCATGGCGCTGATCATTAAACGGATCGTCATCAGTGCCGGAACTGACGAAAATTTCATCGGCTACTTTTCCTATACACCGAGCCTGAATATCTTGCTGCAGGCGTTAACCATTGTCATTGCAGCGACGATTATTTCTAATGAATTTGATAAAAAAACAATCAAATTTTTGCTCATTCGCCCGGTCAAGCGGCAAAAAGTCTTTTGGTCGAAACTAATGACAGTTGTAATGGTCAGCTTCTATCTTTATCTGGCATACTACATTCTGGCTTTATTATTCGGTCTTGTCTTTTTTGGCACGTCCGTGACATCTGAATCAAAAACATTGTTCATCAACACATTGGAGCTAATCGGCACAAACTGGCTTGAAGCGGTGCTGATGGGATTATTCGGTTTGCTTTGTTCATCACTGTTCCGCAACAGTGCCATTTCAGTTGTTGTTTCTTTTGTCGTTTTATATGGAGCAAGTTCACTTGTGCAAATCATGAAGCTGTTTGAAAACAAATGGGGAAGCTTTTTGCTTTTTGCAAACACGGACTTCACTCAGTACAAAAGCGGACAAACAGCTCTGTTTTCAGGCATGACGCCATTGTTCTCTGTAGGGATTATTGTGATTCATGCTGTTTTCTTCATTGCCGTTGCCTGGTGGAGTTTCTGCAAACGGGATGTTCGAATCTAAAGGAAAGGAATGACATTTTTGTGAAAAAGCTCACGTAAATCAATATCATTCGATGTTTTGGTTTATACTAAAGGTACTGACGGAGGTGTCTCGAATTGAGGAACTTTATTACCGCTTTACCGATTGTATTGCTGCTTGGATTCTCATTTGTGTCATTCATGTTTCAGTTTGAACATCTTGTATATTTCAGGCTCGCGCTGGGATTGTTTTCTCTCGTGGGGCTGTACATGATATATAAAATGAAGACGGGTATCCGTTATTTTATCATTTACCTGTATGCAAGCTGGATTGTGCTTGCGGCAGTTACTGCCTTTGAAGAGCCGATTTTCTCAAGCTTTTTCTTCGGCGGATTGGTCATGACAATGGGTTACCTGACTTATATGCTCATTTATCTCGGTATGAAACAAGACCGGGATGCAAATCCGGTTTAAACACGCTGTTCCCTCGGGAATGGCGTGTTTTTCTATCGTGGACAAATTATTAACAGTTGCGGAATCATGGCTGGAAATCTATAATACATATTAAATTTATCGGAATTGAAAAAATGGGGGGCTGCCGGATGTCATTATTTGTACGGAACGAAAAACAGCGGCAATGGATAGAGAAAATAGGACAGCTAGCGAATGAATTTCAGCAAACAGCCGCTGAGGATGATGAACAGGGACGATTTCCTGCCGAAAAAATACAAAAACTGCGTGATTCGGGATATACGGCGATAACCGTGCCAAAATCCCATGGAGGAGCAGGAATGTCTGTTTACGACATGCTGCTTTTTCAAGAGCGGCTGGCACGGGGAGATGCTCCTGCAGCTCTGAGCATCGGCTGGCATTTAAGCGTGATGGGAGAGCTCGGAGAAGGAAACAGCTGGGATAAAGATGTGTTTGCGTTTATTGCCAAGGAAGTCCAAAACGGAGCCGTCATCAACAGGGCGGCGACAGAAGCGCAAACCGGAAGCCCGACCAGGGGAGGACGCCCCGGGACTGCCGCTGTCAAAAAGGACGGCAAATGGGTGGTGAATGGAAGAAAAACGTTTACGACAATGTCGCAAGCGCTTGATTATTTTTTAGTGACGGCATGGATTGAAGAAAAACAAACTACTGGTGTCGTGTTGGTTCATAAAAATGATCCTGGTGTATCAATTGAAGAAACATGGGATATGATGGCGATGCGGGCTACCGGCAGCCATGATCTTGCATTAAACGAGGTAACGCTCGAGGACAATAAACTGGTGGAGCTGCTTCAAGGGCCGCGGGGAGCAAAGCCAAATGGCTGGCTGCTCCATATTCCGGCGGTTTATCTCGGCGTGGCTCAAGCTGCTAGAGACTATGCGGTGCGCTTTGCCTCCGAGTATTCTCCAAATAGTTTGAAGGGGCCGATCAAGGATGTCCCGGCCGTTCAGCAAAGAACAGGCGAAATGGAGCTTGAACTGCTGAATGCCAGACACTTTCTTTTTCATGCGGCTGAATTGTATGACGATCCGGAGCGCCGCCCTTACTTGAAGAGTGAGCTCGGTGCGGCAAAACATATCGTCACAAACGCCGCGCTTTCTGTTGTAGACAAAGCGATGAGAATTGCAGGGGCCAAAAGCCTCGAACGCACCAATCCGCTTCAGCGCTATTACCGGGATGTGCGCGCCGGTCTCCATAACCCGCCGATGGACGACGCGGTCATTCAAAAGCTGGCCGCAGAAGCCTTTCATTAAATAAAAAAGAGCCTTTGCCGGCTCTTTTTTATGTATTGTTTTGTTCCTGAAGATTCTTCTGATGCTTGCGGTCAATTCTGTCGTAAATGACGTTCATCAGCTTTGGATTGCCCATGATCGCCTCTTTGTTTTCCTGGATCAGCTGTTGGTAGGTTTTTATTTTACGCTTTGGCATGCCCTGGCGCCTCCTGACAATGTTTTGTATTCACTTTCCAGCTCCATCAGCGACAATTCATACAAATGACGCTTTGACTTTTTGTATATACCATTCTGTATTAACAGATGAATGAGATGCTTTTTTCTGATTTCTGCAGACTGAGGTGTCATTGTGTCACCAACCTCCAATCAAACGATATTGATAATCATTATCAATTAATCTCAGTATACAATGTCCGCCACAGCCTGTAAAGGTGAAAACAGTCCTATTCTTTCGTAAGTAAGCAAACCTTCAACATATCGACAAAAAGTTTCCCGGGCAATAATTTGCTGTCGAAATTTCCCTCCCCGTTGAGAATCGCTGCTGCTATTTTTCATGTTTTTAACCATACTATGTAATAGAATGGAGGATGGTATTCAATGGGGAGGACAGATAATCTTAAAAAGGGAGAAAAAGGAGCACTCCTCAATATTTTGGCATATATCATTCTTGCTGCTGTAAAGCTGACAATCGGAATACTGTATCATTCTGAAGCGCTGAGAGCAGACGGGTTAAACAATGGGACAGATATTGTGGCGTCAATAGCGGTGCTGATCGGACTGCGTATTTCCCAAAGGCCGGCTGACAGTGACCACCCATATGGCCATTATCGGGCTGAAACAATTTCGTCCCTTATTGCGTCTTTTATTATGATGGCTGTTGGAATTGAAGTGTTAATCGGCGGAGGAAAAGCGATTGCGGGCGGCACATCAGAAACGCCAAGCCTTATCGCGGCGTGGACGGCTTTAGGCAGCGCAGTGTTTATGTACGGCATCTATTTATATAACAAAAGGCTCGCAGCATCCATTAAAAGCTCTGCACTTATGGCGGCGGCGAAGGACAGCAGGTCAGACGCATTTGTCAGTGCCGGAGCGTTTATCGGTGTTTTTTCGTCCCAGCTGCAGCTGGCCTGGATAGATCCGGTTACGGCTTTTATTATCGGAATCATCATTTGCAAGACAGCCTGGGATATCTTCAAAGACGCTTCGCATTCATTAACGGACGGGTTTCACTTGAAAGATCTTGAGCCTTATAAACAGACTGTCGGCCGGATAGAAAATGTGCATCGTCTTAAAGACGTGAAAGCGCGATACTTGGGCAGCACAGTACATATAGAGATGGTCATTACAGTGGATCCGAAGCTGACAGTAGAGGAAGGCCATGGGGTCGCAGATGAGGTAGAAAACAAAATAAAACATGAACACGATGTCACTCATGTTCATGTTCACGTAGAGCCCGACGACATAAAATAGGGCTGCTTATCGAATTAGCTTATATGTTCTGATAAGAATTCAGTCACTTCTTCAGGCGTTTTGGCATTGGCGCTGTGAAGGTGGCCTGTTTTTTCTCCATTTTTGAAAATGAGCAGGCTTGGAATACCCATTACCTGATATGTTTCAGCCAGTTCAGGAAGCTCGTCCTTATTCAGCTCGTACCAATCGTTTTGATTGTACGTTTCCAAAATATCGCCGATGAACATATTCATGCGTGTGCAGTCAGGGCACCAATCAGCATAAAACTTTACAATGATTTCTTTATCAGATTGAATCAATTCATTAAATTGTTCTTTTGTTGTGATTTTTTTCATATGTCACATCTCCTTTTCAATGCCATTTTAATATAAAATAAAAAGGAATTACATACAAATGCACTCAGCTTCAGCATGCCCAAAAATAATTAGATCATTTTCTTGTGAAAGTGATAAGATAGTAAAGATGAATTGTAGTGGGGGGAGTATCCATTGAAAACAAGTCTAGGATTAGTGTACGGCGGTAAGTCAGCCGAACATAATGTTTCGCTTCAGACAGCTCTGGCTGTAACAAAAGCGCTAAATACTGAGAAGTTTGATATACATCCAATTTATATAACTGAAAAAGGCGAATGGATAAGAGGCGCACGTTTAACAGAGCCTGTTTCCAACGTGAAAATGCTTCAGCTTGAGCAGGGTGGAACTGCTTTTTCTCCATCTGCTCTCAATCAGGAAATGTTTCCGCAGGAAGTGTCACAGCAAAATGAAGAAATTGATGTCGTCTTCCCGCTCCTGCACGGCCCGAACGGGGAGGACGGAACGATCCAGGGAATGCTTGAACTTTTAAATATTCCTTATGTCGGCAACGGGGTGCTCGCTTCCTCAGCTGGCATGGATAAAGTTGTCATGAAGCATTTGTTTGCGCAAGCCGGCCTTGCACAGGCGAAATACACAGCCTTCCTTAAAAAAGACTGGACTCAGTCTCCGGAAGAAAGCTGCGAGCATGTAGAACAAGAATTGGGCTACCCTTGCTTCGTGAAGCCGGCCAACCTTGGCTCAAGCGTCGGAATCAGCAAATGCCGAAACCGTGAAGAACTGCAAAAAGCGTTTGAGCTTGCGTTCCAATATGACCGGAAAGTCGTAGTAGAAGAAGGCATCAACGGCCGCGAAATTGAAATCGGCGTTCTCGGAAATGATGATCCTAAATGCTCTGCAGTTGGAGAAATCGCACCTAAGACAGATTTCTACGATTACAAAGCGAAATACGAGGATGGAGACACTGACCTGATTATTCCTGCGACTGTAACAGATGAGGAATACGCGAAAATCAGTGACATGGCGATCAGAGCGTTTAAATCCATTGACGGTTCAGGACTTGTCAGAGCGGACTTTTTCCTGACAGCTGACGGCGAAGTGCTGATCAATGAAGTAAACACGATGCCTGGTTTTACACCGTTCAGCATGTTCCCGCTTCTCTGGAAAGAAGCTGGAGTTGAATACGCTGACCTCATTGAACAGCTTGTAGAGCTGGCTAAAGAACGCCACGCTGAAAAACAATTGATTAAACATACATTCTAAATGAAGACGGACACTGCCGGTAAAAGGGCAGTGTCTTTTCCCGTATATCACCAAAAGAAAGAGAGGGACCTTACTTGATTAAGCGAACCGTAAAGAAAATTGCCGAGATGGTCAAAGGCACACTGACAAACCCGCAATATGAAAATACAGTCATTCATGGAGTTGCTACAGATACAAGAAAGCTGGAAAGCAATCAGCTTTTCATCCCGCTGAAAGGGGAACATTTTAACGGCCACACTTTTGTGCCGCAGGCTTTTGAAGCTGGTGTGTCTGCCGTTCTGTGGAACCGCTCTGAACCAAATCCGCCCGAGAATCAAGCTGTGATTCTGGTGGAAGATACATTGTCTGCGCTCCAGCAGCTGGCAAAATCTTATTTACAGGAGCTGGGCACACGTGTCATCGGGGTAACTGGAAGCAACGGCAAAACGACGACCAAAGACATGATTCACACTGTCCTGCAAACGCGGTACCGCGTCCATAAAACAGGAGGAAACTTCAACAACCATATCGGGCTGCCGCTTACAGTGTTAGCGATGCCAGAAGATACAGAAATTGCCGTACTGGAAATGGGAATGAGCGCAAAAGGAGAAATTGACCTCCTGAGCCGCCTGGCAAATCCAGATGCGGCAGTGATAACGAATATCGGCGAATCCCACATGCAGGATCTTGGTTCAAGAGAAGGCATTGCGGAAGCGAAATTGGAAATTATCAACGGCCTGAAAGAAGACGGTGTGCTGATTTATATCGGAGACGAACCGCTCTTGCAAAAAGACTACAGCTGCCAAACAAAAACGTATGGTACTGGGGCGCAAAACGATTATCAGCTGCAGGATGTCAGCCAGAGTGAAGCGGGAACCCATTTTACGATCAAAGGCATAGAAAAAACGTTTTTTATCCCTATACTGGGCAAACATAATGTGATGAACGCCATGGCGGCAATCGCCACAGGAGCTTATTTCGGCATCACGCCGGAGGATGCGGCAAAAGGATTAAGCGGCCTGAAGGTCACCGGCATGAGACTTGAATTGATGAAAACAGACAGCGGCATTTCTATTATTAATGACGCTTATAACGCGAGCCCGACGTCGATGAAGGCTGCAATCCAACTGACAGAAAGCCTTGAAGGATACGGGAAGAAAATGGTCGTGCTCGGAGACATGCTTGAACTCGGCGATCTTGAAGAAACGTTCCATAAAGAATGCGGCGCTGTGATCAGCCCCGACAAAATTGACCACGTCTTTACGTATGGAAAACTGGGGGCATTTATCGCGGAAGGCGCGATGGAACATTTTGGTGAAGAGCGCATCAGCCACTTCAGCGACAAAAAAGATCTCACTCAGGCTCTGAAGAATAAAGCGGCAAAGGGAGATTTGATTTTATTCAAGGCGTCAAGAGGTATGAAGCTTGAAGAAATCGTTAAAGATTTAATGGAGAGCCCGTTTTCTTAAAAAATTCTGCGGAGAAAAGCAGATTGCAATCATAAAATAAAAATGATGTGCAGACACTAATGTATGCCGGCCCGAAATAATGTATGTATGACCGGCTGAGGCTATGGTACAATAATGACAGGTTTATTTCGCGATACGAAAATATGTGTACGGACCGCCATCCGCTGACCTTAGGTTTTCCGCGGACACAAGGGAACGGGATTGGGCATCGTCCGGCATATTTGGTTAGCAGGTCAGCGAGCGCATTCAAAATGCTGATCTGCTTACCGCGTTATTGAAAAACAAATAGTGTAATGGTAAGATAAAACTTAAAGTAATTCGGGCTTTGTATACGTAAGGATCCTGTCCTTTTTCCATGGAGGGCAGTTTTTAAGTGGTAAATCACGACATTACTGAAACAGCAATTAGAAGGAGTTTGAATAATTTGACTATAACGTTTCAAGATTTTCAATTAAGTTCTGATCTCATGAAGGCAATTAACCGTATGGGATTTGAAGAAGCAACGCCGATTCAGGCACAAACGATTCCGCTCGGACTTTCAAATAAAGATGTCATTGGACAAGCGCAAACAGGTACAGGTAAAACAGCTGCGTTTGGTATACCCCTTGTTGAGAAAATTAACCCCGAGTCTCCTAATATTCAAGCAATCGTAATCGCACCAACCCGTGAATTAGCCATTCAAGTATCTGAAGAATTATATAAAATCGGACAAGATAAACGTGCGAAAGTTCTTCCTATTTACGGTGGACAGGATATTGGACGACAAATCCGGGCGTTAAAGAAAAATCCGCATATCATTGTCGGAACACCGGGACGTCTTCTTGACCACATTAACCGCCGCACGATTCGTTTAAACAATGTAAATACAGTTGTAATGGATGAAGCGGATGAAATGCTGAATATGGGGTTCATCGACGACATCGAATCTATTCTTTCAAATGTGCCGAGCGAGCATCAGACGCTTCTGTTCTCAGCTACAATGCCAGCGCCGATCAAACGCATTGCAGAGCGTTTCATGACTGAGCCTGAACACGTAAAAGTAAAAGCAAAAGAAATGACTGTTTCTAACATTCAGCAGTTCTATTTGGAAGTGCAGGAGCGTAAAAAGTTCGACACACTGACTCGTCTTCTTGACATCCAGTCTCCTGAGCTTGCGATCGTATTCGGACGTACAAAACGCCGTGTTGATGAACTGGCAGAAGCCCTGAACCTTCGCGGATATGCAGCTGAAGGAATTCACGGTGATTTAACGCAGGCGAAACGTATGGTTGCGCTTCGCAAATTTAAAGAAGGTGCAATCGAAGTACTTGTTGCAACTGATGTTGCAGCTCGCGGACTCGATATCTCAGGTGTTACACACGTGTACAACTTCGACGTGCCTCAAGATCCTGAAAGCTATGTTCACCGTATCGGAAGAACAGGCCGCGCAGGTAAAACAGGTATGGCGATGACGTTTATCACGCCGCGTGAGAAAAGCATGCTTCGCGCAATTGAACAAACAACGAAACGAAAAATGGATCGCATGAAAGAGCCGACACTTGATGAAGCGTTAGAAGGCCAGCAGCAGGTTACAGTTGATCGTCTTCGTACGACAATCAGCGAAAACAACTTGAACTTCTACATGACAGCGGCAGCTGAGCTGCTTGAAGATCATGATGCAGTGACAGTGGTTGCAGCGGCTATCAAAATGGCTACAAAAGAGCCGGATAGCACACCAGTTCGCTTAACAGACGAAGCGCCGATGATCAGCAAACGCTACAAAAACCAACGCACTTCTAAACGCAGAGACGGACAAGGCGGCGGTTACCGCGGCGGTAAAGGGAAAAGCAACAACCGTTCTTCCTATGATAAAAAGCGTTCAAACGATCGCCGTTCTTCAGGTGACAGACGCCAGAAAAAATCATACTAATTCTGTAAAGAATTTAAGAGCCTAAAACATGAGTTGTTTTGGGCTTTTTTTATGTTCAAAAATTCATGGCCATTAAGCAAACTTTCAGCTGACGGCACCGCTTTTTCTATGTATGCTTAAAGATGAAACTTTTTCTGCATAAGTGCGTATAAGTAACGATGAGAAAAACGGGAGGTAGGTATTTTGAGAAAGCAGCCAAAAAACCAAATCAGTCCAGACGGATTAAAGGTTTGGCGACTTCAAGAGATAATCATTTCCGCTGTCTGCTTGCTTATTGTCATAGCAGTTGCAGTGTTAAGTTATTTTTTCCATTGGCCGTACTGGATCAGCGGCGTGCTCGGCGCAGTTTGGCTGCTGGGTTCGGTTGTGACGATTTATCTGATTCCAAAGATCCGGCACAAAGTGTGGCGTTATGAAGTCCATGAAAACGAAATAGATATTCAATCAGGTATCTTTGTTGTGACACGCGTGATCGTGCCGATGGTCAGGGTTCAGCACGTAGACACCTCACAAGGGCCGTTATTAAGAAAATACAATCTGGCAACAGTGAAAATCTCCACGGCAGCAACTGTGCATTCAATTCCTGCTTTAGAGATGGAGGAAGCGGATCAGCTGAGAGACTCCATTTCGCGCCTGGCAAGGGTGACTGACGATGATGTCTGAACCGAAACGCCTTCACCCGGCGGCAGTCATTTTGAATTTATCCCATACCATTATTCAAACGATAAAAAATATTATTCTGCCATTCTTTTTTGTGTATATCGTCAACTCTAATCACACTGTCCGTTTGTACGGAGCCATCGCGCTCGGCGTTTTGTTCATCTGGCTCGTGGCAGCAAGCATCATCAAATGGAGAAAGTTTTCCTATCGAATCGAAGATGATGAATTCAGAATCGAGGAAGGCTTGTTTGTGACGAAAAAGAGGTATATATCGATTGACCGGATTCAAACGATGAATACGAGTGCGGGTGTGGTCCAGCAAATTTTCAAGCTTGTCAAACTGCAAATTGAAACGGCCGGCGGCGGCAAAGAGGCGGAAGCGGTATTGTCGGCTATTTCAGTTGAAGAAGCTGAAAGAATCAAAGAAGCCGTATTTAAGAAAAAAGCAGAAAGAAATTCAATCGATACCGATGAAGGCTTGTCGGGAGAGAAAGAGGCCCTCCCGGATGCAGAGCCGCAGGTGAACTACAGCATGAATGCAAAAGAATTACTTATGGCCGCTTCAACTTCCGGAGGAATCGGCGTAATTATCTCTGCTGTATTTGCGCTCATTTCTCAGCTGGATGAGGTGCTGCCGATGGATTGGCTCTTCAAAAAATTCTCCTTTCTGCAGCACGCCAACATAGGCATATACGCCGTGCTTATATTTATTGGTTTGTTTATCACCTGGATTCTCAGCATAGCCGGCATGATGTTCAAATATGCTAACTTTCAAATCGTTAAAAAAGAGCAGGAATTGGTGATTTCAAGGGGTATTATTGAAAAACACCAAGTCACCATACCGCTTCGCAAAATACAAGCCATCAAAATAAAAGAAAACATCATCCGCCAGCTTTTCGGTTATGCGACGGTGTCAATCGTCAGCGCGGGCGGAGGAGGAGATCCGGAAAAAGCAGAGGGCGCTTCGACCATTCTGTTTCCGATGATTCACAAAAAAAAGCTTCCCGGCATGCTGCGTACTTTTACGCCGGAATACACGCTGGAAGAAAATCGCCGCCATCTGCCGCGGCGCGCACTGAAGCGGTACTTATTCCGCTCAATCATTTTCTCCATCTTTTTCATCATTCCGCTGTGTATTTTCTTTCAGCCATGGGGTTATCTCTCGATTGTTCTGCTGCCGATTGAATTGTTTTTCGGGTATCTTGCTTATAAAGATGCTGCCTGGGTGATCAGCGGAGAACGTCTCCAGCTGACATCGAGATTTATCGGCAGAACGACTGCAATTGTGTTGAGAAAGCGAATGCAGGTATGCAAAGCGAGCCAATCTTATTTTCAAAAGAAGGGGAAGCTGTATACCATTTCCACCTCGGTAAAATCGTCAAGCCATATGGAAGAATTAACGGTGAGAGATGTGGGAGAAGAGGATGCAGATCTCATTTTAAACTGGTACTCATATGAAAAAGCGGACGGTTAATACCGCCGCTCTTTTTTTTGCACACATAAAAAAGACAGGAGAAACCCGCCGCAAAGTCCAAACAGGTGGGCCATCATGTTAATATTGGAGTTGATAAACGACATGAGAACGGCAAAGGCAAGCAATATGATAATCATTTTGGAGTTGTCCTGCCCGATCAGCTCTTTACGATAAAGAACCATAAACAGATAAACGCCGAACAGCCCGAAGATCGCGCCGGAAGCTCCGACATGCACATAATCAAGCGGTTCTGTAAAATACGTGCCGATGTTTCCGATCATTCCGGATCCTGCATACACAAGAAGGAAACGCGCTTTTCCAAGCATTCGTTCCAGAGCCGGCGCAAATAAAAAGATGGACATTGAATTAAACAGCAGATGGGTAAACCCTGCGTGAAGGAAAATCGGCGTGACCAGCCGCCACCATTCACCGTTAGCGACGCCAAGGTTATAGCCTGTGACAGCGTCTCTCCACAACACGACTGAAGGAACAGGAAGTGAAAAGAACAGCCAGAGAGCGGCCTGAGCAGCCAATATAAAGGTGACAACGGGATAAAGCCTGATAAAGGTTTGAAAGTTTTCAGTCCGTATAAACATGCCGAGCCCCATTTCATCATTTTGGTATTTCTATAGTAACACGTTTATGAGACAAACCATTCAAATAGTACAAGCGCAAAGGAGGGTGTAAAACATGATTTACGGTATAGGATTAGACATCGTGGAGCTTAAGCGGATCGCTGCAATGGCCGACCGCCAGAAACGATTTGCCGAGCGTATTTTAACAGGCGGCGAACTTGCTCAGTATCATGAGCTTTCTGAGAAAAGAAAAATTGAATTTCTCTCAGGAAGATTTGCGGCAAAAGAAGCTTTTTCGAAAGCATTCGGCACAGGAATAGGCAAGAATCTAAGTTTTCAAGACATTGAAGTGACAAAAGATTCGAATGGCAAGCCTTTTATTGTTTGCGCAAAGCTGAGCCAAGCCGCGGTTCATGTGTCAATCACTCATACGAAGGAATATGCGGCTGCGCAGGTTGTCATTGAAAGGTTGTCAAGCTAGTCTGCATATTAGGGACACCCCTCTCATATATTTGATAATGCATTAAGGGAGACGAGTTGTTTGAGGCTTTTATGGTACGCCTCTGTTCTGTTTAACCGTGTACCGAGCGTACCGTTAAAGTCAAACAAGCGATTTCTTCCTTTTACATCAATTGAGAAAAAGGGGTTGAAAAAGGTGAGAAAAAGCTTTGTTTTGCTTTTAACGGGACTGCTGGCTGTCCTTATTCTTTCTGCCTGCGGACAAAAATCACAGGAAGATGTCGTTACTGGGCTGGACGAGAAGGCGAAAGAATATACCTCGTACAAAGCAAAAGCAAAAATGACCATTGAGACAGGGAGTGACCCGCAAGTATACAATGTGGAAATCTGGCACAAAAAACCGTCTCTGTACCGGGTCTATCTGGAAAATCCGAAAAAGGACCAAAACCAAGTCATTTTACGAAATGAAAACGGAGTATTTGTTCTCACACCGTCTTTAAATAAGAGCTTCAGGTTTCAAAGCGACTGGCCAAACAACAGCAGCCAAGTCTACTTGTTTGAATCGCTTGTAAAGGATATTCAAAACGATTCGGATGCAGTCTTCACTTCAAAAGAATCAGAATACGTATTTGAAACAAAAACGAACTATCAGCATAACAAAATGCTTCCGACACAAGAAATCACATTTAACAAGAAGGACATGAGCCCGCTATCTGTCAAAGTCATGGATACCGACCGAAAAGTGATGGTGAAAGTAGAGTTCAGCAGCTTCCAATTCAATAAGCAATTCGACAAAGAGTCCTTTGATGAAAAGAAAAATATGACCCTTTCTCAAATGGATGTCGCCACTAGCGCGAAGCCTTCCGACTCTTTTGCCGTCAAAACGCCGCTTGAACTGCCGCTAGGCGTAAAACTGCTTGAAGAAAAAGATATTTCAACGGAAGATGGCAAGCGCGTCATCATGACTTACGGCGGAGAAAAATCGTTTACCTTAATTCAGGAGAAAGCCCAGGTTGCGAAAGCGTCCTCCTCAGTCACGCTGAACGCGGAACCGGTTAATCTCGGCTACACAATCGGAGCTTTGTCAGATGCTTCGCTAACATGGACTTACGAAGGTGTGGATTATCTTCTGTCATCTAAAGATCTGTCACAAGAGGAGATGGTGACAGTCGCCAAAAGCATGAAGGGACAATCATCCAAATAATCTCCTAAAGGCCGAATCAAATTTGGCCTTTTTTTCGTCAGGCAGAATTTCACTTTGCCCTATAATTTTAGTATGATATGTAAATGATATTGAATAAACGCTAGGAAGTGTCATAAATGAGCGCAAAACCTTTTTACAGAGACACGTGGGCGGAAATTGACCTGTCCGCGATTAAAGAAAATGTCAGTAATATGAAAAAACACATCGGTGAACAAGTCCACCTGATGGCGGTTGTGAAAGCAAATGCCTACGGACATGGGGATGCAGAAGTAGCGAAGGCGGCTCTAGAGTCAGGTGCCTCATGTTTAGCCGTGGCGATCTTGGATGAAGCGATTTCTCTTCGCCAGCGGGGCCTGAAAGCGCCTATATTGGTGCTCGGCGCGGTTCCTCCGGAGTATGTGAAAATCGCGGCGGAATACGACGTGACGTTAACGGGTTATTCTGTTGAATGGCTTCAGGAAGCTGCGCGCCACCTCAAGAAAGCTTCCCTTCATTTTCATCTGAAAGTCGATACGGGAATGAACAGGCTTGGCGTAAAAACAGAAGAAGAGATTCATCACGTGATGAAAATTCTGGAGCGCAACCCGGGCTTAAAATGCAAAGGGGTCTTCACTCATTTTGCGACTGCTGATGAAAAACAAAGAGACTACTTTCTGATGCAGTTTGAACGCTTTAAAGAATTGATTGCTCCTCTGCCTTTAAAGAAACTGATGGTTCACTGCGCAAACAGCGCCGCCGGCCTGCGTCTGAAAAAAGGCTTTTTTAACGCGGTCAGATTTGGCATCGGCATGTACGGCCTGCGTCCGTCAGCGGAAATTACCGATGAAATCCCGTTTAAACTGCGTCCCGCATTCACCCTGCATTCGACCCTGTCGCATGTCAAAAAGGTACATAAAGGGGAAAGTGTCAGCTACGGGGCGGAATATACAGCGGAAAAAGACACATGGATCGGAACGGTGCCCGTAGGCTATGCGGACGGCTGGCTCCGCCAATTAAAGGGAACAGAGATACTCGTGAAAGGAAAACGGCTGAAAATCGCCGGCCGAATCTGCATGGACCAATTTATGGTGGAGCTGGATCAGGAATATCCGCCGGGCTCAAAAGTCACATTGATCGGCTGCCAGGGGGATGAATATATTTCCATGGATGAGGTCGCAGGCAGGCTCGAAACCATTAACTACGAGGTGGCTTGTACAATAAGTTCCCGCGTTCCCCGTATGTTTTTGGAAAATGGGAGTATAATGGAAGTAAGAAACCCTTTATTGCAGGGGAATGCAAGCGAATAGCTCATATCACGATAGAGAATTTTTAAAACAGCTTTGCTTGAAGAGTGAATAATGGTATCATTATCACTGGATGGATAAAAGAGTCGTATCCGTAAGTTTGGTGGAGGTGTATGTTTTTTGTCTGAATCCAGCGCAAGAACCGAAATGAAAATCAGCTTGCCCGAAAACCTAGTAGCTGAATTGGATGGTGTAGCGATGCGGGAGAAACGAAGCAGAAACGAACTGATATCACAAGCAGTGAGAGCCTATGTCAGCGAACGAACAACTCGTCACAACCGTGATTTGATGAGACGCGGCTATATGGAAATGGCGAAAATCAACCTGAACATTTCTTCCGAGGCTCACTTTGCGGAGTGCGAGGCTGAAACGACAGTTGAGCGCTTAGTCAGCGGAGGATAATCATTTGATTGTGAAACGCGGCGATGTTTATTTTGCTGATTTATCTCCTGTTGTTGGCTCAGAGCAAGGCGGGGTGCGCCCGGTTTTAGTGATCCAAAATGACATCGGAAATCGCTTCAGCCCAACTGCTATTGTTGCAGCCATAACAGCCCAAATACAGAAAGCGAAATTACCAACCCACGTCGAAATTGATGCAAAACGCTACGGTTTTGAAAGAGATTCCGTTATTTTGCTGGAGCAAATTCGGACGATTGACAAGCAAAGGTTAACGGATAAGATTACTCATCTGGATGATGAAATGATGGATAAGGTTGATGAAGCCTTACAGATCAGTTTGGCACTCATTGATTTTTAGTAATATTTGCCTGGTTGCTCAAATAGAGCAACTTTTTTTGTTTTCAAAAAACATTAACGATATAATAGTGGAATAAGAAAAAATATGTTGTTTTTTATCGGGAGGTAAGCGAATTTGATGTCGAATCAGACTGTCTATCAGTTCATAGCCGAGAATCAAAATGAACTGCTTCAATTGTGGACTGACACACTAAAAGAATTAAGTGAACAAGAATCATATCAGCTGACTGACCAAGTTTATGAAAATATATCTAAAGAATATATCGACATTCTGCTTTCATCTGTTAATGATGAAAGCGCTGCTGAAAGCCAAATCAGCGAACTGGCCCTGAGAGCCGTCCAAATCGGACTTTCTTTGAAGTTTCTGGCTACGGCGCTGGCTGAATTCTGGAAGCGTCTCTACACGAAGATGAACGATAAGAGATTGCCAGATCAAGAGAGTACGGAATTAATCTGGCAGATTGACCGCTTCTTCAGTCCGATTAATACAGAAATTTTTAATCAGTACTCCATCTCATGGGAAAAAACAGTATCCCTGCAAAAAATCGCACTGCAGGAGCTTTCTGCGCCGCTGATCCCGGTTTTTGAAAATATAACGGTCATGCCGCTGGTCGGAACGATTGATACGGAACGCGCAAAACGAATTATGGAGAATCTGCTTAACGGCGTTGTCAAACACCGTTCCCAAGTCGTGCTGATCGATATTACCGGTGTGCCTGTCGTCGATACGATGGTTGCCCATCATATTATTCAGGCGTCTGAAGCGGTAAGGCTTGTCGGAGCGAAATGCCTGCTCGCCGGAATCCGTCCGGAAATTGCTCAGACCATCGTCAATCTGGGCATTGATTTATCCCAAGTTATTACTAAGAATACCCTGCAAAAAGGAATTCAAACAGCATTGGAAATGACGGATCGAAAAATCGTTTCATTGGGGGAATAACATTGTGAGACATCCAAAAATCCCGATCTTGAAACTGTATAATTGCTTATTAGTGTCCATTCAATGGGAACTTGATGACCAGACAGCATTAACCTTTCAAGAAGATTTATTAAATAAAATATACGAAACAGGTGCCAACGGGGTCGTCATTGACCTGACATCTGTGGACATGATTGATTCATTTATCGCCAAAGTGCTGGGCGATGTCATCACAATGTCTAAGTTAATGGGCGCAAAAGTTGTCTTAACAGGCATTCAGCCCGCCGTTGCGGTGACGCTGATTGAACTTGGAATCGCGCTTGAGGAAATCGAAACGGCGCTCGACTTAGAGCAAGGGCTTGAGACATTGAAGCGGGAATTGGGGGAATAGCGAATGAACGACCAATCCTGTGTAAAGATCATGACAGAATGGGATATCGTGGCCGCCAGACAGCTTGGGCGAAACGTTGCAAAAGAGCTGGGTTTCGGCACTGTAGACCAGGCAAGGATTACAACGGCTATATCAGAATTAGCCAGGAACATTTATTTATATGCCGGCAAAGGCCAGATTGGAATTGAACAGGTCGCAGACAGAGGAAAAAAGGGCCTGAAAATTATAGCGGAAGACAAAGGGCCGGGAATTCCTGATATCCGAAAAGTCATGGAAGACGGGTTTTCAACGTCAGGCGGACTGGGAGCGGGACTTCCCGGCGTGAAAAGGCTGATGGATGAATTTAGCTTAAATTCCGTAACGGGGGAAGGAACAGAGATACAAGCCATCAAATGGCTTCGGTAGGAGGTTAGAAAGTGGATTTTAGGGAGGTTATTGAGCAGCGGTACCATCAGCTGCTTAGCCGATATATAGCCGAATTAACAGAAACATCTTTATATCAAGCCCAAAAATTCAGCCGAAAAAC
The DNA here is from genome assembly GCF_054161355.1 of Bacillus sp. PK3-037. Taxonomy (NCBI): domain Bacteria; kingdom Bacillati; phylum Bacillota; class Bacilli; order Caryophanales; family Bacillaceae; genus Bacillus; species Bacillus sp. PK3-037. The sequence continues at coordinate 3,588,072 of NZ_CP096408.1, read as the reverse complement.
AATCGAGCATCAAATTCCTCCGGAAGAAATCATCAGCATTCACCGAAAAGTGCTGAAGGAGCTGTATCCGAGTCTCCCGGAAGATGTTTTTCATTCGCTGGATTTTTTAATAGAAGTCATGATTGGATATGGAATGGCTTATCAGGAGCATCAAACCCTCAGAGGGATACAGCAGGAAATTAAATCAGAAATTGAAATCGCAGCTAATGTACAGCAGACGCTTCTGGGAACAAAAATTCCAGAGGAAGAAGCGCTGGACATTGGTGCGATCAGTGTGCCCGCCAAACAGATGAGCGGTGATTATTACCATTTTGTTAAAGACAAAGAGTCCATTAATATTGCCATTGCTGACGTCATCGGCAAAGGAATTCCGGCAGCTTTATGTATGTCTATGATTAAATACGCGATGGATTCTTTGCCGGAAACGGGCATTCACCCTTCACAGGTGCTGAAAAACTTGAATCGTGTTGTTGAACAAAACGTTGATGCCAGTATGTTTATTACGATGTTTTATGCCAATTACAATACGGACAATCATCGATTTACATATGCTTCAGCGGGGCATGAACCGGGATTCTACTATTCTCAAAAAGACAATGCATTTTACGATTTAGAAGCTAAAGGGCTGGTTCTTGGGATCTCGCAGGATTATGACTACCGGCAATTTGACCAGTATCTCGAAAAAGGAGATATGATTGTTTTATTTTCTGACGGCGTTACAGAATGCAGGACGGAAAACGGTTTCTTGGAGCGTCTCGATATACAGAAGCTCATTGAGGAACATATGTGTTGCTCTGCGCAGGAAATGGTCAAAAACATATATGACAGCCTCCTCAAATTGCAGGATTTTCAGCTTCACGATGATTTTACGTTAATTGTTTTAAGAAGAAAGGTTTAGCGATTGCCAGCCGAGGGTATACAACAACTATGATTTAAAGGATACTTTGAGGTGATATGAATGAATATAAATGTTGATGTGCGACAGAATGTGAATGATATACAAGTAAACATTGCAGGAGAAATTGATGTGTATTCAGCTCCGGTTCTCAGAGAAAAACTCGTTCCTCTGGCAGAACAAGGCGCTGACTTAAGGATTTGCCTGAAGGATGTCAGCTACATGGACAGTACCGGGCTTGGCGTCTTTGTAGGTGTATTTAAAACAGTGAAAAAACAAGGTGGTTCGCTCAAGCTTGAAAATCTGTCTGACCGCCTGATCCGTCTGTTTGAAATTACAGGTCTAAAGGACATCATTGATATTTCTGCAAAGTCAGAAGGTGGAGTGCAATGAAGAACAAAGCTGATTACATCGAAATGAAAGTGCCGGCTCAGCCTGAATACGTAGGAATTATACGGCTGACTCTGTCAGGCGTCGCAAGCAGAATGGGCTATACGTACGATGAAATTGAAGATTTGAAAATCGCAGTGAGCGAAGCGTGTACAAATGCGGTTCAGCACGCATATAAAGAAGACAAAAACGGGGAAGTGTCAATCCGATTCGGTGTGTTCGAGGATCGTTTAGAGGTCATTGTGGCCGATGAAGGCGACAGCTTTGATTTTGATGAAAAGCAGCAGGATCTTGGGCCGTACACACCTTCACACACAGTCGATCAATTATCAGAAGGAGGGCTCGGTCTATATTTAATGGAAACGCTCATGGATGAAGTCAGAGTGCAAAACAACTCCGGCGTCACCGTAGCGATGACAAAGTATTTAAATGGGGAGCGAGTTGATCATGACACAACCATCAAAAACTACGAAACTAACTAAGGATGAAGTCGATCGGCTCATAAGCGATTACCAAACAAAACAAGATGAACAGGCGCAAGAAACGCTTGTGCAGGTGTATACAAATCTGGTTGATATGCTTGCGAAGAAATACTCAAAGGGCAAAAGCTTCCACGAAGATCTCCGCCAGGTCGGCATGATCGGGCTTCTCGGCGCAATAAAACGCTACGATCCCGTGGTGGGCAAATCGTTTGAAGCTTTTGCGATCCCGACAATTATCGGGGAGATTAAACGTTTCCTTAGAGATAAGACGTGGAGCGTTCATGTTCCGAGACGAATCAAAGAACTGGGGCCGAGAATCAAAATGGCGGTCGATCAGCTGACGACAGAAACACAAAGGTCGCCGAAAGTGGAAGAGATTGCTGAATTCCTCGATGTATCAGAGGAAGAGGTTCTTGAAACCATGGAGATGGGCAAAAGCTATCAAGCCTTATCTGTCGATCACAGCATTGAAGCAGATGCGGACGGAAGCACAGTTACCATTCTCGATATCGTCGGATCACAGGAGGATGGATATGAACGGGTGAACCAGCAAATGATGCTGCAAAGCGTGCTTCATGTCCTTTCAGACCGTGAAAAACAAATCATAGACCTAACGTACATTCAAAACAAAAGCCAAAAAGAAACTGGGGACATTCTCGGTATATCTCAAATGCACGTCTCGCGTCTGCAGCGCAAAGCTGTGAAGAAGCTCAGAGAGGCCTTGATTGAAGATCCCTCCATGGAGTTAATGTAATGATCCAGGTTGAAGAAAACCAGCATATTCAAACCCTTGTATACCAACTGAATAAAGAAGGAAAATCCATTTGCGGCGACAGCTTTTTTATGAAAGCTGATGATAAAGAATTAATTTGTGCGGTAGCTGACGGACTTGGAAGCGGATCGCTTGCCAACGAATCTTCTTCAGCAATCAAAGACTTAGTGGAAAACTATGCGAACGAAGACGTACAAAGCATTATCGAACGCTGTAATCAGGCGATGAGAAACAAAAGAGGGGCGACAGCTTCTATCTTAAAAATCAACTTTGAACAAAGGCAGTTTACGTACTGCTCCGTCGGAAATGTACGTTTTATCCTGCATTCCCCGTCTGGTGAAAGCTTTTATCCTCTGCCGATTTCAGGCTATTTATCAGGCAAGCCGCAAAAATACAAAACGCACACCGCTACCTATGAAAAGGGTTCTAAGTTCATTATACATACAGATGGACTCAACGTACCCGATATCCGCTCCCATTTGAAAAAAGGCCAATCGGTAGAAGACATATCGAATTCGCTGAAAATGTATACGACATCGAGAAAAGACGATCTGACATATATTCTTGGGCAGCTGTCCTAGAAGAACAGAAAAAAGAAGCTGGGAAAGCCGGCTTCTTTTTTTGTGATTGATTATTAAAAAGGGACTTGCGGAACTTTCTGAGCGGCGGCTTACAGGAACTCTTAAAAAATGAATAAAAATACGGGCAGCGGCAGCTGTCTTTTTTTATGTGTTTTTTTCTGTTTTTGATACACTAGAGAAAGAACGACAAAATTGGAGGCTATGGTTACATGGAAACGTCAGCCCTTTTGAAACAGCAAATTGCGAAAGAAATAGGTTTATCACAAAAACATGTTGAAAGCGTCATCCGTCTGCTTGAGGACGGCAACACAGTTCCGTTCATCGCCAGATATCGAAAAGAACAGACGGGTTCAATGGACGAGGTTCAGATTCAGACCATTTCTGAACGATGGCAATACATACAAAACCTGAATCAGCGCAAAGAAGAAGTGATCAGGCTAATCGCCGAGCAGGATAAACTGACAGATGATCTAAAACGTAAAATTGAGCAATCCGTAAAACTTCAGGAAGTAGAAGACCTCTACCGCCCGTATAAACAAAAGCGCAAAACGAAAGCGACAGTCGCCAAAAGCAAAGGCCTTGAGCCGCTTGCCGACTATATCATGACCCTTCCGCAAGATGACCGCCTTGCAGAAACAGCAGACCAATATATCAGCGAAGAAAAAGAAGTGTTCACCAAAGAAGAAGCCATTGAAGGCGCCAAGCACATTATTGCGGAACAAATCTCAGACGAACCGAATTTCAGAAAATGGATTCGCCAGGAAACCTTTAAAAAAGGAACGATCAAATCAGCTGCCGGAAAATCAGCAGACACAGATGAAAAAAACGTGTACGAAATGTACTACGAGTATCAAGAGCCAATCGCAAAAGTCGTTCCGCACAGGGTGCTGGCGATGAACCGCGGCGAAAAAGAAGACATTTTAAAGGTATCTATCGAACCGCCTGCAGATCACATTAAGGCTTACTTAGAAAAGCAAATCATCAAAAATCGTTCAACGTCTGTAAAAGAAGTTTTGCAGGAAACGATTGAAGACAGCTACAAAAGACTGATTCAGCCTGCCATTGAACGTGAAATCAGAAAAGAACTGTCGGAAAAAGCGGATGAACAGGCGATTCATATTTTCTCTGAGAACCTCAGAAAGCTTCTCCTTCAGCCGCCGATGAAAGGCAAGACGGTTCTTGGTGTAGATCCGGCTTTCCGAACAGGCTGTAAGCTGGCAGTGTCAGATGAAACCGGGAAAGTCTTAAAAATTGATGTGATTTACCCGCATGCACCTGTCAAAAAAACGAAAGAAGCTCATGAGAAAGTGAAAGCGATTCTTGAAGAATATCAAGTGGAAATGGTGGCGATTGGAAACGGCACGGCCTCCAGGGAGACAGAGCAATTCATTGTCGATGTGCTGAAGGACACGCCGCGTGATATTTATTATGTGATTGTCAATGAAGCGGGGGCAAGCGTCTATTCGGCTTCTGAGCTTGCCAGAGAAGAATTTCCTGAGCTTCAGGTCGAGGAACGCAGTGCAGTATCCATCGCACGGAGACTTCAAGATCCGCTTGCGGAACTCGTCAAAATTGACCCGAAGTCTGTAGGAGTAGGGCAGTATCAGCATGACGTCAGCCAAAAACGCTTAAATGAATCCCTGCGCTTTGTCGTCGAGACAGTCGTAAACCAGGTAGGAGTAAATGTCAACACAGCTTCCGCCGCGCTGCTTCAGTATGTAGCGGGATTATCGAAATCCGTAGCGGGCAATATCGTCAAAAAGCGGGAAGAGCTCGGAAAGTTTTCGAATCGAAAAGAACTGAAGGATATTCCAAGGCTCGGCGCGAAAACCTATGAACAATGTATCGGCTTTTTAAGAGTGCAGGAAGGGACAGAGCCTCTGGACAGAACAGGAATCCACCCGGAAAGCTATAAAGAAACAAAAACGCTTTTGAAAAAGTTCGGTCTTTCAACAGAGCAGATCGGCACGGCGGAATTGAAGGATAAAATCAACAAACTTGAGCTTTCTGAAACAGCAAAGGAACTGGGAATCGGTGACATTACGCTGAAAGACATTTGTGAACAGCTGACAAGACCTGAACGTGATCCGCGTGATGAGGTGCCTAAGCCTCTGCTGAAAACAGACGTCCTTCAGCTGGAGGATCTGAAAGAAGGAATGGAGCTGCAGGGCACCGTGCGCAATGTAGTGGACTTCGGAGCGTTTGTTGATATCGGAGTCAAACAGGACGGGCTTGTGCACATTTCAAAACTCAGCAATCAATTCGTCAAGCATCCGCTTGATGTTGTATCCGTCGGTGACATCGTGACGGTTTGGGTTGACGGTGTCGATGTACAAAAAGGCAGAGTGTCACTGTCTATGGTAAAATAAAAGCACTGCTTACGAGCAGTGTTTTTTCCTATAGAAATACCAGCATTGATTCAGCAGTTTAATTTGGTAATTATCTTTTTCAAGGAACGCTTTTTGCATCTGCTTTTTCAGCCAATTTGGCATAGGCTCATTCCTCCTCAGCTTTTATCATAAGAGGGGCGGTGATTACCCTATTGTATGCAAACGGTGAATTGTCCCGTTCAATGTTTTTTTAGTGAGGTGCACCATGGATAACAAAGAGCTGCAAAAGCTTACAGAGGATATTTCTAACACATATTTCAAAAAGCCGTTTCGCCATCAGGCTGTTTTCAACGACAGACTCAAAACGACCGGCGGAAGATACCTGTTAACCTCTCATAACATCGAATTGAACAGAAAATATTTGATTGAACATGGGAGGGAGGAACTGATTGGCATTATTAAGCACGAGCTCTGCCATTATCATCTTCACCTTGAAGGAAAAGGATACAAGCACAGGGACAAAGATTTCAGAGCGCTTCTCCAGCAAGTCAATGCGCCCCGCTTCTGTGCGCCTCTAAAGAAAAAAACAGAAAGCAACAAAACATATAGGTATATATGTACGGCTTGCGGCCAACAGTATATAAAGAGACGCGCCATGAATCCTGACAGATACAGATGCGGAAAATGCCGCGGGAAAATAAAAAGAATTTTTTCGTAAAAAAGGTTGACGAAACTGGCAAGCCTATGTTACATTATAAAAGTCGTCACGAGAGATAAGAAAAAACATTTACCTCTTGACTCTTAATGACAAGCTTGATATAATGAATCTTGTCTCGTTATTCCACAGTAGCTCAGTGGTAGAGCTATCGGCTGTTAACCGATCGGTCGCAGGTTCGAATCCTGCCTGTGGAGCCATATTTGGAGAAGTACTCAAGTGGCTGAAGAGGCGCCCCTGCTAAGGGTGTAGGTCGCGTAAGCGGCGCGAGGGTTCAAATCCCTCCTTCTCCGCCATAAGAATTCGATATAAGTTCTCAACCATCGGCCCGTTGGTCAAGCGGTTAAGACACCGCCCTTTCACGGCGGTAACACGGGTTCGAATCCCGTACGGGTCATTCCATTTTCGTTGGGCTATAGCCAAGCGGTAAGGCAACGGACTTTGACTCCGTCATGCGTTGGTTCGAATCCAGCTAGCCCAGCCATTTTTATTTTTTGAAATTAAATAGTAAGAGCCATTAGCTCAGTTGGTAGAGCATCTGACTTTTAATCAGAGGGTCGAAGGTTCGAGTCCTTCATGGCTCACCATTTGTCTTTTTGCGGGTGTGGCGGAATTGGCAGACGCGCTAGACTTAGGATCTAGTGTCTTACGACGTGGGGGTTCGAGTCCCTTCACCCGCACTTTATTTACAAAGTGCACGCAAATTGGTTTTACTAGGTTAAGAGCCTGCTAAACCAGCACAAACAATTTAATGATCACGCGGTCGTGGCGGAATGGCAGACGCGCTAGGTTGAGGGCCTAGTGGGTGAATAACCCGTGGAGGTTCAAGTCCTCTCGGCCGCATCAATGATACCAAGGGTTTTAACGTCCTTGGTATTTTTTTGTGCTTGTTTTTAGATTGTCTGCTGCCCACAAACTGCCAACTTACCTAAAGTAAGTCATCTTTTTAAATTATTAGGATAGGTGTTCAAGAAACATTTCTTGTTGTTATGATATTTTCCTTTAAAGTGGCAGGTAGTGTTTATATACTTGATTAATCAAAAAAATTGATTAAAATGTAAAAAAAGAAAGGGGATTAGGGATGCTTCTTATAAGAACTGCAAAAGACTCGGATGTAAATAGAATATTAGATATTTATAACCAAGGCATAGCTGATCGGATTGCTACATTAGAAGTAGAAGAAAAAGATATTGATTATATGACAAATTGGTTTTCTAATCGTGAAGAAAAATATAAGGTCCTTGTTGCTGAAATAGACCATTGTATAGTAGGGTGGGTTTCTCTAAATCCATATTCTCACCGTTGCGCATACCAAGGTGTTGCTGATTTATCTATATATATTGATCGTAATCATCGAGGAAAAGGTATAGGTAAAGAACTTTTGTCGAATATTGAGAAAGAAGCAATTAAATCCAAGATACATAAGATCGTGTTATTTACATTTCCTTTTAATCAATTAGGGCAGGGTTTATATGCTTCAATGGGGTATCGTGAAGTTGGTATATTTAATGAACAAGGGAAAATCGACGGTCATTATGTAGATGTAATGGCAATGGAGAAAATACTTACAAAGTAAACAGGTCTCTAAAGAGAGACCTGTTTTTTAAAATTAATCACAACAGCAGGATGTTTTAGCAACAGAAGGTTTTGGTGTTAGTTTACAAACTCCTGTTTCAGGTAGCTTTAATTCTACACGTCCAGCAGATTCCATATCACCAGTGATATATGCCACAACAGAGCGAGCCTGCTCGTAACCAGTAGCTAATAAGAATGTCGGTGCTCTTCCGTAACTTTTTGAGCCAATAATATAGAAGTTTTTTTCAGGTTGTCTTAATTCTTTTTCCCCATGTGGTCGAACAGTTCCGCAGCTGTGGATATTAGGATCAATTAAATTAGCCAAATCTGGCACGCACTCTAAAGCAGAATCAAAAGTATGACGAATTTCTTTTAAAAACTGAAAATCTGGTCTTGCACCTGTATTCGCAATAATTTCGTCTACATCCTTAAATATTTTTTGTTCCTGTTGCTGGAATCCAAAAATATTTAATTTACCGTCAGATGTGGGTGCGATATTTTCAATGAACGTTGAAGGGTACGCTTTAATAAGTCCATTTTCTAAGAGGCCCCGTAATCTTGTCCCTAATTGCCCTCTAGCAGGCAACTGATCATTTCCTTCTCCCCCGAAAACTTCTGTAATATCCTGTTTTCTTAGAATCCAGATGATCTCTGTATTTTCAGTTTGTTCTTTTAACTGTGTTAAATCTAACAAAGTATTTACAGCTGAATGACCACTCCCAACAACTGCAACAGTCTTATTTATATATCGATTTCGATCCCGATTTAGTATATCTGGAATCCCATAATAAATCTGATTAGAAATCTTTTTTTCAGCATCAGTTATGAGTCCTTCAGCGTTTAGTGGATTTGGATTTTGCCAAGTACCTGTAGCGTCTATAACTGCTTTTGCCTCATATATTTTCTCTTCAGAGTTGTTTACTTTCACTCGAATGACAAAGGGTGCTTGATCTCTGCCTTTTGTTTTGACTTTATCAAATCCTTTTTTTCCAACATGAAGAACAGGGCTGTTCACATGGATATAAGGTTTCAATTCAGGCAGTTCCGTTAGTGGTTTTAAGTATTTGGAAACAATCTCTTCTCCTAGTGGAAGTTCATCTTTTGGAGGAAGAGGAATATTGTATTTTTGTAACAATTCTTTTGCTGCTTGGTCTATATTATATTCCCAGGGTGAAAACAGCCGTACATGTCCATAATTTATAAAGTTGGTCCCGATTTCTTTTCCTGATTCAAACAGAATAAATGATTCATTTCTTTTAACAAGATGAGCTGCTGCGGCAATTCCTACTGGTCCTCCCCCAATAATGGCTACTGGTAATGTTTTTTTCATAATATGTTCCCTCCTGTAAATCAATTTTTTTTGATAAATAAATTGAAAATAATTCCCCTCCTAGCGAGAAGGGCGGAATAAACAGCATAATTCTGCTGATAACAAATGATTTATTTCTTTTTCGTTCAAGGAGTAATAACTCCATGTACCCTTTGTTTCTTTTGTAATTAAACCTGCATCTAATAAGATTTTCAAATGATAAGATAATTTAGATTGTGGCATCTGGATTTCATCGATTAAATCACATACACAGGTAGAGCCACGTTCACAAAGAATGTGTAACAAATGAAGCCTTTTTTTATCAGATAATGCTTTAAACTTTTTTTCGTAATGTTCAAAGGTCTCTTGTAACTGTTTATTCTCTAGAGGTATTTGTAGCATTTTGAAGTCCTCCTCTGGTTGATTAATCAAATAATTTTGATGTAATTATCATAAGTGAAATTAGAAAGAGAATCAAGAAAAAATCAATTTTTTTTGATGTTCCCGAAAACGTGCTGCTAACGCAAAGAGACCTAGAGAAAGCCAGATACCAATTTTATTTATTAACTCGAGTCGGGGACGATTTTATAGTCGGTGGGGATGGCGAATATGAAACGGTTTGTATTGCACCGGAAGTCGAACGATTTAGGGCTGTATTTGAGAAGTACGCCCGTCAGGAAGGTGTTTTTGACCAAGTGAATATTATTATGGCCTCACCATGCAGGAAAGTGGTGGGCGTTCTTTAGATATCATGCAAAGTTCCGAAAGTATCGGCTTACCTCCTAACTCCATAACTGACCCAGAACGTTCGATTGAAGTCGGCATTAAACATTTTAAGAAGGTTTTTAAACAGGCTGGCGGTGATGTTCGTTTAACCTTACAAGCATACAACTTTGGTTCTGGCTTTATAGACTATGTCAAAAAGAATGGCGGGAAATACACAAAGAAATTGGCACTTGATTTCAGCCGATTGCAAGCTTTTAAAATGGGCTGGAAAAGCTACGGTGACCCAAGTTATGTTGACCATGTCATGAGGTATGTGAAAGGCTCTGATAAAAATGTGAAGCCTGTGAATGGCTCTATGGATTTCTATGAAACAGTCATGAAAGAAGCTTTGAAATATAAAGGGCAACCGTATGCCTGGGGAGGTTCAAACCCGAAAACTGGATTTGATTGTTCTGGCCTTGTTCAGTGGTCTTTTGCGAAAGCTGGAATCACTCTTCCTAGAACAGCACAAGAACAACATGGGGCAACCAAGAAAATAAGTGAAAAAGAAGCGACTGCGGGTGACTTAGTGTCTTTTGCGGCACATATGAAGGAAAAGCCATTACTCACGTCGGCATCTATGTAGGCAATGGCAGAATGTTTAATTCAAATGACAGTGGAATCGAATATTCTCATCCGAAATCAGGTTATTGGAGAGATCACCTTGTATCTTTTGGACGAATTAAATAATTAGGAGTTGAAATAAAAAAATGTACATCACAAGTTTTAAGGGTGAATAAAAAGTGGAAAAGAATTTATTGTTTATCTATACTTAAGAAGGAAAAGGAATTAGATGTTTAATTTTGAAAACATTTACTTATCAAAGGCATGATCATAATAGCTATAAAACACACGGTTTAACATCGTTGCAACCGTAAGTTGACAAAGTGCATTTGCTGGAAGATAGAACGGAGAGCGCTGTTTTCATACAATGTAGTCATCAAAGTAAAGGAGTTCTTAACTATGACATTTGGTGAAAAACTTTTTAAGCTGCGAAAAGAAAAAGGTCTGTCACAGGAAGCTTTAGCAGAGAAAGTAAACACGACAAGGCAGGCGATTAGTAAGTGGGAAAATGGGCAAGGGTTTCCTGAAACAGAAAAGCTTCTAATGATTGGAAACATTTTCGAAGTATCAATTGATTATTTGTTAAAAGACTCTGCTGAACCTCGTCCCGATAACAAAGAAGGATATTATGTAAGCAGAGAAATGGCAGACGGCTTTTTATTGCATCAACGCAAAGTTTTCAAGTATGTATCTTTCGGACTGAGCATGCTTATTTTTTCCACTGTCCCTTATTTGGTTTTTAAACAAGAACCAGCTATTTATACACTCCTTATCATTATTATAGCAGTACTCGGCATTGGAGCTATTGTGACAGGAATGATTACGGAAGAAGATAAATATAAGGTACTCAAGAAAGAGACTCTGATTTTTGATCAAAATCATCATAAAGAGCTGACAGCGAGATATAAAGATATTAAAAGAAGGTATGCTGCTATCATTGTCGTTGGAGTTTGTTCTATTGTAGCAGGCGTAATTCCTTTTCTTCTTGAAAGAAAACATATAGCCTCAGGTTTAACTGCCTACTATCCAGTTTGTGTAGTTTTGATAACTGTAGGTATCTATATCTTGATTCGTACCTTGCCAATCATAGAGGCATATCAAATAATGGTGAAAAACGAAGAGTATATAAATAGATTCGGCTTTAAGCTTAGTAAGAAAGTGAGAAAAAGAATGGATGATATCTAATAAAAGAGCCTAAAAAGGTTCTTTTTTTCATTATGAAAGAAAAAAGATAAAGTTCTCAGTTAATCTTAATTTGAAATAGGTTCATTATATTTTTAAATAAGTTCATGTACTAGGAGTGAAAATATGAAAACACATATTACATGGGCTTCAGCTTGTTTATTATTGATCTTGGTGACCGTATTTTTTACGAATGGACAGCAAACGTATAAGATTGAAAAGTTGAAGGATAAAAATGAAGTTCTGACAGAAAAAATTAAAGAATTGAACCATATAGAATCAACAAGCAGTGCTTCGGAAAATAAAGCATTTTTTGAAGCATTTTTTAATTACTCGGACATAGATAAGCAATATGAAACAGTTAAGAAGTATACAAACGAAAAAGGGTTTGATTATGTATTCCCTTCACGTTCAGATCAAAAGCACACAGTCAGCGTGCAAAGTGAATTACTTTCACTAGAGAGTTATTCAAAACCATTAGATGAATCCCATGAATTGTTTTTAAACGTTGTTGAAATCGCCACAACTGCGAATTCAGTTACTACGAATTAAGTGTTGATTGTTCAAACGACTATGAAGAAAGAAAAAATGATTGGTTAGTTGATAATGTGGAGGTCAAGGGAAATGGATAAAAGGTGGAAAAGATCAAATTATTTGTTACACCAAATATTCTAAAAATAAGTAATATGTATTTTGAAAAACCTTTTTATTTTCCTTAGTTTGAGTTGATGTAATCAATCAATATAAAGGCGATGATACTAGAATAAATGTTTCGAGGGCTAATTCTATAGTTCGGGTTTACGATGGGTGAAAATATATCCAGTTCGCATTTTATATGCCTGATGATTCTTCTCGTAAATTAACTACTTTTAAATACTATGAAAAACTTGGAGGCGAGTATAAAGTAATGAGCGACATGCCCGGAAACGATGAAAATGATCGTCTTGGCTTATCAAAGAAAACGCCTGACTATGAAGAAGCCAAAGGTAAAGAAACTAAGTTAGAGGAGGAAACCATGTGTTTACTCCTCTTTTCTGTTTAAAAAAGATTGCCGTAATGTTGGCGTCAAATCGCAAAAGTATTGATATAAACGCTAATAGTAGATAGATCAATAAATAGGAAGTTTTATATTTAAAGAGTGGATGTAGTTTGAAAGTTCTGTTCTTCAAAAATGCGTTTTGCTACAAAGATAGCATTGAGCACTCGTGGAAAGCCAGTATAAGGCGTACAGTGCATAATAGCTTCTACTATTTCATCTGGCGAAAGTCCGACATTAAGTGCTGCGTTGATATGAACATCCGTTGTGGTTCACAGCCACCCTGCGTAGTTAGTGATGCAATAGTAACTAATTGACGTTGCTTTAGGTCAAGTCCTTCTCTCGAATATATATCCCCAAAAGCAAATTCCACTACATATTTTCCTAAATCAGGTGCAATATTTTTAAGTGAGTCAATTACACGTTGCCCTCCTTCTCCACCAATTTCCATAAGTTTTTGCCAACCTTGCTGATAGCGTTCGTTGTTCATTTCTTTTCCTCCCTAAGAATTATTCTACCTTCCGAATTAAATGCTACACCTTAGAGCGTGCTCTAAAGCAATACTTTTTTTGTGCTATAATGATTTATATGGAAAAATTATTTACTATTCAACAAATTGCGAAAATGACTAAACTTTCTGCTCACACTTTACGGTACTATGAAAAAATTGGGTTACTTAATGAAGTGAGCCGTGATGCAAACGGTTATCGTAAGTACACGGAGTCTGATATTTCTTGGATTAATTTTTTAATCCGTTTACGAATAACGGGGATGTCGGTTGCGGATATGAAACGGTTTTCCGATCTAAGAAATCAAGGTGAGTCTACAGTAAGTAAGCGACTAGAATTGTTAGAACTGCACCAAAAAAAGTCCTTGAAGAAATTGAAGAATTAAGACGTAACTCGAAGAAAATTGAAGAAAAGATTGATTACTATAAAGCATTGGAGTGACATAAGTAAATATTTTTTATTATTTTTGAGACCAAAATTTCAGGTTTAGATTGAAGAGCCAATAACGAATAAGTTTCCTGATTGGTTTAATATTTTGCTCTGCGGCCATTTTTTGATGAAAGTCAGTATTTTAATTCGAGATAGGGATAAAGTGTTTATACTTATATAGAAGTGCCCATTTTCTGCCCAGAATTAATAACAGAACATGAAAATCAGTGTAAACGAAATAATAAAGTGCATATAGCAGGCATCTTTTAAAGGTGGATGTAAACGTGCAAAACAAAAAAATGTGGGTCATCTTATTTGTTGTAGGTTTAGTTAGTATTTTAATCTTATTTTCAAATGTATATAACAGTCATACAAAACATATAACGTCAAAAATTTCAGAGCCTGATCTTTTGGTTTCATTTACTAATGCACACCTGATTACCTCCTACTACTTCAATGATGATATCCTCCATCAAGAAAAAATGACAGAATATCCTTCAATGACTTTAAATAAAGACAGAAGCACATTATATTACACAAAAAGAGATAAACAAAATAAATTAAATATTGTACGTTTCGAATTAAAAACGGGCAGAAAAGAAATTGTAACCAAAAGTTTTGATTACGCTGACGAACTGCAACTCTCTTCTGATGAAACAACAATATATATGAGAGTAAATCTACCAAACCATCGCAACTTCCATTTGGCCTCACTTAATTTGATCACTAAAAAAACCGCAATTATATTTCCAGATAAATCAAATGAAGATCAAAATGTAGCCTTTTTCCAATATAATTCACGTGAAAATAATCAAATTGTTTTACATTATTCTTTAACCGATGATATGAAAAATGTTGAAAAAGCAAATTTAACAGGAGACCCGCCAAAACCTCCTAAAACGTTTTTTTCAATTATTGGTTCAAAACAAACAAAGCAAATTGGAAGCCTTACTAAACCTATACAAGATGTTGCGATTGCACCAAAAGGTAACAAGGTTTTATTTACGTCTGGCTCAGAATCAGATAATGAGTCCAGAACTGTATATGAGTTAGATTTGGGAACAAATAAATACAAACCTTTATTTAAAGAGAATGGGGAGTTCAAATTACTTAGTCAATCATTTCCTCAATACTCATCTGATGGAAAAGAGGTTTATTTCTTAGGGATTGATTCAAAAGCTAAGTCATACACTGATGAATCGACTGGAAGAGAAATAAAAGAACGAACAATCTTCTCTTACACTATACAGAGTAAAGAATTTGCAAAACGCTGGAAAAAATCCAATGGAGTTATTAATAACTTTACTGTTTTAAATTAACAACAAAAACATTGTTGAATACGGAGATACAAGGTCATCTTTTTTGATGATAAATTATTGTTAAGGGGGCTATCTTAAGAAAAAACATACCAAATAATTATGGTAAGTTTTTCTATATTTTTAGTCTTATAATATTGACTTTTGTGTGACACAAAAGATTATATAGATGCTTAATATTTTAAAGGCGTTGAATTTTCCTCAATACCCTTTTTTTGTTAGACGGGGGTTTTTGCTAACCAATTATTAACCATAATCCATACAAACTTATAGAAATGATGTAAAGTGAAGTTAGTAAGTGTGTAATGAAAACAAGCTTTCATAACTAATGATATGGATTTACTATGTTGAGGGCCTAGTGGGTGAATAACCCGTGGAGGTTCAAGTCCTCTCGGCCGCATCAATGATACCAAGGGTTTAGAGTACCTTGGTATTTTTTGTGTCTTTTGAACAGAACGTATTTTGTGACTAAATCAGACCACCTACTTAAAGTAAGTGGTCTGATTTGTCCGCAAAAGTATATAGTTAAATAAGAAAAAAAGGGCATTGTATATTAGCATACAAAATATGTTATGCCCTTTTTTGTTTTTATACCGCATCCGTTATTTTAAGCGTACAATGTTACTTTATTATGGAATAAAAACAAGTGTCAGTCAGCTTGCTACCATCTGCGGATAAATCATCATTTCTTAAAGTGCCTTCGAATACAAACCCCAATTTTTCTGGAATAGCACGACTTTTAAGATTTGTTGATTCACATCTGATTTCAATTCTTCTAAATTTGATATTATGTAACCCAAAGTTAGCTAATTTTTTTACTGCTTCTGTCATATATCCATTCCCGCTATATTTAGTATTTACCCAGTACCCAATTTCACATTTAGGAATGTTCCAGTCAATTCGCTGAAGGCTAGTTATTCCAATAAAGTCATTGCTATCTTTATCAAAAATAAGAAAACGAAAACTTTCTCTCTTTAAAAAATTTATATGAGCATTTCTTAAATTTATCTCTGTTTCTTTAACAGTAGGAAGTTCTTGAGCAAAAGGCAACCAAGCTTTTAATTCATTAAAGGAATCCCTAATTGCTTGGTTTACAATTTTCCCGTCTCCTGTTTGGTGTGGTGCTCGGAGGATTAGTCTTTCTGTTTCTAATTGTAAAGGAACATCTAACAACAAAGGATTCATTTGATTTCTCCTCTCGGAATTTTATATTAAAGAAGCAAAGTAATACAATAATAAAGCTTTATGACGTGCGCAAATAATATTCAAGGTTTGCTGCAGCATTTTTACTCCCAATTAGAAATTACAAATAAATACTCTTAATCAAAAAGAATTCGGTGACTATATAGGATTTTGTGAGGGGAAATACAGATTTCACTTTATTGAGAGCTGATGGAAAATAAAGAGACAATAAATATTGTTGCTGGCTTGTCTCTTTATTCCATAAGGAGGCTCTAACTTTGCCGATTCAACCGTCTTTGTTTGAGAATGCTGATTATGAGAAAGAAAATCACCCCAATAATGCCGTAGATAAAAAAAACAACTAAAAGTTTAGGGTGTTCTAATGACGTTACGAGAATCAGAATAAAAGGTATGAAAATTAAAAATATCAAGTTCAAAATAGAGCGTTTATTTACTAGAACCCATTTTCTCTCAATCATGTCATCCAGACATGCAACTAAAAAGAATAGACCAAATAAACCAGTTGTTAATTTTGTTATGTTCCAGAATGGATGTTGGGAATAACCTAGGGAAAATGCTAGAACTAAGTATAATACAACTAGTACTGAAATAATTGGAGGAATAAATACATCTTTTAAATTAGATAGTGAGCGAGTTATAGTTTCCATAATGCTCTCACTATATATAATGTTATCATGGAACTTTATTAACTTAATAGCCTTTAAAATTTCATTTTTTATCTTTTCTGATTTATACTCACTAGATTCATCGAGGTTTTTTTCTAAGATGTCTCTTATTATCAAATAGGTTTTTAAATCAAGCAATGGTAGTTGAGTTTGTACATATTTTAAAAATTCATCATCGGTCAAACTTTCTCTTCCAATAGTATGATACTGTTTTAATATCTCTGAAATAATCTTTAGTGAATTTTCTCTCTCTGTCTTTCGAAGTTCCTTATCTTTTTCATAAACAGATTTGATTTGTCGGCTTAGCCAAATAGTGAATATAAAAATAAGTGTTATCGTTAGACCAAGCAAAGTATTGTCTCCAACAAGGTTTTTAACAGAATCCAATATTAACTTTTCCATTCTTTGTTCTCCTTAGTATCATTCTTTTAATTAAATAGTATACTGCTGAGTTTTGTATTTGTTTGAGCAATGATTAAACTGAAGAATTTCATAAAAAGAAACCAGTTCAGATAAAGAACTGGTTAGAATAACTCAAAGAATTAATGATTAAATAAAGTTTTCTTTGAAAGAACGAACTTTTCAGTACTGAATGATTGGTTATCTTGTTTCCATTTCACTTGAACTGTTATCTTAGATCCTTTTAGATCAGATTCTTCTAAGCGTTCTAAAAATGAAAATGATTTTTCTTTAGCTGATCCATCGCTAGAGGTACCACCTGAATAATCTTTCATAGGGATATCACTGTTAAAATCTGAAGAATCAAGAAGTGTTTTATTATCTTTCATTATTGTTATTGATTCTATATAAGTTTTATCAGTTTTATCTTTATCACCAATCCAAAGAATCTCCCCGCTAAACTCTTTTGGAGCATCTTCATTCTTTTTAAAGACTACTTCCCAGTTGTGATCCTTACTTTTACCTTCCCAGTTAGGATATTCGAGATTGTAATGGTTATAGACTTTTAATGAGAAAAACACTAGGAAAATAATCGCCAAAGCAGAAATTGTAAATAAAACAGGTCTTTTATACTCCTTTTTCATAAATAACCTCCAAAAAATGTATTGATGTTTCCTCGAAAAGTAATTGCTATATGATAGTACCATGAATTCAAATAAGGAAAACATATGAAAAAAATAGAACTTAGTCTAATAGTAACATCAGCTTTGAGTTTCACTTTCCTTAATAATGCTCATGCAGCTGAAGCTGAAAATGAGAACTTAACAGTCAAGCAAGGGGAAACCGAAGTCCAAAAGTATTTAAAAGCGCAACATTTGAATTACAACATTAATTCTCAGGATTACATTAATTTTTTCAAGGTATAAATGAAAAAGCCGATGAGATAACAAAATCAGGTTATAACTTTTCTTTAATGGAAGTCTATTCAGAAACTTATTTAGAGGAATTGGCTAAGTACGACTCCAAGAAGAAAAAGAGGATGAGAATGGTGAAGTAGAGGTTGAAAACTTTGATCTTCCTAAACAAGTTGAAACTGAAACGGTTAAACAAGTACAACAAGAAAATATAAAAGAAGACAAACAAACTGAAGCAAAAGTTGAAGAAATTAAAGAAGAATCAGGTCAGATTCCAATTGACTATATGGCAAGTACTAATTCTAATTCCTTTTTTGTAACTCAATTGGGGTCTAGTTACAGTAGATTGGCTGCAAAAAAATACATGGTTAACAATTGGAATAAGAAGACGAGTAAATATGGATATTACGGCGAAAGTAGTGGTGGAGGAGATTGCACCAACTATGCTTCACAGGTAGTTTTAGCTTGTGGAATGCCAATGAATACTACGGGATTCAGCTTTAATCGTGGTCTTCATAAAACAACAAAAGGTTGGTACAATCAATCAGTGCCTAAAAGTGCCGCACGAACATAGTCAACTTCATGGACTGTTGTTTCGGATTTTTATACATATTGGGCCGGTACAAAAAACATAAAGTATACAATTTAACAAATCCTAAGGATGTTTCAAAGTATGTGAAAACAGGTGACGTTATTCAGATGTACTCTAAATCGTCTAAAAAATGGAAGCATACTGCAGTTATCTATGATGTTTATAAAGGGTATCCAAGATATTCTGCACATTCTAGTGCACACCTATATGCACATTTAGAATTAGACTGGAAATCAAAGTATTATAAATATAGAGTTATCAAATTCTAATCCTAACAAAAATTGAACTAGTTGCTTAATATGACTAGTTCTTTTTTTTGTATAAAAAACCGTTAGAGGTGGATTATTGAATAGTAGCTATAATGAAAACTTAATACATTTTTACTCCTGAAAAATTAACAACTTAATTGCATATCATGTGAACATAATGAGAGTTAGTGAAGTAGGAAGTAAGGGTGTTTATTGCTCACCAATTATTAACGCAAAGTGAAGTTAGAAAGTGTAATGAAAATAAGCTTTGATAACTTAGGATATAGATTTGCAATGTGCAGGGCATTTTTGAAACACACTAGAAAATTAAGGTGTGTTTTTAGGGTTTCCTTTTTCAAGCTCTATGACACTTGCCGCCAAACGCAAGTCATGATTTACGTCCTTTTTTGAGGATTCCTTATTTCGAAACCTTTTGTCGATCGATAACGTGACTTTAAATAACTTAAGGTTTTTTTATTGATTCTGATAGGAGAGTATTAAAAATGGATTGCATCTATAAGGAAAAGAAAAATGGAAATTGTATAATATCAATTAGAGATAAATGGGAGAATGCACTTATTGAGTTTGAGCAAAAAGGTAATCAAATTGATAGAGTGATCAATTATCGCAACGAGAAAACAATTAAGTTTTCGCTACGATGCTTTTGAGAAAGTGTATTAGGATATTAAAAATAAGCAGGAGAGACAGATAATAATTCAGTTTGAACATTATACTGAGTAAAGGTCAAATTGTTTTTAAAACTATAGATAATATAGAGTCATAAAAGATAGATTATGGATATTCTAACAGACATGGCACCAAAGACAGGTTATTTCAAAGGTCGCTTTTTGAAATTATACTCATTTAGGAGAGATGAAGTATGTTATATCTTATTGGTGGTTCTTCAAGGAGTGGGAAGACAACTACAGCAAAGAGAATGTTAGCGGAAACAAAAATTCCTTATTTCTCGTTAGACTATTTAATGATGGGAATTGCGAATGGAGTACCAGAAATGGAGGTTAATCCAACTGATGGTGATCTTAAAAATGGACAACGACTCTGGAAAATAATGAATCCTTTGATGACAGCTATGGTTGAGAACAAAATAGATTACATAATAGAAGGTGTACAATTAATACCTAGTCACGTTTCAAAGTTTGAGCAACGCTATTCGGGGAATGTTAAGACCTGCTTTATAGGAATAGCAGAAATAGACATAGAAAACAGCATAGATAAAATGAAATTTTACTCCAGTATAACAGAAAATGACGGACTGAGAAATTTAGATCATCTTCAGATCAAATCAGAATTAAAGAGGATTAAAACAGATAGTCTTCGAATAAAAGAGGAATGCCAAAAATATAATCTTCAATATTTCGAAAGCTCCTTAAATTTTAATAAAACTATAGAATCAATAATCTCTTATCTCATTTAACAATGAATGTAGCAAAGTGAATTGACTGCTGCGGAAACACTAGCACGTTATGTGTAGCTATACGAACTTGGCACCAAATGCAAGTCATGATTTACTTACCTTTTTTTGAGGACCTTCATTGTTTCGAAACCTTTTGTCGATCGATGCGTAGCCTTCTTATTAAAACATAAAGTTTTGTTGTTGAGTTTGAAAGGAGAGTTATAATGATTACATTTATAAGAAAGATGAACTTCAATGATTAGCGATTCTATTCAAGAAGGCATTGGATTACAAAAAATAAGGAGTACAAAACAGTGAATGAATTTTATAAGGCGTTAACATATGTAAATAACATTTTTTATGAACCAAATCACTTAACTATCAATGCTATTCGAGAAGAAGCTCAAAATTCAGATTATGGGGCTGGTAGGTTTCAACTAAATTCAAAATCCGTTAGATTTAGAGTCGCAAAAATAACACCTAACAAGATAGGACAGTTTGTTGCTTTTTGGGAAAAAGATAGGGAAAATAGAAACCAGGCCTTTTCATATGAAAAGGCTACTGATTTATTGGTTATCAATACTTTTACTAGTAATAATTTTGGGCAATTCGTTTTTCCAAAAGAAGTTCTTGTAAAACAAAATATCCTTAAAACAGCTACTACAAAAGGGAAAATGGCAATTAGAGTTTACCCTAGATGGGAAAATCCCACTAGCAAACAAGCTATCGAAACACAAAAATGGCAGTTGGCATATTTTGTTGAGGTGAACAATACAGATGGTTTTCCAGTACAAGAACTATTAAAGCTATATTCTAACTAAAATTGGATAATCCTAAGCAGAAAATTAAAAGAGTCATTAAAAAAATAAGTTAATCACAAAAAAAGATTACAACAGTTCTATAAGGAATATTTTTTTATACTGTTCTACTCATCAGAACGGTGTTTTTCAGTTTTTCTCATAGCAATAGGAAGTACTGTTACTTATAAGGATTTTGCTTATGTTTAACAAAGGGATATTTTCAGAAACTGTTAATCATTCTATGCCGAGATCCTCTTGGACTATCAGGTATGTGTAGCTATACGAACTTGACACCAGTGGCGAGTAGAATAACCGTGGGCTAATAGATTAGATATAGATACTGGAATCAATAGCACTCATATTAAAAGAGAAATTTGTAATCAAAAAAGACAACGATATGTTGTCCTTTTTTTGTCTTAGAAAGCCTCATTATTCTTCTTTAAGTTGAGCCCGAGAATTGTTTTGTCTGCCTCAATAAGGGCATTCTGGTTCATGTTAAATCAAAGTAATCTAAGTAAACATAAAGGTATTTTATATTTTTGTATAAGTTTACTTTACTTTTATATAAGACCAGTTTATAATTTGGTTCAAGAGGTGATGGTCATGAAGAAAGATTTTGGTGATTCGATCTCAAATAAGGTTTATGAATATCGTGTACTTGCCAGATTGTCTCAGCAAGAATTAGCAAAGAAAGTCGGGGTTTCCAAACAAACCATCTTTGTAATGGAAAAAGGAAATTATGTTCCGACTCTGCTGTTAGCTTTTCGAATTGCCGAATTTTTTAATGTGGATGTAAACGAGATTTTTACTTATGAGAAAGGAAATGATCAAAAATGAAAATGAATTCGATCACAGATACGATCACCAACGCAATTTTTTCTCCTTTAAAGTCCTGGGCTGAACATTCTCCGGGAAATTGGAATATTCTTATTGGCAGCGGGTTTGTATTGCTTGTAGTCGGATTGATTCTGACATTTGTATTTCATAAAAAAATGGGTAAGGCTGACGAAAGAACAAACCAAATCGCTTTAAAAGGTAGCCTCTGTACGTTATATGCACTAATTTTTTGCGACTTGTTTTTCCCAAAAGAATATATGTGGCAAGTTTTCTTCTTATTTAAGTATTCTATTGCATTCCTCGCTTCAGCAATCTATCTAGCCGTTCGATATAAAAAAGATTTTTTGTAAATTCAATTACCGAGAAAGATAGTGTCTCTATAGTTTTAATTGTTTTAGGAGAGCTAACGAATATGAAATCAATTTATAATGAGATTTGGAGAGTGGGAAAGTAAGGGGTTTTTTTGCTCACCAATTATTAACCACAATTCACACAAACCGTTAGAAATGATGTAAAGTGGAGTTAGAAAGTGTAATGAAAACAAGCGCTCATAATCAATGATATGGATTTACTATGTTGACAGCCTAGTGGGTGAATAACCAGTGGAGGTTCAATCCTCTCGGCCGCATCAATGATACCAAGGGTTTAACCACCTTTGGTATTATTTTTTTGCGGAAAATACGGCAATAAATGTACCACATTGTGGAGTCTGTAAGTGTCTCTGGCATTAAAAAAGTGCTGACCCCTGCACAAAACCTTTGCGCGAGTCTGCACTTTTATTCTGCAAGATACACTGCCCCTTATCATCGATTATGGGGAGTTTATTTAATCCGTTCTTAGCCGCGCTGATGCTTGGCTTTTAGAAGCTTTTTTTAAGTGTCTAAAACCAACAAATTTTTTGCCTTCTTCATCCCATAGGCGGAACTTTAACGACTTAAGGCTTGTTGCCAGTGTGATGGTCGGAACGTTTTGCAATGGTTCAGTGCTGTTATGCACTTTTTCAAGCTTATAGTTTGGGACTCTCGGGCTTAAATGATGAACATGATGGAAACCGATATTGCCTGTTATCCATTGCATGACTTTTGGAAGCTTATAAAACGAGCTTCCTTCAACAGCTGCTTTTACATATTCCCAATGCTCATCTTCTTCAAAATAAGAATCCTCAAACGTATGCTGAATATAAAACATCCAAATTCCGAGGGATCCCGATACCATAAAAATTGGCGCTTGAACCAGCAGGAAGTTTTGCCAGCCAATAGCCCAGCATAAAAGTGCTGCGAAAACGACGATCCCCAGATTCGTTACATATGTATTCATCCGCTCTTTGTGTTTTGCCCCTTTACGATTAAAACGATTGGTAATCCCGAAGACGTAAATCGGCCCAATAATAAACATAACAAACGGGTTTCTGTACAAACGGTACATTATTTTTGTCTTCGTTGAGGCTTCCTTATATTCCTCAACGGTCAGTACCCAAATATCGCCTGTACCGCGTTTGTCCAGGTTGCTGCTTGTCGCATGATGGACAGAATGGTCGTGTGCCCAATGATCAAAAGGATGCAGAGTCAGAATTCCTGTTATTGTTCCAAGGATTCGATTCGCCTTTCTGTTCTTAAAAAAGGAATAGTGGCAACAATCATGAAAGATGATGAAGGTTCTCACTAAAAAACCCGCCGCAACGACAGAAATCGCTAATGTAAGGAAATAAGAAATCGACAAGCTCTTATATGCCAAACACCATAACAGGAAAAATGGTACCAATGTGTTAATGATTTGACAAATACTTTTTTGTAAATCGGACTTTTCGTAAGGGGTAACCAGTTTTCTCAAAGTCCTTAGGTTTTCTTTATTCATTTATTAAATTTTCCCCTTCCCTAGTGTTCTTAAGCTCAGTATAGAAAACGTTTTATTCTCTTTGAAGTCCCAGCTGTCATACACCATATATGATAAGTATCATTCCCACCCCTATGTTAAATTATTGGAAATGAGAAGCTGATTTCCAGCTCAACTAAATCTTTATTAGCAGAGTCAGCCGGGATACAAATGGTGTATGAAGATTATACCCGGCTCTTTATAAGGCCAAACGCTCTCTCTGCTTCCCTATGGGAATCGGTTTATTTAGACCGTAAACATTGATTGTATGAGGAACAAACATGACAAGTAAGAAAATACTACCGCAAAAATGGATTGATTTTTGAGTGTCAAAATAAAGAGAGCTAGAAGACCATTAATATTGAGCTCGAATTCCCGAGTTTCTTAATGAAAAAGACTTTGGAAAGGGGTAATGAAAAAAAGAAGATGATTTGAGGTCAAGTTTTATATTTTTAAGAGCATCTTGGCAAATGGCATATACCATGAGTGACCGGTTGGAAACACCTGCAGAAACAAAGCTTTCCCAGTGAACAGCCCAGCTTTTAAAAGAATATCTTGCGCTTGAACAAGAAACAGCTGAGTGTTTTAAAGCGATCTTTAACAATCAATAACGAAGTACGATTCAGCAAAGAAAAAGGTTTGAAGACACTCATGATTCATTTTCACGGTGTTTTCAAACCATAGTGATGAATAGGATTTTTATTCTGCGCTGGCAATCCACATGTTTAACAAATAATGCCGTGAATAAAGTGATAATATTAATTTGTATTTATTTCCGTTTCGTGTTATGATTAAGAAGAATTATTTTTGTTCGGTGTAAAGGATAGTATGAATATCGACTTTTCGTCTTGATGATACTTTGGGCAGGGATAGTAATACAATGTGCGGTAACGCACTAGGAGGCAACAAAAATGGAACAAGGTACAGTTAAATGGTTTAATGCAGAAAAAGGTTTTGGCTTTATCGAACGTGAAAATGGAGACGACGTATTCGTACACTTCTCTGCAATCCAAGGTGACGGATTCAAATCTTTAGACGAAGGTCAAAAAGTAACGTTTGACGTTGAGCAAGGTGCTCGTGGCGCTCAAGCTGCTAACGTTCAAAAAGCTTCTTAATCTTAAATCGTTTTATAGAAACAGGCTCTTTATACAGGGTCTGTTTTTTTTATGTTCTCTTATAATACTCAATAAAAAACCCTACTCAACGTTCGAGTAGGGAGATGTTACAAGGTAATAGCAAAAGATTTAACGCTTCAAAGGTTTGTTTACAGTATAACATACTGGATTGACAATATGCGGAATGTATATAAATTATTTATTTTTTATTTCGAATATATTCTTTCATTTTTGACTAACCTGCCCGTTAATTTAAGTACAAGAGTTCACAATCTCTAGTCCTGCAAACCATTTGATTAAAAGTGTATCTTTTCTTATCCTGTTCAAATGCTTGGCAGCCGTAGTTCGGGACCAATACTATGTAGCGAGGAAGCGATAAATACGAAATTCAAAAAATGGCCAACATAAATGTATCGTGTGCGATCCGCCAAAGCGTTACACTAAACGCAGTACCGATTCCTAGTTGGCGTTATTTTTATTTTAAAAATAATCGATGACAATTCCGACACTCTCCTTTTTTAAAGTCATTACCAGCAGCAAACAAAAAGGATCATTCCTTTTCTTCGTTCATTCAACAATTTTTATGTATTGTTGATTAATTAAAATAACAGCTGGTTCATCTACAAGAATTCCACCAACTTCAAATTTTTCATAAGACTGATCCTTATTAGAAGTAGGCTTCTTTAACTCGTTACTTAATCCTTGCGTTGGCTCTTATTATGTTAAATGAATTATAAAAATCATTTTTTATCGTTGACCATATATTTAGATGTTACCAACTCGTGTATCTCTTTTATGAAAAGAAGATAAACAATTCCTATTGACTGTCGCAGTGGATATAAGAAATTCTTAAAGATAGAGGGGAGATTGATTTTTCTAAAAATTATCACTTAGATATACCTAAAAACAATGAAAGCCCTACCTCTCTTTCATCCTTACGGCTCCTTGTCCGTGCCAGTGTGAATCAGGTACTAAAATCAAGTGACTATCTGATAAACTTCAAATGTCCGTTGAAGAAATTTAAATAATAAAAATGGATTCGATTGTAGGAATAACAAAAGAGGTTAATGTACTAAAAGTAAGGTGAAAAAGTTGAATGTCTTTGAAATGATTTACCTTTAATCATGGTGTTGACGAAAAATTCAGAATTTTTTTGGAGTGTAATATTAACCTTAACAGAAACTTTTTATTTGATTTTCAGTGATTCCTTTAATTACTTCCAGTTCACTGATCAAAAATTCATATGCATGATCCAACATTTTTTTTTCGCTTGCATTAAGTGCTTTTTCTTTCTTCATACGCATTAAATCACGTACAACTTCGGCGCCGTCTTGTATGTCACCCGTTTTTATTTTGTTCGTGTTTACTTGATATCTTTGTTTCCACGGCAGTAACCTATCCGATTCTCCATGCTGAAAAATGTGTATAATGCGTTTTAATGCAAGTATATCAGTAACTGGTCGTATACTTGAACTCAATATTTTTCGTGTTGGAATCATAACTGTCATATTACTGATTGACATTTTTATGACATAATACTGTTGTTTTTCATCTAAGAATTCTTTTTCTTCTATGGCTTCAATTATACCTGCTCCGTGCATTGGATAAACAATGTTATCGCCAATTTGAAACATATCATCCACCTCCGTATATGGTAACCTTCTTAAGCTTACCATACATGGTGGTGGATAATCAAAATATTTAATAATAACATGATAATATTTTTATTGTCAATAACTTTTTTTAATAAATCAGATCAAGCAAAAACAATACGGAACGTGTATGATTTCCAATAAAGGAAGGGTCAATTGGTCCTTGTATATCCTGAAACCTCGACTCATTAACATAGATCAGTTTTTCATTTTAGCTATGAGACTTCTTCGGCTTTGTCAATTCGAAACTATGTTGCACCATATCACCTAGAGTTTCTTTCGAGAGGGCACCATTTAAAATAATGGTATTCCAGTGGTCTTTATTCATATGATAACCGGGTTTCACTTCCTTATAGATGCTGCGCAGAAAATTGGCGCGCTCAGGTTCGCATTTAAGATTGATGCATAGATGACCATCTAGATTAAAGATAAGCGCAAACAACCTTTTATTACCTTTGTGACGCATCACAGTCCATCCTTCACCAAAAGGATAGTCTTTATAGGTGTCTGGATAAGACAGGCAGTAATCCATTATTTCATTCAGACTCATAATAAGCCACCACCATTATAATTTATGAGTATAGATAAATGAGCCAATGATTCCTAGATCATTATATATCAAAGTAAAATCTGTTTTAATCGTTTTGACTATTAGGTGTTAATATAAGAGCGTCATGTAGCTACTTCTGTATGATCTGAATGAGGTTGCCGCATGTATCGTCGAAGACAGCTATTGTGACTTCTCCCATTTTTGTCGGCTCCATAGTGAACTTCACGCCTTTTTCCATTAATTGTGTGTACTGTTTTTGAATATCTGTAACGCCAAACATTGTTGCTGGGAAGCCCTCGGCGAATATCTTCTTTTGATACTCCTTAGCGGCAGGATGTTCATTTGGTTCGAGTAAAAGTTCGGTTCCATCTTGATCATCTTGAGAAACAAGTGTTATCCATCTGAATTTCCCCATAGGAACGTCTTCCTTTTTTACAAACCCCAGTTTTTCTGTATAAAACTCCAGTGCCTTGTCTTGGTCTTGTACGAATATACTGGTAACAATGATTTTCATACTGTTTTTGCCTCCTTTGATATTTATGACGCATGGTACTGTCTGCAAGCAAAACAACCCACACGTTTGTCAGAAGTCCTGTTCCGGCTTTTTTCAACGTGTCTTATGTATATTATATGAAATAAACGTATTTCTCCATGAATTATGCAAGCAATTACATTTTTACAGTGTATGAAACTGTCCAGACTCTACGTTGTCAATTTATTATAGCAGGAGACCTGATCGATTCTTTAGAATATGAAAAGAGCCTAGTAACAAATTTTGAATTCTTTGGAAGCTGCAAAGAAAAACGTAAAGCATCGCAACGTCACATATGAATATAATATGGTTATTTACTAATATGTAAATTTATGTATTAATAGTAAGTGGTGATAAATATTATTGATAGCTGCGTTTTGACAGCATATTTTTTCATTGAATAATATAAAATGGTTATGAAATGGAAAAAGGCAGGATACCTGTTTATAGGTACATTGATAAAAAAAGGAGTCATAACGATGTTAAAAAGGTTTTTTCTGGTTTTACTTACACTGATGATGTCTATAGTTGTTATGCTAGTGGCTGCTAAAGATTCCCCTGGAGATAATGTCATTTCATTTGATGAGCCTATGATCTTAATGATATCAATTGGGATAGTCTTATTTTTATTCATCCCTCCATTAGCCATGTCCTTTTTTGGCAACATGGTTGTAAGAATAATATCTGGAGTATATCAATGTTTTATCGTTTTAACTTTTCTGGGGATGATTCCAATTGGATTTCTTATTCCCAATGGCTTTTTGACAATTCTTGTTTCTGTTTTAGGAACTTTAGTCAGCATAATTAGTGTTGTAGTAACCCTATTCATTGATAGGAATAAAGAGGTTAAATCTTAATATAATAGTTGCTTTTATTGAAAGGCTTTATCCCTAATGTCGAGGAAAGAGGCCTTCCATTGATCAGTGACACCAACATGATCGTAATAAAAAGCTTCTTTATTAAGCTTAATCTATGAATACATATAAAGCCGGAACCTATATAATTGCTGATAGGAGAATAAAACATATACCGTGATGTCAAAAATACCAATTAAGGGGATGAAGAAAAATCAAGAGCGTGATATCTAAATGGGTGAAGAGCCTAAAAAATTGTTAGAGGAAAGTACGATCAAACCGGTGAAGCTAACGTAATGAAAAAGCAAACGGTTTGGAAAAGAGGGGGTCCTGATGACAAATAGCAGAACGAATCCTAAGGTTGATGAATTTTTAAGTAAAGCTGAAAAGTGGAAGGAAGAATATGAGCGGTTGAGAAATATCGTTCTTGATTGTGAGCTGACTGAAGAATTTAAGTGGATGCATCCTTGTTATACGTTTCATAAAAAAAACGTCGTTTTAATACATGGATTTAAAGAATATTGTGCGCTTCTGTTTCACAAAGGCGCCTTGTTACAGGATCCTCATGGGATTCTCATCCAACAAACGGAGAATGTACAGGCGGCTCGCCAGATTCGGTTCACCAATGTTCAGGAAATAGCCGATTTGGAAACCATCTTGAAAGCCTATATTAATGAAGCCATTGAAGTTGAAAAAGCCGGTTTGGAAGTGAATGTTAAAAAGAATACGGAATACATCATTCCAGAAGAGCTTCAACATAAATTAGATGAAATCCCTGCCTTGAAAACGGCTTTTGAAGCATTGACCCCGGGACGGCAAAGAGCATACATTCTTTATTTTTCTCAAGCCAAACAATCCAAAACTCGAGAGTCAAGGGTTGAAAAATATATGAAGAAAATTCTCGATGGAAAGGGATTAAAGGATTAGTATATTCGTCAGGAAGGCAATTTGCTAAGTGAGATTTCTATGAAACTGTCATGAAAGAAGAATTGAAGGATGAAGGCAACCGTGATACCAAGAATTTTGAGTCCCTTGGTATTTCTAGTGTCAGAATAAAATGCAGAGGGGCGGTTCAATGTATAAAAGAACCGTCCCTTATTTTGTTTGGCATTTTCGTTAGAATAAAACGATTACTGATTAATGAATTAATGAATAGCCATTATGTCAATGAGGCGCTTGATTTTTTCACTGTCTCCTGTATCAACGTACACTGTTTTTGCATTTTTTATTATATCCTCAGTCACTTCCCGCATTACGCCTTTACTTAAATCATCTGAGGAATCCCAGCGTAAAGAAACGTTGTATACTTTAATCGTGCCATCGCCATTACCGCTATAAGTTACAGATCCATCCACTAATCGAGAACCTGCTAACTGGATAACATCTTCAGGATAGCCAGCACTGGTGTCATCATTCGGGTTAATTGGTTCGCCAGCCGAAATATGTCGAACATTCAATTCATCTATCTCTTGATTTGCTCCAAGCTGCAACCAAACTCGGGCATATTCGATTTTCTCAGAAGAATATTTTGCCAATGCATTGTCTTCTTGGTCTTTCTCCTTGTTCTTTCCTTCTTTGGAAGAGTTTTTATTTGATTCATCCGTTGAGGATTCTTTTGAAGAGTTTTCACTTGAATCCTTTGTTACAGATTCTTTTGAAGAGTTTTCATTTGAATCCTTTGTTGCAGATTCTTTTGAAGAATTTTCATTTGAATCTTTTGTTAGGGCTTCTTCTGATCCTGTTGACTCCGATTCATCCTTGCCTATTTGGTTGTTATCTTGAGTCTTATCATTATTTTCTTCAGATTGTATTGCAGAATCATTATTTGATTTTTCTTCTTTACCACCCATACATCCAACGAGCAATAAGACGAGCAGCATCAGGACAACATTACAATAAAAAATAGTTCTCAGTTTCTTCATTATTTCATTCCTCACCATCAACAGCCTTACATGCTTTTCTTAGCTTAATCAGTTGATTTTTCAGTTTTTTATCATCTTTTTTTCGTTTTTCAGCTTCAGTAAACAAAGTCTTAGCTTCAAATACCATCATTGTCCAATCCTTTCAGTTAGTTATATCTAAATATTACCATGGAATAGATATGAAAGTTCGAAAAAATTGTTTAAGGAGTGGTAACAAATCTAGACAGCTTTTTGAAATGATGGCCACACGATATACGAGTAGATTTTATGAGGAATCACCTATCATATTTGTGTCTTGAAACTGCGAAAATAAAAAACCACTTTCTCTTTACATGAAGCAGCCTATATTGAATGCTTTTTATCTTTGTCATCATGTGGTGATGTACTAGAGTGTGTGAATATGCGGTCTAATATTTGTTCAGTAAATGGCATAAAGGCATTTAGGATTATTCCCCCTAAACAAACGGTTAATAAAGTCCCGACGCCAATTGGTCCATTTAAAATGATTGCTACTATCAAGAATACGACATAAATGAACGTTCTCGGAAAAAAGATATTTGTTCTAGTTAAGTCTTTTATGATTAATGTTAATCGGTCAACTGGAATTGGTGCAAAATTTGTGTACAAATAGGTTGCAGTTCCTAATCCTATAACGACTAAGCCGATTCCAAAACAAATCACTTTGCTGAACCATAGGTCAGGTGTTAGCAAATTGTGCAATAAAAAAAGCCACATATCAATCCCAATCCCCATTATAAATGCTGTTAACATCCCCAAAACTTCCGGTCTTTGTCTATTTAAAATTGAATTACAGCATATCAATATGAACGCTATTATGATTTCCCAGCTTCCCACTGTAAGCCCCACATTTTTAGACAGTCCTACCACAACTGCATCAAAGGGTGAAGTTCCAAGGTCTGATTGGATAGTGAAGGAAATACCAAGGGTTAAAATGAAAATTCCTAATACATAAAAGGTATATTTCACTTTACTCGACCTCTTTTTCATTATTTTTATTGCAAATACAACAAAGTTAAGCTATATTCAATATAGGTCATTTTTGTTGTATTTGCAACAAAGATATGCACTAAGGAGGTCATGATGAAGGAAATTCTTCGCGAAATCGGAATGATTGCAAGGGCATTAGATTCGATAAGCAATATAGAATTTAAAGAATATAACCTCACAAAAGGGCAGTATTTGTACCTTGTCCGAATATGTGAAAACCCAGGAATCATTCAAGAAAAGTTAGCTGAAATGATTAAAGTAGACCGAACAACCGCAGCTCGTGCAATAAAAAAACTCGAAATAAACGGTTTTATTGAAAAGATGGATGATGAACATAACAAAAAGATAAAAAAACTCTTTCCAACAGAAAAAGGGAAAGATGTGTTTCCCGTTATAAAAAGAGAAAATGATCATTCGAATAGTGTCGCATTAGCAGGATTTTCTGAAAAAGAAGCAGAAACCATTTTTCACCTTCTTCAAAGAATGAGAAAAAATGTAGAAGTTGACTGGGAGTATGTAAAAAAAGGGAACAAGAGAGATTATTAATTTTAAAAGGAGCATATATGAGCATGAGTGTAAAACTAAAAAAGTGCAGCCATGAAGATTTAAAAATACTCCAAGAAATAAGTATTGAAACATTCAATGATACATTCAAAGACCAGAATTCACCTGAAAATATGAAAGCTTATTTGGAAAGTGCGTTTCATTCTAAACAGTTGGAAAAGGAATTATCTAATATCTCTTCACAATTCTTTTTTGTTTATTTTAATCATGAAGTCGCTGGATATTTAAAGGTCAATACCAATGAGGCTCAATCTGAAGAAATGGGTGATGAATCACTAGAAATCGAGAGGATTTATATCAAGAACAAATTTCAAAAACACGGCCTTGGTAAATATCTATTCAATAAAGCTGTGGAGATTGCGCTGGAATCTAATAAAAAGAAAATCTGGCTAGGTGTATGGGAAAAAAATGAAAATGCTATTGCTTTTTATGAAAAAATGGGGTTTGTTCAAACTGGAGCCCACTCTTTTTATATGGGTGATGAAGAACAAATAGACTTTATCATGATCAAAACACTCGTATAACTTTTTATGAAAGGCGGGTTTATATGTATATTCCAAAATACTATAAGGTTACAAATGCCGATGACATTTGGGACTTTGTTCAAAACAACTCATTTGGCACAATTGTCACAACAGCACAAGGGAAGCCAATTGCAACTCATTTGCCATTGCAGTTAATGAAAGAGGGAGATACTTACTATATAACGGGGCATATTGCTTATAGGAATCCTCAATGGAGAACATTTGAAACCTGTGAAGATGTGCTTGTTATGTTTCAGGGACCGCACGCTTATATCTCTTCCTCTTGGTATGAAAAGGAAAACGTCCCAACATGGAACTATCAAGCCGTACATGTATACGGTACAGCCAGCATTTTGAACGAAGAAGAATTAAAACATGACCTGACAATGTTACTGCAAAAATACGAAAAACACCGCAAGAATCCAGTTTTATGGGATAAGCTTTCTCCTCAGCTCTTAGAAAGTCAGCTGAAAGGTATTGTCGGATTTAAGATGAAGGTGGGAGAAATTCAGGCTTCATATAAATTAAGTCAGAACCGAAATGAAAAGGATTACATGAATATCATTGATCAATTACGACATGAAGGAAATCCAAATTCGAAACAAATGGCAGAACTGATGGAAAAGAGATTAAAAGATTAAATATCAGTCCCCTTTTATTAGTGAACTTTGGATGAATGCGTGGTACTGCTCAAATTTTTGATTCTGCAGAGCCTTCAACTCGTGTGAAAGTTCAAGGAACACTTGCTGTTTTTAGCAGAGGCTTCTGGCTCTTTCGGTTTTCTAATCACAATTCATAAAAACTTATAGAAACGACGGAAAATGAATATACGGAGTGTAATGAAAATAAGCTTTCAGAATGAGGGATTGTTAGTGAATAACCCGTGAAGGTTCAAGTCATCTCGGCTGCATCCCAATGATACCAAGGGTTTAACTGCCTTTGGTATTATTTTTTTATGCAGAAAATACAGCTATGAGAGACTTCTTACCAAAAATAACCAGTTATCATTTATAGTAATATATAGAAAATCAACAAATCAACCGAGGATGAATTTTGTTCTATAAAGGAGATTCCCATGGAAGAAGTAAAAGTTGTGTATGCGTTGATTAAAAGTAAATGTAATCAGATATTAATGGTGGATAATCATGAAGGACACTGGTCACTTCCAGGTGGAAGAGTTGAACCTGATGAGACGTTAATAGAAGCTGCTATACGTGAAGTGCATGAAGAAACAGGTTTTGAAGTAGAAATAGGGAATTTAATTGCTGTTAACGAAGCGAAATATGTAAAGAGGAATCATCACGCTATCCTTTTTACATTTGAAGCGCGAATTGTTGGAGGAACCGAAGCGATTAAAAAGCCAAACGAGATATTGCAAATTGAATGGGTTGACATTGAACAGGCAAATGAACGAATGCCGTATTACTCAGAAGGACATAATAAAATGCTGACAGGATACGCCCTATATAATAATCAAGGAACAATAGGGTAATGGCAGTAATCGTCAGGCTAGTTTGGGTCAAGTTGCAAACAAAAGAAACAAAACAGTGGGGAACAAAGCTCCCCGCTGTTTTGTACGTTACTTAGCTGATATTTTCTTTAATCGTTTTGGAAAATGTGATTGATTTATTCTCGCTAACAAATGTTGAGCCTAAAAGGAGTGCGCCACCTAGCATTTGAACAATGGTCATTTGTTCTTGCAGGATAATGGCAGAAATTAATATAGCTACAAATGGATCGACATAGCTTAGCATAGCAATACTCTGTCCTTTTAATTTTTGCATACCCGAGAAAAATAACCAAAATCCAATCCCAGTGTTTACAATCCCTAAAATGATGATAAAAGGAACGGATGATCCAGATACTCCAAAGATACCGAATCCTTCTGTGAAAAACACATATGGCAAGAGCAGCAATGCTGTTAATCCAAGTTGGATGATTGTAATCTCTAACCTGCCCATGCGGTGTATAAATTTATTTAGTAACATCAATGCAGCGTAAAATGCAGCCGCAACTAATCCAAAAAAGATCCCAAGCAGATCGTCTGTTCCAGATGCACTTATGCCATTTCCAACAATCAATAACATGCCTATGATCGCTACACCAATACAAACCATTTTTTTGACAGATAATTGTTCCTTAAGGACAAATGGTGAGAGAATCATGACAAACACAGGTGCAAAGTAATACCCTAGTGTTGCATTAGTAAGTGTTGTATGATCGTACGATTGATAAAGAAAGATCCAATTCCCTCCTAATGCAATACCAGAAAGAAATAAGATGTAAGCATTTGCTTTGACTAATTTCCATGGAATGGTTTTCTTCATCATCATAAACACGACTATTAAAAATAGACATCCAACTGAACTGCTTAGTAAAGCTGTTTCACTCGAAGATAAATCAATGTATCTTACAACTAAACCCATTGTGCCGAAAATGATCATTGATAATATAAACTGAATCTTAGATTTCATTGTCTACTCCTTCGAATCTGCGAAACAGCTTATATTATATTTCGCAGATTCTTAATCTGTTTTAAATATAAGCTTATTCACTGCTGATTCAACAGCTGGAGTAAACGGCGGTGGCGGTGAAGTAGAAAATGGCTTCCAAGTGTATAGATTTGTATTTGAGAGTAGCATGTTAATCCCCCTATTTATATTAAATTTTTTAAAAGTTTTGATATTGCGAAAAAGTTGGTTCTAGATAGATTATACATGAAACCTTATGGGTTTTGTAATTAATTGTGACTTCCTGGTAATTCATAAAATAACAGATTTAGAGGTAATATCTCTACTCGGAACACCACACCAAAGGAACTCTCATCGCAGAATGATTCTGCTAAGACCTTTTACCTTATTTACTTTTACTTATACGGTAAATCTATTTTTAGCGAATAAGCCTTAAAGAAAAGCCTTATTGATGTTCTGTCGGAATTAATGTCATCAAATACGATAACTTCTGTCAGGGAAGTAATATATAATAGGTTATATCAATTGTGATCGGAGTGTGATGGGATGCAAACGAAAAAAGTTTATCTTTATGTATGTAATACAATGTCAGATTGGGAATATGGATATTTAATCGCCGAACTAAACTCAGGAAGATATTTCAAAAAAGATGCAGCACCTTTAAAAGTAGTTACAGTAGGAGTTAATCAAGAAATGATTACTACAATGGGAGGTTTAAGCGTAAAACCAGATATTTCCGTTGGTGAGTGTACTCTTGAGAGTAAAGATCTTCTCATTTTACCTGGAGGGAATACTTGGGGAGAAGATATTCATCAGCCTATCTTGAAAAAAGTTGGCGAAGCTTTAGAGCTGGGCACTATTGTTGCTGCAATTTGCGGTGCAACGGAGGGCCTCGCCAATATGGGATACCTAGATTCCAGAAAGCATACAAGCAATGACTTAGAGTATCTTAAAATGGTCTGTCCTCATTATAAAGGAGAGACATTTTATGAGGTGGGGCCTGCGGTATCTGGTGAGAATTTGATTACTGCGTCAGGAGTAGCTCCTCTGGAATTTGCGATGGAAGTATTGAAAACATTAGATGTATTTGCGTCAGATACATTACATTCATGGTATAACCTCAATAAGACTCATCGGCCTGAATACTTCTACGAATTAATGAATTCAATAGAGAGATGAGCGAAATCATTCAACTGAGCTTTATATACTTTCGACGATGACAAACATTTTAACAATGCTCAGAAGTGATGTTGTAATGACAACAAGCTTTCATAAAACAAAGCAGTGTTGAGGGCTGAGTATAAGCGAAAAAGCTTAATCTTTTTGGGAGATTAGGCTTTTTTTCTAAAGTCTAATATTGGCTTTCGGATATACGTGTATTCATTCATGACAGTTTGGTATAAAACTTGTTTTCAGCAGATTTTAGGGATTTCTATTTTCTCGAGTTAGTTCGTTTAGGGTTTAGTCCGTATTTGTGAATAGGTAGATGAAAGATTTTCTGAAGAGCTGACAGTTAGAAAGGAGACGAAGGATTATTTTACAATTGGAGAAACAGCCCGTCTCAATAACATCTCAATTCAAACATTGCGCTATTATGATAGGAGCGGTGTTTTCAAGCCTTCCTTTTCGGCTTATACTTTTCACACCAAGGGAAGAAATCCGCGGGTTATGAACATGGAGAAGCAAGTTCTGGAACTTATCAGAGGAATTCATTTATTGGTTACTGTTGGGGAACATATTGATACCTTCTGTATATGGTCTTTAGTATAAATAAACCTATTATGGTATATTTAAATTAAGACTAAATATTCGAAATGAGGAATGAGATGAATACAAACAAAAAACATAAGCATTTTAAAATAAAAAGGGTACTGCAAGTTATAATGGTTATTATCGGAGGAATTATAGCGGCATATGGACTGGAAACAGTGCTCATTCCAAACAGTGTATCTGATGGAGGGGTGACAGGCCTTAGTATCGTTGGTTCACAGCTATTTGATTTGCCGCTAGGGGTCCTTATTGCAGCATTAAACATCCCATTTGTCTGGTTAGGATATAAGCAAATCGGGAAAGACTTTGCATTATTATCCATTATCGGAATCGTAACACTTGCCGCTGGCACAATGTTTTTCCACCACACTCCAGCCATTATAGAGGGGGATACCCTGTTAATAACCGTTGTTGGCGGGATTATCCTTGGATTGGGAATGGGGTTAGCGTTACGTAACGGCGGCGCATTGGATGGAATTGATATGCTCGCTGTGCTGCTGTCTCGAAAGTTGCCATTTGGAACGAGCGATCTCATTTTATTCTTAAACCTTTTTGTGTTTATTTTTGTATCCATTGTATTTGGCTTACAAGGGGCATTACTGTCAGTCATTGCTTACTACATTGCGTCCAAAGTCATACATATCGTTGAGGAAGGCTTAAGTGGTTCTAAAACCTTTCAAATTATTTCAACCCAGCCTGAATTAATGGTAGAGACAATACGTGATCAGTTAGGACGAAGTGCTACCTATAAAGAAGCTTATGGCGGTTTTTCCCACGAGAAATTTAAAGAAATCACATGTGTCATCAACCGCCTTGAAGAAACAAAACTAAAGGAAATTATTAATGAAATTGATAAAAATGCCTTTGTTACCGTATATGATGTAGCTGAAGTGAAGGGCAGTAATTTTAGAAGACATACGAGTCATTAGAGAAAAACAGAACTTCAAACCCAAAAGTGAGATATTTCAGAAATTTTATATTAAATTGTTTTGTCTACACGCCCAGAAAATAAGGTAACCAGCAGTCTGTACTGGAATTCCATTGCCTCCTGTCTCGTATAATGAGAATAGGAGGCTTTTTTGTATAAGGGTACTTAAATGGAGGGATTTATTTGAATATTGAGCTGAAAGAAATAGATATGTTACAAGCGGATTCTGGTCCTTATGGGATAGCGGTCTCTCGTGAAGGCAATGTATGGTTTACTCAACATAAAGCAAATAAAATCAGTTGTCTTCATCAAAATGGAACAATCAAAGAATTTATTGTTCCAACTCCTGATGCACGAGTGCTGTGTTTGACCATATCTTCAATAGGTGATATTTGGTTTACTGAAAATGGGACTGATAAAATTGGAAGGCTTTCAGAAATGGGCGTATTTACAGAGTACACATTACCTCATCCAAATTCAGCGCCATATGGAATTGCTGAAGGTCTTAACGGTGATATTTGGTTTACTGAAATGAATGGAAATCGCATAGGGAGATTGACAGCAGAAGGGGTGATTCATGAATACGAACTGCCGAATAAAGAATCATATCCTTCTTTTATTACGTTGGGGCCCGATGACTCACTTTGGTTCACTGAAAACCAAAACAATGCGATCGGCAAGATAACCCGGTCAGAAGAAATAACGGAATACCCAATCCCAACACCGGGAGCAGGGCCAGTAGGTCTTGCAAACGGAAATGACGGTGCCCTTTGGTTTACAGAAATAATGGGAAATAAAATAGGAAGGATCACGATGTCCGGCGAAATAACGGAATATGATATTCCTACACCAAATGCCCGGCCTCATGCTATTGCGGCGGGAGTCGAATCGGATTTATGGTTCACTGAATGGGGAGCAAATAAAATAGGAAGATTGACAAAAGAGAGAACCTTTGAAGAATATACAATCAAAACCTCTAATGGCGAACCTCACGGAATTGGCTGTGACAAAGAAGGCAGTGTATGGTTCGCATTAGAATGCAATAAAATCGGAAAGCTGCGTTTACTGAAATGAAGAGAAAGTGCTGAAAGAATATAAAAAGCATACCAAGAACATAGTATGCTTTTTCATTTGCGTGAAACGTCATCATGTTACATGAACTGAAGTCTCGTCAATGTAGCCTTTCAACAGCTTAAGTACTTATAGCTCTTTTACCATGACCTTCTCGCCGTTAAAATCGAGCTCACCATTAAATGTAAAGCCGAATTTTTGATACAGGCGCAAAGCATGAATGTTGTTCTCAAAAATGCTTAAATAAATTCTGTTACATGTATATAGCTCAGCAAGGTGATGAATAAGAGCTTCAAGTATCTTGCTGCCTAATCCTTGGCCTTGAAAACGCTCGTCAATGAAAAATCGGTCAAGCCACACTCTGCCATTTTTATTTTCTTCATCAATCTCGGGAAACCATCCATACATAGCAAAACCGACTAACTTCCCTTCGTAATAAAGTCCAGCAGGTTTATAATACTGACATTCTGTTGCATCCTCTAGACATTGCTTGGTTGATTCTATATATGATATTTGGCTCTTGTGAACATGAAGAGACAGAATAGATTCACGATTCTCTTCAGTTACCGCCTTTATCTCAATACTCATAGTCATTCTCCTTTTTTCTCCGCGCCAGAGCAGCAAACGGTTCAATATAAACAAACAGATGATTTGCACATAGCCGTATTGATGGAGTGCCCTTATATTTTCAGTGGAAAAGTGGGAGTTAACAGGATCAGCAAGGTTAAAACAGCAAAAATCATTCCTTCTTGTCAGCGTCATCGAAGGAGAAGGCCGGATAATCTCCGGCGAGCGTACATATGACCTTAAAAAAGGAGATCATATGTTGCTGCCTTACGGGTTTGGGGAATTCAAACTCGCGGGGGATGCGGAGTGTATCGTATCTAATCTATAAAATAACATTATGACCAGTTTCAGAAACCAAGGTGATCTCATTTTGATCTAAATGAATGTTTCAATATAAAAAGATACCAGCTGGTATCTTTTTTCATATTCGCTCACTATGACACCCCTTCGATGGTTTCTTTTATCTTATCTGCAATTGGGAGTATGATGTCCAGCAGATTAACTGCAGACAACAATCACGTTGCTTAAGACAACCTATAAAAGCTGCTTTATGGACCAAAAGAGAAGAAAACGAAATGTGTTTCTGAATGATTTGTTTGTAAAAAAACAAGCTATCCTATTATAAACGCAGTTTTTTTATTTCAAATGCAAAATCTTTGAGCTGTCACGTTGGCTATTGCAAAAGTTTCTTTTCTCAAAATGAACATTTGATCTGACAAGTTTTATAGGTAAGAATGTAAAGGATGATCTACATGAAATATGATACAGTATTTTTTATGTGATAGTTGATGAAAGAATATTTTGATAAGAGGTGTATTTATGAAATTGGATGAATTTGCGATTGGACAAGTATTTCATACAAAGTCTTTTAGGGTAACAAAAGAAAATGTAATGAGGTTTGCGGAAGAATTTGACCCTCAATATATGCATGTAGATGAGGAAAAAGCGAATAAAGGCAGATTTAATGGAATCATCGCTTCTGGCATACAAACGTTAGCTATTTCTTTTAAGCTTTGGATTGAAGAGGGCTTCTATGGCGACGATATTATTGCTGGAACAGAGATGAATCATATTAAATTCATAAAACCCGTGTATCCAGATGATGAATTGCATACAGTCGTTGAGGTACTGGATAAAAAACCAAAGAAAAGTGGAACGGGAATACTTACTGTATTGTTATTTACTTATAATCATAAAGAAGAAAAAGTATTCGAAGGTGAGTTATCGGTATTGATTAAGCAATAAATAATGTAATAGTAAAGGTTTTTGATCACCAATTGATCAAACGATGCGAGTATAATGAAGATATGCTTTCTTTTAAATTTACAATGTTAAGGGCTCATCTTAGAAAAAACATACCAAATACGATTGGTATGTTTTTTTATTCATTCATGTCATGATATGAAGCAGGGTACCGACCGATACCGTGCATCAAGACAGAAAGGAAATTAGAACTTTTTCATCTCGTTTAACATCTTTATTTTGCTTCCTTTCATGTAGGTGAAACAGACCCCGCTGACAGTAACCATTCCGCCTAGCAGTGAAATAAGTGAAGGCATTTCCCCTATCCACATCCAGGAAATCACCAACGTCAAAGCCGGTGTTACATAAAGTGAAATCGTTGCTTCAGAAGCACCGACGATTGAAGTTACATATGCAAGCGCAAAGTATGGGATGACCGTCGGGAATAAACCTAAGTAAACGATAGACAATGTGGAGTTCATTGAGGCGTTTACAAACTCCCCCCATAAGCCTGGAAGAAAAACAAGCATTGGTAAGGATGCACCCCAAATCGTGAACGTTACAAATGGAATAAAACCATACTTTTTTATATAACGGGCTTGAAAAACAAAATAAATACTCTCTGCAAAAGCTGCCAGCAGAATGAACATAATTCCTTTCATTGAAAGCGCATGGTCTCCTGTCCCTAATGAAATAAATGACACACCCAATAAACTAATGATAGAGCCAATCCATTTAGAAAAACCAAAATGTTCACCAAAAAACAGACGAGACAACACCGCAGAAAAGATTGGTGCTGTGGTTACGAGTAAGCTTGCAATCCCGGCACTAACTGTTTTTTCACCGATATTAAGCAAAATGTGATAGAGTGCAAAACCTAAAAACCCTAATAATAAGATGACAGGGAAATCTTTCATGTCAGGTAAGCGCATTTTAGTCAGCACAGCAAAAAGCAACAATGCCATAGATCCGATTAACAAACGAAATAAAGCAAGGTGTTCGGGTGTGTAATATTCCAGACCTACACGAATTCCCGGAAAAGCTGATGCCCACAAACCGATCATAAGACTGTAAGATATGATGAGTTGAACAGTTTTCTTTTTCATGATTTTCACTCCTTCTTTACAAAAACCAACCAGTTATTTAGTGTGTTTTATACTAATAGAGATTTGATAAAATGGCTTCAACCAGTTACATAATTTTTGACCCAACCACTTTAGTTGAAGGAGACTGCTTTTGATGAGCTTTACAGAAGAAAAAACGGTTAGAAAGTTTCCTAAGTACTTACAAATCATTGATTATATAAAAGAGAAAATAGGAAATGGAGAGTGGCCGATTGGAAGTAAGATTCCAAGCCAGCGAACGTTTGCAAAAGACTTTCATGTAAATCGAAGCACGGTTATCACAGCGTTAGAGGAATTGATGGCAGATGGGTTGATTGAAGGCAGAATGGGCAAAGGGACAGTTGTCATCAACAATACTTGGACACTGTTGGCTAAGAATTCTGCACCCAATTGGGAGAAATATGTAACGTCGGGAATCCAGCAGCCAAGCCGAAGAATTGTTCAAGAGATCAATCAATCAGAATCAAATTCTGATCTTATACAGCTAAGCAAAGGAGAACTTTCAAATGAGATTTTTCCTTTGTCTGCTATGAAAGAGATTATGGGCAAGGTATCTCAAAACATAGAGGCGTTCGGATATGAGGAACCAAAAGGATACTTGCCTTTAAGAGAGGCATTGAGTGATTATTTAAAAACAATCGGGATTCATGCTTCACCTTCATCCATTCTTATTGTTTCAGGAGCACTGCAAGCCTTACAGCTTATATCAATGGGGCTTTTGCAAAGAGGTTCAACTGTTTTTCTTGATCAGCCATCTTATCTTTATTCATTACATGTATTTCAATCAGCCGGAATGAATCTGACTGGACTTCCTATGGATAAAGAGGGGCTTTTGCCAAACCATATTCATATGACAAAGGGGGAACGGGGAAGAGCCATATTATATACAAACCCTTGTTTTCAAAATCCGACTGGTATCTTAATGTCAGAAGAGCGGCGGAAAGAAATCCTTGCCGCAAGCGAAAAAACGCAGCTTCCCATTATTGAAGATGACATATATCGTGAGCTGTGGATAGATGACATTCCGCCATATCCTATTAAAACAATAGATAAAAACGGCCATGTGCTATATGTAGGAAGTTTATCGAAAACGCTAAGCCCGGGCTTAAGGATTGGATGGATAGTCGGGCCAGAGCCAGTGATTGAACGTTTATCTGACATAAAAATGCAGACAGATTACGGATCGAGTTCGTTGTCTCAAAGAGTAGCGGCGGAATGGTTTACATCTGGCCAATATCAGCGGCATTTAAAACGGGTGAGACATCAATTAAAGATAAGAAGGCAATTTGTTACGAGCGCTTTAGAAACCAATATGAAGAATGCAGCTGTTTGGACTATTCCAAAAGGAGGATTCTTTATCTGGTTAAAAATATTGCCCTCAATATCTATGAAATTACTTTATAAAAAAGCCTTAACAAAAGGGATTCTTCTCAATCTTGGCAGTATTTATGCTCAGGAAAAAGGCAATTATATTCGCTTGTCATACGCTTATGCATCCCTTGAAGATCTCCAAAAGGGAATTTATGAATTAAGTTTGATCATTAAGGAACTGGCAAGTAAATAAATATGCATTCAATGTTGAGAACCTATCTATCAAAAAACATACCAAACAATGTTGGTATGTTTTTATTTTTATACGTTCTTAGAAATTATAAGATAATATGTGGAGTGGTGGGTGTCTCCTCATCTTACTGGCTGTTCTAAAAAGCTCAGAACTCGTTCATTTATGGTTTCAGACTGTTCCAATGATAAAACATGGCCCGCATTTTTGATGATTTCTGCTTCAATTCCAGGCACTAATAAAGATGCGCGCTGTAAGGCTGAATGCGGATCATAAATGACTTCATGTTCACCTAGTAATAATAGAATCGGGACTTTTACTGATTTTAATTCTTCGTCGGTGAAAACATACGGAAATCCGTCGGCTTTAGGGGTTGGCTGTCTTGCTCCATCCTGCCACATAACTCCTGCATGAAACTGCTTCACAAAAAGTGGATGTAACACATTGCGATCTATCATCATCCACTTTAAGAAACTCTCAACTCCATTTGGTTCTGTGAGACTAAGCGCATATTTATAAAAATCGTGATGAAATGGTAAAAATGTTTCCGCTGGGCTAAGAAGAGTTGCACTTTTTACTCTCTCTGGCGCACGTAAAATAAAATTCAAAGTATGAAGCCCGCCAAGTGAGAGTCCGATCATGTGAGGCTTTTCGACCCCTAGATAATCAAACACATCAAGAAGCCAATCGGCGTAACCCGTTCTTGTACCACATAAATCTGCAGGAATACTTTTATTCTTATCACCTATGATATCGATTGCATAAGTTCGGTATTTGCTGCTCCAATCCGCAATGTTGGGATACCACATCGTGGAGCTAAATAGTGCCCCGTGAAGCAATACGAGTGGCGGCGCATTCTCTGGTCCGCTTGCAATCACATGAGTTTGACCGAAACGAGTGGATACATAATATGCTTTGTAGGGAACTGGCCAAAGACCAAGGCTTTCATCATAAGTTTGAAAATAGTGAATGCCATTGTCACTTAATTGGGGAAACATTGGTGAATGGTTTGACATGCAAATTTCCTCCCGTCCTTTTTAAAAGAATGTATTGTTACGTGCAGAAAAGTAAAGTAATTGATTATAACAGAACTATTTACAATATAATACAGTTTTCGTTTTGCATCAAATACTAAATGAAATTGGGGATAAATAATTTGATACAGAAGTCTAAGAATACATATAACAGAAATCAATCGTTTCCGAGAAAGTCGCAGTACTTTAACAAACATGCAACAAATACCTTTAGAAACGTTAAGAACAAACCTTATC
The DNA here is from genome assembly GCF_054161355.1 of Bacillus sp. PK3-037. Classification (NCBI taxonomy): domain Bacteria; kingdom Bacillati; phylum Bacillota; class Bacilli; order Caryophanales; family Bacillaceae; genus Bacillus; species Bacillus sp. PK3-037. The sequence goes on along the minus strand of NZ_CP096408.1, from coordinate 3,543,552 downwards.
AGGCTGAAGTATCATACTGAATCATGGTGAGAGCTCTTTACAGAAGTGTCCTTAAAAGAGGGGAATTCTTTTAAGGATAGAATAAAAGAGGGAAAGTGATAGGAGGGTACAGGTTGCAGGAGATAAAAAAAGAACAATATAGTAAAGTCAAAACATTGATACATTATAAAGAAACATGTTGCCCGACATTTGTTTATTCAATATTAGAACAAACAATTCCGGGAGTTGTTTATGCAGATGATCAATCGTTTCTGATAGGAACCAGCTCAGGAATTTATTATGTTGCAGGGGATGAAAGGAATCAAAATGTTAATGAGTTTATCGTTGAATTATACAAAAAGAGAGCCAAATCCAAAAAAAGATTTACTCTGTTTTCTCCCAATCGCTCATGGGACAGCGTAATAAAAACTGTACTGCCTGATGAGTTGAATCAAATGATGCGATATGCGTTTTCTCAACAAATTTCTGTCAAAAAGGCTTTTCAGCTTCCAAAGGGGTTTACATTAAAAAGAATAAATGAAGATATCATTTCAAGCAGCACTGCATTTCAAAAAGCTTATTATGAGGAATATTGGGGTTCAGTCTCGAATTTTTTAAAAAACGGATTTGGATTCGCTGTTTTGTATGACAATTATGTTGTCAGTGAGTGCACCTCCATATTTCTAGGCGGCGATCGTGCAGAAATGGATATCTATACACACGAAGAATATAGAGGGATGGGGTTCGCTTATATTGCTGGGAGCAAGTTTATCAATGATTGTCTCGAAAACGGCGTCAGCCCTAGCTGGGATTGTGATGTCAGCAACAAATCATCTATTCATGCAGCAAAAAAACTAGGATTTGAGATATCAACCAAATACACCATTTTTTTTAAAAAATCAGGTTGAAAAAGACCCTTCTAAGGAAGGGCCTTTTCTTGAGCACCAAGCTGACGGAGCATATCATGCTTATTCACATGAACTCTTTCGCCATTTAAAATGAATATGATTCGCCATCATCCGGCACTAGTACATGAGATGACATGCCTTTTTCATGAATAAAGCCTTTTACTTCTTCTCTGGATAATGCCCAATGGTTGACCGCTTCCATATGGCTCACGATTATTTTTGCATGAGGGGCTGCTTGATGCGTTTCATGGATATCTTCTTTCCCCATGACGAGAGAGCCGCCCTCAAAGAATTGATTGTTTCCTCCGTTCACTACAATGATTTCTGGCTGGTGTGTATCGATCTCTTCTTGGATCGCATCATACCAAACCGTATCTCCGGCTACATATAACGTTTTCTCGCTTTGGTGTTTGAACACGACACCGCATACAAGACCGGCAAGTTTTAAAATATCTCCTCTGCCGTGTTCGCCTTTGGTTTTGATTAATTGAATACCTTCAAAGTCTGTGTCGGTTGTGAGAATCTCGACATTTTGAAAACCGGCGTTTCTGACTTCTTTCGCATCTTCTTCATTTTGTACAAACATTTTTATGTCTTTTGGCAACATGTCTTTGGCTGCATCATCAAAGTGATCTAAATGCAAATGAGTGACAATGACTGCATCAAGATTGTTGATGATATGATCCACTGATGTCGGCAAGCTGACTAAAGGATTTTTTTGGTCTTGTCGTGGTGAATTTGGGAATGGAGGATAAGTGCCCTTTTCTGCTAACATTGGATCTATTAAAAACGTTTTGCCTGCATATTCGACAACAAGTGTGGCATTACGAATTTGTTGAATGTTCATATTAAAACTCCTTTTCTTTGATATACGTATAGCTTATACTATGACCAATCGCCAAATACATGGATGAAATCAAGTCTTTTTGCCGTTTTACTTGAATGTTGAAAGAACCTATTACAAATGAACATCGAACGGGCTAGAGTGCATGCTGATTGAAGAGAATGCAGGAGACAACCAAAATAGTACGCGGGTTTTAAAAAAGTGAATGTGTTTTTTGGAACTCGGACATAGGTGCCAATTTACTTAGCGCATACGATGTTTTCATTTGTTTTTGAAAGGAAAGGATAGGATATGATGTTGGATCACACGGATATGCAAATAATAGAAGAGTTATCTAAAAACAGCCGTATTACAATGAAAGAATTAGGAGAGAAAGTTCATTTGACGGGCCAAGCCGCTGCATCCAGGGTTGCCAAATTAGAAGATAACGGAGTGATTGAGGGTTATACCATTAAAGTGAATCAAGACAAATTGGGATATTCTATCCATGCCTTGATTAATATCTATACAAAAAGCACGCACCATCAGCCTTATCTTTCCTTTATCAAAACGCAAGAGACATACGTCATCAATAATTATAAAATCAGCGGGGATGGCTGTTATCTTCTGGAATGCAGATTTCCCTCTAACGAATTGCTGGATGAATTTTTGGTAGGCTTAAATAAGCATGTAAACTATAAATTGTCTATTATTATTAATAACATGAAACAATAAAATGCATAAAGTAAGAATATATAAATGCTAAAAAAACCAAGGGTGTCAGCCTTTGGTTTTTGTTATAAGGCGGAAGGATACTGAAGTGATAAAGACATTTAATCAGACTGTGGCGAATCATCTGTAATTGGAATCCATTCTTATTCCAATTAGTGATTAACAAATTACGTGTATATCATCTGGATCTGTGGTGTTCTTTGGAACAGGGAGGCGCTGCACCAGCTGTTCAACTGAATGGCCGACAATTGATGAAAAAAGGCACACAAAGACGTCCAATCACAGGCGTCTTTTTTAATGCAGCTTTTTAGGGCTTGAATTTACATTTTCATGATCGATTTCATCAAATAAATTTCGGTTCTTTGAATGGGATGGCTGAACATCTTCTTTGATAAAGTCGGGGTGAATAATCTTTTTTAAATCCCTGACTGTTAAAGGCTTGGCTTCATCAATTAATTCTAAGCCTAATAGACCGTTTGCTTCTAACGTCGCCTTTTTGACATCCTGTAAAGTAGAAACGCCGTGCAGTCTCAATTGCATTTCCAGCTGATCTAACGTCAGTCTCATTCTCTTTAAATTGTCTACATGTAATTGGCCATCTTGAATGATAATTGTCGCTTTCCCGGTTAACAGCTTTTCAATCAAATTAGACTTTAGCTGAATCCACTCCATAAAAAGGAGTGAGAGCGTAAAAATGACAGCTGCAACTAGTGTTTTTAATAGGCTGTTTTCGATGATCGGCTGAACAATGATGGTTCCGATCGAAATCATGACAACCGTTTGTGCCGAGGTCATTTGCGCAATTGATTTTCTTCCTGAAATTCTAAGCAAAATCACACCGGATATTATGAGGACAAATGCTTCCCAAGTAAAACTCATCCTACCACCTGACCAGTAATGTAAAGGATTATAACGCCGGAGGCTAACTGCAGAGCGTCTTTGACCATTTGAACGTTAATATATCCGAAAGCCTGGTTGTTCATTCAGCATGATGAATGACTTTGTATGTTGCCAAGCTGCCCGCATGAGAATAAACAGCGATAAAGTTGCCTTACAGCGGTTCGCGTTCCAAGCGACTTAGATTAGGTGAAAAGATTTGTCTTACAATTTTGGACAGGTTGTATAAAAATAAAGCAGATATATGGACATTCTTAAGGCTGGTCCCGTATATTTCAGGCAGGTAAATACCAATCAGCAGGAGGAATGGGATGAAAGAGGTTACTGAATTACTATCACTGAATGCAATAGAGAATTTTATAAACCGTCACCAGTTAAGTTTTATCTATATATCAAGACCTAGCTGTATAGTATGCCACGCAGTTTTGCCGCAGCTCAGAGAATTGCTGGAGCAGTTTCCGCATATCAAACTAGGACACGTTAATGCTGATAGTGTGGAGGAGGTTGCCGGCAGATTTTCGGTCTTCACCGTTCCCGTTCTTCTTTTATTTATTGAGGGTACTGAATTTCTGAGAGAAGCGCGTTTCGTGCATTTTGAACAGCTGGAACAGAAATTAAAAAGAGTTTATCAATTATATGAGGAATAAAATGCGCAGTTAAACGAACATGGCAGCAAGTCATGTTCGTTATTTTTTTATGAAGGAAGCAGCTGAATATGAAATTCATTGACATAAAATCCAAGTGCATGAAATAATACTCATGAGTAATGTTACTAAAGAGTATCTTTTTGTGGAGGCTGATCCGATGTGAAAAGCAGAAAAGGACGTAAAGGGGAGGAGAGCCGGAAACGATTGCTCAAAGCTGCTGCACAGGAATTTTCGATTCGGGGATTTCATGAAACGAAGGTAAGTGCCATAGTGAAAAGAGCTGGACTGACGCAGCCTTCCTTTTATCTGTACTTTCAAAGTAAAGAAGCCATCTTTTTGGAGTTAATCAATGATTTCCACTCTCGCTTAAGAAAGCTGACAGAATCACTTCTCCTGGAAACCGGATTACATGCGAACGATCTAACAAACAAAGTGCTCTCTGCTGTGGAAACTGTTTTTCAGTTTCTGGCGGAGGACAAGGATTTAACAAGGATCGGTTTTTTTCTCAACCCAGAAGCGAAACAATTGAAACAAGATGTCGCGATGGTTTTGAAAGGCAACTTAGAAGCAGAACAGCGCCTTGGCTATTTTCGTTCCGAATTGGAAATGGAAACCGTGGCGGAATGCTTGATCGGCATGATTGAACATTTGACCGATTCATATTTGTTAACCGGAATCAAAGATCCGGCAAGTCTCGCAGCTCAGGTTGTCAATCTCTTAATATACGGGATGCTTCCAAAAGGGAGTGACGCAAGATGATATCTATCATCATGAAGGTCAGTTTGGCAGCTTTTATGCTCGCGGGAGGCATCATAAAGGTGTTCCGCGTGCCCTTTCAAGTGGAGCATTGGCGGCATTATCAATATCCGTTATGGTTTCTGACTGTTACTGGTATTCTTGAAATAGCGGGGGCATTTGCTATGACAGCGGGAATTTGGAATTGGTATGCAGCATTTGGGGCAGGCGTCCTGTTTATCGTTCTCATGGCGGGAGCGGTTCATGCACACATTGTTCGAGCGCGCCAATCAGTACTCATGACGATCCCTGCAATGATCTGTTTGATTGTTTCTATCAGTATAATCATTTGGGAGTCCACGTAATCTACTCATTTAACAAACCAATTTGCAGGAGATCTCCTTCTCTTATCGAATAATAGAAAGTCACAGGTATAAATCGAATAATAGAAATAGATCTTCATTTGTACGTTATTCGTCCGGCACCAGCTGGACTTTTTTTCATAAAGGAGGAATACAGGATGGCGTTAACTTTGGAAGACATGACTGTGGAGGAGTTCGAAGCATTTCGCGGGATGTCCGTGCAAAATTACGCGAAACAAAACATACAATCGGGAACTTGGACGGAAAAAGAGGCGTTTGAGAAATCGGAACAGGCATATGAGAACATGATTCCGAATGGACGAAACAGCAGCAATCATCATTTTTGGAACATCAGGAATGACCTTGGAGAAAACATTGGCTGGCTCTGGCTGTATGCTGACCCGCACCATCCGCAAAAAGAGGCGTTTATTTATTCATTTGGCCTGTATGAAGCTTTCCGCGGTAAAGGGCTGGCTCAATTGGCGCTTCACACGTTAGATGATAAGGCGAGGCAATTGGGAGCGGAAAGGCTTGCTCTCCATGTGTTTGCGCACAATGAAACAGCCGTCCACCTTTATCAGAAAATGGGGTATATCATGACAAATATCAAAATGCGGAGACAGCTGGTTTAGCAGGTGAAAGTGTCGGCCTGCTTAGCGGACGCGTTTAGTCCGAGATTGTTGAAGAAGAAGCAGCGTTTATCATTGGTATTTTTTGAGTCCCGGAATGCCCTATGTAGCCTTTTTGCTGGCAATGTCGTTTAAGGCTCCTGCAATTTTATTTCAGCCCAGTACCTGATGTTTCTGCATGCTTTGAAAAGCCGGATTAGACTTGTTTTTAAAGAATCGGGCATCACTTGTCCGCCCGAGAAGTGTGTGATAGCCTTTATTACGCTTTTTGAAGGGCCGACATTCAGCTGGTTTACGAGAATAAACAAACATTTGAGCGGTCTTTAGACATTTCCTGCGGCGAGGGCTGGAGACGAAAGCTTAAAAAATACCAAGGGCGAACAGCCCTTGGTATCCCTAAAACGCTATTGATCTAGTTCATTGATTTGTTTCGTAAGCTCATTGAAAGCCTGATCCAGCTCCTTGTACCCTTTATCATTTGGCGTCATAAAACTGAGCTTTCCCAGTACTTCTTGTCTTTCTGTCTCAAGCTTTAAACGAAGCTCCTCCCGGTCATTTCTTTCTGAAGGAACGTCATTCAATTGCTTTTCGATGCCATTGTTTGAAATAACGAGTTTGCTGTTTGTTGTTTTCTCGAGAAAATAACGGTCGTGTGAAACCACAATCAGTGTGCCGCTGTATTGTGACAGTGTTTCTTCCAGCTGTTCGCGTGACGGCAGGTCGAGGTGATTGGTCGGTTCATCTAATATCAGCACGTCTTTTTCCTCTAAGATATAAGCCATCAGCTTGCACTTTACACGCTCGCCCATACTCATATGTTGAATTGGTTCTGTCCATTGAGAAGCGGTAAATCCCAATCGCGTCATGATATTCTGCACGTTTCCTCTCGCCTCGAACGTGTCTTGATAAAATAACTCCTCCGGTGTTTGTTCTAAAGGCAAATCAAATACTTCCTGTGTTAAATAACCGATTTTTGCTGATGGTGATATCCACACCTTTCCCTCAGCCGTTTCCTGTCCAAGAATGACTTTCAATAAGGTTGTTTTTCCGCTGCCGTTCGGGCCTGTAATGGCAACCTTTTCTCCGTGCTGAATCGTAAAGCGGGCGTTTTGAAACAGTGTCTTTTCGCCAAATGACTTCGTCAGGTGTTGAACCTCCAAAAACCGTTTTCCTGTTTTATGAGTTGTATCAATTGAAAAACGAACAGTATATTCCGGAACGACAGGCTCAGCCTTTGTTTTTTCGAGTTCTTTTTCAAGCCGCTTTTGTTTCGATTTGACCTGGGCATCTGTGCGCTTTGCTTTTACACGATGGTATTCTTTAAACCCTTCCTTTTTCGTCGATTGTGCGTGGGCTTTTTCCGACCATGAAGTGAGTTCTGTCATTTGTGCTTCAATCCGTTCAATCATTTTCTGCTGTTTTTCATATTCGCGCTGCTGTGTCAGTCTTTTCTCTTTCCGGAACTTCATGTAACCAGAGTAATTCCCTTTGTATTCAGTCAGCGTGTGGTCCTCGATTGACCATATTTTCGTGGCAGCTTCATCTAAGAAATACCGATCGTGCGAAACGAGAATGACAGTGCCGCTAACATTTTTCAGCTGCTGAATGAGAAATTGCAAGCTTATGTCATCAAGATGGTTTGTCGGTTCATCCAGCAGGAAAAGGTCTGCATCCTCTGATAGCCCTTTTGCCAGCCGTGCTTTCAGTTTTTCTCCGCCGCTTAACTGGCTGAAATCACGGGCTGGCACGTGCCATTTCTCCAGCAGTTTCACTTCGGCAGGTGTCTGATTCTCAAAGGAATACGATTCAGTTTCCTGTTCAACCAGCACCGTTTTTAAGCCGTGCTGCATCCATTGGATTTGTCCCTGTGACGGAGTTAAGTCCTTGTTGATCAGGTGAAGCAGCGTCGATTTTCCAGCCCCGTTTTTGCCGATAATCCCAATGATATCTCCTTGCTGAACACTGGCATTTACGTTTTTAAAAACGGTGAGATCCTTTACTTCATAGCTGACGTTTATTAGTTTTAATTGTTCTTTCATCTATATCCCTCGCTTTAAGGGAGAACAAAAAAATCCTCCCAAATGTTTTGGAAGGATTAGCCGTGCCTTTGCCATGATTAAATAAGCTATTCTTCAGAAATAGCGCGTACGTATATAGAAAATGGGCAGACTAATCCTATTTTTTTATGATTTGAAATATGCGATTTCAATCGTTAAAAATAAGATTAGTTAATCATTGTCCACCCATCATCCCTTCTCAATTTATTACAAACAATATAGCATATTTTTCAATTCGAAAGCAAAGGTCATTTTCATCAAAAAAGCTCCTGCTCTCATTTCTGAGGCAGGAGCTTAAAAGGGTTATTGCTGCTTTAATTTTCTTACTTTATAAATCACAATCAGCAAAATAAACCAAACCGGTGTAACAAATAAGGAAACCCGAGTATCCTGTGCTAATGCCAGTACAACAAGGACAAACGCCAGGAACGCCAAAATTAAGTAATTCGTAAATGGATAAAGCGGCAGCTTAAATTTGTTTACTTTCGCCAATTCAGGTCTTGTTTTACGGTATTTCATATGGCAGATAACGGTAATTCCCCAAATATAGATAAAACATACGGTGGAAATACTTGTGATCAAGGTAAATACGCCTTCCGGCATGATGTAGTTCAATGTGACACCTATTAAAATCACGATAGCTGAAAAGAACAACGCGTTTCTCGGTACCTTGCGCGGTGTCAGTTTCGCCATTGATTCCGGCGCATTTTTGTCTTTCGCCAGTGAATAGACCATGCGGCTTGTACTGAATACAGCGCTGTTGCAGGCTGAGGCAGCTGACGTTAATACAACAAAGTTGATAATGCTTGCAGCACCGACGATGCCGACTGCAACAAAGACCTGTACGAATGGGCTTTCGCTAGGATTGATGACATCCCATGGATAGATGCTCATAATCACAAGAAGCGCCCCAATATAGAAAAGCAGCACCCTTACAGGGATATTGTTGATCGCCTTAGGGATGACTTTTTCCGGATTTTCTGTTTCACCCGCTGTAAGCCCGACGAGTTCAATGCCGACAAAGGCAAACACAACCATCTGGAACGAGAGGATAAACCCGTGTATTCCATTCGGGAACATGCCTCCGTGGCTCCAGAGATTTGAGAAACTGGAAACACCTGAACTTGTGGAAAAGCCTTTGAAAATCATAAAAAGACCGATCACAATCAGCGCCAAGATGGCAATGACTTTAATTAATGCAAACCAGAATTCCAATTCTCCAAACAGCTTGACGGTAGCCAGGTTCATAATCAGTAAAATAATAAGAGCGATTAAGCCCGGAACCCATTGCGGCACACCGGGAAGCCAATACTGGGTATATAGCCCGACCGCAGTTAAATCGGCTATCGCGATTGAAATCCAGCAGAACCAGTAGGTCCAGCCTGTGATAAATGCGGCCATATCGCCTAAATAATCTTGAACAAAATCAACAAAAGAGTGATAGTTCAGATTAGACAACAGCAGTTCTCCAAGCGATCTCATAATTAAAAAGCAAATGATCCCCGTGATCATGTAAGCAAATAAAATTGACGGTCCTGCAAAGTGTATCGATTTTCCCGAGCCGAGAAACAGGCCTGTCCCAATGGCTCCGCCGATCGCAATAAGCTGGATGTGCCTGTTTTTCAGGCCTCTCGACAGTTTCTGCTGATTTATATTAGGATCTTGCGTCATGTCGTCTGTCACTTTGTGTGTTCCTCCATTGAAAATTGTTTAAACATGTTTTTAGATACTATTATAACACTAAAATTTCTATCTTTTTTACTATACAGGAAATATGGAAGGAAATTTTAAGGTTTATCGATTCATCACAAGATACGAAAAAAGCGGCTCAATAGTGGGAGCCGCTTTTGATTACGCCATTTTATGCTTTTTTCATATACAGATATAGCCCATAATCAGTCGGAGCAGATGCGTACCCTATCTGACGCAGCATCGCTGTTATGTTGCCGCGGTGATATGTCCCGTGATTTACAACATGCGGCACCAGTTCAGAAGCAGTCGTTTTCATGATTCCGCCGGCGGGATTTTCAATCTGAAGGGGTTTATGGATCTGTTCCTTTTGCTTGAAAAAAGCTGTATATCGCTCGGACAATTTTAGAAACAAGGCTTCCATTTCCGCTAGTTCCTTCGCCACTGTCTGTTCTGTAAGCTGTTCAGCTAATGCTAAAGCATGGTTCATACTTTTTCCGGAAAACACCTCCGCCCAGCCGAGATCCGAAAGGTAAACATGGGACAATACATGGGATATTGACGGGAACACACTTTGGATCTCCTGACGATAAACCTCCTGTGGAAGCTCTTTTAATCGATTAAATATTTGCTGATGAGCCCATACGTTATATTCATACAATTGTAATGCTAGATCAGACATGTGAATTTTCCCCTTTCGCGTTTATCGTTTCTATTGTATACGAACAAACATTCTTTAGGGAGTTTTCTGTGAATAAAATGTATTGACAGAACATAGTTTAGGGGGATAAACTATGTAGCATCGATCGAAAGTTTAGGGGCGTAAACTAAAATGCAGGAGGAAAGACGTTGAATGAACAGAAGCTATGCCAAGCGATCAATCTTTTCGTAGAAGTTTTACTTGAAGGTACAGAGTTTGTACATCATGAAGTCGATCAGGATGTATTCAAACACATCTCCAGAGAACAGGCCGACCTGTTAAAAATTTTAAAAGTCAAGGGCCCATCTTCTCCCGGCAGCCTGGCCATGTATCAAAACGTGCATAAGAGCGCGATTTCTAACCGATTGAAGAAGCTGCTGGAAAAGGGATTGGTTGAGTGGGATGACTGTCCGGTAAAAAGTGATAAACGCACGAAACGAATCAAAATTTCAGAAAACGGTGAAAGCATTATCGAAGAATTGGATTCAGCTATCTTTCACGCGCTCAAAGAGCTGATGCACGATATAGATGAGGAGCACTTACAATCATTCATTGACATATTTACCATTCTAAAAAGCAAATTTAAAGGAGGGGATCTTACGGAATGAAATCGATTGTCAAATTCAAATGGGCCATTGCGGCGGTTATCTTAGCGCTGACTGTTATATTGAGTTTATTTTCTCCCAACTTAACGGAGCTGGCCAATCAAAAGGGGCAGTCACAGCTGCCGGCTGATTCCGTTTCAGAAAAAGCAAATGCTATTCTGAAAAAAGCCGGAGAAAACAATAATTCGATAAGCATTGTCTTCACATTAGATCGTGCGCTAAATAAAGATACAGAGGATCAGCTCCGCAGCATAATCGATAACGTCAAAAAGATTGATGGTGTTGAAGAGGTAACATCTCCGCTGACAGGTGAAAAAGAAATCAAAGATCAATTGATTTCAAAGGATAAGAAAACCATTCTTATTCCCGTAACGATCACCGGATCTGATAAGAAAGCGGAAAATATTGCTGATGATATTTATCAAATCGTTCCCGATGATTTGACGGCATATATTACGGGAGCGTCTCTTATCAATCAGGATTTTGCGCACAGCTCAGAGGATGGGCTTAAGAAAACGGAAGTGATCACAGTCTGTTTGATTATCGGCTTGCTGCTGATCGTGTTCCGCTCTGTTGTGACGCCTTTTATCCCGATTGTGATTGTCGGTTTCTCGTATGTAATCAGTCAATCTATACTGGGCATTTTAGTTTATCATGTTGATTTTCCTATTTCGACATTTACCCAAACCTTTTTAGTTGCCATCCTGTTTGGGATTGGAACAGATTACTGTATTCTTCTTCTGACTCGTTTCCGTGAAGAACTGGCAAACGGGCATGACAAAAAAGAGGCAACCCTTATTGCTTACCGTACAGGCGGAAAAACATTGTTTATCAGCGGGTTTGCGGTATTGATCGGGTTTTCAGCCCTTGGTTTTGCGAAGTTTGCCATTTTCCAATCAGCTGTGGGAGTTGCTGTCGGGGTTGGCATTTTAATGATCATCCTCTTCACTCTGCTGCCTTTATTTATGGTGACACTCGGTGAAAAGCTCTTTTGGCCGTCTAAGAAAGTGCTGTCGCACAGTGACAATAAATTGTGGGCGTTTCTCGGCAGACATTCTGTTGCCCGTCCGTTTCTGTTTCTCGTCATAACAGTCATCATCACGCTTCCGTTCATTTTGACCTATGATGACCAGATTTCATTCGATTCAACGGCGGAAATCAGCAGCGATTACAAATCCATCAAAGGTCTTGAAGCCATTAAGCATGGGTTTGGTGAAGGAAAAGCATTTCCGGTGAATGTGGTGATAAAAGGAGACAAGGATCTCACTACCGCTGAGACGATCCCTTATCTCGGAAATATCAGCAAAGCCATTGAGAAAGTTGAACATGTTGATTCCGTCATGACCATTACCCAGCCGACGGGTGAAAAAATCAAAGATTTATATATTGATAAACAGCTAGGCTCTGTGTCAGACGGACTGGATAAGACAGTAAAGGGAATTGCTGATGTCCAAAGCGGGTTAACGGATATTGAAGATGGGCTGAATCAAATGTCTGGGCAAACCGGAACGGCCGCGAATGGCAGCTCCGGAGGCTCACTGTCAGATGCAGCTGACGGTTTGGGAAAAATCAATCAGCAGCTGCAGCTTGTCAGCAAACAGCTTTCTCAAACCGGCAATACCGCACAGGCGGTGCCGCAGCTCACAGCAATCAGCGGACAGCTTGGACAAATTCAAACCGGACTTGAGCAAGCAAACGAGCAGCTTTCAGGCCAGCAGAAACAGGCCGGGACGCTGACAGAAAGCCTGAATCAGCTTGCCGAAGGTGTGAAGAGCGCAAATCATGGACTGACAAAAATCACCGGCGGGATTACGGCATCCAGTGATATGTTAGAGGACATGAGCAAAAGCTCAACCGTTCGGGATACAGGGATTTTTATTCCTGATCAAGTCCTGAAAGATAAGGATTTTAAGAAATCAATTGATCGGTATTCCTTTGCAGACGGCAAGGGAGTGCAATTAAGCGTCGTCTTGGATTCAAACCCGTATTCAGAACAAGCGATTACGACCATAAACCAGATCAAAAAAGCGGTAGCCGGCGAAGTCGGCGGCACGCCTCTGGAGGACACTCAAATTGTTTACGGCGGGGTAACGAGCGTCAATGCCGATTTAAAAGAGCTGTCTACAACGGATTTCTCTAGAACGATGGTCATCATGATTCTCGGGCTGTTTATCGTATTGACCGTCTTGTTCCGGTCAATGGTGATGCCGATTTATATGATCGCTTCACTGCTGCTTACGTATTACACTTCGATTTCAATGACGGAATTGATTTTTGTGAATATCTTGGGCAATGATGGAGTCAGCTGGGCGGTACCGTTTTTCAGTTTTGTTATATTGATCGCGTTAGGGGTAGATTACTCGATCTTCTTGCTTGACCGCTTTAAAGAAGAGGTTCAGCTTGGCATTCATCAAGGTGTCATCAGGTCAATGAGCAAAATGGGCTCTGTCATCATCACCGCGGCTATTATTTTGGCCGGTACATTCGCGGCGATGATGACATCAGGCGTTAATACGCTGATGCAGGTGGCAAGTGTCATCATTATCGGGCTGCTCCTGTACGGCCTTGTCATTCTTCCGCTCTTGATGCCGGCAATCATTGTGACATTTGGAGAAGGAAACTGGTGGCCGTTTGGCAGAAAGAAAAATAAAGAATAGAAAAAAAGAGTGGTGACAATTCATTTGTTCATCACTCTTTTTTGTAAATGTAAAAGGCACGTTTCGCCTGTCAGTAAGCAATGAAGGAAAAGGGGAGAATCAACAACTTTTCTGCATTTGTTGTCGGTCAAATGTTTCTGACATACATCATATGCGGGAACAAAAGGCGCTTGGGCAATTCACCCGTCAGCTTGCCAAAGAATTAGCCGTAAAACAAATCACCATTCATGCGGTACCGGAAGATATCGTAAATGTGATTGAATTTATAACGAGCGAACAATCCCAATGGATCACAGGCCAGACGATCCGGGTGAACGGCGGATTTATTTAAAATGAAAAAGCTCCCAAGAGTCATTCTTGGGAGCTTTGTTTTATTTCCATTCTGCAATAGTATCAATCGGCAGACGGTAGGAAGCGTATCCTTCGTCCGCAGCTTTTCCGATGGAAAGAAGCATAACAGGCACATAACGCTCTTTGTCTAATCCGAAGGCTTCCGCGATGTTTTCTTTATCGTAGCCGCCGATCGGGTTTGTGTCATAGCCGTGCGCGCGTGCAGTCAGCATAAGCTGCATAGAAACAAGGCCGCCGTCAATCAGGATCGTTTCACGGTTCACCTGTGCCGGAAGCTTTTCAAAATGAGCAGTGAGGGCAGCGATTTGTCTGTCTTTTACCTCCTGCGGCATGTAACCGAGCTCCACGGCTTTTGAATAAATTTCTTCTAAGTAGTCTGCATTGTTCATGTCTGCAAAAACAGCGATGACGGCAGATGAAGTTGTGACCTGTGTTTGGTTAAAGCTTGCCAGCGGGGCGAGCTTCTCTTTTCCTTCCGGGCTGTCGATGACGAGAAAACGCCATGGCTGCGCGTTGACAGAGGATGGCGCAGTTGTGGCTTCCTCTAGGATTTCTGTCATCTCTTCTTTGCTGATTTTCAATGCCGGATCATAATTGCGAATGGAACGGCGTCCTTTCATAATTTCCATAAAATCGTTTGTTTTGATCATGTTGATACACTCCTTTTAAGCTTCGATATTATCTATATTGTTTCGCATGCGCCCAAGCACATTAATAAGCACGCGGCGCTCTTCAGCACTTACATTTGCGAGCATTTCCTTCATGAAACGCTCCTTTTCTTTCTTAGAAGACTCGATTCGTTTTCTTCCTTGATCTGTTAACCGCACAAGGGTAATCCGGTTGTCTTCGGGCTTGCGCCGTCTTGATACCATGCCTTTGGCTTCAAGCTGTTTTAGGTGTCTTGTGACGGCCGCGCTGTCGATATTGACTTTCTTTTGAAGGTCGCTTTGACTGATCTCATCCGCATGATAAAGCAATGTCAGCAATTCCAAACGAGATTGGCTGATGCCCGTGCATGCCTCGAACTTCACGCCAATCACTTTGTTCACGCCTTGCAGCTGATATAAAATCTCGGCTTCCTCAGAACAAAATGATGCCAAAACCCATCCCTTCTTTCTTGTCAAAAAATAATTGATATATCAATGATTGACACGTCAATTAATATACAACGATTGATTTCAATTTGCAAGCCATTTGCACATTTAAAAACCTCCCAACATATAAGGTGGGAGGTTCTTGTTATCCTTGCGGCTCAGGATAAAACATCAGCAGAAAAAAGCTGGCCGTTTTCTGTGATGAATTGATGTAGCTGTGCGGCGTGGATCCCGTAAACTGCATGGCGTCTCCTGGTACTAGCGAATGCTCCTGATCCTGCAGATTGACGGTTAACTCGCCTTCTTTGATTAAAATGTATTCTTCTCCTAAATGTGTTTTTGCTTCATGTATGCATCCCGGTTTCAGATCGACAACATAAATTTCAAACTTTGTTTCAGGATTGTAGGGAAAAAAGGGGTAAACAATGTAGTTTTCTTCATTATCTGTAACAGGTTCAATATCTTTAAGATTGATTTTTCTTACTTTCGGCTTGTCTTCTTTCAGAAAAACAGAAAAAGATACTTGCAGCCCATTTGCGATCTTCCAGAGAGTGGTGACAGTCGGGGTCGATTTTTCTTTCTCAATTTGTCCGAGCATCGCTTTGCTGACGCCCGTTAACTCAGAAACTTGATCAAGAGTCAGGTTTCTGCTTTTTCTGAGTTTGACAAGATTCTTTGCGATAATGGCTTGGATATCATCCATACATGTATCTCCTTACGTCATATTCACTTTATTATAACATATTAAAATCAGCTATTACAGACAGTTGTAAGCTATAACATATATGTGTATAATATGTTGGACGAGGAGGAGAAACAGAATGATATCAGAGAAAGAAATCACTCATGCCCAAACTTGCGAGCCATCGTTCTTACAAGGGTTTAAAGATTGTGTCCCGACGCTGATCGGCTACATCAGTATAGGTTTGGCTGCCGGAATCGTGGGGATTGCCTCGCATTTAAGCGTCCTTGAGATTACGCTGTTGTCAGGTTTGGTTTTTGCCGGCGGCTCCCAGTTCGTTATCTGTGCTTTGTTAGCAGCGAACAGTCCGATGTCCGCTATTATCCTGACAACGTTTATCGTAAATTCACGAAATTTTCTATTAAGTGCCGCGCTTGCTCCTCATTTTTCAAAGTATTCGCTAGTGAAAAATGTGGGAATCGGCATGATGGTGACAGATGAGTCATTCGGTGTTGCTTCAAATAAGATTGTAAAAAAAGAACCAATTAGTGACCGATGGATGTTCGGTTTAAATCTCACTGCATATGCGTGCTGGGTGCTCTCTTGTGTGGCAGGGGCGGTCTTTGGTAAATGGATTACCAATCCGGAAACGTTCGGACTCGATTTTGCGGTGACGGCTATGTTTTTAGCACTGCTGATTTTGCAGATGGAACATGTTGTGCCTGCAAAGATTAAACACTATGTATCTCTCATTATTTATATGGTGATTGCGATGATTATTTTCTCTTTCTTTATGCCGTCACATCTCGCTGTGATCATGTCAACGATCATCGTAGCGACAATCGGGGTGGTGACAGATAAATGAGCGTAAATACATACATCCTGATGGTGATTATCGGCTGCGCGCTGGTCACCATGATTCCCCGCGTGATTCCATTTTTAGTTGTGCGGAATATTTCCTTGCCGGAGCCTGTGCTGAAATGGCTCTCCTATGTGCCGGTTTGTATATTGACGGCACTTGTTGTGAAGGATTGCATGATTCAATCCAATGATTCTCTGAAATTGAATTGGCAGGCAGCAGTTGTATTGATTCCTACTCTATTGATTGCACTGAAAACAAAAAGTTTGTGTATGACAGTCATCAGCGGTGTTGTTCTGATGGCAGGCTTGCGCTTATGGGTATAATACAGCTGTTTTCATCAAAACTCACGATATCAGGGGGGAGCAGACCCTGGTATTTTTTGTGTCTTTGATTCAATCTTTAAGCGGCTTTCACTGGCTGAAAGTTATGGTACAATATACAAATGTTTTACAGCTTCAATCAATTGTTGGAGTGACATCTGTTTCAGATAAATAATAGATTGAAGGGAAGGTTTTGATAGGATGCTGCAAAATCCAACTGGAAAAGAGCGTTTGGCATTGGCATTTCTGCTCGGCATGCTTGCTATATTGGGCCCGCTTAATATAGATATGTATTTGCCTAGTTTTCCTGACATTGCCGATGATTTATCGGCCAGTGCCTCGCTTGTACAGTTAAGTTTAACAGCCTGTCTGATCGGGCTTACCATCGGCCAGGTGATTGTCGGGCCGGTCAGTGATGCGCAGGGAAGACGGAAACCGCTATTAATCTGTATTTTCTTATTTGCGTTATCTTCTCTGTTCTGTGCGCTTTCACCAAACATTACAACACTGGTGGCAGCCCGTTTTTTACAGGGGATTACGGCCTCTGCAGGACTTGTGCTGTCTCGGGCAATCGTGCGGGATGTGTTCACAGGGAGAGAGCTTTCTAAATTTTTCTCACTGTTAATGGTGATTACCGCAGTCGCGCCAATGATTGCGCCAATGACAGGCGGTGCTCTTTTATTGCTGCCGTTTGCAACGTGGCATACGATTTTTCACTTTTTAACAATCATCGGATTTGTGCTTGTACTGATTATTGCGCTGAGGCTAAAAGAAACATTGCCGCCCGAAAAGCGAATTCCAAGCTCAATTGGAACATCTGTCAGAACAATGGGGAGCCTGCTGAAGGATCGTTCTTTTATGGGCTACGCGTTAACTGTCGGATTTGTTCACGGGGGAAGCTTTGCTTATGTATCCGGTACGCCTTTTGTGTACCAGGATATTTACGGAGTGTCGCCGCAGGTGTTTAGTATTTTATTCGGCATTAACGGCCTGGCGATTATTACGGGAAGCTTTATTATCGGGCGCTTTGGCGGAATCATTCATGAAAAAAGCCTGCTCCGCATGGCGGTCATTACAGCTATGATTGCGACTGCCGTGCTATTAACGATGACGATGATTCACGGTCCTCTCGCTGCATTGGTTATCTCTATTTTTGTCTATATGATTACGATCGGCATGGTTCTGACGAGCACGTTTACGCTGGCCATGGAAAAACAGGGGCACCGCGCCGGAAGTGCAAGTGCGCTGCTGGGAATGCTCCCGCTGCTCCTTGGCTCCATCGTTTCGCCTCTTGTGGGCATTGATGAGACGACAGCTGTTCCGATGGGAGCGATCATGTTTGTTACAGCAGTTATCGGTTCGCTCGCCTTTTTTAGATTAACTAAAGAGAGCGTGAAGCAGAATTAATCAAAAAAACCTGACGGCATGTCAGGTTTTTTTGATCTTATTAAAATAGCAAAAGCAGGCCGGCGATGGCCGGAGTCAAAAAGATTGCGGATTTCAAGACGGCCTTTGGCATGAGATTGGTGAATTTCGCGCCAACATACGCACCGCACATGGTTCCGATCAAGACTTTGACCAGCAATACATAATCAACAAATCCTTCCGTGATATACCCTATACCTCCGCCTACAGCAAGAGGGATAATGACAAGCATCGTCGTTCCGACAGAATGACGGATGGAAAGGTTCAGCATAATCATTAAACCGATCTGGATAAAAGGAGCAGAACCGATGCCGAATGTGCCGGAAAGTATGCCTGCTACGATTCCTAAAATCACGGCTTTTGTATACATAGCAACATTGCTTTGATTCCCTTGAGGTTTTTCTTTTAAAATAAATAATCTGATTAAAATGAGAATCGCTGATAAAAATAACATTCCCGCTGTCAAATAATGAAGCAAATCGGCGGGAATAAAAGATGTCAGCTTTGCCCCGAAAAATGACCCGACGGCAGCAAAGCATCCGACCGTTAAACCGATTTTTAATTGGATGTTGCCTTCCCGGTAATGGCTGTAGGCCCCTGATAAACTGGTGAAAGCCATGCCGGCGAGGGAAGTGCCTAAAGCTGTATGAATCGGAATATGGAAAACAAGAGTTAAAAGAGCAATAACAAAGCCGGCTCCCCCGGCACCAATAAAGCCTAAAATGATTCCGAGAAGAAACATAACAAGAATAATGAGCATATTTTTTCCTCCATTGTATTCTGAGCTGTAAATGTAATGAAGCTGAGTGATGGTAGCTGAGGCGAAGTGTCCGGCAGCCGATGAGAGAATCATCTCGTTGGTTTGCAGTAGTCCGTCGACCGTCGTTTGGCAAACATATCGTACCGTAAATTTTGGAATTTGACAAGACGGTTTGTTGCTTCCCTTTATCATCTGTTATATGATTTTGATGAAGAACAGCCCCTGAATCTATTCAAAAGAGGTATTATTTATATGGATGATTTTAAATTAGACAAGCCGACTCCTTATTACCTGCAATTTTATTTCCAGCTGAAAAAAATGATTTTTAACGGGACTTTTAAGCCGGGGGAACGGATCAATGAAACACAGCTGGCTAAAAGTTTCGGCGTCAGCCGCTCTCCGATACGGGAAGCTATGCGGCTGCTTGAGAAAGACGGCTTGTTAAGAGCAGATGACCGGAATGGATTTTCAATCGCTTCTTTAACGGCTAAAGATGTAGATGAAATTTATAAAATCAGAATTCCTCTCGAGCTGCTTGCTGTCGAATTAGTCATAGACGAAGCGAATGACGAAGAGCTTCAAACGCTTGAAAAACAGCTTGAAGAAACAGAAAACGCTATTCGTAACGGAGCGGAAGAAACTGAAATGATCAGCTTAAACCAAAAGTTTCATCAGCTGCTTGTCGATTTTAGCCATAACAGACATTTAAAAAACTTGCTTGAGCATGTAAACGATCTGATTCACTTTTGCAGAATCCTTAATTATAAAGGGGACAACCGCCCTGAAACGATCCTGCGTGAACACCGCAGCATATTTGAAGAAATAAAAAAGAGAAACAAAGAAGCAGCCAAAGAATATATGATGGCTCATTTCAATCATGATTCAGAACATTTGAAGCGTGTGCTTGAAGAAGGAAAAGAAAATTAAATGACATGTACAGATACCAAGGATGAGTCCTTGGTATTTTTATTGCTCTCATCACTTTAATCAATCGTAAATCATATATAAGGAAACCCATTAATAAGATTCTATGATGATTGACTAACGAATAATGGGGGTTAGACATGTTTATCCATATCGTCCGGCCGGGTGATTCTTTGTTTTCCATAGGCAGAAGATACGGTGCTTCTGTTGATCAAATACGGGGTGTGAATGGTTTAGAAGAAACGAATATTGTGCCGGGGCAGGCTCTTCTCATCCCTCTTTATGTATATACAGTACAGCCGGGAGACACGCTCGGAGCTATTGCGGCAAAAGCGTTTGTTCCGGCAGAACGGCTAAGAGCCGCAAATCCCGCTATAAATCCAAATGTCTTGCAAGCAGGAATGAGACTGACGATTCCTAATATCTCAAACTATATTGCGGGAACGTTAAGCTTTTACGTGCTCCGCAATCCGGGTCTAGATCGTGATTTAATCAATGATTACGCCCCGTATTCGTCTTCGATTTCCATTTTCGAATACCATATTGCGCCTAATGGCGACATTGCAAACCAATTGAATGACGCAGCCGCTATTGAAACTACATGGAGAAGACGGGTGACGCCGCTTGCTACAATAACAAATCTGACCTCAGCAGGCTTCAGTACGGAACTCGTGCACCAAGTGTTAAACAATCCAACTGCGAGAACCAATCTGGTTAACAATATTTATAACTTGGTATCCACAAGGGGATATGGCGGCGTGACGATCGATTTTGAACAAGTGAGCGCCGCAGATCGGGATCTGTTCACAGGATTTTTGCGTCAGCTGAGAGATCGTCTGCAGCCGGGAGGGTATGTGCTGACCATAGCGGTTCCGGCAAAAACAAGCGATGATATTCCGTGGCTGAGGGGCTATGATTACGGAGGGATCGGAGCGGTTGTCAATTATATGTTTATCATGGCGTATGACTGGCATCATGCGGGAAGCGAGCCGGGGCCTGTTGCGCCGATTACTGAAATAAGAAGAACAATTGAATTTGCGATTGCCCAGGTGCCGCGGAGAAAAATCATAATCGGAGTCCCGCTCTACGGCTACAATTGGATCATCCCTTATCAGCCGGGAACAGTGGCTTCAGCTATCTCAAATCAAAAATCAATTGAAACAGCGATGAGGTACCAAGCCCCTATTCAATATTCAAACGAATATCAATCGCCGTTTTTTCGCTACAGAGATGAGCAGGGGCGGACGCATGAGGTATGGTTTGAAGATGTCAGGAGCATGAGCCAAAAGATGCTGATCGTCCGCGAATATGGATTACAAGCAATAGGCGCTTGGCAGTTAACACTCGGATTCACACCAGCTCCGTGGCTTCTGCGGAAATTTTTTACGATCAGAAAGGTTTAAGGGCACCGGGTACGGTGTCTTTTTAGTGATGTTTTAAGCGGCTGCTCAATGCTTTTACCGTCTCAGCCTGCCCTGCGTTGTTTCTCGCATGTAAGCTGCTTCGTTAAAACCAGATGATAATCGTTCACGGTGTTGAAAATAAGAAGCAGATAAATGCCATTCTCACACAAAGGAGGACATAGGCTTCTTTTTTTGAATGCGGTTCCTCAAGCAGTCCTGAGTTCCCGACATATTGTCATTTCACTGGCTGGCAGCGCTGGTGATATCCTTTATCGTAACGGATTGATAGCCGTAAAACCGCATCAGCCTAAAGCGGCAGAATAATTCGATCATTTGTCACTTGCATGGCGTCAGTCTCCCCCATTATGATCGATAGTGAGAACGATCATCAGTCTAATCAGGCACAAATTGCATATCATCTTATGAAAGCTTACGGAATACGAGTGAGAGGAAGTTGTCAGAATGAAAAAAGGATTGATCCTGAATTTTCCGGCAGAAGGCCATGTAAATCCTACATTAGGCATTACGAAAGCCTTTGCCGATCGAGGATATGATGTTCACTATATATCCACTGAAAAATATAAAGAAAGATTAGAAGCGGTGGGAGCGACTGTCCACCTTCATCAGGATTTGCTGAGAACAGCACCTATTCAAGTCGCTTCGCCAAACGGCATTCTAGATTTCCTGAAAATACATATCAAAACCTCACTGGACATTTTACATGTCGTAAAGAAGTTGTCAAAAAGCATTCAGTTTGACTTTGTTTATTATGATAAATTCGGTGCGGGAGAGCTGGTCAGAGACTATCTCAACATCCCGGGCATCTCTTCATCTGCTTCCTTCTTATTCGATGAAGAGCATTTAAAGATATTGCCGCTGCATCCGGATTCAGAAGTGCCTTTACAAATGGATAAAGAGTGTGAAAATCTGCTGGCAGAGATGAAAGAAACATACGGCGTATCCCCGAAAAACTTGGTTCAATTCATGAACAATAAAGGCGAACTGAATGTCGTATACACAAGCCGTTATTTTCAGCCCGAAAGCGATCGTTTTGGGGATGAATGTCTGTTTATCGGACCAAGCTTTCCAAAAAGAGCAGCCAAAACGGATTTTCCTGTTGAACAGCTAAAAGATGAAAAGGTCATCTATATTTCAATGGGTACGGTACTGGACAAAACAGAAGAATTCTTCAACCTTTGTATTGACGCTTTTTCTAATTTTGATGGATTAGTCGTTATTGCAGCGGGAGAAAAAGCAGATCTCACAAAATTAAAACAGGCACCGGAAAACTTTATCATTGCCCCGTATGTGCCTCAGCTGGAAGTGCTGAAACACTCAGACGTTTTCATTACACATGGCGGCATGAATAGCGTCAATGAAGGCATTCATTTTAACGTGCCTTTGGTTGTAATGCCTCATGACAAGGATCAGCCAATGGTAGCGCAGCGTCTCTCTGAACTCCAAGCGGGCTATACGATCTCTAAGGATGAAGTAAATGCGCAGTTATTGAAACAGGGGATAGAGGAAGTTTTACAAAACGATCAATATTTGGAGGGCATTAAAAGAATCAATCAAAGCTTTCAAGAGTGTATGGATATGGACGAAGTGATGGAGCGAATTGATCAGTGATTCATCAGAACACCAAATAGAAAAAGTGTATAAAGAAAACCGCTGTGTTGAATAGCGGTTTTTTTCATATCTATCCGTAGACGAAACCTCCTGTACGATGTACAGGAGGCAATGATTAAAATGCAATTTTGATCTTTTGAGAATCACTGATCTTCTTATGGTTTTGGTCAAAAACGTCACTTGTTGTGATTTCAATCCACTTGATCTCTTTTTTCTTCTTCTCAGCTGATGGTTCATCATGGGCATGTCCGCTTGCTGCGTTTACAATAAAGCCGAGATTGCCGGATTTTTCGGCGCCGCCTTCTAATTCACCATTCAACTCTTCGAGGTACATATCTTTGTTCCAATCAAAGGTTTCACCTGTATTTGTTTTCATCAATGCAATCGGGGCAAAATTCACTTTCTCGGAAGATGTGTTTTTGATATCAACGAAAACTTTGACGAAATCAAACTCTTCATCGTGTGTTAATACATGAAAATAATCAATCATGCTGTAATCCGGACGTAAGTGGATCAGCTTCATTTCTTTTACTGTTAACTCTACGTTTCCAATCTTATACGTTTGATTGACTTGTTTGATATCTTTTAAGACGGCTTCTCCTTTGTCATCAGAAAACGTTTGATTTACCTTCAGCAATGACCGGTCATCTGTTACCTGTGCATTAGGCTGATACTCATCTATACTGTTTTTTTGAGAAGAAGTGCTTTGCGGTGCGGCTTTTGCTGTTTGCTCTCCGGCTGTATTTTGTTTTTCAGAATTGGCGTTTGATGAACAGCCCGCAAGCATGATGATAAAAAATAAGATCGATAGAGTCTTTTTCATCAAGAGTCCTCCATTAAAAAGAGAGCCCGTTCCTTATACAAGCAACGGACACCTTGTATTCTCTTACTTATCTTTGATGTTAATGTTGTATTGTAAAGCGTCGAAAACATTTTTGGCGATTTCAGTATTATCAATTTGGCCGGAAAACTTCTCACTGGACGGTCCGTACGCATAGACAGGAACATCCTCGCCGGTGTGCCCGCCTGTTGTCCATCCTGTGTGGGAGCGTTTATTGAAAATCTCCTCAATCGCATTATCGATATCAAGGACTTCCTTCGATTTTGCCGCTTTTTCAACAGATTGAATTTCAGATGCTGTTAAAGCTAATTTCTTTTGATCAATATACGTTTTTAATGTTTTTTCAACATCTGCGCCGCCGGCGATTTTTTCTGCCATAAAGTCAGGCGTGCGTTTTGCCGCTTTAATTGGCTCACTGAACCAGTTGTAAATGCCGTCCGCACCGATGGAGTACCCGCCGGTTGAGTGGTCAGCCGTTGCGACAACCAATGTATGCTTGTCTTTTTTGGCGAAATCGATCGCTGCCTTGTAGGCTTGTTCAAAGTCTTCCATCTCACTCATGGCGCCGACGATATCATTGTCATGCCCCGCCCAGTCAATCTGGCTTCCTTCAACCATGAGGAAGAAACCGTCTTTGTCCTTGCTTAATTTTTTGAGAGCTGTGTTTGTCATGTCTTTTAATGAAGGAATATCCTTCGTGCGGTCGATCTTTTTAGGCAGGCCGCCGTCAGCAAATAGGCCGAGAACTTGGCTGTCCTTGTTTTTCAGCATGTCCTTGCGGTTATCCACATAGCTGTATCCCGCTTTTTTGAATTCCTTTACCAAATTACGGTCCTTGCGGTCAAAATTGCTTTTTCCACCGCCTAGAAGGACATCAATTTTGTGCTTGCCGTTCACCATTTCATCAAAATAGTCGTCTGCAATAGAATTCATGTTTTTCCGGCTGTGATCATGTGAGCCGAAAGAAGCCGGAGTGGCGTGAGTAATTTCTGAAGTGGCGACAAGGCCGGTCGATTTTCCTTTTTCTTTTGCCGCTTCAAGAACTGTTTTGACCTCTGAACCGTCATTATCCACTGCAATTGCATTATTATATGTTTTAACCCCAGCTGACATAGCGGTTGCGGCAGAAGCAGAATCCGTTACATTTTGTTCAGGGTCTTCAGGGTAAGTCGTCTGCTGGCCGACAAGGTATTGGTCAAAAGCTGTAGGCTCAACAACCTTTGTCTTTTTATTATCCTTTAAGTAACGGTGAGCGGACGTATAAGATACACCCATCCCATCACCGATCAGGACGATGACATTCTTAATTTCGTTTTGATTCCCCTTTTTCTTTTCCTGGGCGCTGGCTTCAGGTACGCTGCCGCTGACTAGGCTGCTGAACGCAATAGATGATAACACCGCAATAGGCAGCAGCTTCTTCGGGAATTTTTTCAACTGAATAACCTCCTAAAAATATGATCCTCAATGACAAACCCATTATATTTTTAAAGTGTTAAGCTAGTATTAATCGATTTTAAAGATTGAGTTTACAAGATGACTAACTATGATGGAAAAGGGAACTGTAAGAAGTTGATTATTGTTTATCAATTGGAAAGCAAAAAGGAATTTCAGACAGGTTCTTTCTATCTTTCTTCTTCCCTTGATTTTGAGTGAGCTGTTTTTAATTCAGAGAGGATTAATCAGATGTTTTCGATTAGCGCGGTTTCGCAAAAGTATGGAATGATTCGTATACATTAAGATATTACGAGAAAATCGTTTTTATACGGAAGGAGTCTTTTCTGCAGAAAAATAAAACTGGATACCTATTATTAGTATTTGAAAGAGGAGGGGAGACAGCCAATGAGACGTTTGAAAGTGTACTCGGTGCAACTGTCTTCACCGATTTTCACAGGTACTGTCTTTGCCCTAAATATATTGTTGGCTATTTCTATCCAGCAACCATTATGGCTCGGTCTGGACTCCGGATTGTGAATCTTTAATGATGAAATAAAGTTTTTTCATCAAGCGAAAAAACGGTATCAAAATGTTGCTTACCCTGCTTCCGTCACGAAAACTGCCGCCGGAATAATTACTTATCGGTGTTTCTGTATTAGAATGGAGCAGCACCTCATCATCTTTTTTCACAATGAGCGATTCCAAATATGTGTTGTCTGCTTTAGCTTGATCACTAATCCAATAAAGATTGCCGCTGTATTCATTTGGTGCATCTTCGTTCTTAGTAAAAACAGCCTCCCGATGTTTGTCCTTGCTTTCTCCTATGTAATTTGGGGATTCAATCTGGCCTGATGAATGAATTGATAGGCAAAATATATCACGTAAAAGCGCATAATATGGAAGCCGTAAAAATGAGCGGATATTTATAATGAGGAGACATAAAAAACTCCTATCCTAAATCAATTTCCTTTTAAAAAAAGAATTTCATCCCAAATCAAAATTCCATTTTCAGCTTTTTCGGTAATTTCCGGTTTGGTACGCCTGGCTTTTTCAACTGCGTTTTGAAACAATGCGGTGAATCAATAGCTTCGCTTTTGGTAAAATGCCATCGCGTGTATGTTATCATTTGTTGTGATGAGCTTTATCTGTTTACACAGCCATTGCTTGGCTGTTTCTTCAGCCTTTCTCAGCAATGCTGTGCAATTCCTTTCTTTTCAATCAGACTATCCAATGAAAAAATATTTCAGTCTTTTCCATATGTGATGTATGTAATCAACCGATGATGTCCCCATCCTCATCTAAAGCATCATAACCGGCCAATGCATCATATTGAGATGTATCGCTGGACATTTTCTCTAGGCGTACCCCAATGCGCGGCAAAGAAATCAGTCCTATCTGCTTGGCTAACTCTTTACTTTGGGATGATCTTCATCTTGACCTCTTTCTTTTGTTTACTAACAATATATACAAAAAATAGAAAGAAAAAAATAGATTTTGAGGTGACAGTATGGAAATAAACGATGTGCTTTACGGCAGGCAACAAATAGACGGAGTACTGGAAGAACTCATAAAAAGCGCACCCGTGCAAAGATTAAAAGGGGTTTATCAAGGCGGCGCCAGCTTTTTAGTCAATCCAAAGTGGAATGTGACCCGGTATGAGCACTCCATTGGCGTTATGCTTCTAATCAAAAGATTGGGGGGAACCATAGAAGAGCAGATCGCGGGTCTTCTCCACGATGTGTCGCACACAGCATTTTCTCATGTAATCGATTTTGTATTTGAAAATGAAGCGGAAGATTATCATGAAAACATTTTTCAACAAGTCATTAGCCAATCCGATATCCCTGGAATTCTAAAAAAACACGGTTATGATGCCGACGATCTTTTATTAAATGATACAAGATGGACACTGCTCGAACAGCCCGCACCGGAGCTGTGTGCTGATCGCATAGACTACACGCTGCGTGACATGTATCAATATGGACAGATCACGCTCCGCGAAGCGGAAATCTTTTTAGATCGCCTCATTGTGAGAAACGGAAGGGTGTTTCCAGATGGTATCGGAACAGCCGAATGGTTCGTGCGAGTGTATTACAAGGAAGTAATCGATTTCTTTATGAACCCAGTGAATGTATATGGATATGAATACTTAGCGCGAACGCTGAAGGCTGCGCTGCAGCACAATGTCATCGCCGCCGAAGATTTGCTGAAAACAGACCAAGAGGTGTTAGACATCCTGCATTCATCAGAAAATGAAGAAGTACGGAGACTGCTTGAAAAAATACATCCTTACATACAAGTAAAAGAGGATGACATTCATTACGATTTTCATCGAAAAAAGAAAATGCGTCTCATCGACCCTTCTGTTTTCCATCATAATGAATGGATCACATCCTCATCAGTGTCTCAAAACATCAGAAAAATGGGAGAGGCCGCTTATCAGAAAGCAAAAAAAGGCGTGTATGTCAAAGTAATCAAGAACTAACCGAAGCCGCGCAAACGCGGCTTTATCCTCCGCGTTTTATTCTGCGGATCACGGGGAATAGGACAAACAGCAGTATATTTTATGAGAATATCAGCGCATTTACATACCATCCGGGGGTATAGTATTATTGAAAAGATCATGTTTGACAGGCAGATGTGAAGGCCATTCTGTTTCTGCAGATTACATTCACACCAAAAAATGAAGCAAAGGAGAATGAACATGAAGATTTCGAAAAAGGCACTTGGAATTTTCTTGATGTCACTTATTTTTGTTTTATCAGCATGCGGCAATAGCGATAGCAAAAAAGAAAGCACTCATGAAAGTCATTCGGACTCCGGCTCACACGAAGAAATGGATCATTCCGGATCTGCTGAAGTCCCAGAGGGATTAACGGAATCGAAACATCCTAAATATAAAATAGGCAGACAGGTCATCATCAATGCTTCTCATATGAAAGGGATGAAGGGCGCCGAAGCAACAGTTACAGGCGCATACGATACAACGGCATATGTTGTTTCTTATACACCGACAACCGGAGGACAGCGAGTTGATCATCACAAATGGGTGATTCAAGAAGAGATAAAAGATGCAGGAGATAAACCCCTCAACCCCGGAGATCAGGCGATCTTAGAGGCTTCTCACATGAAAGGCATGAAGGGAGCAACTGCTGAAATCGACTCCGCAGAAAAAACAACGGTATACATGGTGGACTATACATCGACAACAAGCGGAGAAAAAGTAAAAAATCATAAGTGGGTAACTGAAGACGAGCTTTCAGCTAAATAATGAAAAAATCCTCCCTTTACAAGGAGGATTTTTTTACGGTATGAACAGGTCTTGTTAAAGAAAATAAAGCAAACAGAACGGCGATCACAACAATCGATCCTCCGCACCAAGCTGTTGACACAACAGTCCCCGTTTGATCCAATACAACACCGCCAATGGCTGAACCAAGGGCAATCCCGATTTGCAGCGCAGACGTATTAAAGCTTTGCTGAATGTCAGACGTGTCCGGTGCAATCTCAATTAAATAGCTTTGCTGTGCGGGAGCCAGACTCCAGCTCAGCAATCCCCAAATGACCATAACAGGCAAAAAGAAAATCATAGACGACGTTGACAGCGGCAATAAGAACATAATGATGGCGAAGGAACCGGTCACCAGCAAGATGCTCTTAAAGGAACCGAGCCGGTCAGAAAGCGCTCCTCCAAAAGGACCTCCGCACACGGCAGATATTCCGAAAAGGAAATAGCAAATGCTGACCCAGAAAGAGCTTAGATGGAGAGTCGTCTCTAAAAACGGGGCAAAATAAGCATATAAAGTGTAGTGCCCCGCTAATGTAAACATCGTCACAAGATGCGAGCTGGCGATTTTTGCATTGGCAATTGTCTTGATTTGATCCCGGAATGGAATCATTTTCTCCGTCGGTATCTTCTCAAAAAAGATCGAAATAATCAGCATAGAGACAAGCGCCAGAAGCCCGATGCCAAGGAATAAAATGCGCCATCCGAAGGAATTGCTGATCAATATTCCAAGCGGCACACCTAATGCGATGGCAGAACTGAATCCCATAAAAATGATGCCGATTGCGCGGGCTCTGTATTCAGGCGCCACAATTTTCGGCGCAATTGTCAAGGAAAGCACAACAATCAGCCCTGTGCTCATCGCCGCCAATACCCTTGATACCATCAGCATCGCAAAATTAGGGCTGAAATAGGCGACAAGGTTACTTAAAAAGAAAACAAATAACGCAATTAAATATAAACGCTTCCGTTCAACCTTCGCGGTCATTGCCAAAAGCAGCGGCCCTGAAACAGCATATCCCAGCGCAAACACACTGATCAGCTGTCCGGCCGAAACAATGGAAATGTGTAAATCATTTGCGATTTGAGGAAGAATCCCACCCACAATTAACTCAACCAATCCGACTGCAATCGTAGAAGCTGCAAGCAGAAAAACTTTAAAATTCATAACAAACTCCTTTACATAAATTTTTTGACAAATAAAAAAATCCTGATTACAAAAAAAGTGATACACAATTTTTGTAATCAGGATTTTACGGTTCCTGGTAGACACCCTCAATCCATATTATTGAGGTTATACAAGTAAAAATAGCTATTTAATTGATTTAGTTTCCGAGGATGAGTTTAACATATTGTGAGCGAATCTTCCATAGAAAAATTTGATAAATAGTTGAACGAAAAAATATGAATATATTTATTTTTATAAAAGTATAGACAATTAAAGTTAAATGACTATAATAAATTTTGTAAGCGTTTTAAATAAAAGAGGGGGGTCATCCATTGAAGAAAATTTTACTGGCGTGCAGTTCGGGAATGTCCACCAGTTTGTTGGTGACAAAAATGAAAGAATACGCGCAATCCATCGGAGAGGAAGCGGAGATCTGGGCAGTCGGCCAAGATAAAGCGAAAGAAGATATGCAAAAGGCGGATGCGGTTTTAATCGGCCCGCAAATGAGCTTTCTGAAAAGCGAACTGCAAAAAGAAGCCGACCAATACAACATTCGGGTTGAGGTCATTGACATGATGGCTTACGGAATGGCTGATGGCCAAAAAGTTTATGAACAGGCTTTGTCATTAATGGGGCAACAATGATGGAGCAGATAAAAATCACCGATTTAACAGACGAACAAATCAGCTTTCAGCTTATTCTCCACAGCGGCAATGCCCGAAGCTGCATCATTCAATCACTGCGCGCCTACAAGGAAGGAAACAGGGGGGAGGCAGATGCCCTTATTGCCCAGGCTGAGGATGCTCTATCTGCAGCCCATGACATTCACTTTCAAATGATACAGAAAGAATCAGGCGGCGAAGCAGCCAATTTCTCATTGCTGCTGATGCACGCGGAAGATCACCTGATGTCAACATTGACCATGAAAGAATTGGTAAAAGAGCTGCTTGGCATCTTTAAAACAAAGAATATATAAAAATCGGGGTGGATAGGGTGTTTGAAAAAATCAGCCAGTTCCTTGTTCCAATTGCAGGGAGGTTAAATAATAACCGTTATTTGCAGGTGTTGCGCGATGCGTTTATGCTGGCCTTCCCGCTTACGATATTCGGATCCATTTTTGTGGTGTTAACGAACCTGCCGTTTTTAAGTAAAATCATGAATGCTTCAATGCTCACATCGTTTCAGTCCAATTTTGGCATTGCGTCTACGGCGACCATGGGGATTATGTCTGTCTTCGTCGTGTTTGGTATAGGCTATTATCTCTCAAAAAGCTATCAGGTCGAAGCTGTGTTTGGCGGTGCGATCGCTTTGGTTTCCTTTTTGCTGCTGACGCCTTTTATCGTTCAGCCGGAAACAGGAGATGCCATAACCGGGGTCATTCCGGTAGACCGCCTCGGTGCCAAAGGAATGTTTCTGGGTATGATCACGGCATTTCTTTCTGGTGAAATCTACAGAAGAATCGTTCAAAAAAACCTGACGATCAAAATGCCTGCCGGGGTTCCGCCGGCTGTAGCAAAATCATTTGCCGCACTTATTCCGGCTTTTATCACATTGACTGTGTTTTTGCTGATTAACGTTCTGGTCACCCAGCTTTTCAAAACCAACATGCATGATGTCATTTATCATGCGATTCAGGCTCCGCTTGTCGGACTTGGAAGCGGTATCATTCCGACGCTGATTGCTGTATTTTTTATTCAAATTCTTTGGTTTTTCGGATTGCATGGGCAAATCATTATCAACTCTGTGATGGACCCGATTTGGAATACACTGCAGGTGGAAAACCTGGCAGCCTACACAGCGGGAAAAGAAGTGCCGCACATCATCTCAAAACCGTTTATGGAGATTTATACAGTGGGAATGGGCGGAACCGGGATGACGCTGGCGATTGTATTTACGATTCTCATATTCATGAAAAGCAGGCAGATGAAGCAAGTATCAAAACTCGGCCTTGCTCCAGGGATTTTTAACGTAAACGAACCGATTATCTTCGGACTTCCGATTGTGATGAATCCGATCATCCTTGTGCCTTGGGTTTTGGCGCCGATGGTTGTCACACTCGTCACCTATCTGGCTATGTCCGCCGGACTTGTTCCGCCTCCAACAGGTGTCACGGTCCCATGGACGGTCCCGCTATTTATTAATGGAATCATGGCGACAAACTCAATCATGGGAGGCGTGATGCAGCTTGTCAATCTGATGATTGTCTTTGTGATATGGTTCCCGTTCCTGAAAGCAATGGATAAATTACATTTGGCAAAAGAAAAGGAACAGGCTGTTCAGGAAACAGCAAAGCAAAATGATAACAGCATCAAAATGTGACAGAAGGAGAGAGAGAACTTGACTCAAACAGAACAGTATCGTTTTCCGAAAGATTTTTGGTGGGGATCATCTGCTTCAGCGACACAAACGGAGGGTGCCTCCGATCGAGACGGAAAAGGGAAGAATATTTGGGATTACTGGTTTGAAAAAGAGCCTCATCGCTTTTTTGATCATGTAGGACCTGCATCCACATCGCAATTTTACGACAACTATAAAGACGATATCAGGCTGATGAAGGAACTTGGCCACAACTCGTTCCGCATGTCGATTTCATGGTCGCGGTTAATACCGGGCGGAACAGGCGAGATCAACCCTAAAGCCGCGGACTTTTATAACAGCGTCATTGATGAGTTCACGGCTAACGGGATAGAACCTTTTGTCAATTTGTTTCATTTCGATATGCCGATGGAACTTCAAAACATCGGCGGCTGGGCAAACAGAGAAACGGTGGACGCTTATGAAAACTATGCAAGAACTTGTTTTCGTTTGTTTGGCGATCGGGTGAAAAAATGGTTCACCCATAACGAGCCGATCGTGCCGGTAGAAGGCGGATACTTATATGATTTTCATTATCCGAACAAGGTAGATTTTAAAGAAGCCGTTCAAGTCGGGTTTCACACGTTGTTATCAAGCGCCCGCGCCATTCAGGCTTACAGAGAGATGAAGCAGGATGGAAAAATCGGCATCATCTTAAATTTGACGCCATCCTATCCGAGAAGCAGCCACCCGGCGGATGTAAAAGCGGGAGAAATAGCAGATGCGTTCTTTAACCGATCTTTTTTAGACCCTTCTGTAAAAGGCGAGTTTCCAAAAGAACTCATACACATTTTAAAAACTGAAGGCTTTATGCCTGTATACGAGAAAGAGGATCTTGAGATCATTAAACAGCATACGGTTGACTTATTAGGTGTGAATTATTATCAGCCAAGACGTGTAAAAGCAAAAGAGCACCTGCCAAATCCGGATGCGCCGTTTTTGCCTGACAGGTATTTCGATCCTTACGTCATGCCGGGCCGCAAAATGAATCCTCACCGAGGCTGGGAGATTTACGAAAAAGGCGTTTATGATATCCTGATCAATCTAAAAGAAAATTACGGGAATATCGAGTGCTTTATTTCTGAAAACGGCATGGGTGTTGAAGGGGAAGAGCGTTTCAGAGACGAACAGGGCATGATTCAAGATGACTATCGAATTGAATTTATCAAAGAGCACTTAAAATGGATTCACCGCGCTATACAGGAAGGCTCAAACGCAAAAGGCTATCACTTATGGACGTTTATGGACAATTGGTCATGGACAAACGCTTACAAAAACCGATACGGATTTGTTTCAGTCAATCTGGAGAAAGACGGAGAAAGAACTGTCAAAAAGAGCGGAAAATGGTTCAAAGAGGTTGCTGAGAAAAATGGTTTTTAGGTTGCTATAGCAAAAAGGTCTTCCGGCGGTCAAGATTCCTAACAGAGACAACAAATAGCCATAACATTGATGAAACAGGAAAAAGAACTTATGATATCCGTAAAGAAGTTTATTCGATATCGAAATTTTTAAAGCTGCCGGAGGATACCAATGAATAAATACGAAATCATTGCAAATGAAATGAGAAAACGAATCAAAAATAACGTATATCCCATCGATCAGCCGATTCCCGATGAAGTATCTCTTGCAAAAGAGTTCAATTCAAGCCGCATGACGATGAAAAGAGCTCTTGATAATTTAGTTGCTGAAGGACTGTTATTCAGAAAACGCGGTCACGGAACCTTTATCATTCAATCTGCGATACAGGATGATCATGTCCATGTCGTCAGCAATGAAATCCTCGGTCTGACCAATTTGTTAAAAGACAAAAAAATCAAAAGCAAAGTCATTCAGTTCGAGGTGCAATTTCC
Organism: Bacillus sp. PK3-037; assembly: GCF_054161355.1. Classification (NCBI taxonomy): domain Bacteria; kingdom Bacillati; phylum Bacillota; class Bacilli; order Caryophanales; family Bacillaceae; genus Bacillus; species Bacillus sp. PK3-037. The sequence goes on along the minus strand of NZ_CP096408.1, from coordinate 3,509,748 downwards.
CACTGAGGAAGTGGCTGCTCATTTATCAATTGATCAGAAAACGCCGGTTTATTATGTTGTACGGCTGCGAATTGTGGAAGGCGAGCCATATGTATTGGAAAAAACATATATGCCGACACACTTAATACCCGGCATTAATGATGAGGTGCTGCACCACTCTATTTATGAACACATTACAAACGGGCTCCAGCTAAAGATTGCCGGAACGCACCGGAAAATCAGAGCCTGTAAATCTGATGAGATGGATCAGCAGCATCTGGGCTGCAAACAGGATGATCCCATTCTTGAAGTTGAGCACGTGGGCTTTTTAGATAACGGAATTCCATTTGAATATTCCTTTTCACGTCATCGGCATGACAAATTTGTCGTCACTTCGGTAAACGTAAGGCGCTGATCGCGGAAATAACAAGGAGGCCATCTGCATGCTTGGCGGTATTGAAGCAGGCGGCACAAAATTTGTATGTGCCGTCGGAACAGAAGATGGAACGATCATTGACAGAATAGAGATACCAACAGCGATGCCGGATGAAACGATAGAGAAAGTCATTCAATATTTTCGCCAATTCTCGCTACAGGCAATCGGCATCGGCTCCTTTGGTCCCGTTGATACAGATGTAAACAGTAAAACATATGGAACCATTACTGCCACGCCTAAACCAGGCTGGAGGCACTATCCATTTTTGAAAACGATAAAAGAAGAAATGAATATTCCTGCTGGATTCAGTACGGATGTGAACGCTGCGGCGCTCGGTGAATTTCTTTTCGGCGCAGCTAAAGACTTCGACAACTGCTTATATATCACGATCGGCACCGGCATTGGTGCAGGCGCGATTATAGAAGGGCGGCTTCTGCAAGGATTATCACATCCTGAAATGGGCCATATCTATATTCGCCGCCATCCGGATGACACGTATCAAGGAAAGTGCCCCTATCATAAGGATTGCTTCGAGGGTCTGGCTTCAGGTCCTGCTATAGAGGCACGATGGGGAAAAAAGGCCGCAGATTTATCACATGTTAATGAGGTCTGGGAACTTGAAGGATATTACATTGCGCAGGCGCTGGCACAATATATCCTCATCCTGGCACCCAAAAAAATTATTCTTGGCGGCGGCGTCATGAATCAGAGTCAGTTGTTCCCTTATATCTATCAATATGTACCTAAAATAATGAACAGCTACTTTAATTTTTCTGAATTATCAGAAGTTATAAATGAGTATATTGTAGCTCCCCATTTAGGCAGAAATGCCGGAATCATCGGAACGTTTGTTTTAGCCGATCAGGCATTAAAAGCAGAAGAAGCATCCGGGGAGGTTCCATCATGAAGCATCCTTTATTTTTACAGCCGATTTTTAAAGAAAGGATATGGGGCGGCACAGCGCTTCGTGATAGATTCGGCTACAGCATCCCTTCAGAAAAAACCGGCGAATGCTGGGCTGTCTCGGCCCATGCCAATGGATCATCGACTGTTCAAAATGGCCGGTTGGCAGGAAAAACACTAGATCAAGTGTGGAAAGAATGCCCGGAGTTTTTCGGCTTTCCGCAAAGAAGCGTGTTTCCGTTACTGGTAAAAGTACTTGATGCCGACATGGACCTCTCCGTACAAGTGCATCCTGATGATCATTATGCCATGGTGCACGAAAACGGAGACCTCGGAAAAACAGAGTGCTGGTATATTATTGATTGCAAAGAAGGTGCAGAACTAATTTTGGGACATCACGCAAGCACGAAGGAAGAATTCAAACAGCTTATAGAAAGCGGTGACTGGAACGGACTGCTTAGGCGCATCAACATAAAGCCGGGAGATTTCTTTTATGTTCCAAGCGGCACGCTGCATGCATTGTGTGAGGGCACCCTCGTCCTTGAAATTCAGCAAAATTCTGATACCACATATCGAGTATACGATTATGAGCGCTGTAATGACCATGGCCAAAAAAGGGATCTCCATATAGAAAAAGCGATGGAAGTTGTAAACATACCGCATGCGGATTCTGAACCAATACCAGCGATAAAAGAAATGAAGGATGCCGTGATTACGTCTTATGTTCAGTCAGATTATTTCTCAGTTTACAAATGGAATGTCAGCGGCAAGCCGGTTTTTCCTTCTCCTCAAACCTATTTGCTGTGCAGTGTTGTCGAAGGCTCAGGGATAATAGAAAACAACGGTGTGCAGTATGAATGCAATAAAGGCTCACACTTTATTTTGCCTGCCCATTTTGGCGAGTTTTCAATAGAAGGAACTTGCGAGCTGATCATATCTCATCCTTAATAAGAACGGAGGAATTTCTGTGTTAAAGAAACCTATCATCTGTTTGTTCATCTTATTTTCATTTTCGTCTGCCGTTTTGTCTGAGCCGATCCAAGCACATACTGTGTCACCTGTTAATCCTAAAGCACAGCAGATAACAAAAGATGTGATGAATTGGCTCGCCCACCTGCCGAATCGTTCTGAAAACAGAGTCCTTTCCGGTGCGTTTGGCGGTTACAGTCATGACACATTCTCCATGGCCGAAGCAGAAAGAATCCGAAGCTCAGCCGGACAATCACCTGCCATTTACGGCTGTGATTACGCTAGAGGATGGCTTGAAACCTCAAACATTGAAGATTCTATAGACGTAAGCTGCAACAGTGATTTAATTTCGTATTGGAAAAGCGGAGGGATTCCGCAGATCAGTCTGCATCTAGCGAATCCTGCTTATCAGTCAGGACACTATAAAACACCGATTACCAACGATCAGTATAAAAAACTGTTAGACTCTTCTACAACAGAGGGGAAGCGGCTGAACGCCATGCTCAGCAAAATTGCTGATGGGCTTCAAGAGCTGGAAAACCAAGGCGTACCCGTTCTGTTCAGGCCGCTGCATGAGATGAACGGCGAGTGGTTTTGGTGGGGGATTACGTCATATAATCAAAAGGATGATGAAAGAATCTACTTATATAAACAGCTTTACATCAAAATCTATCATTATATGACTGACGAAAGAGGATTGGATCATTTATTGTGGATTTATTCTCCCGACGCTAATCGAGATTTTAAAACAGATTTTTACCCTGGAGCTTCATACGTAGATATAGTTGGGTTAGATGCATACTTTCAAGATCCATATTTGGTAAGCGGATACGACCAGCTCACAGCACTTAATAAACCATTTGCCTTCACAGAAGTTGGTCCGCAAACAGCAAACGGCAGCTTTGATTACAGCCTGTTTATGAGTGCGATAAAACAAAAATACCCTAAAACCACTTATTTTCTGGCCTGGAATGATGAATGGAGCCCGGCTGTGAACAAAGGCGCTTCATCTCTCTACAATGATAGCTGGACATTAAATAAGGGAGAAGTATGGAACGGTGATACATTATCACCTATAGTTGAATAAAAAACGTTTTACATTAAGAAAAGGTTCTCGAGGATTTCCTTGAGAACCTTTTGCTCATCAGGCGTTCATATCCCCTAAGCCGGGACTATGTTCATTCGGCATTTCAGGAAGAACCGGAACAGGAAATCCAGCCGGAGGTTCAGTTACTTGCAGCTCGCCGCCATTTCTGCTTGGAGATGTTCCTTGAAAGATCTCTGCAATTCTTGTTTCATCTAATCTGAAGTTAAACTGTACATTATGGTAGCCTAATTCAACATACTTTCTGCACTCTGGATATTTATTAATGTCGTAATTCGGAACTGGTAAAAGCTTAGCCCAGTCAACACCTAAAGTCTCAAGCGCTTTAGCGAAAGCATTTTGATGAGCATTGTCACGAACAATAAGAAAAGCGAGTGTTTCCCGGAACGTCTGATTAGAGCTCATTTCATAGATTCTTGTTTTTTGGAGAACACCAGTAGACTCAAGCAACAAGTTATCCAACAGGTCAGTGATTAAGTTTCCGTGATTATACACCCACGACGCGTTCCAAGGATTGCCGCCCGCATCAACCGGGAGTGAACTCTGTGCGCCAATAATATAATGATGAGGATTAGCATGTTTAACTGCTTCATCAAGGGGGGCGTGATCTATACCCTGGCTGCCGACTCCAGCACCGCCTGATTCATCCAACAAGGCATTGATTGTATTTTGCACAAGCTCTACATGGGCAATTTCTTCTAAAAAGATGCCGCGCAGCAAATCACGATATTGTTTCTGCTTTCCTCTGAAATTGGAGCTTTGAAAGAAATATTGCATCATTGTACGCATTTCCCCGTAATGTCCGCCTAATATTTCCTGCAGTACTTTAGCAGCGGCCGGATCTGGATTATCGGGTTTAATGATATTGATTAGTTCTTCTTTGTAGTAAAACATAACACGCCTCTTTTCTTATTTATTTTGTTTTTTATATCATCTGTACAATCAGATAAACTATACGGACTAACCAACAGCTGAAAAGAAAATGAGAAAAATGAAACAAAAGTATAGAAAAGTATTGACCGATAAAAAAGCACATGGTATATTATTAAACGTCGCTGATGAACAGCACAGAACAAAATGAAAAATAAAAAAGTTTTTCAAAAGGTGTTTACAAACACTTCAGAATGTGTATAATAGATAAAGTCGAATCAAAAAGATTTGAAAAACATTCAAAAAACTTCTTGACTTTAACATCGATTAATAGTATGATAGTTAAGTCGCTCGATAAGCGCCCGTAGCTCAATTGGATAGAGCGTTTGACTACGGATCAAAAGGTTAGGGGTTCGACTCCTCTCGGGCGCGCCAATATAATATACATGCGGGTGTAGTTTAGTGGTAAAACCTCAGCCTTCCAAGCTGATGTCGTGAGTTCGATTCTCATCACCCGCTCCATTATTTCTCAAATGATCTTTGAAAACTAAACAAGACAAAACGTACCTGTTAATTCAAGTTTTATCATAAAATCGCACAGTGATGTGCGTAGTCAGTCAAACTACTTTATCGGAGAGTTTGATCCTGGCTCAGGACGAACGCTGGCGGCGTGCCTAATACATGCAAGTCGAGCGGACAGATGGGAGCTTGCTCCCTGATGTTAGCGGCGGACGGGTGAGTAACACGTGGGTAACCTGCCTGTAAGACTGGGATAACTCCGGGAAACCGGGGCTAATACCGGATGCTTGTTTGAACCGCATGGTTCAAACATAAAAGGTGGCTTCGGCTACCACTTACAGATGGACCCGCGGCGCATTAGCTAGTTGGTGAGGTAACGGCTCACCAAGGCAACGATGCGTAGCCGACCTGAGAGGGTGATCGGCCACACTGGGACTGAGACACGGCCCAGACTCCTACGGGAGGCAGCAGTAGGGAATCTTCCGCAATGGACGAAAGTCTGACGGAGCAACGCCGCGTGAGTGATGAAGGTTTTCGGATCGTAAAGCTCTGTTGTTAGGGAAGAACAAGTACCGTTCGAATAGGGCGGTACCTTGACGGTACCTAACCAGAAAGCCACGGCTAACTACGTGCCAGCAGCCGCGGTAATACGTAGGTGGCAAGCGTTGTCCGGAATTATTGGGCGTAAAGGGCTCGCAGGCGGTTCCTTAAGTCTGATGTGAAAGCCCCCGGCTCAACCGGGGAGGGTCATTGGAAACTGGGGAACTTGAGTGCAGAAGAGGAGAGTGGAATTCCACGTGTAGCGGTGAAATGCGTAGAGATGTGGAGGAACACCAGTGGCGAAGGCGACTCTCTGGTCTGTAACTGACGCTGAGGAGCGAAAGCGTGGGGAGCGAACAGGATTAGATACCCTGGTAGTCCACGCCGTAAACGATGAGTGCTAAGTGTTAGGGGGTTTCCGCCCCTTAGTGCTGCAGCTAACGCATTAAGCACTCCGCCTGGGGAGTACGGTCGCAAGACTGAAACTCAAAGGAATTGACGGGGGCCCGCACAAGCGGTGGAGCATGTGGTTTAATTCGAAGCAACGCGAAGAACCTTACCAGGTCTTGACATCCTCTGACAATCCTAGAGATAGGACGTCCCCTTCGGGGGCAGAGTGACAGGTGGTGCATGGTTGTCGTCAGCTCGTGTCGTGAGATGTTGGGTTAAGTCCCGCAACGAGCGCAACCCTTGATCTTAGTTGCCAGCATTCAGTTGGGCACTCTAAGGTGACTGCCGGTGACAAACCGGAGGAAGGTGGGGATGACGTCAAATCATCATGCCCCTTATGACCTGGGCTACACACGTGCTACAATGGACAGAACAAAGGGCAGCGAAACCGCGAGGTTAAGCCAATCCCACAAATCTGTTCTCAGTTCGGATCGCAGTCTGCAACTCGACTGCGTGAAGCTGGAATCGCTAGTAATCGCGGATCAGCATGCCGCGGTGAATACGTTCCCGGGCCTTGTACACACCGCCCGTCACACCACGAGAGTTTGTAACACCCGAAGTCGGTGAGGTAACCTTTATGGAGCCAGCCGCCGAAGGTGGGACAGATGATTGGGGTGAAGTCGTAACAAGGTAGCCGTATCGGAAGGTGCGGCTGGATCACCTCCTTTCTAAGGATATTTACGGAATATAAGACCTTGGGTCTTATAAACAGAACGTTCCCTGTCTTGTTTAGTTTTGAAGGATCATTCCTTCGAAACGTGTTCTTTGAAAACTAGATAACAGTAGACATCACATTCAATTAGTAACACAAGATATCACATAGTGATTCTTTTTAACGGTTAAGTTAGAAAGGGCGCACGGTGGATGCCTTGGCACTAGGAGCCGATGAAGGACGGGACGAACACCGATATGCTTCGGGGAGCTGTAAGCAAGCTTTGATCCGGAGATTTCCGAATGGGGAAACCCACCACTCGTAATGGAGTGGTATCCATATCTGAATTCATAGGATATGAGAAGGCAGACCCGGGGAACTGAAACATCTAAGTACCCGGAGGAAGAGAAAGCAAATGCGATTCCCTGAGTAGCGGCGAGCGAAACGGGATTAGCCCAAACCAAGAGGCTTGCCTCTTGGGGTTGTAGGACACTCTATACGGAGTTACAAAGGAACGAGGTAGATGAAGAGGTCTGGAAAGGCCCGCCATAGGAGGTAACAGCCCTGTAGTCAAAACTTCGTTCTCTCCAGAGTGGATCCTGAGTACGGCGGAACACGTGAAATTCCGTCGGAATCCGGGAGGACCATCTCCCAAGGCTAAATACTCCCTAGTGACCGATAGTGAACCAGTACCGTGAGGGAAAGGTGAAAAGCACCCCGGAAGGGGAGTGAAAGAGATCCTGAAACCGTGTGCCTACAAGTAGTCAGAGCCCGTTAACGGGTGATGGCGTGCCTTTTGTAGAATGAACCGGCGAGTTACGATCC